>NZ_JAKGBD010000002.1:0-679918 GCF_021532535.1 Pseudoalteromonas sp. DL2-H2.2 | reverse complement strand
GTGGACGAACCGCTGGTGTTCGGGTTGTCATGCCAATGGCATTGCCCGGTAGCTACGTTCGGAATCGATAACCGCTGAAAGCATCTAAGCGGGAAGCGAGCCTCGAGATGAGTTCTCACTTGGACTTAGAGTCCACTAAAGGGCCGTTGAAGACTACAACGTTGATAGGCGAGATGTGGAAGTGGTGTGAGCCATTAAGCTAACTCGTACTAATTACCCGTGAGGCTTAACCATACAACGCCAAAGTGGTTTTGTTTGTTAGAAGTTAAGAAATAAAGTAGACGAAAGAATTTAATACGCTTTTCCAGATTTTAGTGAGATGTTGATAAACGTCTTGCATACAGATTTTCCTGGTGAAAATAGCATTTTGGAACCACCTGACCCCATGCCGAACTCAGTAGTGAAACGAAATAGCGCCGATGATAGTGTGGGGTTTCCCATGTGAAAGTAGGACATCGCCAGGGCCTTATAAGTAGGTCGATGAAGGACATTCATCCATGAATATCATCGACATTAGTACTTCCATGTACGTCAAACCCGTTGCAGCAATGCAGCGGGTTTTTTGCTATGTGTAAAAAAATCTAATAATAGTGTGGCGTTTTGGAACCACCTGACTGGAAGGCCAGCCCCGTGGAAGGCCAGCCCCGCCCATGCCGAACTCAGTAGTGAAACGAAATAGCCAAAGGTCGGCCCCGGCCGATGAAGCTGGGTCCCATCGCGCGTCCTTGCGCTCACCTCTTCGAACTGCGAAGCGTTGCTTCGGTTTCTCATCGCCCTTGCGCAAAGTAAATGTACTCGCGTTGCGCGCTGTCATTGTACTTTGCACTACTATTTTATTAGCCAAAACTGAGCTAGTATCCAAACATCTAATGAAATAACGTTAAAACAATGTCTGAACTTTATCACTGGTTTGATTTATTGGGTGTCATGGTATTTGCCATATCGGGTACTTTGATTGCCTATAGTAAGCATATGGACGGCTTTGGTGTCGTGGTGCTCGCAACGGTCACGGGTATTGGAGGAGGGACTATACGAGATGTGATCCTCGATGTGCCCGTTTTCTGGCTGCATGATTCAAGCTACTTTATCGCTATTTTCTCTGCCGTTGCGGTGAGTATCTGGGCACTTAACAGGCAAAAGCAGATCCCAACTCAATACCTGCAAATAGCGGATGCATTCGGGCTGGCGTTTTTTGCCGTAATGGGGGTTCAAAAAGCTTTGAATATTGGTATGCCAGACACAACCGCTGTGATTATGGGCGTTTTGACGGGCTGTTTTGGTGGCGTGATCAGAGACGTACTGGCGAGAGAAATCCCGCTCTTGCTCAAGGGAGAACTGTACGCCATCACCTGTATTTTGGGTGGGATCGTTTATACTCAGTTAATCGACTTTAATTTATCGACGGAAGTCGTCATGTTGCTGGCAATGGCCACGACTCTGCTCGCCCGTCTGGCGGCTATGCGCTGGCATATTGTACTGCATGTTTTTAATTACAAAGACTAATCAAAGGACAAGGAATGTCATTAGCAAGAATACTCACACGTGCCCAGGTTGGCATTGAATCTCCCGTCGTAACGGTAGAAGTGCACCTGAGCAATGGGCTACCAAGCTTCAACATCGTGGGCTTGCCGGAAACATCAGTGAAAGAATCTAAAGAGCGAGTGCGCTCCGCGCTGCACAATTCCCGTTTTGTATTTCCTGAGCAACGCATTACGGTGAACCTTGCCCCGGCGGATCTGCCAAAGCAGGGTGGGCGTTATGACCTGGCAATTGCCGTTGGTATTTTGGTGGCGTCGGGCCAGCTTAATGAGCAGGCAACACAGGGGTGTGAATTTTATGGAGAGCTTGCGCTCAATGGCGAGATTAGGGGCGTTACCGCGATTATTCCGGTGGTCATGGCCGCTAAAAATGAGCTGCATAGATGTTATATTCCCGAACAAAACGCAGGCATGGCTCAGCTGGTTGAGTATCAGCAATGCATCGCGGCAAATACGTTGCATGCCTTGTGGTTAGACTTAAGTGGGCAGGCATCATTACCTTTGATGGACTGTGTTAACGCGCAGCCTTCAGATTTGTCTACTCACCCTTTGTTGGATATGAGTGACGTAAAAGGTCAGCCAATGGCTAAGCGAGCACTCGAAATTGCAGCGGCCGGTGGTCATAATATTTTGTTTCTTGGTCCTCCCGGTACAGGCAAGTCGATGCTGGCGCAGCGAATGCCAGGGATTATGCCAAAGATGAGCATCGAGCAGGCGCTGCAGACCGCTGCTGTGTACTCGTTGACTGGAAAGCAGCTGGGTCTCGATACCTGGCGTAGCAGGCCATTCAGGGCGCCCCATCACACCTGTTCAGCTGTTGCATTGGTGGGGGGATCATCCAATCCCAGACCTGGTGAGATCTCCCTTGCACACAATGGTGTGTTGTTCTTAGATGAATTACCCGAATACGAGCGTAAGGTTTTAGACTCACTGAGAGAGCCGATGGAGACGGGTCTGGTGACTATTTCTCGCGCCGCGCAGCAAGTTGATTTTCCTGCTTGCTTTCAGCTTATTGCGGCACTGAACCCGAGTCCTACAGGCTGTCATACTGATAAACGGGCCTCGCCCGATCAGGTACTGAGATATTTAAGTAAAATATCTGGTCCTTTTGTCGACAGGATTGATTTACAGATCGAGTTGCCCAAGTTAAGTACACAGGAATTACAATCATCCAGACAGCAAGTAACCAGTGAGGAGATCCGCAACCGCGTTGAGGCAGCCTTTGCAGTTGCCCTAAACCGTCAAGGTAAAGCGAATGCCAGATTAACCACCCGAGAAATAGAAACTTATTGTGTGCTTACCCCACAAGTCGCGCAACTGCTCGCCAGAGCAACTGAGAAACTCAACCTTTCTCCGCGTTCCTATCACCGAATTATCAAGGTCGCCAGAACAATCGCTGATCTGGCTCACCGTTCGGATATAACAGTACCAGATCTGAAAGAAGCGTTGAGTTATCGGGCGTTCGAGCGGTTATTGGGTCAGCTGACTTACAGCTAAGCACTCGGTCAGGTTGATAGCATGTAGCCTTTGCCACGGACAGTGACGATGCGTTTTTGCTCTTTTTCGTCCCCAAGCTTTTTACGCAGTCTGCCTATCAGCACATCAACAGTCCTGTCGCTGGGGCTCCAGTCCGGTTGGCCGATTTCTTCCGAAATTTTGGCCCGGGAGGTCGCTTTACCTGCGTTTGCTATGAGGCAGATTAGCACTTTGTGCTCGGCTTCTGTAAGCCTGGCTTCGTCGCCATGTGGATTGATGAGTGTGCGGTTATCCGGGTGTAGTTTAAAATCTGCATATTCGATAAACTCTTCGGATTCATCTTCGCCTTTAGTACCGGCTATACGCTTGTAGAGGGCTCGCATGCGTAATTCCAGTTCAAGTAGATCAACGGGTTTACAGACATAATCGTCGGCACCTTGCGCCAGACCGGCAATCCGATCTGCTTGGGTATCTCGGCTGGAGAGCATGATCACACCAATATCGGTGAGTGTGTTGAGTTCTTTGACTAGATTGAGACCATCCGTTGCGGGTAACACAACATCTACGATGGCCATATCGAAAGGAGTACCCTCATTCATCTTGTTACGAACGAGCTGCAATGCTTGTGCACCGGTGTTATCCAGCGTGAGCTGAAATTCAGTATCAGCAAAATGGTTTGCGATCCTTTTTGCCAGTAAGTCGTCATCTTCCACCAGAAGCACGTTAATGTTCATAGCACCGTAACTTTATCAATAAATCACTTATATATTAGCACTGAGAAAACTGGGCTGAGAAGGGTAAGTTGATTATTTTCAAATAAAAAATAATTCAAATAAAACTTTAGTATGAGACTGGTGGTTGAATAAAAATGTGACTATTTTGAAATATCATACAGTTGAATGGCTTTTTATAAAAAAGGCAGCACCTAAGTGCTGCCTGTAACCTTACCGACCATACAGGTGTTGCCACCACTGTGGTTGATCTTTTAAGTGCTTATCAAAGTAGGCGAGCATAGTATCCCACCACTGAAAGCGTCGATCACGGGCAAATATTTGATGATCTGCGCCTTTGATTTCAATCAGCTCAACGTCCTTACCCAGCAGTTTCAGCGCCGTATACATGGTATGACTTTCCCCAACCGGGACATTGACATCGGCATCGCCATGTAACAGTAGCAGTGGGGTGGTGACCTTATCAGCATGGAATACCGGGCTGTGTTGAGAGTATAGCTTGGGGTTATTCCAGGGGAAGCTGTGCTTTGAAGCTTCACCTGAATATAGGTAGCCCCACCAACCCTGTCCCCAGTACGAGGTAATATTAGAGATACCGGCGTGAGAAATAGAGGCACTGAACAAGTCTGTTTTAGTTGTCAGTAGCATGGTCATAAACCCGCCGTAGGATGCTCCCAGGTTACCAAGACGTTCTTTATCGACAAACGGGTATTCGGTCAGAAACGCTTTAGTCCCGGAGATAATGTCTTCGGCCGTTTGCTCGCCCCAGGCATTGACATGCTGAGCTGAGAAATCCTGTCCAAACCCGGTTGCACCTGTGGGTTGCAATACATAAACAACATAGCCATTTGCCGCCCACAGGTTAAACGGATAACGTCCCGTAAAGGCTCTTGAAACCGGAGACGTACCGCCGTAGTAGTAGATCAATGCCGGATACTGTTTAGATTTATCCAGATTGTGAGGCAGATATACACGACCCTTAATTTCAGTGCCTTGACTGTTGGTAAAGTTAAACTCCTCGAGCTTCGCAATCTCACTGTTGGCATATGCAAGCGGCGTTGAATCCCACACAGTGCGAGCGCGGTTTTTACTGATATTGACCTGCTTGAGTTGCTGTGGTGCAGAGGCTTGGGTGCCTGCCACTAACAGGTTAGGTTTACGATTATCGGCAATGCTGAAGTGCTCAACCACATCCAGATCCGCGTCCAAACGCGTGTAACGATCTTTGCTCACATCATAGAGATACAGCGGCTGACGATCTTCCTCTTTCACTTTGGCTATCACATCTCCGTTACTGAGCACATCGATACTGCCAATAGCAGGGTTAAACTGCTTGCTCAGCGCTTTAGCGTTTGCGCCTTGGCTATCTAACCAATATAACTGACCGTCATAGTTGTTTGATAACTTGTCTTTATCAACGGCTCTGCCAAGGCCATTTTTAAACTCTGGCCCTGCCACTACATATACGCCCTTAGCGCCATATTTTGCTTCCTTGAAGGTGCGATACTGGCCAATGACGGTGTGCGAGCCTTGTGTCAGGTTAAACTCAACCAGCTCTGTGAGCATGTGAGGCGGCGCGGCATAATCTTGCACCGTGCGGCTGGTAAGTATACGGTTGTTTTTGGCATCATGGTCTTCGAGCGTATGGCTTTGCTTTCCTTCGGTAAGCGCCTGGATCAGCCCGGTTTTGATATCCAGCAGATAGACTTGTGTGTTGGTCCGTGCGTATGACCAGCGATCCTCAAGGCCCTGGTAGTGTTTTACCAAAGAGGTGTTTTCTGCAGGAGATTTAGACCAGCTAAATATCAGGCTGGTATCGTTAAAGTAGGCAAAGTCACTTGCTCCTGCCAAATCTTCGGCGATAACCCGAGACCTGAGGTTAGCAAGATCCAGTGTTTCGAGCTGGCCGTGCTGACTGTATACCAGCTGCTCCCCATCCTCGCGCCAGGCCAGTGAAGCTGCGTTAACACCATCAAGGGTGAAAATCACCTTGTCATCTTCATTGTAAAGCGTGGTACTGGTTAGCGCCTGATTACCTCGGTTTGGCTGGTAATGTTTCTGCGTGACGACATAGTGCTGCGCATCAGGAGAGTAAGAAACCGCACTGATCACCGGTGCATCAAATAACTGCTTGGCAGATAAAGCGCGGGTAGATTTACCAGTAAATAGCAGGCGGTCGTGGTCGGTCTTACCATTAAACGCCACCGCGACTTTTTTCCAGTCGGCAACTTGTTCAGCAACAATGATGATCTGGTGATCGCCCGTGGGTAAATTCAGTGTTGAGGTCATTTTGTCAGAATGGCGTTCACCATTGACGAAAATATGTGCCTTTTCTATGCCATCCAGCACCAGTTCGCCCTGAACGAAGCGGCTGACTGAGAACTCCATTTTCATCGCCTGTAGTCCGCCCATAGTCAGGGCGTTTAGCTGCGACAGAGGCTGCCATTTGGCATCAACACCCAGCATAGACACGGTTTTTTCTGTACCGGATAAACTTGGGATCAGATTAGCAATGATGGTTTGTTGATGTGCGGTATTATAGGGCTTAATTGTGCTGGCCTGGCCCAGTGGGCCAATAAACTGAATATCTTGCTTGTTTATTGGAGCGGCACTGAGTGAGGTGCTCAGGGCAGACAACAGCAACAAAGCAGCCGATCTTAACTTCATAGTTTGCGCCTATTGTGGGTAAATTAGACGTATACTATAACATAGACTTTGTGCTTCTCACCCAAGCGTGAGACTAACCTCAGAGCCCCTTATGGGTTTGAGTTGATCATTCTCTGCCATGAATGGATCCAGCGAATAAACTCGGGCAGGGCTTTGGGCCGGCTGATCAGGTAACCTTGCATTAGTAAGCTGTACTTGTATTTCTCCAAATATTGCAATTCTTCGATGCGCTCAATGCCTTCGGCGACAATATCCATTTGTTGGTTTTGCGCGATATCAATCAGGCTATCGACCAGCACCTGAGAAAAGCGATCAGACTCTATATAAGTGATCAGTGAGCGATCCAGTTTGATCTCAGTAAAGGGCAGGTTTTTCAGTTGCTGTAGGTTGGTAAACCCGGTACCAAAGTCATCCAGCGATAAATCGAACCCCCGTAATCTTAGCCTGTTGATGGTTTCCAGTTGTAAGCTGCTGACAATCGGCTGGTTTTCGGTGATCTCTATGATCACTTCTTTGGGCTCCAGGCGATTGAGTTCGAGGATCAGTGCCAGTTTGTCGGGGCAGCCGCTGTCATTGAGTTGCACAGGCGACAGGTTAAACGCAAGCTTAAACGGGTAGTTGAGCTCAGCCCTGAGTTTTTGAAACTCTTTGGTGGCTTTCTCAAACAGCTGGAAGGTCACCAGGTTGATCAAGTCAAGATCCTGGGCCACCCCGATAAAGCGATGTGGTAACAGGGTTTCGCCATGCTGGTGCGAAACAATGCGGGCAAGCACCTCAACACTTTTGATCTTTTTACTGCCGCGATGTACTTTGGGCTGATAAAAGGGGGTGATCTCACTGTTACTGATGGCATACAGCAATTGATCTTCCGTGACACAAGGCTCTTCTGTGTCCTCGTTACCAATAAAGCTGTCGAGTTTTTTCAGCAGGCGGTCGACATCATTCAGTTGCACTGGCTTGGCGATGTTGCCGATCAAGTGGGTGTTGTGTTGCCTTGCCAGGTTCGCGGCCAGGTCCATGACCCGGGCTTCCATCTCAGAAATAATAATGATCCCGCCGGGGTAACGCAGCTCTCCCAGCTTGCGGATCAGCTCCATGCCATCCATGTCTGGCATATTGAGGTCAGTAAAAACCGCATCATATTGCAAAGGAGTTTGCCTGACCAGCTCCAGCGCCTGGGGCGCACTGGCAACGGTGGTAACGTAGTCAACTTCCAGCTCTGCCAGTATGGCTTTCATCACTACCAGAATGGCTTGAGAGTCGTCAACCACGAGAATGTGTTTAGCCTGATGCTGCATAACGCTATCCTTAGTACGGAACCTATTTTCAATTCTAGTACATGGGATGTATAACGCACATAACAGTGAGGTGACAGGGTAAAATAATCACCTCAGACACGAATTGCAGGCTAGGTACTTGCTGATAAAAAGTGCGTATAATGGGCACACTGTATAGTTAACAACGAGTCAGTATGACCCGCATTGAATTTCCTTTAGCAGGCCATCAGGTGTCTGTGTTAGTGAACCGCCAGGAGATCCTTCAGGTTTATCAGGACCAGCAGATGCTGGCACATGAACCCATAGAGGCACAACAGGTTGCAGTGACGGTCGCCGGACAGCAGCTCCGGCTGGACCCCAGTCGGCTTCCGGAAGGGTTATTAGCCGTCGCCGTAAACGAAGAGCCCTGGCAATGGCTCGAAGTGCCGGCTGCGCACAATGATAACAAGGGCAGCTGGTTTGGGCTTGCCGCTTTGGGCTTCAAGTTGCTGAAAAGTGCTAATGTGGTGAAAGCGGCACTGGCTGGCGCGTCACTGGCCGGGTATGCCTGGTTGTTTTCCTGGCAGTTTGCCGTCATGTTGCTGGCATGTCTGGTGATCCATGAATATGGCCATATCCGGGCAATGCGTTACTTCGGATTAAAAACCAAAGGGATTTATCTTATTCCATTTGTTGGTGGCTTAGCAGTGAGTGAAGACAAACTCACAACGCGCTGGCAGAATGTCATTATTTCCCTGATGGGACCGGCTTTTGGCTTGCTGGCCTCTGTGGCAGCGGTGGCCTTGTATTATGCTACCGGGCTGGAAATATTTGCAGGCGTGGCAGTGCTAAGCGCCTTGCTTAACCTGTTTAATATGCTGCCGATTTTACCCCTGGATGGGGGACACGTACTTAAGAGCATCAGCTTTTCCATGCGCTCCTGGGTTGGTTTACTGATCTGTCTGGCGGGGATCCTGCTGGGTGTGCTGATCAGTTATACCTTTGGTCTGATGTTACTGGTGTTTTTCCTGGTAATAGGCACGATAGACATTTTACTGGAGTGGCGTGGCCGTCATCAGGCGCACCTGATCCCGCTGGACCGCTATGGACAGATTGTCTCAACGGCACTTTATGTTGGTGTTTGCGCGGGTTTAATTGTCGTC
Organism: Pseudoalteromonas sp. DL2-H2.2; assembly: GCF_021532535.1. Lineage (NCBI taxonomy): Bacteria > Pseudomonadati > Pseudomonadota > Gammaproteobacteria > Alteromonadales > Pseudoalteromonadaceae > Pseudoalteromonas > Pseudoalteromonas sp. DL2-H2.2. The sequence continues at coordinate 671,087 of NZ_JAKGBD010000002.1, read as the reverse complement.
ATGTGGCATTTCGCAGACGCCGACAGCGTGTTGCTGAGCTTACCCATCAAGGTGCTATCAAACTAGCCTTCGGCCGGTCAGTGCACTGACCGGCCTGTTTGCAGGTCTAAGCCAGAGTTAGCAACAGTGCAATCACAACGCCGCTGACGAGCAACTGCAGCAGGCAAAACCCCATGATATCTTTTGCTTTTAAACCAGCAATCGCCAGCACCGGCAGTGCCCAGAAGGGTTGAATAAGATTGGTCCAGGCGTCTCCCCAGGCCACAGCCATCGCAACACGCGCAATGTCGGCGCCCAGCTCCTGGGCCGCCGGGATCACAATCGGTGCTTGCACAGCCCATTGCCCACCGCCAGAGGGAACAAAAATATTAACCAGACCAGCGCTGAGAAAGCTCCACAATGGCAGTGTGGTGCTGCTACTTATCTCGACAAAGCCACTGGAGATCTGCTGCGCCAGTCCGGTTTTGACCATCACGGCCATGATCCCGGCATAAAAGGGAAACTGGATAGCAATACCAGCCCCTCCTTTAATCGCCTCCTGGAGACTATGCAAGACATTGGCAGGCGTGCGGTGTAACAGGATAGCCAAAAACAGAAACAGCGCGATGACGCTATTGAGATTGAGTGTGCCGTTGGCTGCCACAAAATAATAAAGCAGATAGCCGCATCCGAGCAGGCCCACGGCGGTGCCAAGCAACGTACTGTGCTCAAGTTGCTCTGCCGGAGTCAGCGTTGCAGGACGATTGTGCGGCTCTGAGTGCGCCAGTTTGGTCGGGTCAACCACCACCTGCGACTGGGCGGGAGGCAGCATAAAGCGGTTAAGCAGGGGCATGATCACCAGGAGCGCCCCCAAAATAAGCAGGTTAAAAGGGGCAAACAGGGTCTGGCTGGTGTTCAGAACACCTATCTGAGCTTCAGCAAAATGTCCCGGGGTGGCAATGGTCAGGGGCACAGACCCGGCCAGTCCGCCATGCCAGACAATAAAGCCCGAATAGGCGCTGGCAACCAGCAGGCGATAATCCACCGCAATCTGGCGAGCGAGTGCTTTGGCAAATAAAGCACCTACCACCAGGCCAAATCCCCAGTTCAGCCAGCTGGCCAGCATCGCAACCAGAGTGACCAGCATGATCGCCTGAGCGGGTGTGCGCGCCAGGGTTGCCAGTTTATTCAACGCCACAATACAGGGGCGTGTACTGGCTAACATATAGCCACAGACTAAGATTAAGAGCATCTGCATGGCAAATTGCAGCAGGTTCCAGAACCCTTGTCCCCAGATGGTGATAGCCTCGAGTGGTGAGGTTGGTGTAAACACGCTGGTAAGGGTGAGCACCAGCAGGGTCAGCAGACAGACAAACACATAAGGGTCGGGTAAATAGCGCTCGACCAGTCGGCTGAGTGGCTGAGTGATATGGTTTAGCATGACAAGTTCCCATTGAATGCGTGCGACAATCCGCTTCCTGGCTTAGTGACTTAATTCACTAAAAGTTAGTCAATTAAGCTATGTTAGTCGCAGGGAAAGTCGCGTTATTTTTATATTGTATTGATTTTTATGAACTTATAATTTTGGCACAAAATATGTTACAGATAAATCATACGATTGAATTGACTGCGCGTCACTAGCTATATGCGCAGCAGCAAATTAACTAAGAGAGGTCTTTATGGCAGGACAGGGTTCTGGAGGCAATGTAATTGCCGCAATATGTAATGTCTTTTTTCCAGGCTTAGGCCAGTTAGTGCAGGGACGTTTACTTGCTGCACTTATCTTCGCAGTCATCTGTGTTGGCGGATATGCACTTTGGTGGTTGATAGTGCCAGGGGTTTTGGCTGCGCTCGTGCACTTGTGGTCTATCATTGATGCGGCCAAGTACCGCTCCTCAGATTGATAGAATAGCCAGCCACAGGCTTAGCGAGACGACACTCAGCAGTGTGGATAATACTACGCTGCCCGCGCTGATAGCCTGTTGCACGCCTAGCTGGCGTGCGACGAGATAGGCATTAACCCCCAATGGCGCTGCACTCATCAGGGTGACGACCTGGCGTTGCAGCGGCTCAAGCGCCAGCAGGGTTGCTGTCAGGTAAACACACAAAGGCAGGAGCAGTAGTTTGACGACGCTGAGCATTAGTGCCGGGTACCACACCGGCCGAAATCCGTACTGAACCAGACTGGCACCCAATACAAACAATGCACCCGCAATCGCGGGCTGGGCAAACCACTCCATGCCTGATAACAATAGTGCCGGCAGGCTCAAAGACATCAGATTGGCAACGAGCCCGAGGCTGATGCTGAGTACAACCGGGTTTAGAAACAGCGGTTTGAGCCATTCAAGGCCACCATTTGCTTTTCGAGCCAGTACAAAGGTAAGTGAAAACAACACGGCACTGTGCAGCGGAATGATCATAAACACCATGGCCGCAGCTTGCTCGCCGAGCGCGGCCAGAATAACTGGCAGACCCACCACTACGGTATTTGAGTAAGTGCTATTCAGTGCGCTAAGTGCCGCATCGCTCATGCTGAGATTAAAGCGAACCCGTAGCAAGACGAGTACCAGTAGGTACAGCACCACTACCGGTAGATAAAAGGCCAGCAGCAAAGAGGCTGATGCAACCTGCGACAGATCGGCACGAAACATACTTAAAAAAAGCAGTACGGGAACGGCGAGATTAAAAATGTAGACCCGGATCCCGTCTAGCTGTGCGCCAGAGATAAAACGGATCCGCGCAGCCACAAAACCACAGGTGACGACGAAAATCAGTGGAAACAGAATATCAATGAAAGTCACGGCTTACTCGTTGGTTGCGACGGGGGATCTGGTAATGCAATAAACTATTATACGGGTTTATCTCTACTTAACAATGCAGTGGCGTGTGGTTCAGGTATACTTACAGGGTTGTATTAAATGAACTTGAAGTGACTATGGAGTATCAGTTTATTCGCGATCCTATCAGTGGGTTTCGCGTCAAAATGTCAGCTGAACATGAGCTGGTGGGGCGTTGGTTGAATGATGAACTTGAGCATGCGGCATTGCCGGGATTACTGGCACGGCTAAAGGAGATCAAAGCGACCCGGGATGAGTTTTGTCTGGAAGGACGCGAGGTGCGCCTGATTGTGTCACACCAGGAAGCCCTGTTTGAAGCCCATGACTTATACCATGAGCAAACAGATGCGTTGTCGGCTTACAGCGATGATGCGCTTGCTCTGGAAGAGCATGGCCTGAGCGCAGGTTGCGGCTTCGAAGACTTCGAAGCCCTGTTGCTCGACTGGCAGGACTTTATTCGCCGTCGTCGTTAGCTGGTGGCTTGCTGAGGCGGGGCACCATACAATTGCTCTGCCCGATTAAATAACACCCAGGATGTGAGGATATACTTGTCATTAGAGCGAGGCATGTTGCCCCGGTGCGTGTGTGTAAAGTAGGCCGGTGCAATAACCATAGAGCCTTGTTTTGGCTTGATACGTTTATCCTGATAATGAAACTCGGTTTCCCCGCCTTCCTCGACATCGTTGAGATAAAACATAAACAACAGTACCCGGTGCAGCGCTTCGTTGTGCTGCAATTGCGGGTAAACTTCACTGTGCCAGTACGGGTATCCGCCTTCATTGGTTGGATAGCGCTGCGCCTGAATAGAGCCTAAGCGGAACAATTGCTGAGTTAAAATCGGTAACTGAGGCTTGCCCACTTCTTCAAAGTTATCAACGGTTAAGTTAACTGGCTGACCGGTTTTGGGGTGATAGACACTCAGTCCGAAGGCCCCAATCATCATAAAAAAGTGCTCTTCAATATAATCGAACAGGTATTTTGACGTAGTTTGTTGAATGTGTGTTAATTGCTGCGCATAATCCGGGTATTGATTTAAATACAAATCCTGACTGACTTTCTTACTGAGGTCGATACCACCTGAGGTAGTCCCCTGAGCCAGGTGAGGGCTGTTATCAAAGGTCTGAATAAACTGCTGGCAAAACTCAGGACTCAGTGCATTTTCATAAATGCGAATAAAATCAGTCATGTTGATATCCAAAATTGGTTAGAATTATTATGTTGTCAGAAACTCTTATGCCGCGTTTCAGTGAAACGGATGTCCTCGGACACATCAACAATACCGCACTCCCGGTATGGTTTGAAGCGGCGCGCACGCCTATTTTCAAAATTTTTACACCGGATCTTAATCCACATCAATGGAAGCTGATTGTGGCCAAAGTGGAGGTGACCTTTAAAGGCGAGCTGTTTTACGGACAAGCGGTTGAGGTTAAAACAGCCATTGAAAAAATCGGCAACAGCTCCTTTGTGATCTTACAGCAGGCCTGGCAGCACGGTGAATGCTGCGCTGAGGGCCGTACTGTGATGGTGCGTTATGACTTTGCGGGAAAAGCCGCACAGCCACTGAGTGACGAGGAAAAAGCGGCACTCGCACAGTATGCGTTATAACGTTGGCGCTTTACTTGGTACGAAACTGATGTCCAATAGCCGCCGAAATACAGGGTTTAACAACAAATTCGTAGCGGGTCGGCTCGTCATCAATCTTAGTGATCTCTAACAGTTCGTAGTCGTTTAACTCGATGATCCGGGTACCCGGCGTTATTTCACAACGCGAGCGACTGTCCGATTCATACTCGTAGATGAAATAAGTGAGTACGTTTTGCAGGTGGCGCTCGTAGTTGTCGGCATTTTTTTCAAATGTGGATAGCTGCACCTTGATTTCATCAAGCTCAGCTTGTTTTTCTGCCAGTTTTGCTTGTGTCACATCATCAAGCCCTGAACCTGCAATGGCGTCAACATTCGCGCGCGCGATGACATTCTGAGATTCCTCTGGCACCGTAACATTGACCTTAATTGACTGACCGGTGAAGCCTTCGAAGATATGCTGCAAAAAGCTATTCACGCCCCGTGACATACCGGTTGAGGATATAAACACCGCCATTTGATAGAGCAAAAACAAGCCAAAGAAAAAGCGCACCAAGCCCGTGGTGACAGGATACTGGTAATCCGGGCTGTGCCACCATTTGTGTAAGCCAAAGGGTCTCAACAGCATCAGTACAAACAAATAGGCTGGCTGGATGAGCTGCAGCACTATCAGTAACAAAATGCTGGTAGTGACAAACCAGGTCGGCACGGACAGCAACATGCTAAAGTTATGGGAATAGGGCAGATGATCGGCATTAACCCCGGTGATGTCATTGACCATGCCAGCCGCCTGAGCCAGCGCATAGTTGGCAATGAATGCATAAAACAATAAGATCACGGCCTTGCCGGGCAAGCTTTCCCAAAGATGAATAAATCTGGGCCAGAATTCCCGGGTCATGGCTATCAGTGCCAGTAATGATGCGCCGAGATAAAGGGGGCTGTCTTCTGGCATCTCATTAAAAATGCCAAGCAGACACAGTATGGTCGCAGAGCAATAACAGCGCTGTGCGACATTGAGTACCTGCCAAAATGCCAGCCATTTTTTTTGCACCGCAACGAGGGGAGCTAACGCGCTTTGCATTGCTCCGGGTATTGTCAGTTTCATTATTATTATTCCGTTCCCTGACTTTTTAGAGAGTGGGGGAGTGGCTCCCCCTTTTTGCTTGCTCCGTTATAGCATAGGCTTGAGGTATCGGCCAGTGTGAGACGCTGCACACTCAGCAACCTCTTCCGGTGTGCCTGCGATCAGGATCTGGCCTCCGCCAGCGCCGCCTTCCGGACCCAGATCGACTATCCAGTCAGCGGTTTTGATGACATCCAGGTTGTGCTCTATCACCACCACCGTATTGCCATGGTCACGCAGGCGGTGCAGTACCACCAGAAGCTGTTGAATATCATGGAAGTGCAGTCCTGTGGTGGGCTCATCCAGAATATACAGAGTTTTCCCTGTGTCTCGCTTGGACAGCTCGCGGGCAAGTTTAACCCGTTGCGCTTCACCCCCTGACAAGGTGGTGGCTGCCTGGCCCAGTCGAATGTACGACAGGCCCACGTCCATCAGGGTTTGGAGCTTGCGCTTAATGGCCGGGATCTTATCAAAGAACTCGCGGGCATCTTCTACAGTCATTTCCAATACTTCGTGGATGTTTTTGCCTTTGTACAGGACTTCTAAGGTTTCCCGGTTATAGCGCTTACCGGTACACACATCGCAGGGCACATAGACATCAGGCAGGAAGTGCATTTCGACCTTGATCACCCCGTCGCCCTGACAGGCTTCACAGCGACCGCCTTTGACATTGAAGCTAAAGCGGCCAACTTTGTAACCCCGCGAGCGTGCTTCCTGAGTACCAGCAAATAATTCCCGGATCGCTGTAAAGATCCCGGTATAAGTGGCCGGGTTAGAGCGCGGCGTGCGACCGATCGGGCTTTGATCTATGTCGATCACTTTGTCGAAGTGCTCCAGGCCTTCAATGGATTGATAAGGTGATGGCTCAGCAACGGTTGCCCCGTTCAGCTCTCGGTGTGCCAGCTTGAACAGGGTGTCGTTGATCAAGGTTGACTTACCAGAGCCAGAGACGCCGGTCACACAGGTCATCAGGCCAAATGGGATCTTCAGGTTGACATCTTTAAGGTTGTTCCCGCTTGCGCCATGCAAAGCCAGCCAGTGCTCACCCGGCTGGTGGCGTTGTGCTGGGATAGCAATGGCTTGTTTGCCACTGAGATACTGACCGGTCAGTGACTCTGGGTTGGCCATAATGTCGTCGCGGCTGCCTTCAGCGACCACATAACCACCATGCACGCCGGCACCCGGGCCAATATCAATAATGTGGTCCGCGGCGCGGATGGCATCTTCATCATGTTCAACCACAATCACAGTATTACCGAGATCGCGCAGATGCGTTAAGGTGCTGAGCAGGCGATCATTGTCTCTTTGATGCAGACCAATAGAAGGCTCGTCCAGTACATACATCACCCCAACCAGGCCGGCACCAATCTGGCTGGCCAGCCGGATCCTTTGCGCTTCACCACCGGAAAGGGTATCGGCACTGCGTTCCAGTGACAGGTAATTAAGGCCAACATTGATCAAAAAAGACAGACGATCGCGGATCTCTTTCAATACTTTTTCTGCGATCTTGGCCTTTTGGCCACTGAGCGTAAGCGCACCGAAAAAGTCACAGGCTTCGCCGATACTCATAGTAGTGACAGCCGGCAGGTTAGTCGCGCCAATGAATACATGGCGGGCTTCTTCTCTGAGCCGGGAACCAGCACATTTTGGACACGCCTGGCTGGTTTGATACTTAGCCAGTTCTTCGCGGACTGAGGCCGACTCGGTTTCACGATAGCGGCGGTTCATGTTGTTCAGTACGCCTTCGAACTCATGATTTCGGGTGATCAGATCGCCGCGATCATTGCGATAATTGAAGGCAATTTTGGTGCGCCCCGAGCCTTCCAGGACGACCTTTTGTGCATCGCCTGGCAGGTCCTTAAACGGTACTTCTAAATCAAAGTCATAATGCTCGGCCACCGAGCTGAGCATCTGATAATAATAAAAACTCCGTTTGTCCCAGCCCTTAATAGCGCCACCGGACAGGCTTAGCTCCGGATTTTGCACAACCCGGCTGGGGTCAAAGAATTGCCGTACGCCCAGGCCGTCACAACTCTGACAGGCACCGGCGGGGTTGTTGAAAGAGAACAGCCGGGGTTCCAGTTCAGTCATGGCATAGCCACAGGTCGGGCAGGCAAAGTTGGCAGAGAACACCAGTTCTTCGTCTAAACTGTCGTCCATGGCGGCCACCACAGCGATGCCATCGGCCAGTTCCAGCGCGGTTTCAAAAGACTCGGCCAGTCTTTGTTCCAAACCTTCTTTTACTTTAAACCGGTCAACGACCACTTCAATCGTGTGCTTTTTGTGTAATTCCAGCGTGGGCGGATCGGATAAATCGCATACCTCACCATCAATACGGGCACGAATAAAGCCCTGGCTGGCGAGCTGTTCCAGAAGCTTAACGTGCTCCCCTTTGCGGTTTTTCACCACCGGGGCCAGCAGCATCAGCTTGCTGCCTTCGGGATGGGCCAGTACCGTATCCACCATCTGACTGATGGTTTGTGCCTTGAGGGGTAAATCGTGCGTCGGACAGCGCGGCTCACCAACACGGGCAAACAATAAGCGCAGATAATCATAAATCTCGGTAATGGTCCCGACCGTTGAGCGCGGATTGTGAGAAGTCGACTTCTGCTCAATGGAAATCGCTGGCGAGAGCCCTTCAATGTGATCAACGTCAGGCTTTTCCATTAGCGACAGGAATTGTCTGGCATACGCCGAGAGCGATTCGACATAGCGGCGCTGTCCTTCGGCATATAAGGTATCGAATGCCAGCGATGATTTCCCCGACCCCGACAGACCGGTGATCACAATGAGCTTGTCGCGCGGTATTGTCAGAGAGATGTCTTTGAGGTTGTGCGTGCGTGCACCTCTAACTTCTATTTTATCCATGGTGGCCTTATTTGCTGTACAAACTTACAGTGTTTTTCTCAGACTCCAAGAGTACCCTATCCTGTCTGTAAAATTAAGCTATCTTGGCTAAACTTACGAGAAACCTTGAAACCGGGGATCACATTTGCACTGGTTTGCTCTGATATGTGCGCTGTTCACGCCTCTGGTAGCAGGGTGTGAGTTGGTTGTGCGGTTTGAAAACTACGCGGCGCAATCCCGTTTAGACAGTACCCTGAAATGGCATGGTCTGGATGTAGACTTCGCCAGAGCCCTGCTCGATGAAGCCGGTTGCGATTACCAGTTTATTAATGTGCCCTGGGCACGCGCTCTGAAAATGCTGGCTGACGGTGAGATTGATATGGTGCTCAGCGTCACTCGCACGCCCGAGCGGGAGCAGTTTGCCTATTTTATTGGTCCGCAAAGAATGGAAACCATTGTATTTGCGATGAATCAGCTGCGCCCTTATTCGATGCAAACTCTGGCAGACCTGTTTAAACTCCCGGTGCCCGTTGCCGTTCAAAAAGGGGCATTCTATGGTCATGTATTTAATGAAATGCTGTTACGCGAACAGAGCAAAGCCGAGTCGCAACGCTTTATTTATGTGGCGGATAATCAGCGCAAACTGAGTCTACTGAAACACGGACGGATCGCCGGTTTTTTAGAGGAAAAGTTTAATGTGCTGTATCAGTCGCAGCATAATCCCGACTTTGCCCAGATCACGGTAAGCCCGCTGGTGGTCAATCGGGAGCCTGTCTATTACGCCCTCAGCAAACAGTCGGTGTCGGCAAAAGATAGGCGCCTCCTGGCGGCGGCGTTTGAGCGGCTGCAACATTCAGGGCGGCTAAAGCAGATCCTTGCCAAGTATGGATTAGATTAAACCCCGGTTTTTCTCACTAAAATCCGATCTGGTCGTCAACACCGGGTTACTTTTTTGCTAGACTAGCGCCTGTTTTTGTCTTAGCCAAATAAGTGTCATGTCGAAACAATCACTTAACTCTTTAGAAAAACGTGCAGCCATTTCACTGGCAAGTGTCTTTGCCTTTCGGATGCTCGGGCTGTTTATGCTGATGCCGGTGCTGGCAATTTACGGCCAGTCACTCACTGATGTGTCGCCATTGTGGATTGGTTTGTCGATCGGTGCTTACGGGCTGACACAGGCACTGCTGCAAATTCCCATGGGCTGGTTGTCTGATAAATTTGGTCGCAAACCCATTATTGTTGCCGGTTTAATTATGTTTGCTGTTGGCTCTGTGATAGCGGCGCTGGCTGAGTCGATTTACTGGGTCACCGCTGGGCGCGCCCTGCAGGGCATGGGCGCCATTGCCAGTGCTTTGCTGGCACTGGCTTCCGACCTGAGTCGGGATGAGCAAAGACCCAAAGTGATGGCGGTCATTGGCATGTGTATTGGTCTGAGTTTTGCGCTCGCCATGCTGCTGGGCCCAATGGTTGCCGCGGCGTTTGGCATTGCAGGTATCTTCTGGTTAACGGCGGCACTGGCGATACTCGGGATCGGAATTGTGATGTTTATCGTGCCGAGTGCCGTAAACCGCGCACCAAAAGGGGATACGGTTGCCAGCATGGCCGACATTCGTAAGCTGGTGCGCCATCCACAGCTGGTAAGACTGGATCTTGGCGTGTTGCTGCTACACTTAACGTTGACGACGTTATTTGTCGCGCTACCGGGACAGCTGATTGCAGATGGTCTGGCAGCACAGGACCACTGGCAGTTGTATATTCCCGTCTTATTGCTCGCGTTTGTGCTGATGGCGCCACTGATGATAGTGGCCATTCGCAAACAAAAAGAGAAGCAGGTATTTCTGGCGTCAATTGCCCTGTTGGTGCTGAGCACCCTGGCTTTGATCCCGGCGGCAAATTCGCTGGTCGGCATCGCGGTGGCGATGACAGTCTATTTTATAGCGTTTAATTTTTTGGAAGCCACGATGCCCGCTTTGGTATCGCGTATCGCACCCGCGACCCAAAAGGGTTCGGCGATGGGGGTGTTTTCCTCCTCGCAGTTTTTTGGCGCATTTGCCGGTGGTGTTATGGGCGGCTACCTGGCCCAGCATTTTAATCCTCAAACTGTGTTTGCTGCGGCTGCGGCAATTGGGGTAATATGGCTATTTATTGCGTGGCGTATGCAAATCCCGGTGCGAAGTAAAACTCTCAGTTTTGTGACTGAGGTTGATGAGCCAGAAAAAGCCGATGAATTGGCCGATCAACTGGTCGCATTACCCGGGGTGATCGAAGCGACCGTTGTCAGTGAAGAAAATCGTACCTACTTGAAAGTGAACGATAAAGAATTTGATTTAAACCAAGCAAAGCAAGCCCTGGGCTTGCGCTAGCTTGCAATAGTGTGAGGAGAGGGTGCCATGGCACGCGGTGTAAACAAAGTTATTTTGGTTGGTAATTTAGGCCAAGATCCTGAAGTACGTTATATGCCTAACGGAAACGGCGTAGCGAACATCAGTATTGCAACGACCGACAGTTGGAAAGATAAAAACACGGGTCAGTTGCAGGAGCGCACTGAATGGCACCGTGTAGTGCTATTCGGGAAGCTGGCAGAAGTAGCGGGCGAGTACCTGCGTAAAGGATCACAAGTCTATATCGAAGGTCGCTTGCAGACACGTAAGTGGACAGATCAGGGTGGACAGGAGCGTTATACCACAGAGATCGTTGTAGACATGGGTGGCCAGATGCAAATGCTGGGCGGTCGTGGTGAACAAGGTGGCGGCCAGTACCAGGGTGGACAGCAGGGTGGTCAAAACTATGGCCAGTCTAACCAGTCTAACTATGGCAACCAGGGTGGCCAGTCTCAGTATGGACAACAACAACAGGGCGGTTTTGCGCCTCAGCAAGCACAACAGCCTCAGCAGAACCAACAGCAAGGCGGCGGCTTTGGTGGTGGTCAGTCTATGGGTGGTCAGCAACCACAGCATAATGCGCCTGCACAAGGTGGCTTCGCGCCTCAGCAAGGCAATGCAGGTGGTAACACCGGTGGCAATGCAAGCGGCAGCGCCAGCAACCCAATGGAACCGCCTATCGACTTTGATGACGATATTCCGTTCTAAGCAAACACAACTGTATTAGTGTTGCAAAGTACTCTAAAAAGCCGCTGTTGAGCGGCTTTTTTAGTTTATGGGAAAAAGGAGAAGCCATCTGTCACGCTAATTGACAAATGCAGGTAAGATCCGCTCAGCTTTAATAAGGCTGTCAAAAATTGCCGAGCTTTCTTGGCAAGCTCATCAGCCAGTGCAAGTGGATTGGCTTTTTTACCGCCATCAACTGCCAACTCACCAACAGCCAAGCCATCACTTCCCTGGGCGACTTAATATCAATAAAAGTTTGTAGTAGTAGAAAGATATCCCAAATCTCACGCTTTATTTCAGGTTGTCTTCAGTGATGTACAATTACTTCGTTAGCGCTGGCAGCTGGTTCAAGTTGTTTTACAGGCTTCAAATTAGCTTCATTGCCTGTGCATCATAACGCTGGTCGGTCTGTGTTTATTAGCCCGCTGAGGAATCTGTGTCCGCAACTTGAGTTTTAGCCGGACTTGAACAAAACTTGGAGAAAGATTCCAAGGCTTGTGTAGTGGCATGCGTCGATTTGTAAGGTCAGGTAATGAAGTTTTTTCCGGGTGGGGTATGCGCGCGGTAAGCTTGGTTGTCTGGCTGTTGGTCAACGGCGCATTGTGGCAATTTACGCAGGCGCAAATAGTGCAGCAAGCGGGTGAGTTGCAAAGCCATTTTACGCAGCTTGGCGCGTCGGTTAGCGTTGCACGCTCAGGTGAGTTTACCACCCTGATACACCATTATGGGTTTGTTGATCAGGCCCAGACAGCCAGTGTCTGGCTGTGGATGACAGACAGTGTTCCTTTTCAGTTTTCTGGCTCCGAGTTGTTGCTCTCACCAGTCCCCATTTTGCAAGACTGTCTACCGGTTGTGGTGTTTATAAATTTGCTGATGTTGGTGGCTGGGTATTTACTGTTTAGATGGATGAGAAACCAGGCTCATACACATGGCACTGTGACCCAAAACCAGGCTATTACCTCTGATTTAGCACCTGATACACAGGCCAAAGCGTTAGCGGCAGAAGCCAGTCGCAAAGTGTCCGTGTTTGCGATGCTGAAGTGGCGCCAGGCACTGCCCGATGAGCTGGATCCGCAAAGCCATTTTAGCGTAACACTGGCGCGATGTTTTGCGAAATATGAACGCTGTTCATGTAAGTACCTGTCGTCTGGTGCGCTGGTGATGACACTGTCACCGGTTGATAAAGTGGATGTTGATGCGCTGGCACGGCGGATCCATGAAGTGGTTTATCAGGCCTTGTTGTCTTTTCGCCCGGATCTGTCACGCAGTACGGTTAAGTGTGGGGTGTGCTTTTATGCCAAGGGGGCCGATCAGGCCATGGTATATCAGGTGGTGCGTTCGGCACTGAGCATAGCGCAGAGTAATGTTTGGCAGCATGTCCACATTATGCCGCTGAATCATACCTTGAGCACCAGCTTGCGCCGGGCTGAAAGCGAGATCATTGATGATATTAAAGCCGGTCGGTTTATGTTGTTCTTTCAGCCGCTTTTTGGCTTTGCGCAACAGGATGTGATCCAAAGTGAGGCGTTATTACGGGTTCGTCATCGGTCTTTGGGGTTGATGTCTGCCGGGCAATTTATTCATAAAATTCATCAGGCTGAACACCTGATGCTGCTGGATAAAACCATGGTGCGTCATGCGCTCAATGCCCTGACCAAAGAGCCCGCTGGTTTTTCAGTGAGTGTTAACTTACATGTGCTCAATTGGAGTAATGTGGAGTTCATCGACTGGCTACGTGAGCAGGTAAGAGCGTCGGGCCGGGCAAGCGATATAGCGTTTGAACTGACATTGCAGGACTTTTATCAGCATGAAGAGTATGCAAGGCAGGTCCTCACGACTTTGTCTGAATTAGGTTGCCGGTTTGTGTTGGATCATGTGAACGCGTCAGTAAAACTTGAAACGCTGCACGGATTTGGCCAGGTAGCGGCACTTAAGCTGGCGTTTGAGCTTATCCACGAAGTGCATCATTCAGCCAAGCGACGCAGCGTTGTGCGTCAGGTTGTTGCGCAGGCTAAAGAATTGGGTGTACCGGTTTACGCCGTAGGTGTCGAAACCAAAGAAGAGTTTGAATGTATCACCAAGCTGGGCGTGGATGGCGCGCAGGGATACTATTTCAGTGCACCTTTGCTTCAGCTGGAGCAGAGCCTGTAGGGTTTCTAACATATTTTGCGATTTTAGATGAGCTGCCGGTAGCGCAGTCCATCTAAGCCTTGTAATCCGCCACTGTGGATCGCAATAATCTGGCTTCCGCGTGGAAAATACCCTTGGGTAATTAATTGCCAGAGGGCAAACATCAGCTTACCGGTGTAAATGGGCTCTAAGGGCAAGGCATGCTCCTGGCGCATGCGTTGGCAAAATTGCCACAGCGGCGCGGAGAATTTGCCGTATCCGCCATCATGGTAGTCGTGTAAGAGCTGCCAGTTAGAGCGCGTTACTGCGCGCGGGTTTAATCTCAGTACTTCATCGTGCAGATACTGCGCACCTTTCAATACCGCAACCCCAAGTAACTGACACTCGTCGTCCAGGCCGTCAATCATACCGGCCAGCGTACCGCCGCTGCCCACAGCGCAGCAGACATAATCACTCGATGGCAGGCTCTGCGCCAATTCTTTGCATCCGCCAAGGGCGTGTTGGTTGCTGCCGCCCTCGGGAATAATAAAAGCGTCAGGAAAGCGCGTTTGTAACTGTCGCAGGTAATCCGTTTCATTGCGCTGTCGATATTCCAGGCGAGAGACTGGGTGCAATGTCATGCCGCAGGCTTTAGCGAAGCGGATTGTCGGATTGTTTAAATCCAGCTGCGGACCGCGGATAATGGCGCTTCCCTGAATACCAAACTGTTTACAGGCCATGGCAGTGGCATAGAGGTGATTGGAAAAGGGCCCTGCAAATGTCAGTAAAGCCGATTTATTTTCTTGTGCCATTGCTGCGAGGTTGTATTTAAGCTTGCGCCACTTGTTCCCCTGGATTGTAGGATGGAGCAGATCGTCGCGTTTAATGCGCAGTGAAACACCGGCAGCGTCGAGTTCCGGCGCATGGATTGGGTGTAACGGAGACTCAGGAAAATCAAGCTTGTCCATCTTAGGTTCAGTCTGTGTTGTTTAGTGTCTAATACCCGCTATTATTTCATGAAAATCTTGGTAGAACACTGGTAAGGAAGTGGCTAATAGTTGTAAACTCAGATATTAATTGTGCTAGGCTTGTGTTTTGCTTCTTAAGTACATAGCATTAAGCGCTAAATTATAAAAAATAACAAAGACCAAACAACTGCCGCTGTTGGGAATGGAATTTATGCAAATTGCTCCTTTATCTCTTTTTGTCTCTGCGACCCTTTTATCTTTAAGTGTGTCGGCGCAAGATACTGCAACTGTGACTGCCATTGAAACTGAGCGCACTGAAAAGCAAGCTGAATTAGATAACTATACTCAGGTACTCGATAAACATCTGAGTGAAGAAACGCGTTTACAGGCGCAGTTAGATCTGCTGCGGCAGCGATCTGCGGAGCTGGATAAAGAAAAGAACCAGGCGCTTGATGCGATGAACGATATCTATCGGCGCTTGATTGACGATCCCTCTTTGGATATCTCGGCGGCACAAAGCAGATATCAGCAGGCAGTTGCGGAGCATAAACAGAACAAAGAAGACATTGTAATGCAGTTGGCGGCGATTGCATCACACCGTAAAGACATTGAGCAAATCCGCGTTACCAAGCATACCTTAGTCAACACCATCGCCAGTTTAAATGATCAACTTAGCACCGCTCGGATCGAGCGTTTACGCAACGAGTTTAGCCGTGAAGGCACGCTGGAAGTGGATCACACCATTAACTGTAAGCGCACCGAAACCCTGGCAGCGTGCGAGCAGCGTGGTCAGCAATTGGGTTTGCAAAAGGCCACCAAACATTTTATCGACCAAATTTTTGCTAACCTGACAGAGCAGCGTGTGGTAGAGCCAAAGCGCCATCTTGCCGGAGCTCAGGTGCAGGTGGTTAGCAGTCATGTCGTAGGTAGCGCATTTAGCGGGCAGGGCAACTATAGTGTCAATCTGAGCGTGACAATGCGCGGCGATGTCAATAACAGTCGTCTGTGTAGCTTACTTAACCTGGATAATCGTTACTGTAGTGAATACGGCTCACCGCTGGCCGTGGGTTATCAGGCCAGCTACCCGACCACATTCAGTGATGAGCAGCTGACATTTTCAAATGAACTGTCAAAAAGTGCCCCTGTGGTCAGTGTGGCAAGAATGCCAGCGGCCCCGGATATCACGACTGAGGTGGCACCTCAGCCGCCAAAAAATCGCGAAGTCGAACTGACTCTGCGCTCTAACGTGTATGATGACGAAGTATTTATTAACGGTGTCAGTTATGGCTCGACCAAGTTGGTGGTAAACCTGCCAACGGGTATGCACGACATCGAAGTGCGTAAACTGGGATATGAGCCGTATAAGGCCAATCTTAATTTGCGACGAGCCCGGACTTTAAATGCCCGGCTGGTAAAAAAGCCTGAGTCGATTGCTGCACCGACACCAAAAAGTGAGCAAACTCAGTCAACTCAGCAAGCTAACGTAGCGCAGCCTGTTAAAGTGGTCACTCCTGATAGAGTGATCAATGAAACGGTGATCATTCCCGCTGGCAGCTTTAAGATGGGCGATCTGACGGGCAATGGCCTGGCCAACGAGCGACCTGTGGTAGAGAAAGTACTCAGCCACTCTTATGTGATGCAAAGCAAAGAAGTAACGGTGGCAGAGTTCCGTCGTTTTATCGATAGCTCTCAATATGTTACTGAAGCCGAGAAAGGCAAGGGCTGTGCCCATTATAAAAATGGCGAGCCGGTCTGGGAGATAGATTATAACTGGCGTTCACCAGGTTATGAGCAGGCTGATGACTTTCCTGTGGTGTGTGTCTCTTATGAAGATGCCAAAGCCTATGCGAACTGGCTGTCTGGCGATCAGGGAATGCAATATCGTCTGCCCAATGAAGTTGAGTGGGAATATGCCGCCCGTGGTGATACCACCTCGGAATATCCCTGGGGTAACGAAATCGGCCGTAACCAGGCCAACTGTGGCTGGTGTGGCAGTGAATGGTCAAACAAAAGCCCTGCGCCGGTGGGGCAGTTTTCGGCTAATGCCTATGGCCTCTATGATACCGTGGGTAATGTCTGGGAATGGACACAAAAACGCGCCTCACAGGATGATGTGACTGTGCGTGGCGGCGCCTGGAACTTTGCGCCAAGCCTTGCGCGTGTTTCTACACGTTTGGCCCTGGCGCCGGATTTTCGGGCCAATTACATCGGATTTAGATTAGTAAGAGAACGTTAAGGCTGTTTAAGCACGCCAATGAGGCGGCGTTATTCATGCCTGAGTCGCTGTGTCACAGACACAGAGTGAAAAATTTCAACGCAGTGGCCTGAGCCGCTGCATGGTTTGCAAAAAGAATTCTTAAAGGTTACCCAGCCTCATGTTTAAAAAACTACGTGGACTATTTTCAAACGACCTGTCGATCGACTTAGGTACGGCCAATACTCTGATTTACGTGAAAGAAGAAGGGATCGTATTGAACGAGCCTTCTGTTGTGGCGATCCGTCAGGAGCGTGCGGGTGGACCAAAGAGCGTAGCCTCTGTGGGCACAGCTGCAAAGCAAATGCTGGGTCGGACACCTGGCAATATTAAGGCCATCAGACCAATGAAAGACGGCGTAATCGCCGACTTCTATGTCACCGAAAAAATGCTGCAGCACTTTATCAAACAGGTGCACAACAACAACTTTATGCGTCCGAGCCCTCGCGTTCTGATCTGCGTGCCGTGCGGTGCAACCCAAGTTGAAAAACGTGCCATCCGTGAGTCTGCGATGGGGGCAGGTGCCCGAGAAGTGTATCTGATTGAAGAACCAATGGCGGCCGCGATTGGTGCTGGTTTACCTGTGTCTGAAGCAACCGGCTCTATGGTAGTAGACATAGGTGGCGGTACCACGGAAGTGGCTATCATCTCGCTAAACGGTGTGGTGTATTCGTCTTCTGTACGGATCGGTGGTGATAAATTTGATGAAGCCATCATCAACTATGTACGCCGTAACTTCGGCAGTCTGATAGGTGAAGCGACAGCGGAGCACATCAAGCACGAAATTGGCTCTGCGTTTAAGAGCGAAACGCCAATCGAGATTGAGGTCCGTGGTCGTAATCTGGCTGAAGGGGTACCGCGCTCCTTTACACTGAATTCCCACGAAATTCTTGAAGCCTTGCAAGAACCATTAATGGGCATTGTGAGTGCAGTGATGGTTGCACTGGAGCAGTCTCCGCCTGAGCTGGCGTCGGATATCTCAGCGCATGGTATGGTACTGACGGGCGGTGGCGCACTGCTTAAAGACCTTGACCGCCTGTTAATGGAAGAAACCGGGATCCCAGTGGTGGTCGCGGAAGATCCATTGACCTGTGTGGCCCGTGGCGGTGGTAAAGCGCTGGAAATGATAGATATGCACGGTGGTGACGTATTTAGCTACGACTGATGAATCTGCTATTCGGACGTACTATTTCCCTGCAACTGCGACTTACGGTCGCAGTTGTGCTTAGCGTAATGCTGATCCTGGGTGACCGCTACACCTCTGGCGGTACCCTGGTACGCACCAGTCTCAATACTCTGGTGAGCCCACTGTTGTATGTGGCCAATGTGCCCTATGAAGTGTTTTCGCTGGGGGCGAAAAGCCTGGACACGCGCGACAGGCTGTTTCAGGAAAACGAAGCATTACGTAAAAAACAACTGCTGCAAAGTGAGCTGCTTCAGCAGTACCAATTCCTGCTGCGTGAAAACCAGCAATTGCGCGCTTTACTGGGCGCTTCTTCCAGGCAACAACGCGCACGTCTGATCGCCGAAGTCTTGTCGGTGCGCTCCAGTCGCTATAGTCATCAGGTAGTGGTGAACCGCGGTGCCATTGACGGGGTGCTGGAAGGGCAGCCGGTGATTGATGAAATGGGCATTGTCGGACAACTGACGCAGGTCGGCAGTACCACGTCTCGGGTACTTTTAATGACCGACACCACACATGCCACACCAGTGCGCATTCTGCGTAATGATGTACGCACTGTAGTCGAAGGTACAGGTAAAATTAATCTGGTGCAGCTACAACATGTGCCTCATAGTCTGGATATTCGTCTTGGTGATATCCTGGTGACTTCTGGCCTGGGCGGCACCTTTCCCGAGGGCTACCCGGTTGCCGTGGTGACAGAAATAGATCGTGATGAAGGGCTGCCTTTCTCTAAAGTGTATGCCGAGCCTGTGGCCCAGCTGGATCGTATTCGTCTGCTGGTGATCTTGGGCAAAATGGCCAAAGAGGAGCCTGAGGCATGAACCGAAGTTACGCGCTGGTCGCCCTGAGCCTGTTTGTTGCGCTAATTATGGCACTGATGCCGTTGCCTTTTTCCATTGAACCATTTCGTCCTGACTGGGTCCTACTGGTATTAATGTACTGGTCTATTGCCTTGCCACATCGTGTCAATATTGGCTGGGCATGGTGCACCGGGCTGATTATGGATCTGGCAACGGGCTCACCGTTGGGCGTGAATTCACTGACTTATTCCATCTGTCTGTACATTACAACCAGTAATTTTCAGAAGATCAGAAACTTTTCAATCTGGCAGCAGGCAGTGCTGATAGGCTTGTTTTTAGCCTTGTATCACCTGCTACAGTTTTGGCTGAATCACTTCCTGCTAGACATTTATTTTAACCCCAGATATTTATGGCCAGCGCTGATCGGTATGCTGTGCTGGCCCTGGATTTTCTTGCTGTTACGTAAGTATCGCAGGCACTTTAGGATCCGTTAATGACAGCAACACTTTATCTGGCATCGGCATCACCACGCAGGCGTGAGCTGTTGACTCAGCTTGGTTACACGTTTACGCAATTTTCAGTGGATGCCGACGAAAGCCAACTCCCTGACGAAGCGCCACTGGCTTATGTTGAGCGCCTGGCACGGTTAAAGGCCACCAGTGGCGTGGCAATGGGCTATCAGGACGCCCCGGTACTGGGCAGCGATACGATAGTGGTGCTTGGCCAACAAGCCTTGGGTAAGCCCAAGGATAAGAACGACTTTATCGCCATGATGCAAGCTTTGTCAGGCACAACTCATCAGGTGATGACGGCGATTGCCGTTGCAGATAGTCAACGGGTACTGAGCCAGACAGTGATAACAGATGTTACATTTAAACCCTTGAGTGATCTCGAGATTGAGGAATACTGGCATAGTGGCGAACCGCAGGATAAAGCGGGCGGGTATGGCATTCAGGGACTGGGAGGACGGTTTGTTACTCAGCTATCTGGTAGCTATTTTGCCGTTGTCGGCTTACCTTTATACGAGACGGATGAACTGATTAAAGCATTTATGGCGGGTGTAGATGAGTAGTGAGTTATTGATCAATGTGACCCCCAGCGAGAGCCGGGTTGCACTCATTGAAAACGGAGTTCTGCAAGAAGTACAGGTAGAGCGGGTAGGCAATTTGGGGATTGTTGGCAATATATATCTGGGTAAAATCAGCCGAGTGTTGCCGGGTATGCAGGCTGCCTTTGTTGATATCGGCCTGGAAAAAGCGGCATTTTTGCATGCCTCAGACATAGTCAACAGTGCCTCTATTGAAGAAGGCGTTGATGATCAGCCCGTCAAGAAGGTGCAGGATATCCGGGAGCTGGTAAAACAGGGCCAGTTTATTATGGTGCAGGTGGTGAAAGATCCGATCGGCACCAAAGGAGCCCGTCTAACCACAGACATCACCATTCCGTCACGCTACTTGGTGTTTATGCCGGATGCCACCCATGTGGGTGTCAGTCAGCGCATCGAAACCGAAGAAGAACGCAGTCGCTTGAAGAAAATCGTTGCTCAATACAACGATGAAAATGGTGGTTTTATTGTGCGTACTGCGGCAGAAGGTGCGGCAGAAGCAGAGCTGCAACACGATGCTGAGTTTTTGAAAAAGCTGTGGCAAAAAATCATTAAGCGCCGTCAGAAAACCAGCAAAGCCAGTATTCTCCATGAAGATTTAACCCTGGCATTTCGTACCCTCAGAGACTATGTCGGCGAGGATATGGAGCGGATCCGGGTTGACTCCAAACTGACTCATCAGCAACTGAAAGATTTTACAGAAGAGTTTGTGCCCCAGCTGTCGCAAACGCTGGAGTATTATCCAGGCGAGCGGCCTATCTTTGACCTGTTTGACGTCGAAATTGAAATTCAAAAAGCGCTGCATCGTAAGGTGGAGTTGAAATCCGGTGGCTATCTGATCTTTGATCAAACCGAAGCCATGACCACAGTGGATGTTAACACCGGCGCTTTTGTTGGGCACCGCAACCTGGAAGAAACGATTTTCAATACCAATGTGGAGGCCACATCGGCTATCGCAAGGCAGCTCAGACTGCGTAATCTCGGCGGGATCATCATCATCGACTTTATCGATATGATCTCGGATGAGCACAAACGCCGGGTGCTACATTCGCTCGAGACGGCACTGGCGAAAGATCGCGCCAAGGCCAATATCAATGGCTTGTCGGCGCTTGGTCTGGTTGAAATGACCCGCAAGCGGACCCGTGAGAGCCTCGAGCATATTTTGTGTGATGTCTGCCCAGCCTGCTCTGGCCGTGGCTCACTCAAAACGGTTGAAACTGTGTGCTACGAAATTTTGCGCGAGATTGTGCGGGTTAATCGTGCCTACGACGCGGATAAATTCATGGTTTATGCGTCACCGGCGGTCAGCGAAGCATTGGTGAACGACGAGTACCATAACCTGGCAGAGTTAGAGCTGTTTATTGGTAAACAGGTCAGTATTCAGACTGAGAGCCTGTACAGCCAGGAGCAGTTTGATGTTGTCATGATGTAGTGACGTCATGCAGGTTAAGGCGGTTTGTTTTTTTTGTGTACGGAAAATGTGGCAGGTCTTTGCTGTCACATTGGTGCTGCTTGCCGTACTGGTATCGCTGGTCAAATATAGCCTGCCCTACGCCAATGAGTATAAACAAGACATAGAAGCGCTGGTTTTTCAGCAGCTCGGGGTTGAGTTAAATATTGGCAGTATCAGCGCCAGCTGGCAGGGTAATGGCCCTGCACTGGTGTTACGTGACGTCAGTTTTGAAGACAACATACGTTCACCCATCTCTTTGCATATTGCACAAACCAGCCTGCAACTAAACCTGGTTGAATCAGTCCGGCAATGGCGGCTGGTTTCTAACTACTTTGTTTTGGATGGGTTTAATGCCACTGTAGATATCCAGGCCATGGCGCAAAGCATGGAAGGGGGCAGCGGCGAATTTGAGCAGCAAGCGCTCATCGAAGAGTTGTTCCTGGGTGATACCGGGCATTTTGCGGTGCAAAACAGCCAGCTCACTTTACAGACGTCAGACGATAAAGCGCACACCTTGCTGGTGCCAGATCTGATCTGGCAAAACAGTGCAGATGTACACCATGGAGAGGGCCAGATCTCCTTCCCGGGGCTGGCGAAAGGCCAATTGAAGGCACGTTTTCGTTTTCATGGTCAGCAGCTTAATGCCATGGCTGGCGATATCTTCATAGATGCACAGCAGGTTGAGGTGATGAGCTGGCTACAGGCGTATCTTGATCCTCAATATCAGGATATCAGTGCCAATGTGAATGCGCAGCTCTGGGCTCGGCTGGAACAAGGTAAACTGCACGACGTGCTGCTCGACTGGCGGCCCAGCAGTATTCACTGGCAGCAGGCACAAACCAGCAAACAGCTAGCTGTGCAAAGTGGCACTTTGCATTTGCAGAGCGCACACAGTGGCTGGTCACTGAGCAGCTCAGAGTGGCAGCTATTAGACAATGGACAACCTCTTGCACCACTGAGTATTCAGGGGCAATTTACCGATACTGAGCGCACCTTATGGATGCAGGGTCTGGATCTTGCCTATGTGACTCAATTAGTCTCGCTCACCCACTTCGACTGGGCAGAACAAGTGAAGGCTTTATCTCCTGGTGGCCAGGTCACGGCAGCCAGACTGTCTATGGACAGCGACATGCCGATGTCTCTTTGGCTTGCCTTACAGAACCTTGGTTGGCGCCAGCTGGGTGGCATTCCGGGGTTTTCCGGACTCAATGCTGAGCTCACGCTAACACCAGAGCGTGGCGTACTAAGCCTCAGCGCACAGGAGCAAGCATTTGAAGTAGAAGAGCAATTTATTGCCCCTATCAGCGTCAACGAACTCAACGGCGATATTCATTTCTATCAGGATGAAGCACAGCAATGGCACGTGCTGTCAGACAATCTGTGGCTCAGCAATGCGGATCTAAGCGTTGCGCTGGAAATGCACTTACGCTTGTTCGAAGAGCCAGAACTGGATTTATATGCCGATGTCTTTGGTGGCAATGCCAGTATCGCGGGACGTTACTTCCCGCTACAACTGATGAATGAAAACCTGGTAAATTACCTCAATAACGGGATCCAGGGCGGGCGGCTGCGCCATACTCAGGTGCTGTTGTCCGGACCGCTGGGACAATTCCCTTACCGGGCACAGTCGGGTCGCTTTGAAGTGCTGGCCCGGATAGATCAGGCTCAGTTTGCTTTCGCGCCGGACTGGGCCGCTTTACAAAATGGCGATGTGACATTGCACTTTGCCGATGAGCGCATGGATATTACAGCCAATGGGGGGCAGCTCCTTAATCAGACCTTAAACCACGGCGTTGTCGTCAGCCTTGCGGATCTTGAACAAAGCGACCTGTTGACCGTCAATATCGCACATACCACCGAAGCCAGTACTTTGGCGCCTTTCTTTAGCGCCACCCCGATTGCCGATCCCTTGGCGGACATTCTGCAGGTGGCACAAGTACAGGGGGACGTCACAGGTAATGTGGACTTGTTAATCGACTTAACTTCGCTGGATGTCAATGTGATGGGCACGGTTGAATTCAATAACAATGCTCTGTATCTGGCGCAGCCCGGAATGGCACTCGATAAGCTCAGTGGCACGCTCAAATTTATCGATGACAACATTGAGCTGGATAATACCCGGGCGCTGTGGCGCGGCATGCCTTTGTTGTTTAGTTTATCTGGGCAGGGAGATAGCGCGCGTTATCAGCTTGAGATAGATACACGTCTCAGTGCAGCCAGTGACAAACTCATGCCACTGACCCAGGGCCTGATGGATGGCTTTATCGAGGGCAAAGCCCTGCTGGCGGGGCATTTAACGCTCGATTTTACGGCGCAGGGGTTCAGTTATGATGCGAACTTTACATCGGACTTGCTTGGCGCCCGCATTGACCTGCCAGCGCCAGTTGGCAAGCTGGCAGATGAGCGTTTGCCATTAACGGCGCAGGTACGTGGTGACGACATTTCCAACTTGATCAGTGTCACGCTCGGTGAGCAGCTTTATTTTGATGGTATTCTCGATAACAGCAGCGGGCTGATTGACCGTGCTCAGCTGATTTTTGCTGAGCAAAATCGGGCATTAAGCCAGTCAGGCTTTAACGTTGCTATCATTCAACCACACCTGTCCCTGGAGCCCTGGCTGCCGTTTATTGATCGCATTATCGAACAGCTTGAGCAACCGTCAGAGCAGCCCGGCATCTTACCTGCTTTTGGAGAATTGAGCGCTCAGGTAGCCCAATTCAATGCGCTTGATATGGGTTTCAATGATTTCGAACTCAGCCTGCGCCCAGATGCTGACGGGTTGTTAGCGCGCTTGAACGGCAAAGAGTTAAGAGCCCAGGTACAGTTTCCCGATAGCAAAGCGGGTCAACCTATTCAGATCCAGGCTGATTACCTGAGGCTTAATTTAATTGAGCCGGTTGGCGGTGATGCCGTGGCCGAAGGCATGGCAACGGATACAACGGCAGCCGAGCCAGAAGCCTCTGAGCAATGGCTGACGGCTGTTCCGGCCATTGAATTTAACTGTGATGATTGTCGCATAGCTCAGTACCAGCTCGACCGGGTTAACCTGGCTTTACAGGGCACTGGTGAAGCCCTGCAAGTCTCTCGGTTGCGAGTGGATAAAGGCGATCATGTGTTGCTGGGGAATGGGAGCTGGCAAAATGGTCGCTCGCAGTTTAACGGCACACTAGAGAGCAGTGACTTTGGCCAGCTTATGGAAGAGTTTGATATTACCTCCAGCGTTCAGGATTCCAATGCGGATATTGAGTTTGCGCTGAGCTGGGCTAAAGCGCCCTACAATTTTGATGTGGCCAGCCTGGATGGCTCGGTGAAATGGCAACTTGGGGAAGGACACCTGGCGGAGATCAGCGATCAGGGGGCTCGGGTCTTTTCCCTGCTGAGCCTCGACTCCCTGGTACGTAAACTCAAGCTGGATTTTCGTGATGTGTTTGCCAAAGGCTTTTTCTATAACCGAATTGATGGCACCTTTGAACTTAACAAAGGGGTCGTATATACCCAGGACACGCAGTTGGATGGCGTACCTGCCGATTTATCGATTACAGGGTATGCGGATCTTAATACTAAGGCCATTGATTACGAACTGTCGGTGGCGCCTCAGGTCACATCGAGCCTGCCGGTGATTGTTGGCTGGATGGTGAACCCGGTGACCGGGCTGGCCGCTTTGGCGCTGGATAAGGTGATCCACTCCGCGCGCGTCATTTCCGAAATTAAATTCAAAGTAACCGGTACCATGGATGAGCCTGTGGTGACCGAGCTGGATCGTAAGAGTCGTGAAGTGGAGTTACCCAAACCGCCGCAAGCACAACCTGCTGAATCTGTGCAGCCAGCAGACCCGCAGAGCAACGAACAAGCGCAGTCGGACGCAGCATTGCCAGATTCAGAGAATCAAGGGCAAGATACAGCGGCGCCTCAAACCGACAAGCAGCCTGAGCCTGAACAAGCTGAGGGGCCACTTGACCCCGCTTCCGAGTCAAAATCAGAGGAAAAGCCATGAAAAACGGCCATATTTACGCTGTGCAAATGTGTTCAGGAACACAGCCTGAGGAAAACTTTGCCCAGTTAAGCGCGTTACTCCGTGCACAGACGTTTACGCGGCCTGCTCTGGTCTGCCTGCCCGAGTCATGGCTGGCCTTTTGCGAAACTCCGCAGCAGACGCTGGCATATGCTGAACACAGCCAGCAGTGGGTTGCACAACTTCAACAGCTGTGTCGGGAGCTTGATATTTGGCTGGCAGCGGGCACCATCGCCATCAAAGCGGGTGAAAGCCGCTATTATGCTGCCAGTCTGTTGTTTAACAATGAAGGGGTTGAAGTTGCACGCTATAATAAGATCCATCTGTTTGATGCGGATGTGGCAGATAATGCCGGGCAATACCGGGAATCAACCCTGACCTGTGCCGGAGAGAATGTGATCACCGTGGCCAGTCCCTTTGGTCGTCTTGGCCTGAGTGTGTGTTATGACATACGTTTTCCCGGGCTTTATCAGGCGATGCGAGAGCAGGGCGCTGAGGTACTGCTAGTACCAAGTGCCTTCACGACTGTGACCGGTGAAGCACACTGGCAGCCCTTATTACAGGCTCGGGCGATAGAAACACAATGTTATGTGGTGGCTGCGGCGCAGGTGGGACACCACCAGAATGGTCGGCAAACGTATGGCCACAGCCTGATAGTGTCTCCGTGGGGCGCTTGTTTAGCACAAGCCCCAGAGGGGGTTGGCGTGATCCATGCGCAGCCAGATCTGACTGAGCTGCACGCCATCCGGCAGAAAATGCCTGTAGCGGCACATAACCGATTTAAGAGCGATTTTTATGAGTAATTTTGGTAGCGAGCACGTTGAACAACATTTACTGACCGACAGTGAGTTAACCCGGGAGCAGTTACAGCAGACGCTGGCGTATATTCATCAGCACAAGGTGGATTATGCCGATCTGTATTTTCAGTCCAGCTATCATGAAACCTGGGTGCTTGAAGATGGCTCTGTCAAAGAAGGCAGTTATAACATTGAACGCGGTGTTGGAGTGCGTGCTGTCAGTGGCGAGAAAACCGGTTTTAGTTACTCAGATGCCATAAACATAGAAGCACTGAACCAGGCTGCGATGGCGGCAAGAAGCATTGCGCAGCAAGGCGAAGACAAGCAAGTACAGGTGTTCAGTGACGTTAAAGCCGCCACGCAATTTGAGGCAACCCAGCCTTTATTGAGTATGAGCGACACCGAAAAAGTAGCATTGCTGCGGGAAGTGGAGGCGGCTATTCGTGAGTTGGCGCCGGAAGCGGAGCAGGTTGTCAGTTCGATGTCTGCGGTATACGAGGAAGTATTGGTTGCTGCCAGCGATGGCACTTTTGCAACCGATATCCGCCCCCTAGTGCGCTTAAACTGCTCCGTGTTACTGGCGAAAAACGGTCGCCGCGAGCGAGGCAGTGCCGGTGGTGGTGCGCGACTGGATTACCACTATTTCCGTGAGTTGGTCGATGGTAAGCCACGCTGGCAGCATTATGTCAGCAAAGCCGTTCATCAGGCCAGAGTGAACCTTGAAGCTGTGGACGCCCCGGCGGGCACTATGCCTGTTGTGCTAGGCGCAGGTTGGCCAGGGGTGTTACTGCACGAAGCCGTGGGTCACGGTTTGGAAGGCGATTTTAACCGTAAGGGCGCGTCGGCATTTAGCGGGCGGGTGGGTGAGCAAGTTGCCTCCAGCCTGTGTACTGTGGTGGACGATGGCACTATGAGCAACCGCCGTGGCTCGCTGAATATTGACGATGAAGGGACACCAGCAGGCTATAACGTGCTGATAGAAAACGGCGTGTTAAAAGGCTATATGCAGGATAAGCTCAATGCCCGATTGATGGGCGTTGCGCCGACCGGTAATGCCAGACGAGAATCCTACGCACACCTGCCGATGCCGAGAATGACCAACACTTACATGCTGCCGGGTGAGCATAGTCAAAGTGAGATTATTGCGTCGGTCAAAAAAGGGATCTTTGCGCCTAACTTTGGTGGTGGTCAGGTGGATATTACGTCGGGTAAATTCGTATTCTCTGCCTCTGAGGCCTATCTCATTGAGGATGGTAAAGTGACGCAGCCCATCAAAGGCGCGACGCTGATTGGTAATGGCCCGGATGTGATGCAGAAAATCTCTATGGTTGGTAAAGATCTGGAGCTGGATACCGGCGTTGGAGTCTGCGGCAAAAATGGCCAGAGTGTGCCCGTTGGGGTCGGTCAGCCAAGCCTGAAAATAGATGAACTTACTGTGGGCGGGACCGCCTAGGCGGGACTGCTTAACCAAGTCACCCGCAGTATTGCACAACAAGCGTGCCATACTGCGGTATAGCTTACCTTTATGACTATGGCAGGATCAGCTCCTTCAGTAACTGAAACAGCTCTTTGTAGCCTTTTCCTGGCTTCTCTGCCTGATGCTCTTTCTTGGCCTGGCGCACCAGTTGTCTGAGCTTCTGACGCTCCAGTGTCGGGTGTGCCTCAAGTAATTCATTGATCTTCTCATCACCCTTGGCGATGAGTTCATCCCTTAGTTTTTCAACCTGATTGAGCAGCACTTCCGCCTGGTTATTTCTGTTTAGTAACAGATCCAGGCCTTGTTGCAACTCTTCCACATTACTTGTGGTACGCAATTGTTTGGCGACAAAGTTCAGGTGACGGCGATACGCATCATGCTTACCGCGTAGCTTGTCTGCCAGATCCATGGCGGCAACCAGCTCAGGGCTGAGAGGCAGCTTTTCTCTTTGTTTTTTGCCCAATTGCGCGATATCAACGCCCAGTTGGTGATATTGCTGTGCATCGCGTTTTAATTCGCTTTTGGAGACGTAGATGATCTCTTCTTCTGGCTCTTGAGTCGGTTTTTTAGCCATGCTTAGTGCACTTACTTCAGTTATTCGTGTACAGATTATACCAGAAGTCAGAAAAAGCAGTCACGTTTACATTAAGACATTAGGCTGGTAGCGGTTGCCCGGCAGAATCTTTGCCTGAGTCACAGCGCATCTGCGCAGGCTGTGTTAGGATTATAGCAGTACTATGATTTGTGGAATAAAAACATGAGCCAGCAACAAGATCCCATCTGGACGCAGATTGATGAAGTAAAACAGGCAGTGTCTGACGTTCTGGACTATGCAAAGCAACTGGGGGCAACATCAGCGGAAGCGTCGATGAGTCGTACCTCAGGTTTGTCTGTCAGCACCCGTATGGGGGAAGTTGAAACGATTGAATTTAATCAGGATGGTGGATTGGGTCTGAGCGTCTATGTAGGCCAACACAAGGGCTCTGCGTCGACGGCAGACTTGGGTCCACAGGCATTACGTTCTGTGGTGGAAAAGGCGGTTGAAATTGCCAAGTTTACATCGGACGACCCCTGTAATGGCGTGGCTGACGCAGATTTAATGCCAACCGACGTGCCGGATTTAGATCTGTTTCATCCCTGGACACTGACCCCGGAAGAAGGTGTAAAGCGCTGTTTAGAGGCGGAGCAGGCGGCATTAAATTTTGACCCACGCATCGTTAACTCGGATGGTGCCAGTGTGGCCAGTCATCAGGGCTTGCGTGTTTATGGTAACAGCCATGGCTTTCTGGCCGGATTTCCGCGCACCCGACACACTTTGAGTACTATGGTCATAGGCGAAGAGAATGGGGTGATGCAGCGCGATAATGCCTACTCAATTACGCGTGTGCATACACAGCTGAGGGATGCCGCTTCAGTGGGGATTGAGGCTGCGGAGTCGACGCTTGCCAAGCTCAACAGCCGTAAATTGGATACCATGCGGGTGCCGGTGGTATTCCGGGCCGATATTGCCAATAGCCTGTTCGGTCATCTGGTGTCTGCAATTGGTGGTGGTGCCTTGTACCGCAAGTCGAGCTTTTTGCTCGATAGCCTGGGCACTGACGTATTCGACACTTGTGTGTCTATTAAGGAGCAACCGCACCTGCGCCAGGCGCTGGCATCGAGCCCGTTTGATGCGGAAGGTGTGCGCACGGTTGAGCGCGATATTATCAAAGACGGCACGTTGGAAACTTATCTGTTACCGAGTTATGCAGCGAGACGTCTCGGCATGCGTAGCACAGGACATGCCGGTGGGATCCATAACTGGCTGGTACAGGCCACAGATCCGGATCTCGCGGCGCTGCTACGTACTATGGACCGGGGCTTACTGGTGACTGAGCTGATGGGGCAGGGTGTCAATACGGTCACCGGTGACTATTCTCGTGGTGCCGCTGGCTTCTGGGTTGAAAATGGCGAGATCCAATATCCGGTCAGTGAGATCACCATTGCCGGTAACCTCAAAGATATGTTCAAGTCAATCAAAGCCATCGGCGGAGATATTGAAACCCGTGGTGCCGTGCAAACAGGCTCGGTACTGATCGAAAGCATGCAAATTGCCGGTCAGTGATGGATTGTACTGAGTGTCTGGCTGCTTAAACAAGCAGCCAGGTTGCGGTGCCCAGGAAGGCAAAAATACCGACAATGTCGGTGACTGTGGTCAGGACAACACTGCCTGCCAGTGCCGGATCTATGTTCATTTTTTTCAGCATCAGCGGAATACTGGCTCCGGCAATACCCGCAGCGACCAAGTTCATAAACATTGCAAAGGCAATCACGCCACCCAGTACAAAATCCCACTGCCATAAAGCAATCACCCCGGCGATCAACAGGGACCATAACAGGCCGTTGAGTGCGCCTATGGCGAGCTCTTTGCCCAGCAAGAAGCGCTGGTTGGTGGCGTTAACATGACCCAGGGCAATACCACGGATCACCAGTGTCAGGGTCTGACTGCCCGCTACCCCACCCATACTGGGCACTATGCCATTTAATACTGCCAGAATGGGTAGAATATCTAGAGTACCTTCGAAAAAGCTGGCAACAAACGCGGCCATCAGGGCTGTGAGCAGATTGATCCCCAGCCAGATTGAGCGACGTCGGCTACTTTTCCACACCGGCGCAAAGGTATCTTCCTCATCATCAAGACCGGCCATACTCATCAGGCTATGTTCGGCATCTTCACGAATAACATCAACGATGTCATCGATGGTGATACGGCCCAGTAAGTGCGCGTTATCGTCGACTACCGGCGCTGAGATCCAGTTGTGGCGCTCAAACAGCTGAGCAACATCGCTTTCATCCATTGAAATGGGAATGGTTTCACGCTCTTCATTCATCAGCTCCTTGACCAGCTTGTCTGGCTGACTGGTCAGCAGCACGCTGATGGGCAGTGCACCTAAAAAACAATTGTCCTTATCCACCACATAGAGGTCATCGGTGCCATCCGGCAGCTCACCTTTAAGGCGTAAATAGCGCAATACCACATCCAGTGATACATCCGGGCGAATGGTCACAGTGTCTGTGTTCATCAGCGCGCCGGCGGAGTGCTCAACATAAGACAACGCCTGTGTGGCCCGGGCTCGGTCTTGAGAGTCCATAGCGCCAATAACGTCCTGATAGACGGGGTCTGGCAGGCTCCTGAGGACCTCACCGAGGTCATCGTCGTCCATGTCCTCGGTTGCTGCCGCAATGAGCTCAGGCTCCATTTTGGCAATGATGCTGAGCCTGACGTCTTCCGACAGCTCCTCGAGCACGTCACCCTGTATGTCCGGATCAACCAGTTGCCACAACTGGGTTCTGACTTTATGTGGGGAGGACTCAAGCAGCAATGCCGTATCGCACGGCGGAATTTCGGCTAATGTGCGCCTGAC
This sequence comes from Pseudoalteromonas sp. DL2-H2.2, assembly GCF_021532535.1. Classification (NCBI taxonomy): domain Bacteria; kingdom Pseudomonadati; phylum Pseudomonadota; class Gammaproteobacteria; order Alteromonadales; family Pseudoalteromonadaceae; genus Pseudoalteromonas; species Pseudoalteromonas sp. DL2-H2.2. Next base: position 640,051 of record NZ_JAKGBD010000002.1, on the reverse strand, counting down.
TTGAACAAACTGACCACTGTTGAGGGCATTAGTAACTTGCTGTAAAAGCTCCAGTGTGTAGTCTTGTTCAAAAACTTCAGGCATAGGCGTCCCAGATTGGATAGTCGACAGTTAAGCTTGTCATGAGTGTATTGCGCACTGATTATAGGCGTATGATAATTATAGCTGTTTTAATATCAATTGGTATAACTAAAAAAGGGGAGATAGCAGCGAGAAAGTGGCAGTCTGACGCTGCCAGAACAGGGGTAAGTCGCGTGGTCGCTACTCGGATTCGTTGAATTTATCGGCTATCAGGCTGCCGATGGCATGCAAAGCACGTTTGGCATCTGGCCCCTCGCAGACGACCTTCACTTCTTTACCCTGACTGCTTTCAAGCAGTAGTAACGCCAGCACGCTGTCTCCCTCGGCCTCCTTGCTGCCCTGGAATAAGGTGATATTGGCGTCAAACTGGGCTGACAGCTCGGCCAGCACGCTGGCAGCACGGGCGTGCAGCCCCAGTTTATTTTGGATCAGAAAAGTATCTTCAAAGCGTTGTGTCATTTTTCTTGTTCGCGGTGATGGATTTTCACATTGCTATGAGTACGAGCAAAACGCTCACCCAAAGTCTGGGCAAGATAGACGGAGCGGTGTTGCCCGCCGGTACAGCCTATAGAGATAGTCAGATAGCTGCGATTATTGCGCTCCAGGTGTGGCAACCAGGTTTGCACAAAGGTTTGGATCTGCCAGGTAAACTTTTGCACCAGGCTGTGGCTGGCCAAGTAATCAATGACGGGTTTATCTAAACCTGTCAAAGGCTTAAGCTCTGGCTCCCAGTGTGGGTTAGGTAAAAAACGGGCGTCGAAGACGTAGTCCGCTTCTTTCGGAATACCATGTTTGAAGCCAAAAGATTCAAAGGTAATGATTAATTGTTTGTCTTTTTTACCGAGAATTTTTTCCCGGATCCGCTCCGCCAGCTGGTGGATGCTCATATCTGTGGTATCTATGGTGATATTGGCACGGCGGATAAGCGGATCAAGCAGCTCTTTTTCTTTCTTGATCGCTTTGTCCAGCGACAAATCGGCCAGCGACAGTGGATGCAGACGACGCGTTTCGGAAAAACGACGGATCAGAATTTGGTCTTCACTATCTAGGTAGAAAATATTGGGCTCGGCAAATCCAGGCAGGTATTCTAGAATATCGTCAAGCTCTTGCTGATCTTTTGGCAGGTTACGTACGTCAACGCTCACAGCAATTTTATCATAACTGTCTGATACGCTGCGTACTAATGCTGGTAGCAGGTTAACTGGGATATTATCTGCGCAGTAATAGCCCAGGTCTTCCAGTACGCGAAGGGCGACTGATTTACCCGAGCCGGAACGACCACTGACAATAATTAGCTGCACTGAAACTCTCCGTTAGTTGTCAAACTCTTCAATTATCGCAAATAACTCCTGATCATTGTGAGCTTGTCTGATTCGTTTACAAAACACCTTGTTTTTAAGTTTATCAGCGATTGTTGCCAAGGTCTGCAAATGTTGTTGATTTTCTCCCTCGGGTACGATGAGTGCCACAAAAATGTCGACGGGTTGATTGTCGATGGCGTCAAAGGCAATGCCTTGTTGGTTAACCAGCAGCATGGCGACCACTTTATCTATGCCAGGCAGGCGGCCATGTGGCAGCGCGATCCCTTTACCTATGCCGGTACTACCGAGTTTTTCACGGCTCAGTAAAGCGTCCAGGATATCATGGGCATTACTGTCAGGAAGCTGGCTGTGAGCCAGTTCACTGATGTACTCTAGAATGCGTTTTTTGCTATTAAAAAGGACCGCAGCTTTGCTGCAGTCCTGTGAAATCAATGAGCTTAGTTTCATGATTAGTGTCGAGTTAGCTTCTCTTTATGCTTGATCACCTGGCGATCAAGCTTGTCGATAAGTCCGTCTATTGCGGCATACATATCCCGGTGTTCGGTTGAGGCAAAGATTTCTCCCCCGTTCACATGTAGTGTGGCTTCTGCTTTTTGGATCAGCTTTTCGACATCTAGGATAACATGCACATTATTGATGTGATCAAAGTGCCTTTCTAGCTTCGCAAACTTGTTTGTTACATAGTCTCTTAACGAATCGGTGATTTCTACATGTCGACCAGTTAAATTTAGTTGCATAAGCATTTTCCTTCTGTAGTTACGTCTAAATCAGGCTTTTACGCTGATTCGACGGTGGGATAGCCAAAGACTCTCGGTATTTGGCAATTGTACGTCTAGCCACTTTGATCCCTTGATCTGCCAATACATCCGCTATTTTGCTGTCACTTAATGGCTTAGCTGTGTTTTCAGCGGCAATTAGCTTTTTGATCAATGCTCTGATTGCAGTCGAAGAGCATTCTCCTCCGTTTTCAGTGCTGACATGGCTTGAGAAGAAATACTTCAACTCATAGATACCGCGTGGCGTGTGCATATACTTTTGCGTAGTGACACGTGAAATCGTGGACTCATGCATGTCGACCATTTCGGCCACATCATTGAGTACCATCGGCTTCATTGCCTCGGGGCCATGTTCAAAGAATGCCTGTTGTTGCTGCACAATGCAATTAGTAACTTTTAATAAAGTTTCGTTACGACTTTCCAGGCTCTTGATGAACCATTTTGCCTCTTGCAGGTGCGAGCGAATAAACTGGCTATCGGTGCTCGACTTGACGGAGCGAGACATAGCGGCGTAGTGATCGTTCACTCTGATTTTTGGCATTGAGTCCGGGTTGAGCTCAACAACCCAGCGTCCTTTCACCTTTTTCACCGACACATCCGGGATCACATAGTCCGCTTCTTCTTGCACTATGCTGGCAGCAGGTTTCGGATTCAGGCTGTGGATCAGGGTCATTACTTCTTTCAGATCCGCTTCTTTGAGCTTGGTCTTTTTCATCAAAGTGCGATAATCGCGGCTAGCCAGCAAATCAATGTGTTCAGTCAGGATTTCTTTGGTTTGAGTGAGCCAGGGGGTGTTGCGATCAAACTGGTTGAGCTGGATACACAAGCATTCCTGCAAGCTGCGCGCAGCAATACCAACGGGATCGAATAATTGCACCCGTTTCAGTACGGCTTCAACTTCGTCCAGTTCTATGTGTTCGTCGTCATTGTCTTGATTCATGCTCTCGACAATGTCTTCACAGCTGATTGTCAGCAGGCCAGCATCATCAACGGCTTCCACTATCGCCAAAGCGATGGCTCTGTCAGTTGGGCTGAAAGGCGTGAGCTCTAGTTGCCACATCATATATTCTTGCAGCGTCTCAGTGGTTTTGCCCTGATAGATGGTTTCATCTTCTGGCATCGGGCCAGAGCTGCTTGCCGGGGCGGCACTGATGTACTCGTCCCAGGTGACGTCCATTGCCAGATCGTCACTGACTGTGTCTTTGTTTAATGCAGCATCGCTGTCTTGTTCGTAGTCACTGACAGCCGAGTCCTCAAAGCTGTCATTATCATTGGTTGTGTGTTGTTCTAACTCAGTATCCGATTTGGACTGAGTTTCATTGTCATGTGATTCAGACTCACCTTCTTCCACTTCCAACAAAGGGTTGCTATCAAGCGCTTCTTGGATTTCTTGTTGGAGATCTAGCGTACTCAACTGTAACAGGCGAATGGCCTGTTGCAGCTGTGGTGTCATTGTCAGTTGCTGCCCCATGCGCAGCTGTAGCGATTGCCTCATGTATCTCTAACAATCCTTTTTGTTATTTACTTCTAATCTTATAACTATAGCCTGAATTGCTCACCTAGGTAGACATCCCGCACGGTTTGATCGGCAAGAACATGCTCCGGGGTGCCTGCTGCTATGAGTTCACCATGTGACACTATATAAGCTTTCTCACAGACGTCCAGCGTTTCACGTACATTGTGGTCGGTGATCAGCACGCCTATGCCGCGGTTTTTTAAGTGTTCGATAATTTTCTTTATATCTAACACCGAAATGGGATCAACGCCAGCGAAAGGCTCATCCAATAAGATAAATTTTGGATCTGCCGCAAGGGCGCGTGCAATTTCTACCCGGCGACGTTCACCACCCGACAAAGCCATACCCTGGCTATCCCGAATATGTTGGATATTAAATTCATCTAACAACTCGTTGAGGATGACTTCTCGCTGCTCTTTATTGAGCTCCTTACGGGTTTCCAAGATGGCCATCAGGTTCTGATAGACGGTCAGTTTACGAAAAATAGAGGATTCTTGAGGCAGGTAACCAATGCCTAACCTTGCCCGACTGTGCATAGGCAGCAAGGTAATGTCTTGATCATCAATGTGAATGCTACCCTTATCACTGGGCACCAAGCCGACAATCATGTAAAAGGTGGTGGTTTTACCCGCGCCATTAGGGCCGAGCAGACCAACAATACTGCCTGCCTCAACGCTCAATTCAACGTTCTTAACGACTTGCCTGCCCTTGTAGCTTTTGGCCAGTGCCGTGGCGGTTAACTTACTCACGGATTACCCTTCTCTTGTGGTTGCTTGGTATTGTCTTTTTCGGGTAAAAGAATGGTTCTAACACGGTTTTGTTCCTGCTCACCACGTTGTGCGCTGATCAGCTTCTTTTCCATGTCGTACACAATGGTTTGGGCGCTGATCTTTTGTCCCGCCTGGCTGATTTCGGCACCGCCTTTAATCGTCAACATGCGGTTTGCAACGTCATAACGCACTTCTTTAGCAGTGGCTTTCAGTAGTGTGCCATCGGCCTGACGCTCCTGAAACACAGCTGGGCTGCCTGTGGCGACCAGCAGCTGTTTATTTTTCCCAAGCTCTTCGCGGCGATGCACTTCGAGGCGGTCGGCCAGAATCTTACGCTCGCCGTGAATGATTTCGACGTTTTCTTCGAACACGCCGATATTGGTTTGCAACTGGGCCAGCTGGGTGCCCGAACTGATAATGACCTGATCAGCGGGTGAGTTTTCTGCGTAAGCCGCAGGATGAAACGCACTTAATGTGCACAGTAAGATCAGGGAACAGGTTAATTTATTGCTCATAATAAATTGTTTCAGTATGGTTGATGAGTTCAATGATTTCAGTGTTGAGATCGGCCACCAGGCCTTTTCCTGAAATCGTTAAGTTGGGCCCGGTAATTTCCACCGGATGTTCAGAGCGCATATGTTTTTCGTTTATGTCGACCTGCACATGGTCGGCATTGATGTGCTTAATCATGGCATCAGCTGTCAGATTGGTGGCCTGTACCTGCCCTTCCAGGATCAACGTATTATTGCCATACAGAGTGGCTTCATTGGCCTTGAGCTGCCAGTTTTGCTGATCGTTATGCAGCGTAAAGATGGGCGCGGTAAAATGGCTGAAACCAAGCTCCTGATAAAGTTCCATTCTGTCAGCGGTAATTTGATAGCTGAGCTGACCATTTTCTGCATAATTGGTTTGTTTCAGGTCGATGGCAACGTAATCGGGTTTAGCCAGCACCTCTTCGGAGCGTTGGGTAACCTGACCTGATTGCGATAAATAGGGGTACCACAGCCACAGCATAGTGAGGCTGAATACAATCAGTAATAAGACGCGAAGCACGGTCATACGCTGCTGCCTTCATAACCCAGCGATTTGCCCTGGCACAGTAGCAGTAAATCAGTGAGTTCACGCACCGCACCATAGCCACCGGGCAACAGGGTTCTGTAGTCGGCAGCACGGATCACCATCGGATGTGCGTCTTGCACAGCAACAGACAGGCCCACTTTGAGCATGACTGGCAGGTCCGGTGCATCATCACCGATATAGGCAATTTCGTGATCGTCCAGTTGCAATGTGTCTTTCAACTCAGCGTAACCTTGCAACTTATCTTCCATCCCCTGATAGATATGTTTGACGTTGAGGCTAGTCATGCGCTGCTGAACAATCTGTGAATGACGGCCTGTGATCACGGCAACGTCAACGCCGCCATTGATCAGCGCTTTGATGCCAAAACCGTCTTTGGTATTAAATGCCTTTAGCTCTTCCCCTTGGTTACCCAGATAGATACGGCCATCGGAAAATACCCCATCGATGTCGCAGATCAGCAGTTTAATCGCTTGTGCTTTACGGACAATGGTGTCGTCTATGGGCTGGTAAAGATCGGAAAACAGCATTTATAAAACTCCTGCTCGCAGTAAATCCTGCATATTTAATGCGCCGATTGGGCAACCTTGTGCATCAATCACAATTAGGCCATTGATGCGTTTTTTCTCCATGATATGCAATGCTTCTGCGGCCAGCATATCTTGTGTCACTGTGGTGCAGTGCTTTGTCATAACAGACTCAATCGGGGTGCTGTGTAAGTCAAGTCGTTGTTCAATAATACGGCGTAAATCCCCATCTGTGAACAAGCCCTTGAGTTGCCCCTGGGCATCGACAATCGTGGTCATACCTAAGCCTTTGCCTGACATCTCAACCAGTGCGTCGGTAATGGTGCAGCCTTGTGTAACGACAGGAACGGCTTCTCCTGAATGCATCACGTCCGCCAGGGTTAGCAGCAGGCGTTTACCTAAGCTGCCACCGGGGTGTGACAGGGCAAAATCGTCCGCCGTAAAACCTCTGGCTTCGAGTAAAGCGACGGCCAGCGCGTCACCCATAACCAGCGTCGCTGTGGTGCTCGCTGTGGGCGCAAGGCCTAAAGGACAGGCTTCTTTGGACACTTTGATACACAGGTGGATATCTGCCAGCTTTGCCATATTCGACTCAGGGTTGCCCGTCATACTGATGATTTGTGCGCCAATGCGTTTAATCACCGGCACGATAGCCAATACTTCGTGGGTTTCACCTGAATTTGAGATAAGCAAGACCACGTCATCGGCGGTGATCATACCCAAATCACCGTGGCTTGCTTCACCCGGGTGAACAAAAAACGCAGGTGTGCCGGTACTGGCCAGTGTGGCTGCTATTTTGTTGCCAATGTGGCCGGACTTGCCCATCCCTATAACTATGATACGACCTCGGCATTGCAACATAAGTTCGCAGGCCGCGGTAAATTTTGTATCCACATACTGAGCAATTTCGGCAATGGCTTGTTGTTCTATTTCTAATACCTGCCTGGCAGAGCCGATAAAGTTGTGCGTGCTCATGCTGAATCCTTAAATAATGAAGTACATATAACCACAGAATGCGCCAAGGAGCAGTCCGCCTTCAACACGGTTGATCTGGCGACGGCCTTTCAGGCTGACACTCATCAGTACCAGCGCAGCGGTTGCGCCCAGCATGACATAGATGTCGCGGCTGGCGATGTTGCTGTCCAACGTTGCAGGATTGAGGATCCCGGCAATAGACAACACCGCCAAAATATTAAAGATGTTCGAACCAATAATATTGCCCAGCACAAGATCGTCTTCATTTTTAAGTACACCTGCCACACACGCAGCAAGCTCAGGCAAGCTGGTGCCGATAGCGATAATTGTCAGGCCGATGAGCAGATCACTCATGCCAAAATACTTTGCAATGTCTACTGCGGAATCGACCAGGTAGTCAGCACTGACCGGCAGCAGGACCATGCCGACGACTAGCCAGAATAGGGCTTTGCTCATCGGGACATCACTTGGGACTTCATCACAGGCTTCTGAAATGAGCGGATCGTCCTGGTCGGTTTTACCGGTTTTTGAGATATAGATTAGGCCACCGATAAACACAAAAAAGCCAATTAACAGCAGCCAACCTTCCAGCGCGCTAAACTGGTTGTCGCTGATGATCAACCAGGCTGCCAGTGACACAACAACCAGCAGTGGCATTTCGCGCTTTAAAATGCCTGAGCCGACGCCAAGCGGCCTCAGTAGTGCGGTGATGCCAAGTACCATCAAAATGTTAGCAATGTTTGAGCCTACGGCATTGCCAACGGCGGTGTCTGTTTTGTCAACCAGCGCGGCCTGCGCGGCGACCATCATTTCAGGTGCAGAGGAGCCCATTGCAACGATAGTCAAACCCACAATTAACGTTGGTACCCCAAGGTTTTTAGCCAGTGCCGCCGCGCCATAAACGAAGCGGTCGGCACTCCAAACCAGGGCAATGAATCCAAGAATGAGTATGACAAACGATAAAACCATGAAGTCTAAGCCAAGTTACTAAATTCAATGGCGCAGATAGTAACAAATAGCGCATCAAATGTATAAATAAAGTCATCGTTTTTAGAAGGGGTATAGAGGATAAGCAAGCGTGCATTTCGCACAACAAATATGGCGAATGAATTACAAAATTTTACCATTAAGGGTTTTCCATATCACGGCAAAACAACGTATTATTCCAAAATTGAAAAAGTATGATGTGGAGAGCGACTTGACGCAGTCAATAGTTGAAGTCAGGGATTTGACCTTTTCTCGTGGTGAAAGGACAATCTACAAAAATATGAGTTTCTCCGTTCCCAAAGGGAAAATTACGGCCATCATGGGGCCCAGTGGTATTGGTAAAACCACCATGTTGCGGCTGATCGGTGGTCAGCTTAAGCCGGATAGCGGTGAGATCCTCTTCTCTGGTGACAGCATTCCAGCTATGTCACGCCAGGCCTTATATCAGGCACGTAAGCGAATGAGCATGCTGTTCCAAAGTGGGGCCTTATTCACGGATATGTCAGTATTCGACAACATTGCGTTCCCGCTGCGTGAGCACACCAAACTGAGTGAAGAATTGATTCGCCTGGTGGTATTGATGAAGCTGCAAGCCGTTGGTCTGCGTGGCGCGCGGGATCTCATGCCGTCCGAGTTATCGGGCGGGATGGCACGTCGTGCGGCATTGGCCAGAGCCATTGCGCTCGACCCGGAATTGATCATGTATGACGAGCCGTTTGCAGGGCAAGATCCCATTTCAATGGGGGTGCTAGTGCGTCTGATTAAGTCACTCAATGAAGTGCTGGGATTGTCCTCCTTAATCGTGACGCATGATGTCACCGAAGTGCTCAGTATTGCTGATCATGTGGTGATCATCGCCGAACAAGGCGTGATTGGTAGCGGCACACCGGAGCAGATGCTGGCTCATGAATCCCTCTTGGTGCAGCAGTTTTTGCAAGGCCACTCAGATGGGCCGGTGCCGTTCCATTTTGATGCCGCACCTTATGAGGATGAGTTATTGGCAGGAGGAAGCCTTTGATGGATTTTTTACAGCAGTTAGGCCATAAGACGCTAAGCCGTTTTGCGTCGCTGGGCCGGGCAACCAGGATGTTACTGGGAGCGCTGTGCAGTATGCCCAATTTCAGAAAAGGCGGTCCTTTGTTGGTTCGTCAACTGTATATGGTGGGTCATCAGTCTTTGCTCATTATTATGGTATCTGGCTTGTTTATCGGCATGGTACTGGCGCTGCAGGGCTACACCGTACTGGTCGATTATGGCGCAGAAGACAGTCTGGGGCCGCTGGTCGCGCTGAGCTTGTTACGTGAGCTTGGGCCTGTGGTAACCGCCTTGTTGTTTGCCGGTCGGGCGGGCAGTGCGCTGACCGCGGAAATTGGTTTGATGAAGGCGACAGAGCAGCTGTCGAGCCTTGAAATGATGGCGATTGATCCATTAAAACGCGTCATTTCACCGCGCTTTTGGGCTGGTTTTATCAGTATGCCGTTGCTGGCGCTGATTTTCTCCGCCATTGCTATCCTCGGTGCACACCTGGTTGGTGTTGACTGGCTGGGTGTTGATTCAGGCAGTTTCTGGTCCATTATGCAATCTCAGGTGTCGTTTGAGCAGGATATTGTCAATGGCCTGATTAAAAGTTTTGTATTTGCGCTGATCGTGACCTGGATTGCGCTATATAAAGGGTATGACTGTATCCCAACGTCCGAGGGGATCAGTAAAGCCACCACAGAAACGGTGGTTCATTCTTCTCTTGCTGTTCTGGGCTTCGACTTTGTTCTGACAGCAGTGATGTTTTCAAGTTAAGGGTTTGTAGAAACATGAATACACGGAAAATAGAAATACTTGTCGGCCTGTTCGTTGCGTTAGGCGTGGCCGCCTTTGTAATGCTGGCACTGAAAGTGGCCAATGCAGGGATCAGCGGAAATGGCGAAACCTACACCCTGGAGGCTAAGTTCGACAATATCGGTTCACTTAAAACCCGAGCGCCTATCAAAGTCGGTGGTGTTGTTATCGGCCGCGTTGAAGGGATCCGCATTCACCCTCAAGAGTTCGTGCCGGTTGTCAGCATGAGCATCGACAGTCACTATGAATGTCAGTTCTCAGATACCACCTCGGTCTCTATCCTGACGTCAGGCATTCTGGGTGAGCAATATCTGGGTATTTCTCCGGTGATTGCGTCAAAGTCTGCCAAGCAGAACTGTCTGGGGCAAGAAGTGGTGAGTAATGATGAGCTTGATCTGGGTGAGCTATTTGGCGTTGAAAGCGCGGCACTCAAAGATGGTGACATGATCACTGATACTAAGTCGGCTCTGGTTCTGGAAGAACTGATTGGCCAATTCCTGTTTAATCAAAGTAGTGAGTAATACCATGATGGCGAAAGTTTTGGGTTTCTTCGCAAGTGTTTTTCTGATTGTACTTGCCAGCACTGTGTCTGCCAGTGAAGTGGACATGACCAACCCTTACACTATGGTGCAACAAGTCGCAGATAACACCTTTAAACGTGTGACCAAAGATCAGAAAATGATCGCGCAGGACAAAGAGCATCTGCGGGTGATCGTTGAAGAAGAGCTGCTGCCGTATATTGATTATAAATATGCCGCCTATCGTGTGCTGGGCAGCCATATTCAGAAAGTCCGTAATATTGAAGACAAAGAAGAAAAGCGTCAGGCCATTGAGCACATTCGCACTTTCATTGATGTCTTTAAGTCTTACCTGGTTGCAACCTATGCTGGTGTGTTCACGCAGTACACCGATCAGACCGTTGAGTTTGAACCGGCGCGTGATGCCGATGGTGACAAAATCGCCATAGTCAAAACCAAGATTGTCGAAGCGGGTAAACCGGATATCAAGATCGATTTTAAAGTGCGCCGCGACAGCAATGGGCAGTGGCGAGCTTTTGACATGATGGCAGAAGGGATCAGCTTGCTCGATGCCAAACAATCTGAGCTGCACGGTATTTTACGTCAGCAGGGGATTGAACGTGTGATTGAGTTACTGGACAAGAAAAGCAAACTGCCAGTGCAGTTTCGAGGTGACGACGGCAATGCCTAATTTGCAACTTACCAAGCCCTCGGCCGACACTGTCGCGGTCGTTGGCGAGCTCACACGAGATAGCCTGACAAATGAATCGCTTCTTAACCAGTTGCTAGAAAATGCGCAGTCAGTCCTGTATTTTGACCTTTCTGAGGTATCCAGGGTTGACACCGCGGGCTTAGCTTGGTTAATTCACTCTTTAGGCAAATTAAAACAGCAAGACGTCCGTCTTGAGTTAAAAAATGTGCCTGACCAGCTACAAAATCTGATGGCGCTGGGTCAGGTCAGTAACCTATTTGAGTGAGTCCAATGGAAACAAACCAAGTCGAAGCTTTACTACAAGAAGCGCTGAAACTTGACGAAGTCAAAGTTAAATCAGAAGGCAGTCATTACGAAGTCATCGCAGTAGGCGGCTGCTTTGAAGATTTGCGCCGGGTTAAGCGCGAGCAAATGGTCTATGCTCCGCTGATGGAAGTGATTAAAGATGGCACTATCCACGCCGTCAGCATTAAAGCCTTTACGCCAACTGAGTGGCAACGCGAGCGCAAATTTATCTTACCTCAATAATCTGGAGCCACAATGGATCAGTTTGTTATCCAAGGTGGCACCACTTTAAACGGTGAAGTCACTATTTCCGGGGCTAAAAATGCAGCCCTGCCAATTCTGTTTGCGGCGATTCTGGCCGATGGAAAAAGCACATTCAGTAATGTACCCAGACTCAGGGATATAGGGACTACAGAAGCCTTATTACGCACTTTAGGTGCAGAGGTAAACTGGCGCGGTCAGCTGTTAGAGATCGATGGTGCCAAGGTCGATAAAGTACTGGCGCCTTACGAGCTGGTTAAGCAGATGCGTGCATCAGTGCTGGCGTTAGGGCCGCTGGTTGCACGATTTGGTAAAGCGCAGGTGTCGTTGCCGGGAGGCTGTGCCATCGGTGCGCGTCCGGTTGACCTGCATATTGCCGGGCTTGAAAAAATGGGTGCAACCATCCGTGTCGAAAACGGCTACATTAATGCCCATGTTGAACAGGGTAAGCGCTTGCATGGCGCCGAAATCTTCATGGAAACCGTATCCGTTGGCGCAACCGAAAACCTCTTGATGGCGGCCACTTTGGCAGACGGTAAAACGGTGCTGGAAAACGCAGCGCGCGAGCCTGAAATCGTCAATCTGGCAGAGTGTCTGGTTGCCATGGGCGCGAAGATCTCGGGTGCCGGCTCCAGTCGTATTGAAATAGAAGGGGTCGATGTTCTGCGTGGGTGTGAGCACAAGATCCTCCCGGACAGAATAGAAACCGGTACCTTTTTAGTTGCGGCAGCCATGAGCCAGGGTGAAGTCTTGTGTAAAAATACAGACTACCACAGCCTGGAGCCGGTATTAGACAAGCTGCGCGATGCCAATGCCTTGGTAGAGGTAGCGCAGGACAGCATTTTTGTCAGTATGCGGGGCCGTGAGCTTCAGGGTGTGAATATTAAAACTATGCCGCATCCTGGATTTCCGACCGATATGCAGGCGCAGTTTACCGCACTGAATGTGGTGGCCAATGGCAGCGCGACCATTACCGAAACGATTTTTGAAAATCGCTTTATGCACGTGCCTGAGTTGCAGCGTATGGGGGCCAATATTCGTCTTGAGGGCAATACGGCCTACTGTGGTGAAACCGAGTTCTTATCTGGTGCTCAGGTGATGGCAACTGACTTGCGGGCATCGGCCAGTCTGATCTTGACTGGTATTGTTGCCAGTGGTGAGACGGTGGTTGATCGCATTTACCATGTTGACCGGGGTTATCAGCGTATTGAGGATAAGCTCAGTAAGCTGGGCGCGAAGATTAAGCGCCGCCACAATTAAAAAATGACACCGAATAAAAAAGCGAGCTGAGCTCGCTTTTTTATTGCTTCAATTTATTGCCGGGCTAATAAATTGGCGTTTCCAGCTCAGCCACTTCCACCATAAAGGTTAGGTGACGATTGCCCCGGTAGACTTCAAACTCCAGCTGGGTTCCCGGTGCTGTGTTGCCTATCTTACGCAGGGTCTGCTGTGGGTTTTTCACGGGCTCACCGGCTACTTTGGTGACAATGTCATTTTCCTTCATACCAGCTTGCCAGGCCGGACCCAGTGGGTCGAGATCGCTGATCCGTAAGCCGACTATGGTGGTGTACACATTGGTGACTTCCTGCCCGGTATTGTCGACCGGAGTGCCTCTGAATCCCAGGTAACCGCGGATCACCCGGCCATCTTTGATCAGTTTAGCCATCACGTCTTTGGCCAGAGAGTAGGGCACGGCAAACGAAATACCCTGGATATCAATATTGTATCGGGCTCTGAATTGGGCCGATGTAATCCCCACCAGATCGCCATTGGAGTTCACCAGTGCGCCGCCTGAGTTGCCCATGTTCACCGCAGCGTCCATTTGCAGCAGGCTATTATACTGGCTGTCTGTCAGGGTCTGCTTGCCAGTGGCACTGATGATCCCCTGAGTGATGGTTTGTCCCAGGTTCAGCGGATTGCCAATGGCCAACACCACATCACCCACCTGTGGGCTAAAGGTATCGTCAACCGGGATCACGGGAAGGTGTTCAGCCTTGATTTTTAACAGCGCCAGATCGGTGATGGTGTCATATCCCACCAACTGTACTTCGTTAAATAACCGGCCATCCGGCAGCAGTACAATGATTTGGTCGGCATTATTGACGACATGATAGTTTGTCAGGATATAGCCTTCACGGCTCATGATCACACCGGAACCCAGCTCCTGAACCGTATTTTGTCGTTTGAATCTCGGCTGATTGCTAAAGCTTTCTGAAAAAATCGACACCACAGCCGGGGCTGCGCGGTTAACGCCAGACGCAAAGCTCATATGCTGAGCGGTGTAATGGCTTTTCAGTTCAAGGCGCAGGGCATTTTGCCGCAACTCGGGTGTGAACCAGATAATAATCAATGCCAGGCCTAAGCCAATAAAGACTGGCGGGATAATGAGCTTGAGTAATTTAAACACGGTTATTTTTGTCTAGTTATCGGTGTAGAACGTAATGATGGCATAATTGATACCAATCTGCATTAATGCGCGACTCAAAGAAGTGGGTAGATATAAAAACACAGCGACCATGGCCGCTGTGTTTTTGTTTGCTCAAATTAAATCAGGTGCGTGTTGCGGGTTACTGAATGAGATAAAACACCGAGTCGCGTCCGCGTTTAATACCCAGAACAATATTACCCTGAATGTCGTCAATCAAGCGCTTCATGTCTCGCACAGAGGTAACACGCTGACGGTTGACCTGCATAATGACATCCCCTTCTTGCAAACCAACCCGGGCAGCGGGTGAGCGCTCTTCTACAGAGACGACCACAATGCCCTGATTGCCATTACGCTCGCCGCTCTCAAGTACCGCGCCTTGAAGGCTAGGGTGAATGCGATCGGCTTCGGCACGTTGCTCGCTCTGACCTTTTAATTCGACATTAAGCGTACGTGTGTCTCCGTCGCGATAAATCTCGATTTTGACTTTTTTGCCTTCGCCCAGCGTTGCTATCTTGCCGCGTAATTCCTCAAAGCTCTCTATCTTGTCGCCATTGAGCGCAACTATCACGTCATTCGCTTTAATACCGGCTTCATCTGCTGCTGAGTCTTTAACCACTTCCTGTACAAAGGCACCTTGCTTAACATCAAAACCCTGTGCTTTGGCAAGGCCCGCATCAAGCGTTCGACCCCGGATCCCCAGTGAGCCACGACGTACCTGACCGTATTCAATGATCTGGTCGACCAGGTTTTTCATCATGTTTGAGGGAATGGCAAATCCGATCCCGACGTTACCGCCCGAAGCACCGAGGATAGCGGTATTGATCCCGATAAGTTCACCACGCAAGTTGACCAGTGCGCCACCTGAGTTACCCTGGTTAATGGCAGCATCGGTCTGGATAAAGTCTTCATACCCTTCAATGTTAAGGCCACTGCGGCCCAGCGCACTGACAATCCCTGAGGTCACAGTGTGGCTCAGGCCAAATGGGTTACCAATGGCGACCGAGAAGTCACCCACTCTGAGCTGATCAGAGTCTGCCAATTTCACGGCAGTGAGATCTTCGCCCTCGATTTGCAGTAACGCGATGTCAGATTCTTTGTCTGCACCAACCAGCTCTGCTTTAAACTCCCGGCCATCTTTTAAGGTGACCACGATATTGTCTGCCTCATCGATAACGTGGTTGTTGGTGACCACGTACCCTTCGTCTGCATCAATGATGACACCAGACCCTAAGCCACTGAAAGGGCGTTTCTGAGAGCGTGGGGCAGGGTTACCAAAAAAGAAATCAAATGGATCAACGCGTCGGCGTACTTCTTTTGCGCCCGAGACCTGAATACTGACCACCCCGGGGGTGACCTTTTCCAGCATCGGAGCCAGGGTAGGCAGCTGCTGGCCATCCACGGCGACAGGCAAGCGCGCATGGCTGGTTTCGGGTAATAAGAATAAGCTTGAAGAAAGTAGCGCTGCGGTAAGTAATGATAATTTCAGTTTCATAGTCGTGGAATTCTCCTGGAAACAGCGTTAGTCCGTTGGGCGACGCGCGTTCGCGCATCACCCATTATTCAATTGCTATTTCTACAGACTATGGGGTCAAAAAAAAGTTCATCAAGAGGCTTTTAATTGCTCACTTTGTGACCCTTCTCCTTTGAACAGGCCGCTTTCTCCCTCAACGTAATCACTTGGTGGTGCGTCGTGGGTGTGCTCACTGGCGCGGCGTTTTTCATCACGCATGTGCAGAGAAGCATGCAGCTGCTCGGTGGTTTCTTTAGAGAAGAAAGGTTCACTGGGCAGTGGTTTGTCCTGGCTGAGGAGCTGTTTGCCTTCTTCAAAGTGGCGGTTCAGCAGGGTGTAGTTTTCCTCCAGCTTGGCCATCAATTTTTTGCTGTCTGCCAGATGATCACTGACATCCTGGCGATATTGTTCCAATGCATGCTGCGCTTCTTGCGCTTGTTGTTCCAGTTCATCATGCTTGAAGCGTTTTTTAGTCAGTAATGTGCCCGCGAAGAAAGCAGCGATTGCGACTATTACAAGGATCCCGAACCAGGCGATTGTTGTCATAAAGTACTCCTGTTGATGGTGTCACCTGATGGCACACCGAATGCAAAAAAATAATCGACTTCGATAGCTTAAATATACGCTGAGTTTCGATGCGTGTTAATATAGCGGGTAAATAAAACTGCTCTTCGACAATAAAAAAGATGATGACGCCCTGGGAAAAGTACCAACAAGACTTACAGCGTGATGATTTTCACTATGACAGCGCACAGGAAAATGCCGTCAGGCACCTGCAAAGATTGTATGACGACCTGGTCAATCAAGTGCCGGTCAAAAAAAGCCTGCTGGGTAGCCTGTTTGGCCTGAAGAAAACGCCTCAGCCCAAAGTCAAAGGGCTTTATTTCTGGGGTGGGGTGGGCCGTGGCAAAACCTATCTGGTAGATACGTTTTATGAAGCACTGCCAACTGAACGTAAAATGCGAGTGCATTTCCACCGTTTTATGCACCGTGTGCACGATGAGCTAAAAAAACTCAAGGAAGTGAAAAACCCGCTGGAAGTTGTTGCGGATATTTTTAAGGCTGAGACGGATATCATCTGTTTTGATGAGTTTTTTGTCCAGGACATTACCGACGCCATGTTGCTGGGCGGTTTGATGGAAGCCTTGTTTGAACGAGGCATCGTGCTGGTCGCCACGTCCAATATCATTCCGGACGAACTCTATCGCAATGGTTTGCAGCGCGCGCGCTTTTTACCGGCCATTGCACTGGTGAATGAAAACACCGACGTGGTCAATGTGGATTCGGGGATCGACTATCGTCTGCGTACCTTAGAGCAGGCCGAAATATTCCACAGCCCGCTGGGCAAAGAAGCCGATGACAATCTGTTTGAGTACTTCGATAAGCTCTCGCCTGAACCCGGTAAACTGAACGAGCCAATTGAGATTGAAGGGCGCCTGATCCAGACTCGTAAAGTATCTGACTGCATTGTCATGTTTGACTTTAGTGCCTTGTGCGAAACCGCACGCTCTCAGGTCGATTACATGGAGATCAGCCGATTGTATAACACCGTTATCTTATCGGATGTAAAACAGATGGGGCAGAACAACGATGATGCGGCAAGACGCTTTATTGCGCTGGTTGATGAATTCTATGAGCGCAATGTGACCTTAATCATTTCGGCAGAAGCACCGATTACAGAGCTGTATACCGACGGTACACTGAACTTTGAGTTTAAACGCTGTATCAGCCGCTTACAGGAAATGCAGTCGCTGGAGTATCTCGCCCGTGAGCACCTTGCATAATGCGTACATAATGTATGCATAACCCATGCATTGTGCCTTAAAACTGGCAATTCACACCTATTTCAGAGAATGGCATGTTTTTTGTGGAAAAAACAGCCATCCCCTAGCATCGTGGCAAAACCCTTGCTATAATCCGCGGCCTGCCACGTTGCGTTACTATTGCCCTCGTCGGCTTAGCCACTGACTTGAGCGGCAAAAAAGTCTTAAACTCGAAGGGGTTAAAGCACCAAAAAGTAGAGCGGTAGTCATTCGGACTACCTGTGGTTTTAACTGAAAACTTTGGATTTTTATAATGAAAACGTTTGTTGCTAAACCAGAAACTGTAAAACGTGACTGGTACGTAGTTGACGCTGAAGGTAAAACTTTAGGTCGCATTGCTACTGAAATCGCTTCTCGCCTACGCGGTAAGCATAAAGCTGAGTACACTCCACATGTTGACACTGGTGATTACATCATCGTTATCAACGCTGAGAAAGTTACTGTAACTGGTAACAAAGCTCAGGACAAAATGTACTATGCACACTCTGGTTACCCAGGTGGCCTTAAATCTGTAAACTTCGAGAAGCTTCAAGCTAAAAAGCCTGAAATGATCATCGAAAAAGCAGTTAAAGGCATGTTACCTCGCGGTCCTCTGGGTCGTGAAATGTTCCGTAAACTGAAAGTTTACGCTGGTAACGAGCATAACCACGCGGCTCAACAGCCTCAGGTTCTAGACATTTAAGGAGCACTACTCATGGCAAATCAATACTACGGTACAGGTCGTCGTAAAAGTTCAAGTGCTCGCGTATTCCTACGCCCAGGCACTGGCAACATCGTAATTAATCAGCGTTCTATCGAAGAGTACTTCGGTCGTGAAACTTCTCGCATGGTTGTTCGTCAGCCGCTTGAGCTAGTTGAAATGACAGAAAAGTTTGACCTATACATCACTGTTGCAGGTGGTGGTTCAACTGGTCAAGCTGGTGCTATCCGTCACGGTATCACTCGTGCACTAATGGAGTTTGACGAGTCACTACGTCCAACTCTGCGTAAAGCTGGCTTTGTTACTCGCGATGCTCGTCAAGTTGAGCGTAAGAAAGTTGGTCTTAAGAAAGCACGTAAGAAGACTCAGTTCTCAAAACGTTAATTTATTACGTTTCAGAATTGCAAAACCCAGCCTCGTGCTGGGTTTTTTGTGTCTGGTAATATGTAAAACAGCACACTTTTCACTGTCTATTTTTTTCCTCGCTCCCTGATCCAACCCCTCGACCAGATTTATGGTCAAAAAAGTTCAATAATTATAATAATTAGTCGAGTTCGGACGATATCTCAGCGCATTTTTTTGCTACAATTGCGGGGCAAGTAATGAGTCGCGAAAACACTGGTTAAATTTTGATAGCTCGCCTGCAGGGCTTGATCTTAGTCAGTGAAAGGTCGCGTATGACGTTTTATCATAGTAAATCGGCTTCATGCTCGAAGTAACCAATCCCCTAATATTCGTGGGTTTATTCGGGCATGGTGCTGGAATAACCTTGTTTTAATCAAGGGATTTATTTATGATCGCGTCTATTTTGTAGTTTCTTAAAATTAACCTGCTGTAACTGATGTTCTCAATATAGCAAGTGTTGAGAATCATAGTGGAGATAAGTGGATGAGCAATGCGCCTGTAGACAACAGCCGACGTCGCTTCTTAACTATCGCAACCTCTGTCGTAGGTGGCGCTGGTGCGGTTGGAGCTGCTGTTCCTTTTATTGCGTCTTGGAATCCGAGTGAGCGAGCTAAATCTGCAGGTGCGCCTGTAGAAGTAGATATCAGCAAGCTTGAGCCTGGACAATTGATTCGTGTTGAGTGGCGAGGCAAACCTGTATGGGTTGTGTATCGTACGCCTGCGATGTTGGATGAAATGAAAAAACACGAAGCTAACCTTCGTGATCCTAACTCAGAAGAGCCACAACAGCTCGACTCTGCCAAAAACCCTCACCGTTCTAAGCGTCCTGAGATTTTTGTCGCAGTCGGTATTTGTACTCACTTAGGTTGTTCTCCGTCATTCCTCAATGGTGGCTTTGGTGAAAAGGTTGAAGGTACTGAACATGGTTTCTTCTGTCCTTGTCACGGTTCTAAGTTCGATATGGCCGGCCGGGTATTCCAGGCTGTACCAGCTCCGTTGAACCTGGAGATCCCGCCGTATACCTTTATTGACGACACTACCATTTTGGTAGGTGAAGAAGAAGGGGTTGCATAATGACTGCGAAGGTTGATAAGCCAGGCGCAATCGGCGCTGTGATAAACTGGATTGACGATCGTATTCCTATGACGCGTGTCTGGAATATGCATATCGCGCAATACCCAGCACCTAAAAACTTTAACTTCTGGTACCTGTTTGGCTCGCTGGCCATTTTGGTACTGGTTAATCAGATCCTGACCGGTATCTGGCTGACAATGAACTATGTTCCTTCAGGCGAAGGCGCATTTGCTTCAATTGAATACATCATGCGTGATGTAGAGTACGGTTGGTTACTTCGTTATTTGCATTCGACCGGTGCGTCGGCATTCTTCATAGTGGTTTATTTGCACATGTTCCGTGGCATGATCTACGGCTCTTATCAGAAGCCGCGTGAATTGCTGTGGGTATTCGGTATGCTGATCTTCCTGGCACTGATGGCTGAAGCGTTCATGGGTTACTTACTACCTTGGGGTCAAATGTCATTCTGGGGTGCACAGGTAATCATTTCACTGTTTGGTGCAATCCCGGTGATTGGTGATGACCTGACTCTGTGGATCCGTGGTGACTACGTAATCTCAGGCGCAACCCTGAACCGTTTCTTTGCATTGCACGTAATCGCATTGCCACTGGTACTGGTTATTCTGGTATTCCTACACATTGTTGCGCTACATGAAGTGGGTTCTAACAACCCAGACGGTATCGACATCAAGCGTAAAAAAGGCACTGTTGCTGAAGAAGACAAGCCTAAATTCAAGTTCCATGAGTACTACACGAGTAAGAAAGACATCGTTGATGCGATCCCTTTCCACCCGTATTACACCGTTAAAGATATTCTGGGTGTTGCTGGCTTCTTAATCCTGTTCTGCTGGGTGGTATTCTTTATGCCTGAAATGAACGGTTTCTTCTTAGAAGCGCCTAACTTTGAAGCGGCTAACCCGCTGAAAACACCAGAGCATATCTTCCCAGTTTGGTACTTCACGCCTTTCTACGCCATTCTGCGTGCGATTCCTGACAAGCTGTTAGGGGTTATCGCTATGGGTGTGTCTATCGTGATGCTGGCATTACTGCCTTGGTTAGACCGTGGTAAGGTTCGTTCAATCCGCTACCGTAGTGGTATCCACAAGCTGAACATTGCTCAGTTCGTTGTTACCTTCTTCATCCTGGGTTGGGCTGGTGCAACACCACAAACTGTGACTTCAACAATCCTGTCACAGATTTGTACGGTAACCTACTTCATGTTCTTCGTACTGCTGTTTGTGTACTCGAAGAATGAAACTACTAAGCCATTGCCAACGAGGTTGACGAAATGATGAAAAAGCTACTAATTGGTTTATTCGCATTGCTGCCTACCTTTGCAATGGCAGCGGGTCCGTCGGTTCCACTACTGGAAGCGAACAACGACCTGACTGACAATGCGTCATTGCAGCGCGGTGCTAAGTTGTTCATGAACTACTGCCTGGGTTGTCACCAGATGCAGTATCAACGTTATGAGCGTACTTTCCGTGATATCGGTATTCCGGTTGAAATTGGTAAAGAAACCCTTATTTTTGATGATTCAAAAGTCGGTGGTCACATCCTTAACGCCATGGATACTGATGATGCTGCAAAATGGTTCGGTGCTGCGCCACCAGATCTGACTTTGGTTTCGCGTGTACGTGGCGCTGACTGGGTATATACTTACCTGAAGTCGTTCTACGTAGACGAAAGCCGTCCGTTTGGTGTAAACAACTCAGTGTTCCCACTGGTTGGTATGCCACACGTACTGCAGGAGCTACAAGGTGTGCCCACTGCTGAATTTGAAGAAGTGGAAGAGCACGGCGTAAAAGTTCGGAAAGTGAAAAGCATTACAACAGACGGCTCGGGTGAGCTAAGTGCGGATGAATATGATCAGGCGGTTCGCGACCTGACTAACTTCCTGGCTTATGTTGGTGAACCTTCACGCCTGCAATCAGAAGCTCTGGGTATTAAGGTACTTGGCTTCCTGGTTATCTTCTTCATTCTGGCATTCCTGCTGAAGAAAGAATACTGGAGAGATGTCCATTAATCTGGACACTTACCAGCAATTGATGCAATAGGGGCTTTAGCCCCTATTGCTGTTTTTATCGATTTTATTACATAAAATTGGTATTAAAGTGATGTTATTACTTTGTCATTAATTTATGGAGGTAGGCATGGCCGTTGCTGCCAATAAGCGCCCTGTTATGACTCTTTTCTCCGGTGCAAACTGTATGTACAGCCATCAGGTTCGTATCGTATTGGCCGAGAAAGGGGTAAGTGTCGATATTCATCTGGCTGAAAAGGACAACTTGCCAGAGGCACTGCATGAGATTAACCCTTATGGTACAGTTCCCACTCTGATCGACAGAGAGCTTGGTCTGTATCAGGCAAATATCATAATGGAATACCTAGATGAGCGTTTTCCTCATCCTCCATTAATGCCTGTCTACCCTGTTATGCGTGGTCGCAGCCGTTTGATGATGCATCGTATCGAAACTGACTGGTACAGCCTGGCAGAAAAAATCACCCAAGGTGGTGGTGATGCCGAGCAGGCACGCAAAGAGCTGACAGAAGCGCTGCTTGCGATTGCCCCTATTTTCAGTGAAGCACCTTACTTCATGAGTGAAGAGTTCAGCCTGGTTGATTGCTACCTGGCTCCACTATTGTGGCGTTTGCCGCAACTTGGCATTGATTTGTCAGGTGCCGGTGCAAAAGAGCTCAAAGAATACATGCTGCGTTTGTTTGAGCGCGATTCATTCCAGGCTTCACTGACTGAAGCCGAGCGTGAGATCCGCAGCTAATGACTTCGAATCGCCCCTACCTATTACGTGCTTTCTACGACTGGATTGTAGATAACCAGTGCACACCACATATTGTGGTCGATGCTGAGTATCCGGCAGTTGAAGTGCCACGTCAGTTTGTTCAGCAGGGGCAGATTGTGCTGAATGTGAGTCCTTCAGCAGCTGCTAACTTTTTAATGGACAATGACGCACTGAGCTTTAATGCGCGTTTCTCTGGTCAGCCCATGCAGGTTTATGTTCCCATTGGTGCTGTACTGGCGATTTATGCGCGTGAAAATGGCGAAGGTACAATCTTCTCTGAGTCGGACCATCCACAGGATGATGAACACTTAGAGGAGCCTGCTCAGACTGAGGTGACAGAGGAACCTGCTGAAACTCCTTCAGCAGACAAAGAAACGCCTGAAAAAGCGAAGAAAGCCTCTCACCTGAGAGTGATAAAGTAGCACGTCAGACAACAAAAAAACCTGCCTTCTGGCAGGTTTTTTTATATACATAGTTATTAACTATTACAAGATTTCGAATGCTTTAACGACTTTCAGTACGCCGTGTACATTGCGGGCAATATCCACCGCTCGTTCTGCTTCATCCTGATTGACCAGGCCCATCAGAAAGACCTCGCTGTTTTCTGTGACCACCTTAATATTGCCACCATCAATGTGGTCATCGGCAATCAACTTGGTTTTGACTTTGGTGGTCAGCCAGCTGTCGTTGGTTTGTGTGGTAATGCCGATGTTGCTGCCGATCCGCAGCTGGTTATAAATACGTTTAATGCCCTGTACGCCCTTGAGGGTGTTATGAGCTTGCTGTTTCATTTCGACGGTACTGACCTGGCCGACCATCAGTACGTGGCCGTTGACACTGACCAAGCTGATATTGGCGTGATTGGCCAGCGCGGGAATACGTTTGAGTGCCAGTGTGCCTTTGATTTCGATATTGTTATCGTCAATTTGTGAGCCCAAAGTCCGTCTGTCATTGGCCGAGGTAACGGCACCAGCGGTCCCGGCAACCACAGCTGCAGCGCAGCCCTGGATCAGTAATACGGAGCAAAGTATCAGTGCAGGTCGTTTTAACATCTTTTATGCGTCCTGTGGAAAGAGAATATTGTCAATGAGCTGGCTCAGACAGTGTACGGTAAACAGGTGGGTTTCCAGAATGCGACTGGCCCGTTTGCTGGGCACGCGTATCTCTACATCATTCGGGCCCAGCAAGCCTGTCAGTTCGCCACCATCGTCACCAATCAATGCAATAACATTGAGATCACTGGTCAGCGCCGCTTCAACCGCACTGATCACACTCTTTTCGTGTCCGTCAATGGCCACAACAAAGAGTAAGTCATTTTGATTGGAGATAGCGCGTACCTGACGGGCGAAGTAATCTGCACCCTGGCTTTCGTCGCCATTGCTGAGGTTGATCTGCGTCTGACTCAGGGTCAGTGCAGGAAGGCAAGGGCGCTCTGTTTCAAAGTAGTTCACCAGCAGGTTACTGAAGTGCTCTGCAATCATGTGGCAGCTGGGCACACCGCAGCAGATCAGTTTATTGCCATTGATCAGACATTGCGCAATGGCATAAGCCGTCGACTCCAAGACCTCAGGCAGTGCTTCACCTGCGGCAATTTGTGCTTGAATACTTTCGGTAAAGATCTCTTTTATTGATTCTTGCATACTAAGTAATATTTCTAATCCATTGGATATCTGGGTTTTTATCGCCTTGAATTGCCACAAAGTCTACTCGTACAGGGACATTGTGCAACGCAGATTGTTGCAGATAATTATATATACTGCGACGTAGTTTTTGTAACTTACTTTGACTCAGTGCCTGTATTGCACCACCAAAGCCGCCGCCACGACGAAATTTGACCTCGACAAATACCCAGGTTTCACCTTCTTTCATGATCAGGTCTATTTCACCATAGCGGCACAGGTAGTTGCGCGCCATGGCTTTAAGACCCTGTTTCTTGAGATAAGTTTCAGCAACCTCTTCATAGTGCTGACCTTTCTCCCGGCTATGACTGAATAGCTTGCCGAACATCGTCTACCTTTGTGCCTGATAATCTTCATACAGCTGTTTCATAAACAGCGGCGTAGGCGGGCGCTGATCTAAACTGACCAGGCGGATCTGGTTTTTATGATACTGTGCCCAGCTGAGCTGACGATTAATACGGTTGGCTTCCTTAATGGTGAGCGCGCCGGTCAGGCCATCAAATTCTTTGCCAGGTATTTTGCTTAACTGTTTTATTTCCGGGATCAGATTCAGCGCGTCATAGGCCATGGCAAACAGGCGCTGTTCAATATCCGATTGCTCGGGCCACAACTGAGTATGTTGTTCGCGCAAGCTTTGCGATTTAACCGCGCCGGGCAGCATCCAGGGCACTTCGGTGAAAAACAGGCCTTCCAGATCGCCTTTGTCTGTTTTATCTATCTGCTTGCTGTAACTGCGCGAGCTGGCATAGAGCGGGATCCGATCGGCAAAGGTACTGACATTGACGTCCAAATACGGTTTAAGCAGGCGGGTTTCGATGGCATCTCCGAGGATATAAATGGCGTCGATATCACGGCGAGAGCGGGTTTCGCTTTCCAGCTCTTTACGAAACATACGCTTAATCGTATTGATCCGTTGTTTGGAGCTGTCGACCTCGAGTAGCTGGCCAACCACTTCGGCCATGTTTTCACTGTCAGAGTAAAAGCCCACTTCAGGGCGGGTTTCACTGTAACGCTGCCACTGAGCTTCAAAGTGGCTGATAAGGCGTTTACCGGAAGCCGTATCCGGGGCCAGCAGCATAGGTTTTTGATAGCCCTTCGCGAGGAAATGCACCATTGCCTGTTCCACTTCATGCTCGGGATCTAACGCAAAGTAATAATGATTGGGGTTGCCAAGCGCAGCGGGCATATCCAGTGTATTTAAAAACAGTGCCGGTGTTGTCGCTAAATAGGTACTTTCAGTGAGTTTTTCGACATTGCTTTTAAGGAGTGGGCCAATGACAAACTCGGCCTGACTTTGCCCAAGCTCCCTGTCTATCTGTGCCACATCCAGGGTTTCGTCAATAAAGAAAATTTCTTCAACCCGATTGCTATCCATCGCCGCGAGAAAACCGTTTTTAAGGGCTCTGCCCAGGCGCTCACTGCTGCCCGAGGTAGGCAACAGTACAGCAATGCGGGTGACATCATACGGTGCAAGATCCAAAGTGGTTTTCACTTCCGTCGGGATGATTTCACTGCCCGGGTGACTGGTATAGCGGCGTTGCCAGTTATTTAGCGCCTGATGAAGCTGCACCGTCGAGCCCAGGTAAATCTGATGATATTTGGCCAGCTTAACCCAGCCCTGCTGGATCACCGTGCCGCGATCAAAACGCTCCAGTGCATACGACGACAGCTGTTGCAGTGCCTGCCAGATATCCTGGTTGAGACCTGCAATGTTTAATTGATGTTTATTGGCCAGATCCGCACTGTTAAAGTAATGCACCAGTGCTTTTTTGGGAAGCTGTTGAGCGGCATATACGCTGCCCATCAGGTACTGATGCCAGGCCTGATGGTCAGGCAGCTTTAGTTTGCTTTCTAAGGATTGCAGTAACGCCAGCGCACTGCTGTATTTTTGCTGTTGCTGACGGGCAAGCGCGGTATACAGCTTGTTTTGTACATGGTCGACACTGGCCTTGCTTTCGAGTTCACTGCAGGCTTTTTCCAGAATGGGCCAGTTTTGCTCGTCAATAGCGGCCTGTCTTGCCAGATACAGCAACTGAATTTTACTTGCGCCTTGTTTACGATTCGCTTTATCAAACAAGCCCTGCGCATCCAGTTGTTCGGCTGGTGCGGTGGTGGTTGTCGCTAATGTCTGTTTGTCTTGTGTTGATGCCGTTTTAGGGGTTGTACCGCAGGCCGATAACCCCGACAATACCGCAATCACTAGACTTATATTTTTCAGTCGCACTCGCAAACCTTTACTCATACCTTTTGTTTGTGGATATCTTACTGACTGACCCTGGAGAGCTCAATGACAAATGCCGAAATCTCAGACAAAATTGGCACCCTGTATATCGTTGCCACACCCATAGGCAATTTAGAAGACATCAGTGAACGTGCGCTGAAAGTGCTGGCAGACGTCGACTTAGTGGCTGCTGAGGACACGCGTCACACAGGTAAATTATTGAGCCATTTCAGCATAAAAGCAAAAACCTTTGCGCTGCACGACCATAACGAAAAACAAAAGGCGCAGCAGATCCTAACTTGGCTGGAGCAGGGTATGGACATCGCGCTGGTATCCGATGCCGGCACACCGCTTATTAGCGATCCAGGCTACGCTGTAGTGAACCTATGCCGCGAAGCCGGCGCTCAGGTCACGCCTGTGCCTGGTGCTTGTGCCGCAATTGCTGCGGTAAGCTGCTCAGGGTTACCAACCGATCGCTTTCAGTTTATCGGTTTTACACCGGCTAAAAGCCAAGCCCGTCAGAGCTTCTTTAAGGAAGCGCATGAGTCCGGCATCACCAGCATTATGTACGAAAGCACCCACCGTATTATGGCCAGCCTGGCTGACTTGCAAACGGCACTGGGTGAGCAACAGCAGGTGGTGTTCGCCAAAGAGCTGACCAAAACCTATGAAACCTTTTTCAGCGGACCCGTCTGTGAGCTGATCGCCTTTCTTGAAAACGAACCTGAACGCCAGCGGGGTGAGCTGGTGCTGATGCTGCCGGGCAAAATTCAGGTGAGCAGCGAAATGACGCCGGAAGCCAAACAGTTGATAGGTCTGCTGGAAGGGGAAATGCCGCTGAAAAAAGCCTGTGGCATTGCCGCCGAGTACTTCGGATTGAAGAAAAACGCCCTGTATAAAGCGATTATTGCCGAGCGTGAAGGAGAATAAACTCAAATAACGTAAATTGATGCTGCGTTTTTTGGTAAAGGTGCGTATAATCGCCCGCCTGAGTCAGCCGGATAATCGCTGCCTGTGACGAAAATGATCAGGGGGAGGAAAGTCCGGGCTCCATTGGGCAGGGTGCCAGCTAACGGCTGGGGGGCGTGAGCCTACGACAAGTGCAGCAGAGAGAAGACCGCCTAAGTTCTTCGGAACCGGTAAGGGTGAAAGGGTGCGGTAAGAGCGCACCGGACCACTGGTAACAGTTGGTTGCAAGGTAAACTCCACCCGGAGCAAGACCAAATAGGGTTCCATCTTTTTAATAAGAACGTGTGGCCCGCACGGGAACCGGGTAGGTTGCTCGAGCTTGGGAGCGATCCCAAGCCTAGACGAATGATTATCGATCTCCCTCGGGAGAGAACAGAACCCGGCTTACAGGCTGACTCACCCCATTTTAATTCCAGCGCTTAACAAAGCTAGTTAGGCGCTGGAAAATACTTCCTCATTTCACTTCTCTGGTTAACAAACAATTCTGTTGCTCTTTCAGAGCATGTTCAGCGAGTTAGAGCGATAACGCATGTACACTTTGATATATAAAAGCATCATTAAATTTTCTTTTATGTAACTTGTGTTGTTGTATTGTTTTTGGTGTTATTTTTATGAAGTTTTTTATAATTAATGTATTTCATAAGGGTAATCTATGAAACTTTTCACTACGTTTTTTGTTGTACTATCCCTTTTGTTGTTCAACGGCGTTTTAGCAAAGTAGGTTAACTTTCAGGGTCAAAAAGAAAGCTTCCTAAAAGTTAAAGCACTTGACTACAAGTTTGACATGGAGATCAACGGCAACAGTGTTGGAAAAGCATCTGCTAAACTGGCTATTGGCGTGCCAGGCACCATTACATTTATGGATGAGCACAAAAATGAAACCTATCGCGTGAGACTGACAGCCGCACTCCATGATCACAAAGCGGGTGTGTTTCCCATGATCAGCCACTCCGTTCAGGAGAATATTGGTGGGAGCTGGGTTGAGCTATTAACTTCTGATATTTCCTACTTCGAGAATAAAGAGGGTTCAATGACTCTATCGGGTCAAAATGCTTCTGAAGTATCTATTAAAGGAAAGGCTCGTACCATTACTATAGACAAAATCCTAGTCCAAAAGTTAACGAGTATGGATTGTAGCGAAAAACCACAGCTGAACGATGCCGATGTGAGTTCTATCGGCACGATGGCATCTTCTAGTGATTGTTGCAGTGGTAAGTGTTCTACAGGGCAATATTTTAAATGTTGTGGTGCAGTTTCTTGTTGCGGTTGTGACACGGGCTGTTGTAGCACAATGTTATAAACATACTCAGTTTAATTTTTAATAAGATCTGCAATACTTAAAGCGGCTCGTTTTTTAAGCGAGTCGCTTTTCTATTTTTCAGCTATTGACTCTCAGTCCGCCAGCAGCAACTCCACCACTTCTTTTCGGGATGTAAGCTGCTTGATCAGCAAGATCTGCTCATCGT
Organism: Pseudoalteromonas sp. DL2-H2.2; assembly: GCF_021532535.1. NCBI lineage: Bacteria > Pseudomonadati > Pseudomonadota > Gammaproteobacteria > Alteromonadales > Pseudoalteromonadaceae > Pseudoalteromonas > Pseudoalteromonas sp. DL2-H2.2. The sequence continues at coordinate 611,335 of NZ_JAKGBD010000002.1, read as the reverse complement.
TGACGGCCGAAATACGGACAATATCATTTGCCACTGTGGTTAAGATCTTAAAGTTACCGCTGTGCAGATCGTAAGACCACAATTGTGCGTTTTCATTGATCCCGTACAGGGTATTGCCAAAGGCCGTAAAGCGCCGCTCGCTGCCCTGATCCAGAAGTGGCTCAATCAACTCGTCTTCAACCGAACCGGATCGCCAGAAGCGATCCATATGATCGGTGTAAACCAGGCTACCGTCTGCGGTTTTGAGCGCCCAGGTGACCTCGCGGTCGTTCAGAACACGTATGGCTGAGTTTGTCAGGTTCAGCTCGGCAAATGTGAGCACGCCATTTATTTTGAGCTGGGCAAGTGCCGTCTGAGAGTGGCTGTCCCAGTAAAACAATTGCTCTACCGGGTGCGCCAGGGTAATGGCGTGCGCAGTGCCATCCAGCGCGAACTTCACCAATGCTTTGTCGGCGTTAGTTAAAAGCTCAGTGCCATCGGCTGACCAGTGAGTTTCATATAAAAAGGTATCCATTGGGAAGTTACTGAGCTGGCGGGGCACTTGCCCGTCGCTGAGCCAGATCTGCATTTGTCCGGAGCGCGCTGAGTTAAAGGCGAGCAGGTTACCACCCGGCTGAAACACCGCATTACTTTCTTCTTTGGTGGAGCGCTCAAGGATTGTCGCTTGCGACGTTTGTAGCGAGGCTTCATTGCCAAACGGTATAGTCAAAATATCACTGTCATATTGCCCCTTGATCACCAGCATACGGTTACCATCGGGATGAAACACGGGTGAACCCATAGGTTCATCAACTGGCAGGGTCACGGGGCTGACTTGTCCCTGATAGGTCAGGGTATATAACTGGCGACCGGTGCTGAAGGCCAATTGGTTCTCATAGGGCGAAAAATTGGGGTAGACGGGCCTGAAACGGGCTATGGTATTTGGGTAGTGTATACGGTGACTGGATACCAGCTCACCATCGGGCCTCAGCATATCCAGATAATAGTGCTCTCCCTCACCAAGGTGCACGACTGCCAGCAGGCCGTCTTTACGGGAATAATCATAGCTGATGATGTCGCCGTCGCTTACCTCATACAGAGGCACACTGGTGTTATCTGTCATTGAGTAGCGGATCAGTTTCCAGCGCTCATCCGTTTTTTGTAGCAGTGCAATATGCTCGCTGTCGAGCCATTGTGGCTCTCTTATCTGTGAATTTTTACATTCCAGTACTCGAGTTGGGGTTTGCGGTGTTTGCAGCGCTTTATTGAAATCCAGCGTCATCAGGTGATAACAGAGTTTCTGGGTGACGGGTTGCACACAGGTTGAGGTCTGCACGAATGCCAGGGTTTTGCCATCGGGTGAAAACTGATGCTGCCCGTTGATATCCAGATTGTTCGTCAGGCGAAACTCCTGTTGGGTGTCGATGCGCTTTGCCCAGATGCTGTTACGGCACAGTTCAGTCGAAAAACGATGGAATACGATATATTCGCCATCGGGTGAGTAAACCCCGGCCACTTCGCGATTATCGGTGGCTGTGAGGGGGCGAAATTCGCTGATGGTCAGCTGTTCGCTTGAACTTGGCTCAAACAATACCGAAGCCGCGAGACCGACAATAAAAAAGGCCGCCGCAAACAGGGCAAATCCGAATTGCGAGCGGGAGCGTATTTGCGCGGGCGCAGGTGTGTGGCTTGGTTCGGGATGAGTGTCTTCTGTGTACTGTGCCGGTGCTGCGCTTGGCGGCTGGGTTTGCCAGCGTACGTCACACTCCAGGCTATAGCCCTGCTTGGCGTGGGTTTTAATAAAATGCTGCTCTTTGCCATCATCACCCAGTGCTTTTCTTAACTGAGCAATGCAGCGTTGCAAAGTATTAGGCGAGACGATGGTATCCTGCCAGACTGCATCCAGTATTGCGTCCTGACTGATCACCTGGCCCTGCTGCTGAGCCAGCACGGTCAGTACCGACAGTGCTTTGGGTGCTAAAGTTTTGACCTCTTGGTTTACGGTGATTTGGTTACGCGATAAGTCTACAAAAAACTCACCAACCCAGTATTGCTGTGTCATAACATCCCTAGTGCGCTCGGCGCTTTCTGCACCTGTACCAAATCCTTACAGTGAAATTTTATGTAGGGTTTTGATAGTAATGCTTTTTATAGTTTACAGATTAAAGTCAGCGAGAAGTCACTATAAAGCCCAGTTTTAATTTTTGAAACGATTAAGGTTAAGGCTTATCTATCCGCTTACATGGAGAATATATGATGAAGTCTGAATTACCAACGTTACTTTTTCCTATTGTTACCCTGTTGCTGTGCAGCAACAGCCATGCTCAAGGTGTGCTGCCCGGATTGACCGGCCCTTATCTGGGCCAAAACCCTCCCGGACTCACGCCCGAAGTGTTTGCCCCTGGGTTAGTGTCGACGCCCGATTGGGGAGATGCGGTGCATTTTGCGCCGGATAAAGAGGTGCTTTATGTGTCCCGGTGGCGGATAAACAAAGGCCAGCGTGAAACGGCGTCCGTGGTATTCAAAAGAGCTGCCGAAGGCTGGCAAAAAGTCGTGACCAAGCAAACCGGTCGTGCGCCATATTACAGCCCGGATGGTCAAAGGGTGTTTTACGGCAAGCAATATAAAACGCGGACTTCAGACGGGTGGTCTGAAATGAAAAAGCTTGGCCCCGCATTTGATGAAATCCCTATGATGGGCCTTAAAATGTCGCGCAAGGGCACGCTAGTGTTCGACGAGTTTACCCGCGACGGCAATGGCGTATTAAGGTATGCAAGCTGGGATAAGGGTGAATGGCAGACGCCAAAAGCATTCAGTAAGGCAATTAATACCGGCAAGTGGAATGCCCACCCGTTTATCGCGCCCGACGAGTCTTATGTTATGTGGGATGGTGAGCGGGAGCAGGGGTTTGGCAGCTCCGATCTTTATATCAGTTTCCGCCAGCCTGATGGTGCCTGGGGTGAGGCGATTAACCTGGGTGAGCGGGTCAATACCGCCGCCGAAGAAGGGGGGCCTCAGGTGACGCCAGATGGTAAATACTTATTTTTCAACAGAATGGTTAAGCCTAAAGGAGAAGCAGGCGAAGCGCAGTCCGACTTGTTCTGGGTCGATGCAAAAATCATCGACGACCTCAGGCCCGTTTATTGAGGTTTTGAGCATCCAGCTCTGCATAAGCGATGACGCCCACCAGGGGCTGTGATGTCATGCATTTATAACCAGAAGTAAAAGATATTTGACACTGGTTTGAATTTTGACCAGTATAAAGTCAAATAATTTTTACTTTGAGTTAAGGATGGTAGTCATGACAAGCAATGAAAAATTGAAAGTGCTCAAGGCGCTGCTCGACTCGCTGAGCTTTCGGGATCTGACTTTGAGCTTAGATCTTTTGGTAACCGGTGCTGTGGTCTATTTCTACGCCTCCAGTCTGATGATGGCTACAGCAGAACAGCTCGCCAGTGGGGTCTGGATATCTCAACTGCTCGTCAAAGTTGTGGGAATTTCGATTGCTTTGTCTATTGCCAGTCAGCTACTGCTGGAGCTGGTCAGTGATGGCGAAGTCGATCAGCCTATGGATGAACGAGAAAAACAGGTGTCGCTGGTGGGCAATAAATATGCGTTATGGACGCTTCAGGCCGGGGTCTGTTTTGCGATTGGACAATATGCTTTTGAGCAAAACGGTATGGGGTTTGCCGAGCATGTGCCGTTGCCGTTTTTCACGTTACACATCATGGTTGGCGCCTTTTTGCTGGCGGAACTAGTCAATTACGCAACTCAGCTGATCAGAAACCGCATGGTGACACCTTATGGCTGAGTGCACTATCAAAAATCAAATCAGAACTTTGAGGTTTATGGCGGGTGAGATGACCCAAAAGGAACTGGCAGAGCGCGTTGGTGTTACCCGGCAAACCATCATGGCAATTGAGGCGGCAAAATATTCTCCGTCACTGGAAGTGGCTTTTAAAATTGCTCGGGTATTTGGCGAACCCCTGGAAGCGGTCTTTCAGTATACGGGAAATGAGCTCGGCTAGTGAGCCTGGCACTTAAATTGCTTTTAATTGTGAAATTAGAAAGACCAATTGCGGGCTTGCTGGGTTTATCGCAGAGCTAACTCGCGTTGATCTCAGTGAAATGGAAGGACATCTAAATGAACGCAATTAATGCAAATACAGGCGCCAGTGCCGCCAGTCAGGTCTACACAACACGTACGGGTTACACCACCAACGAGCAAACCGCTGCGGATACAGCAAAAAGCGATACCGTCACACTCAGTGACACAGCCCGGCAAGCGGAAAATAAGTGGCAAGCACTTGCAGCCAAGTACGATGTGCACAATATGTCGGCAGGTGACATGCGCAGTTTATCCAGAGAACTGTTTGATGGCGGGCTTATCGGCACAGGTGAAATGATGGCAATAGGCGCCCCTACCTCGATGCATGAAGATCCGTTCGAGAAACACGATCTCCTGAGTGATATGCGTCATACCTACCAGCTGTCCTCTGCCATGGGAGGGCATAGTAAAGAATCCAGTGAGTTGTATCTAAAAGCAATCGATGTCCTTGAGCAGCTGAGTAAGACACGCAGTGCGCAAATGGTTTAACTCTTGTTTTTTCCTTTTGATTTAATTGCTTTTTAATTGTTTCAGCGAAACATCAGGCAAACTTCATGTTATACCCGGTGAACTCCTTAAACTGAGTGATATCAGTGATCGCGGCTTAGCCAAAGGAGTTTTACTATGAAGCCAATCATGTTACTGATGGTGCTGGTGTCAGCATCATTAATGAGTACAGAGAACCAGGCCAAATCGACTTTAGACGCACCTACCGGACCCTATCTGGGGCAAAAAAAACCGGGAGGTGTACCGCAAGTGTTTGCCCCCGGATTAGTCTCTACCATGCACCGGGATTATAATGCCTTCTTCTCGCCCGATATGACGGAGTTCTACTTCACCCGCAGAGATAAGGATACCGGTAAATGGACCTTAATGTCTTATATCCAGCGTAACAATCAATGGCATGAGCAGATGATTGGCCCGCGAGTGGGGCGGCCTTTTCTGGCACCGGACGGAAAAACCATGCATTTAGGAAAATACTATATGGAACGTACTGCCTGTGGCTGGGGGTCGTTGCAGGTGCTCGGCCCGATGTTTGACCGGGATGACTGGGGGATCATGCGCCTGACTTCGTCCAGCAAAGGTACTTATATTCTGGACGATTATAAAAGTGGGGATGTCATTCGTATTTCTGAGGTGCGCAACGGCCAGCGGCAGGCGCCTGTGGTACTTGGCCCTGAGGTCAATACCGGCAAATACAATGCACATCCGTTTATTGCGTCTGATGACTCTTATATTATCTGGGATGGTCAGCGGGAAGACGGGTATGGCTACAGTGATTTGTATATCAGTTTTCGGCAAACAGACGGCAGCTGGGGTAAGGCCATCAACTTAGGTCCTCAAGTGAATACGCCGGGCCGGGAAGCTTCAGCCACTGTAACGCCCGATGGTAAGTATCTTTTCTTTAACCGCGATGCCGGCTTGGCAGAAGGGGATATTTATTGGGTGGATGCTCAGGTGATCGAGTCGCTTCGCCCAGAGAAAGGATGACCCCGCCAGAGTGCCCACAGTGTGCGGGCACTTTGTCCCGCTTTATATGCTGATACTGCTCATAAAATGCAATTCAGCGGGCTTTTCCAGTGCCTTTTCATAAAGTCGATAGACCGCCTGGGTGTATGGCTGGCGATGATGAAAATCAAACGCACTTTGCTCGGCAAACCGTTCTATCAATGTCAGCTGAGACTGCGCGGCGTTTTCATAGAGTTCAAAGCGCAGGCACCCGGGCTCCTGTCGTGTTACCTCAATGATATCCTCAATCGCAGACTTACAGCTTTGGTAGTAAGCGGCTTTTGGATTAATATAGGCGACCAGGTTGATTGCACCGTCGCTTGGGGTGTGTTCAGTGTGTAATGTGTCATTTGACATGGTTTCGCTCCAGAATAAAGTGAGTAAGAGAGTGGATTGGCCCGCTGAGCAGGTAAGCCGTGATTAAAGCAACGGGCCAGGCATGGATAAACGCTTTGAACCAGTGCTGCAAAAATCCGGGCGCGACACCCAGATTGACATAGGTGACCCAGCCCGACACCAGTGTCGACAGGCAAAATGAAAATAAAGTCGTAAATATCAGTTTTAGCATCGCGTTCCTCCGTTTTATACCCATCATAGCGGGCGCGAGCAGAAGCGGAATGTCAGAATAAGCAAGCTAAGATTAAGGAAAACCACATGCTCGATGATTTGCTGCTCTTTGTTGAAGTGGCTCGCCGGGGCAGTTTTGCGAAAGCGGCTGATGCGTTAAGTCTCAGCGCACCAACTATTTCTAAACGGATCGCCGCGCTGGAAGCTCGGCTTGGGTACAGCCTGCTGAATCGCTCAGCGCGTGGTGTGTTAGCCACATCTCATGGCCAGGTCGTCTATGAAAAAATGGCCCCTTCGCTGCTGGCCCTGCAAGCTGACAGCACCGCGTTGTTAAGCCCGCAAGTCAGCGCATTTCACTTATTGTGTCCGCAGAATTTGATCAATGGCCCTTTATATCCTGTGGTTGAATCTTTTCAGCGCACCCATCCGGATCTTGTGCTGCACATTGAACCGGACAATACCAATGTGTTGCTGAGCCAGAAGCGTTTCGATGTGATCATTCGGGTGGGCACATTGCAGGATTCCAACTGCTATCACACGCGTATCGGCGAGATTGCACTAAAGTGTGTGGTGCCTGAGCAGGCAAAAGAAACGAACACCTTGTTCATGCCATTTAAAAAGGAACAAATTCCGGATTCTGCATTGTGGCGCGATCTAGTGTCCCGCTTTGATCACCTCTCTTACGTGGGAGACATCACGTTAGCCAGACAAATGGTTGCATCCGGGCTGGGGGCGGCCGTCTTGCCGATGACAGAAGTCGCTGAACTGAACAAACCGTTTAGCTATGTGGGCGAGTGGCAGCATGTGCGCCCGGTCTATGCATTGTGGGCCAACGCGCAGCAACCGCCTCCTCTTACGCAAGCGTTTATTACCTTGTTGCGTCAGGCGGGTCAGTGCTCAGATGTGCTTCGGGGTAATTTGGTTGATGTGGTGAGCAAATAAGTTTTATCGGTTTGATAAAAGAGAAAACGCGCACTTAAAGTGCGCGTTTATCAGTGCCGTCGCGAAGGGGATTGTTTAGTACACCGTACTGCGAACCCTTCATCCTATAAAACGAATAATCTGATTATTCGGATCACTGGTTTTTCATTTTTTTGTCAAATTTACAGATAAAGTCCAAAACGGGCATCACCCTCTTCGCGATAGGTGATTTGGGTGTCGGCTTCACCTTGTACCGCCAGATAGCAGCTGCCGTAAGCTTCAGGAACCTGATAGTTTTTCACCGGCAGTTCGCCGAAGCGCTGATAGCCATTTTCACAGTACAAAGCTGCAGTGCTCAGGCTACCGTTTTCTGCACTGAGTGAAATGGTACTGCGGTTAAGTGTATGGCGCCAGGTGCGTAATTCAGCCAGTTTGGCAGTGACCGTGATGACCGGGTTGGCGTCAATTTGTTCCTGCAGCTGCGCACTAAACTCAGTGATAGTTTGCTTAGACAGTTGTTTGTTTTTGATCCCTCGCATTTTGAGCAGGGTTTCAAACGCATTACCGTATTGTTTCTGATAGACCTCCAGGTTCATCAGACTTTGCATCGACATCAATGCCAAATCTGGCGTAAGCAAGTGATGAAGGTGCACAGCTTCTCTCAGGTGATATTCGTACTGGTGCCAGTCCTGTACGTTGTAGTAGTACGCACTCATTAACCAAGCGGTGTAGGCTTGTTCAGTGAGGTTTTTGGTGTGATCTTCGACCAGACTATCTAGTGCGGGCTTGGCCTTGGCCATTTGATTGCTGACCACCAAGCGCTTTGCCTCGTCAAAGTACTTACTGTACGCACTGGAAACATTGTTATTGGTGTATTGTTTAAACACCTTATTAAATCGGATCGGCAACTGACTGGCAGAAGTGATTGCGTTTTCACCCAGCCGGGCAGGTTGATAAGTGCGCATTGCTAAAGCTGATTTAGCTTCGTGAACTTGCCTGGGAGCCGAGGCTTCGACTAGTGCATGTACGGGTTTGCCGTTCGGGTCTACCATGTAGTCGACAAAAGCCCAGTGTTCGCGTCGACTGCCCTCTATCGCTTCTGACGGGCGTATTGAGCCACCGTCTTCAATTAATTTGGCTCGCACAAATCGCGCGTCGGCAAATGTAGGTGAAGAGAGTAGGCCTGTGATCAGGCAAAGTAGTGCTTTTTTCATTGTGAGTATTCCAATTTCTGGCTCCGACAACCATATCAGAGCGTTACGCCTAAATAAGTCGATTAAGCGCGAAGCGAAAATTATACACGTGTCATCCGTGCGTGATAAGGGCAACTCATAGCTGAGTCCCTGATATGGTTTCAAATGAATATGACTGTAGTATGTCTGTGGTTTAAGCAACCAGCTGTTTTTTCTATCATAGTAATTCGTTTTATCCGCTTTACAGCTTCATCACCTGCGACTAACTTTGAACTTTCAGTATGTTGCTATCATGGAGGCACAATATGGTGCAGTGGTTAATGGGATTGTCGGTAAAAAGCCGATTGGTGGTCGGGTTTGGTATTGCGTTGGCATTATTGGTCGTGATGACCATTATTGGCAGTAATCGCGTGGCATTTATCGATCAGACGCTCACAGAGATCACGGACGTCAACTCGGTGAAGCAACGTTATGCGATTAACTTTCGAGGCAGTGTGCACGATAGGGCAATCGCCATTCGCGATGTGGCCATCGCCCGCAGCGCGTCTGAGTTGAGTGAATATGAACGGGAAATCGAGCAGCTTGCCCGCTTTTATCAGGACTCCGACGCTAAGATGACGCAAATGATCAACTCAGGCGCCCATTTTAGTGCTCAGGAGCGTGAGATCCTGAATCGGATCAAACGAATTGAAACTAAGACGTTACCCCTGATCCGCACCATACTGAGTAATAAAAAAGCCGGTCAGAGCGTAGATACCCTGGTACTGGATGAAGCGCGCCCGGCTTTTATCAGCTGGCTCAACGTGATCAACGAGTTTATTGATTATCAGGAGCAGCAAAATCAAACGCTGACCCCCGCAGCGCGTGAAGCTGCGGGCGGATTTTCCCAGCTGATGTTGTGGTTTACCTTTATTGCCGTGGCCATCAGTGTGCTGGTGGGCTGGGCGATAGAGCGCAGTTTCCAGCGCTCACTCGGTGGTGAGCCGCAAGATGCCGCAGCTGCGGTAACACGTATTTCTGGGGGCGACCTGACGGGGCAGATCCACACCGACTATCCGGACAGCATGCTGGACTCTGTTTGCCGCATGTCTGGTGAATTAACCCGGATAGTCACCAGTATCAAAGAAGTCTCTGAGCAGCTCTCAGTGCAGGCTGATGCGGTAACCGGGGCATCTGGTGAAATTTATGACGCTGCGCAGCATCAGGCAGAAGCCACCAGTAATACCGCCAGAATGCTTGATTCATTGCGAGAAAACATGATGCGGGTGAGTGATATTGCCAGACAAACGGAAGAAAATTCGAGGCAAACGGTGACTTTTGCTGATCAGGGACGCCAGGCAATTCGTAATACCGCAGAGGCAATGGATACCATAGCGCAAACAGTCGATGGCACGGTGTCGCAAATTCAAAAATTGGCAGAGCAGACCAAGCAGATCGGCGGCATTGCCAATGTGATCAGTGGGATCTCTGAACAAACTAACCTGTTGGCACTGAATGCGGCCATTGAGGCTGCACGTGCCGGAGAATCCGGACGCGGTTTTGCGGTGGTGGCAGACGAAGTGCGTCAGCTGGCACGCAGAACCTTTGAGGCCACGGATCAGATCGAAACCATGATCCGGGAAGTACAAAGTGAAACCTCAGCAACTGTGGAAGCTATGGAAAAAACCCAGCCCCAGGTTGAACATGGTCGGACGCTGACCTTTGAAGCCACTGAGCTGCTGGAGCAAATCGACACCCAGGCGCAAAACTCTTTGTCTCAGGTAGGAGAGGTGGTCAACGTGGCGCAACAGCAGGCGTCGGCTATCAACGAGGTGGCCTCGAATATGGAAGAGATCACCGAAGCCGCTCAGGATGCCATGAGTGCCCTGAATGACAACAAACAGGCCACTAAAAAGTTGGCACAAATGTCGGGTGTATTGAGTAAAAACATCGGCTTCTTTCGCATCTGAGTGTACTTAACACCCGCTGCGGGATATGATTTAGGCTCTGAATAACCCGCCGCATTGCGGGCAAATAAGCACTGGAGCAGTTATGCGTTTGAGCCGTAAGGCCTGGAACAATGTGGTGATCTTCTCTATGTTGATCATGATCTTTTTTCTTAACGGTATTCATCAGAAAATAAATCCGCCGAAAGAAGAGCTGGGCAGTATGCCGCTTTTTGAGCAACAAAGTTTTGTGCTGGCACTGGGATTTCCCGGTTTTAAGATTGAACGCATTGGCACCTCCTGGCGGCTCAGTGCTGATAAGGATGCTGCCTGGCAGGCGCAACCCGCTGAGCTGGAAGCGTTGATCACCCGGTGGCAGGAAAGTGAGCTGACCCTGACTGAAAACCCCGGCTTGCCGGGCAGTGCTGCGCTCAGCGTTGCTCAGTTTTGGCTGGCAGGCAGTGAATTACCGATGAGTTTTCAGCTGTATCAGCAACAGCAAAGCTTTTATCTTTTTGCCAGACAATCACAGCGTTGGTTTAGTGTCGACAAAACACAGGCACAACAGTTATTTGCCCCTATTGAGTTGAAGTAATGCCAGAGTTACCTGAAGTAGAAGTGAGCCGTTTAGGCATCGAACCCCATATCAAGCATCAAAATGTCAGCAAAGTAATTGTGCATCAGCGTCAGTTACGCTGGCCGGTCCCTGAGCAGGTCAGCCTGTTGGAAGGGCAGGTCATCAGTGCCGTCAAACGACGGGCAAAATACTTACTGCTGGAAAGTCCGCTGGGCACGGCCATCTTGCATTTGGGCATGTCGGGCAACCTGCGTGTTGTGGCGCAGGATACGCCACTCAAAAAGCACGACCACATAGAGTTTCATTTTGCCAACGGGCTGGCATTGCGCCTGAACGATCCCCGCCGCTTTGGTGCGTGCCTGTGGCAAGGGGTTACTGAGGAGCACAGCGTATTTGCAAAACTGGGGCCGGAGCCGCTTACCGAGGCGTTTACCGCCGAGCATTTATTTGCGGCCAGTCGCGGTAAAAAGGTGGCGATCAAACAATTTATTATGGACAACCAGGTGGTCGTCGGGGTGGGTAATATCTACGCCAACGAGTCTTTGTTCAAAGCCGGGATCCACCCAAAACGGGAAGCTGGGAAAGTCTCGTTACACCGTTATGAGCGTCTTACGCCTATCATCAAAGAGACGCTGGCAAGTGCTATTAAACAGGGCGGAACCACCCTGAAAGACTTTGCGCAAAGTGACGGTAAACCGGGTTATTTTGCCCAGGAGCTGCTGGTCTATGGTCGTAAAGGCGAACCCTGTGTCAGCTGTGAAACCACACTCAAAGAGATCCGCCTGGGTCAGCGCAGTACCGTCTACTGCCCGCAGTGTCAGCGTTAATCGCTGTCGCTGAGGGCGGGCTGCGACTCGGCCTGATAGCACAGACTAGCCAGGATCTGAGTGACCTGAGCAATGCGCAGTGCAAAACTAGACTTGAGTGCCCGCTCATGAATGGTGTGGTCCCCGTCACCATAGGGGCCAAAGCCATCTAACGTTGGTGTGCCGGTCGCTGCGGCCGTGTTGGCATCGGATACCCCACCGCGATGTTCCACTGGCAGCTCATAGCCCAGGATCTCATTGATCTCACTCAGTAAAGCCGATTGCTTGTCTGTCGGGGCCATAACGCCGCGTTGCAGACCCCCTTCTAATTTGACCGACACCCCAGTTACTTCAATGGCCAGACAGATGTTCTCAATACCTTCGAGTAAACGCTGCTGCTCAGAGGCTTTGGTAAAGCGTGCTTCTACCACCATAGTGGCCGAAGGGGAAATGGTGTTGGCACCAATGCCGCCCTGGATTTTGCCCACATTGACTGTGCTACCCCGTTTCAGGTCGGTCAGGGCCGACATTTCCATCAGCATGTTTGCCAGTGCAAAGTTCGCATCAATCCCATCCCGGTAATGGTTGCCGGCATGGGCCGCTTTACCGGTAATCGTAATGGTATAGGTGGCAATGCCTTTGCGGGCCACCACCAGTTCGTGATTTTTACCCGCGGCTTCAAACACCAGGCAGGCGTCATACTGCTTGGCGATTTTAGTGGTCAGTGCTTTGCTGTCGTCGCTGCCAATTTCTTCATCGCTGACCAGCAGCCAGTCAATGTTATGGAGCTTGCCATAGGTGCGCTTGAGCTGACGCAGTGCGTTCAGTGCGACCCAGTTGCCGCCTTTCATATCGCACACGCCAGGACCATAAACGCACTCTTCATCCTCACTGAATTCGACAAAGGTATCGGGGGGATAGACGGTATCCAGATGGCCCAGTAAGAGGATCTGTTTACCAGCCCCTCTGGGCGCCCGCAGCAGCAAATGATCGCCAATATGTTCTCTTTGATAGCGGGTGAGCGTATAGCCCAGCGGCGCCGCCAGTTCAATCATTTGTTCGCCGTGTGCATCCACACCAGCTTTATGTTTACTGTAAGAATTACAACGAATTAAAGACGCGAGTTCATTAAAGTCCAGACTATCCATAACAGGTCCCTGCGGTAATTTTGGCCCATCGTGGCGATTTTCGATGACAGTGAGGTGACGGAATTATGAACAGTTTTTGGATCCCGATAGGTACAGAAAAACGATCAAAAATCTGTCACACAGTGCCCTGTAGAATAGCCTTCCTGACCAAATTTTATGCACCTGTTCAAGGACCAAGGAGACACTTTATGACACGCTCAGTCACGGCACCGCACGTTGGCATCTGGATGTACGAAAATGGGGGAGGGCGCGAGATAGAGCAGCGCCTGGTTCATGCACTGGCTGAGCGCGGGATCCAGACCAGTACCGGGCTGAATCTGCGCGATGCCCGGGCAAAGGACGGCCAGATCAGCTGTAACGGCGTGGTGATGGAGCAGCTGGATGCGTTTTTAAGTTACAACGCGGGTCAGCAAACTCAGTTTCAGGTGTATCTTTATCAGGCGCTGAGTCAGGCCATTCCGACGCTCAATAATTACGACGCGTTTGCCCTGGCGGAAGATAAATTTCGCACCTCTCACTTGCTTAACAGCCAGGGGATCTGTACAGCGGATTATCGTTTGTGCCACAAAAACGACATGGACGGGTTAAAACAGGCGCTGCGGGATTTTGGCGGCAAGCTGATCTACAAGCCCACCGACGGCTGGGGTGGTGTTGGCATTGTCAAAATCGACAGTGAACAGGCGCTGGACATGCTGCTGCCGTTTTTGAGCCGCACCGATTTGCGTTATTTCTACGTCGAGCGCTTTATTGATTACGACAATACCGATTACCGCATTGATGTGGTGGATGGCAAGTTTGTCGGTTGCTATGGCCGCAAAGCGCCAAAGGATGACTGGAAAACCAATATCACCAGTGGCGGCTCGGTGTTTGTTCGCGAGCCCGACGACGAAGTAGTAGAGCTCGCGCTGCGCGCTGCCAGTACCTTAGGTCTGGAAATCGCCGGTGTCGATCTCATTTATGACCGCGAGCGTGAGGAATATGTGGTGCTGGAAGTAAACACCATTCCGGCCTTTGCAACGCCAGAACAAGAAGCGCTGGGGATCAATTTTAACCAGGCCAAGATCGATGCCATGGTGGAGCTGATCGAGCGCACTGCAACACAACACAATGCGTTGCATACGCACAAAGTGGCCTGATGGCCAAAGCACAGAGTTATTTTACCAACCCATTAATTTTGCCAAGGTGGCCCGAGCAATGACTGCAAAACCCAAACTCCCAAAGATTGGACTTCTCTATCTGGATTACGTCTTACGCTTTTTTGACAAATCCAACTTCAAAGGTTGGCCAGATAAAATCGAAACTGTGGTATATCACTGGGGCAATGACAAAGCGCGTTTTATTGCCGAAGTGAAGCGCAAGCAAATCGATGTGCTGATCGGTAATATTCCCGCGACGGCCTACGAAACGTTTCGTGAAATCGCCCGTGCCTTGCCGCATGTGCGTTTTTTGCCCTCGCTGGACAGCCAGTTCTCTAACAAGTCAAAAGAGAACGTGACCCATTTTTGCCGCAAATACAAACTACCGGCACCACACACCGAAATCTTCTATGTCCCGGAAAAAGCCAAGCGCTACCTGAGCCAGGCCAGTTACCCGAAGATCATCAAGCGCTCCTATGGCCCGTCTAACTATGGCGGCTACTTTGTCCATAAAGTGGATAATTATGACGAAGCAATGGCGCTGTTGACGGAGAAAAAATACTACCCGGCCTACGTGCAAGACTTTGTGCCGATGGAAGCAGACATTCGTGTCATGCTGGTGGGTCATAAGCCTGTGTGTGCGTTCTGGCGTCGTCCACCGGAAGGGGAGTGGCTGACCAACACCAGCCAGGGGGGCAGTATGGATTATCAGGCAGTACCTAAGTCGGTTCTGAAGCTGGCGACTGCCGCGTCAAAAGCGGCCAACGCCGAGTACTGGGCCTGCGACATTGCACTGGGCAAAGATGGCAAACTCAGGATCCTGGAATGCGCCACCGCGTTTGCAGCGTTTCCGTATATCCGTGACTGGATCGGTCAATATCTGATGTGGTTACTGTCGGACGGTCGTTTCCGTAAGCCAAGCATTCCGCTGTATAACTGGGAGGAGCTGGGCAAAATCGATTCACGCTTGTTGCGCACTATGCGTCACATTGGTTTTTCCAGTTACACACCGAGTCAGGACTGTGGCGAGACTTTCCACGGCATGGATGAACAACAGTTTCCAATTCTTGATACCCAATATCAACGCATCGAAGAGTGGCCAAGTGAGATCTGGAACCTGCAAGACAACTTTGTGCTGCAAGCTAAATCGGCACAAGCCAAAGCCCTGCAACCCATTCCGGGCAGCGATGAGCAGGCCGGTATGGAGCTCAACAGCTATCCGGCTCCGACGTTTGATGATGCCCAGATCCGGGAGATCCTGGCGCAGGTGAAAGGGATCGGCGACAAGATGATCGACGAGATCATGACCACCTTCGGTGCACATGGTGTGGTAGAAGCCCTGAATACCGAGCCTCAACAACTGTGTGTGGTGAAAAATCTGAAGGACAAGAAACTGGAAAAAATCGTGGCGCACTGGCAACAGGTGATGCCTGCCGGGTTGACCACACATTAATGCTTTCTGGCTGTACCGGATCAGGCTGCCTGATCCGGGTTATGGCTTTTCGTTTTCTGCAACTGAGCAACCGCTATGAAAATCCAATATGCGTCCTATCAGGACACCATAGAGTTCCTGCAAAGCGCCATGAGCGCACATCCCCATTTGCTCCGTTTACAGAGCATAGGCGAGACCTGGGAAGGCCGACCGATCATGCTGGTGACCATTTCCCTGGACGTGACCTATGCCGATGATAAACCGGCCTTACTGTATACCGGCTCGATTCATGCCAGAGAGTGGATAGGCAACGAGCTGGCGGTGAAGTTTGTTCAGTATGTAATTGATAACTATCGCTTTAACCCAAAATTGCAACATGCATTGACGCGTAACACCCTGTACATGGTGCCCTGTCTGAACCCCGATGGCTTTGAGTACTCTCGTAACCACTTTTCATTTTGGCGTAAGAACCGGCGTAACAACGGCGATGGCACCTTTGGGGTGGACTTAAACCGTAACTTTGATGCCAAATTTATGCGCAATCAGAATACCGGCTCGAATACCTATGGCGGTCCTCATGCCTTTTCGGAGCCGGAAACCTGTGCCATTCGCGACTTTGTGGAAAGTCATGAAAATATTCGCATTGCACTGGATTATCACTCTCAGGGTAACGTGTTTTTCCCCGCCCATAAGTTTAATCATGAGGTGGAGATCGAAGGCACGGATCTGAACGTGTTGTGCGCCAATATGAACCACGAGATCAAAAAGGTCACGGGACGTCAGTACGGGATCCACCGTGGCAAGCCGCCGGCTCAGCTGATCCACGGCAGTGGCCGCGAGTATTATTATCGCAAAGGGATCATCGCCACTGTGGTGGAGGTGGGCACGCGTAACATTCCGGATTACATGAAAAACATGTCCGAGAGTGTGGCCGAAAATATTCCCGCCGTACAATATGCGCTGAGCGAGGCCATTAATTACTCGCCGCTGGCACCTAAACGGGTTGAAGGCTTTACCATTAAATCCGTGGCCCATGACAGTGTTGAGCTGGAGTGGCAGTATGAAGACCGGGACGACATCTACTTTGAAGTTTATCGCAGCCAGCACAATAAAAACCCCTGTGGTGAAGAAACCCTGGTGGCGATCACCAAAACACTGGGTTTTGTCGACCGCCAGCTGCAAAGCGGGCACAGCTATTTTTATAACATTCGCGCCGTTGATAAGGTCACTAAAATTAAATCCCCGTTCAGCCCGGAATTGCGCCTGAAAACGCGTCTGGGCCGCACAGAAAGCGCCCGTACTTTATTTCCTTCCCGCGAAACGGTGGGCTATTTATCGCAGAACAATCAGGCCAAGAACAAAGAGCACTTTGGTTATAACTCCATGTTTATCGGCGTCGACAAAAAGCGGGGGATAAGCATGGGTGTAGTGCAGTTTGATCTCAGCAGTATTGTGGAAGGCTCGCAGATCTTAAGCGCCCAGTTCTTTATCTATCCGATGAACCGGGTGGCCGCCAAAATTGAAAAATATGGCGAGTGGTCGGTGGCGATTCTTGATGCCGATCAGGTTGAGGACATCTATGACTACAGCTGTATTGCCGACGCTAAGCCTTTGCATACGCTGGGACAAACCATTGAATCCGACAAGCTCACCCAGGGGATCTGGATGAAATGGCTGTTTAACGGGGTTGAACGTAGCCTGCTGGCCAAGCTGCTCAAGCAGAAGCGCTTACTGCTGCGCTTACAGGGGCCCAAAAAATTGCCTCTGGGCAAAGACTCTCAGGTCATGCAATTCGACATTGGCTACGGCTCGTTTGGCAGTGGTCTGCACTATCGGCCCAACCTGGAGCTGGTGTATCAGTTACCTGAGCAGCAGCTTGCCCTCAGCCCGCTGTCCTGTAATACCATTTACAAGGACAAAGTGGTGGCCGATAAGCTGGCGTCGGGTTTTGATGCCGAAGGCGATATTGTATATGGCCAGATGTCGTTTGATCTGAATGTGGACTTGCCAGTGGATCGCACTGTATTTACCAATGCCTGTCTCACAGTGCGCTGCTGCAATTCTATTGCCTCGGCGCGGGATGTGCGCTTTACCATAGAGCTGGTAGAGCTCAGAGATGTGGATTATCAGCACGTGAAGCAGCGTCAGAAGATTGAATACATCGGCTATGAGGTGAGCAATGAGCAACTCAGAGAGCGCGCCGAGCATCATTTTATCTTTGACAGCTACAGCTTGCAGGAACTGGAACGTTTGCATCAGGCACAGACGCCATTTTACTTTATTATTCGTGCCACGGCGGAGTCGCAGGCTACAGATGCACTGGTGAACTGGACCAACTGTCAGGATCAGCAACCGGCACAACTGAAGATCGATTATATCGAGCGCCGTAAACACCCGGTGGCAGCGCCCCATAACCTGCAAACTCAGGTCGAAAACGGCGTAGTCAAGCTGACCTGGGAAAATGAAGAAGACGACGACCTGGTCGGCTTTTTTGTGGTGCGCAACCGCTTCCATCCGCCGCGCTCGCCCTTTGATGGGGTGAAGCTTTACGGCGGACCGGATAACTATACTCTGGACAACTTCGGCACGCCGGATATTGCCAAGTATTATGCGGTGTTTAGCTATGATGATGTGCCGAATTACTCACAGCCGGTAACCATCTATTATCCGGGTAAAACCGAGCGCTGAGTTTTTTACCCTTAAACTAACAGGGCCAGCCTGGGTGAACTAAGCTTACACCATTGTGAGCGCGGTGATTAAGGTGGCTGGTATGCAGTTTGAATCTGGCATTCTGGTCCTGGTATTTTTGATCCTGGCCCTGTTTATTGGTGCACTGACCCGCCATGCCCTGAAAAACACCCAGATCCCTTACACCGTGGCGTTACTGGTGATTGGGATCTGCATCGGCCTGGCGCAGCGCGGTGAGGTCTTTGACGGCGATATGCAGATGGTGGGCGATACCCTGACGCTGGTAGCCGACATCGATCCGCACCTGTTTCTTTTCCTGTTTTTACCTACCCTGATCTTTGAAAGCGCTTTTGCCATGGAAGTGCATTTATTCCGGCGTATGTTTACCCAGATTGCCATTCTGGCGGTGCCGGGTCTGATGCTGGCCATCTGGCTGACGGCCGAGTTATTACATTTGAGCGTGCCCGAACACTGGCAGTGGAGCTGGGCCATGTGCCTGATGTTTGGTGCCCTGATCAGCGCCACCGATCCGGTGGCCGTGGTGGCCTTGCTGAAGGAAGTCAGCTCACGTAAACGTCTCGAAACCCTGATTGAGGGCGAATCTTTGCTTAACGATGGTACCGCCATTGTGTTTTTCAGTTTGTTTTATGTTTGGGTGCTGGCCAGCAGTGGGGGAGAAGAGGCCATGATGGCCTCGCCTGTCCAGGCAGTCGGCCAGTTTGCCGGGGTGGTGCTGGTGGGGCTGGCGATAGGCCTGGTGCTGGGCGGGTTGTGTATTATGTGGATCGATCGGGTGTTTAACGATCCTATGATAGAGATCACCCTTACCATTGCGGCGGCGTATTCGGCGTTTTTCATTTCCGAATCATTCCATGTTTCCGGGGTGGTGGCTGTGGTGACTCTCGCGCTGGTGTTGGCCAGCGTCGGCCGTACCCGGATAAGCCCGGAGGTTGCCGGGTTTTTACACCACTTCTGGGAAATGATGGCGCATATTGCCAATACCTGCATTTTTCTGTTAGTGGGGATCCTGGTGGCCATTCGGGTGCCACTGGACGACCTCCAGGCATGGCAGACGCTGGGCATTTTGTATGTGGGGATCATGTTGATCCGGGCCATTTCCATCACAGTGTTTACCCCGCTGCTGAGTCGTATCGGCGTTGGTATTACGTTTGAGAAAGCCAGCGTGTTGTGCTGGGGTGGCCTGCGCGGCGCGGTCTCTTTAGCGCTGGCGCTGACGGTGGCTGCCAGCGATGCGATCCCCAAAGAGGTCAGCGATCGCATGCTGTTTTTGTGTGCCGGCATTGTGGTACTGACGATTTTAATTAACGGCGGCACTATGGGCATGCTGCTGAAGTTTCTGCGTCTTGACAGCCTGCCTCCGGCCAAACAGGCCACGGTGGATAAAGCAAATCAGCAGGTCGCCAATACCCTGCAAACTATGTTGCCGACTATGATGGACAGCCCGTTTTTACGCGGTGCTGACTGGCAGCAGGTAAAAGCTCAGGTCAAGCTGGGGGCGATGGCACCGCCAGACACGGCAACACCGATAGATAAGGACGATCTCAATACCGCCTTTTTACGTCGCCTGCTGGAAACTGAACGCAAGCACTACTGGACGCAGTTTGAACAGGGAACTTTGGGTAAACGAGCCACCAACTTGCTGGTGGAAGCGGTGGAGCTGGCACTCGACGGTGAGCCCTGTATCGGGCAGCGCGATACCCTGTTTGCAACCTGGCAAGTACCGGGTTGGCTGGAGCGACTGCGCGGTATTGCCTGGTTAGAACGCATGTTATTGAGGCTATATTTTGAGCGTCTGGTGGTAGGGTATGACGTGGCCCGGGGCTTTATTCAGGCCCAGGAGGCACTGCAAAGCCATATCGATACACTTTCACCGAATGCCCAGATAGCGGCCGAGGTACGCCAGCAGGTTCAGGACAATATCGCTCAGACCATAGCGCGAATTAATACGCTTCAGGAGACGTTTCCGGATATCGTTCAGGCCCTGCAATCACAGGCTGCGACCCGGTTGTTGCTCAACCGTGAGCGTGCAGTGATCAACGAGCAGTTAAAGCTGGCAGTGCTCGATAAGCCCGAAGCCAGCCGTTTGCTGGAAGATGTTGAAAAGCGCATGGCTGCATTACAAAAAGCCTCGATTTTCCGCCAGACCGAAGCGGCCCAGTTAGATCAGCAGATCCCCTGGCTGCATGGGGCTACGCAATCAACCCGAGAACAAATCAGTGCGTGTCAGGAACGCGGCGTGTATGACGCAGGACAGGTACTGATCCGCCAGGGCAAGTCGCTCAGCAAACTGGGTGTGGTATATCGGGGCAGCGTGCGGGAAGTGGCAGCCGGTGCGCAGGGTCACAGTCAAGTCGTGGTCAGAGGACCCGGTGAGGCACTGGGTGTAACCGCTTTGCTGAGCGGCGTATCGGCACTGGAATACCTGGCCGAAACGCCTTGTGAAATCATCTGGATCCCGGTCGAAAAACTAAAAGTATTGATGCAAGAAGACACCAAATTGATGCGCATACTCTGCAAACAGCTGGCCGATATGTAGTTTTGCGTTTGATCGAAATATGTGCAATGGTGGTGAGGTGCTAATGCACATGTTTAAAAGCAACAATAAGGAAATACACAATGAAACTACAGTTACATAAAAAAGCAATTAAGCAGTTAGGCCGCCAAACTCGTTCACTGGATAAGGCACAGACGCCACAAGTGGCAGGTGGCTACATCACAGAAAAAGACATCTGCAATACAGCAGCTGTTCACTGTGATACCTATCACTACAAAAGTTGCCTGTGTTAAAGGCTAATTGAGTCAGTATTCAGTGGCTCAATCCTGAGCCACTTTCAGATACATCAGCCGGCGTTTATAGTTCAAACGGTGCGACGCCAACCGCGTCCATTTGGTAACCGGTTTGTGCCAGGTCGCCTTTCCAGGTTGCAACCTTCATAGTCCCCGTTACGGTAATCGCATCATACAGGCTGTCGATGGGCACGCCGTTCTTGATTTTAACGTGGACAATCTGATTGGGCGGCGGCGGTGGCACGTGAATACAGGCACCAAAGTAAGGGACCAGCAGAAATTCCGTGATCACTTCACTGTCGCCTTCCAGTGGCACCACAAATCCGGGCAAACTCACTTGCTTACCATCCAGGCTTTTGACCACAGGTGCATCCAGGTCCGGCTGTACCCAGTTTTGCTGGTCGCCATCATGGCTGGCGGCAGCGTCTTGATTGCTGATCTGGACATGGCCCTGAGGGATCAGATCTTCCCAGAAAATTTCTTTAGGGGGGCCTGCCTGCACTTGTACTGAAATGAGCAATAGCGCAGTACATAGCCAGAAAAAAGTGCGTAGTGGTGTCATTCAAAACCTCTTATAGCTTAATGCTCATGCCATCGCTGAGCGAATAGAAATAGGCTCGGGTTGCAGGCAATATGCCCATCAAAGTGCCGGCCGCCATGATAACGCCGATC
This sequence comes from Pseudoalteromonas sp. DL2-H2.2, assembly GCF_021532535.1. Taxonomy (NCBI): domain Bacteria; kingdom Pseudomonadati; phylum Pseudomonadota; class Gammaproteobacteria; order Alteromonadales; family Pseudoalteromonadaceae; genus Pseudoalteromonas; species Pseudoalteromonas sp. DL2-H2.2. Next base: position 589,866 of record NZ_JAKGBD010000002.1, on the reverse strand, counting down.
AGCATGAGTTCATAGTGACTGAGCAGTGAAATGCTCAGGCTGATCCCAAACTGACTTTGCAGCGTGCCCTGTGCCAGCGCTATCAGGGCGTAAAACAGGGCAATACCCAGTGCGCAACCCGCTGCCGTAATTAAAATGGCTTCGCTGCTCATCAGGGTAAAAATATGTCGTGGCCGTGCACCCACAGAGCGCAGAATGGCCAATTCTCGGCGGCGCTGGTTGAGGGTTGCCAGTAAGGTGGTGAGCATACCCAGCAGGCTGGTCAGCACGACGATACCTGAAAACAGTAACAGGATCTTCTCTACCAGGCCCAGCATGCGCCACAGCTCTCGCAATGTGACGCCGGGCATAATCGCCAGAAGAGGTTCAGCTTTGTAATTGTTGATATTACGGCGAGTTTGCAGGGTATACAGAGGTGAATCCAGACCCATCAAAAATGCGGTGATCTGCTTTGGCTCGCCGATCAGGTCGCCATGCAAATGTGCGGGTGCAGGCACAGTAACTGCGACGGTGTCCGGCTTGTCATGACCGTGGTCATGTTCATCTGCATGGCCGTGGTCATGGCTATCATGGTGCTCATGGTCATCTGCATGATCATGCGAGTGTCCAGCTGGCTGTTTTGGCTTACCTATCATGCGGGGCGCTGATTTAGGCTGGCCATGCATGGCCTCGATGGCTGCCAGTGGCACATGCACGGTTTTATCCACCGGCGTGCCGGTAGGCGCCAGGATCCCGACTATGGTCATCGGGTTATCGTCGTGATGGTGAAAGCTGGTATTGCCCATGCCGTGTGAGATCACAATTTGCTGGCCAAGCTGGTAGTGCATTTTACTGGCAACCTCGCTGCCCAGCACCACTTCCTGCGCATTAACAAACGCGCGGCCCGCGGCAAAGGCCAGGTTTTGTTTTTTGCCATAGCGAAAGTGTGTAAAGTAAGCGCTGTCGGTGCCCAGTACTGCGTGGCCTTTATGGCTGTCGCCTAAGCTGATGGGAATAGCCCAGCTTACACCGCGCTGCGATTTGATATCCTGATAGCTGTCCCAGCTGACGCTGTTGTTGGCATAACCGATGCGAAATACGCTGGAAAGCAAAAGCTGAATGTCTCCGCTGCGTGCGCCGACGATCAGATCGGTGCCCGACACGGTATTGCTGAAACTGCTTTTGGCTTCCTGGCGCACTCGCTCAATGGTTAGCAGCAGCATCACACTGATGGCTATGGTAAACAAGGTCAGCAGCACACAGGCCTTGCGATTGAACATACTTTTGGTCGCTAAGGTGATTAACTGCATTGAGTCACCTCGTTAATGTCGCTCAGGCTCAGATATTTATCAAACATAGCGGCCAGGTTGCTGTCATGGCTGACGAATAAAATGGTTGCGCCATATTGGCTGGCTTCTTTGAACAACAGCTCGATAAAGGCGTTACGGTTGTCGGCATCCAGTGCGGAGGTTGGTTCATCGGCAATGATAAGCTCCGGCTGGCCAATAAAGGCGCGTGCTGCGGCCACCCGCTGTTGCTGACCAATACTCAGCTGGGCCACGGAGCGTGCCATAATGCTGGGATCCAGTCCGAGTTGCTGTAACAACTGCTCTCCCTGCTGAGTGAGTGTTTTACCTGATGCCTTGACGCGCTCGGTGCGGCTGCGGGAAAAATGACAACCCAGCGTGACGTTTTCTATCGGGCTGAGGTAGGGCAGCAAGTTAAAGTTCTGAAATATAGTACCAATGTGATCGGCCCGAAACTTGTCTCTGGCGGCATCACTGAGCTGAGTCAGGTCCTTACCCAGCAAGCGGATACTGCCAGACTCGGGTTTATTAACGCCGCTCAAAAGCCCCAGCAGGGTTGATTTACCACTGCCGCTTGGGCCATGTAAAAATACCCGCTCACCGGCGGCGACTTCAAGTCTGGGTATGTTGAGTGTGGCGTCTGTCTGGCCTGGCCAGCGAAATATCAGGTCATTAATTTCTAGCATAGTCTCACATCAATGGCGGATCACGCCTGCATCATAAAATACTTGTGCCCCAAGCTAAACCTGCCTGCGGCATATTGCCGAACAGTGCGGTAAAGCAATTGTGATTTAACGGCTGCTCGACTATCATACACCGCTCTAACCCCCTCTGTATTTTGCGTCCTTTAGCAAGACGCAGCCGTTCTCTATGGAGATACAATGAGTAGCTACAAAGTTCTAGACGTCAATGACGATCTACCCATTCGCACCAAAGGTGCTGTGCACAGTGGTAAAGTACGTTCAGTTTATTGGTTAACCGACCAGGACAGCGCCCGCTTAATTGAAGAAAAAGGCTATGATGTTCCCACCGGAACTGAGCTGGCGATCATGGTGATCTCGGATCGCATCTCGGCCTTCGACTGCATCTGGCAGGGCGAAAATGGCCTCAATGGTGTGCCGGGTAAAGGTATCGCACTGAACAGTGTTGCCGCCCATTGGTTTAAGTTGTTCGATGAAGCCGGTCTGGCTGGTAACCACATCGTGGATATTCCACATCCTTATGTCTGGATTGTGCGTAAAGCCAGCACAGTGCGCGTCGAAGCCATTGCCCGTCAGTATATCACCGGCAGCATGTGGCGCGATTACAGCAAAGGCGTACGCGAGTTCTGCGGGATCAATCTTCCAGAAGGTCTGAGTGCCCATCAGAAGCTGGATGAGGTCTTAATCACCCCGTCAACCAAAGGGATCATTCGTGGCTTGCCAGATGTACCGGAAGTTGATGATGTGAACATCACCCGCCGTAATATCATGGATAACCTGGATGCGTTCAACTTTAAATCCGAAGCCGATGTTGCACTGTATGAAAAGCTATTGAGCGAAGGCTTTGCTTTGATCTCTAAAGAGCTGGCGCAGCTGGACCAGATCTTTGTCGATACCAAGTTCGAATTTGGTTATGTCGAAGACAAAGATGGCACAGAGCGTCTGATCTACATTGATGAAGTGGGTACACCGGATTCATCGCGGATCTGGGATGGCCCGGCCTACCGTGACGGCAAAATCGTTGAGAACTCAAAAGAAGGTTTCCGTCAGCTGTTGATCAACAATGTGCCCGACAGCGACGTATTGCTGAACAAAGACCGCATGAGTGAGCGCGAGCAGCTGGCTGCCAGCTACAAATTGCCAGAGTCGGTGATGATGTCGGTGTCCGACACGTACGTGGGCATTGCCAGTAAAATCGTCGGCAAGCAGCTTACTATTCCACAAAGCCCGCGCGACGAGGTGATTGCTGTGCTGGATAAAGAATATGGCCTGATAGACGCCTGAGTGGCGCTATCTGAGTAACAAAAGCGGCAGATTGCCGCTTTTTTGTTGTCTTGAATAATATTGTGGTGGAGTCATTTGTGGTTAGTCCTTGCTTTTCTTTTCAGCGTCACTTTTACTTAAGGGTATGCATTTGGCTCAGGCAAATATCCATGAACGTCAGCGGGCATAACCCGGTAAGGACAGCACCAGGGCGTCTGAACATGATCAGGCGAGCTGCGGACTGTGCGTGGGTCACGTTTGGTTGGGCTTTACTGGCTTTGACCGGCCCAGCATTTGGTGCCGATACTGGATCCGGTAACGGTTCCGGTAACGGATACACCCTTCAATTGCGCGACCAGCATGGAGCGCCATTGTCCGATGTTGTGGTTGAGGTCGTTGCGCCAGTGTATCCCGGCTCGGTGCAACAGGTAGCGGTGATGGATCAGGTTGCTAAACAGTTCCAGCCCAAATTACTCACCATTATGCAGGGCCAGGCGGTGAGCTTTCCCAACAGCGATGATATTCGTCATCATGTGTATTCCTTCTCAGACACTAAGCGCTTTGAGCTAAAATTATATGCTGGTACGCCCATTCAACCGATACGATTTGAACAACCCGGTGTCGTTGTTCTAGGATGTAATATTCATGATTCAATGGTGGGTTATATCTATGTTTCTAAATCAAAAGATGTACTTATCAGCGATCAGCTGGGCGCAGTAAAGATCCCCGCTTACGCAGAGCAAGTGGCCATCTGGCATGCACAACAAACACAGGAAATCGACACGCGCAGGATAGTGACGGTGACACAATTACAACAATCCGGGTCTGTTATTGTAGAGACACAGACACCGGCACCCAGAAACACATTCTCGGAGATGTTTAAGGAGCATCATGGGCACTAGTTTTAAAAATCGCATTATCGCGCTGTGCGTTGGCCTGGTGTTACTGACCGCCGTGGCCAGCTTAGTGAGCTTCTGGTGGTCTACCAGCCAGTTCAACGAGCGCAAGGTACAGCAAGATATTCAGACGGCGCAAAATGTTTATCAGCAATACCTCAGTGCCAAAGAGCGCTTGCTGGTCACCGCCGCCACGGTACTGACCCAGGACTTTGGCTTTAAGCAGGCCGTTGCCACCCGGGATGCCCCGACCATAGAAAGTGTGCTGTTTAATCACAGTCAGCGTATTGACGCCGATCTGATGCTGTTGCTCGACGTGCGCGGTCAGCTGATCTCCGCCAATCAGGCCGAAATCGAGTTGGCCGAAGACTTGCGCCCGCTGCTCAGGGAGCTACTCAACCACACCGAGCAATCGGCCTTTGTCAGCCTCGACAAGCAGCTCTATCAGGCCATTATTTTGCCGGTGAAGGCACCAAGGACCATTGCCTTTACGATTGTCGGTTTTGCCGTTGATAAAGAGGTTGCCGGGCAGCTGCGTGAGCTGACTGGGATGGAAATGAGTTTTATCGGTCATGGTGAGCAGATCAAGGCCAGTTCGTTAAGTTTACCTGAGTCTCAGGACTTGTTCGCTTATCTGCACGAACAAAAAATCACCCGCTGGCTGAGTGAATTCCCCGTTTACATCAATGCTGAAGTGGCGCTACCTGCGCTCAACTCTTCACCAGTAAGCCTGGTGCTGAGCGCCGATATGACCAAAGACTATCAGGAATTTGATCAGCTGGTGCTGAGCATTATTTTGACGTCGTGCATGACTATGTTGTTTGGCTTTGTGGCCAGTGGTTTTTTGGCCCGTAACCTGGCAACGCCCTTGCAGCAGCTCACTGTGATGGCACGCCGTTTTGCGCTGGGTGATTACGAGGCAACGGTACATGAGTCTCGCCCCACCAAGGAGATCTGCCAGCTGGTGGATGCCTTTCATGAAATGGGCGACGATATTCAGGCACGGGAAAAGCAAATTCGTTATCAGGCCAGTCACGATGGTTTAACCCGCTTTTATAACCGGGCAGCCGCTATGGAGAAATTAACTCAGCTGCTGCAAGATGGCCGGGTGTATTACCTGCTGGTGGTTGATATTAAAGGGCTCAGGCACATAAACGATAAACTGGGGCCGCGCGTGGGGGACAGCTGTATTCAGGCCGTTGCAAAGCGCATTGAACAAATTGGCGCCGATTTTGACGGGCTTAATGCCCGCCTGGGAGGGGATGAGTTTTTAACTGTGCTGGCGGCCAAAGAAGACAGCTCAATGGAGGGCTGCGTTGCAGGCTTTTTGAGTGCCCTTAACCAGCCCTATCAAGTGCAAAACCTGGAGATCAACCTGCGTTTTAGCGTTGGGGTGGTGCATTATCCCGAGCAGGCTGAGGATCCGGAAGATCTGGTGCGCCGGGCGCTGATCGCAGCCGATAATGCGGCACAACAGGGCAGTAATGCCGTGTACTTCTATCAAACCGGTGAAGACGAAGCCTATCTGGAGCGTTTGCTGATCATTGATGAACTTAAAGCCGCGCTGCAAAGTGATGATGGCCAGCTATTTATGACCTATCAGCCTAAACTGAATATGCACAGTCAGCAGGTGGATAAGGTTGAGTCACTGATCCGCTGGCAGCGGCGCAATGGCGAGTGGGTGTCGCCCGAATTCTTTATTGACTTGGCAGAGCAGTCAGGTTTGATTGTTGAACTGACTCAGTGGGTGCTTAAAACTGTGGTGGCGCAGGTGGCCAACTGGGTTGAGCAGGGGATCACCATGAAAGCGGCCATTAATGTGTCGGCGCAGGACATTGCCGACCCCGACTTTGTGCCACACCTTGAGGCCATGCTGGATCGCTACCAGATCTCGCCGTCATTGATCACCATTGAGCTGACCGAGCGGGATATGATTGAAAATGAAGAAAAAGGCATTGCGGCGCTGAAAGTGCTCAAAGAAATCGGTGTGCATATCTCGCTGGACGATTACGGGGTCGGGCAAACCTCACTGGGCCGCTTAAAGATGCTGCCCATTGATGAACTTAAGCTGGATAAAGTGTTTATTCTCAAACTGGCCGAAGCCCATCAGGACCAGTGCATTGTACGTTCCACCATTAGTCTGGGCCATCAGCTCGGTTTTACAGTGGTGGCTGAAGGGGTAGAAGATAAAGCCTCGCTGGAGCTGCTTAAAGAAATGGGCTGTGATTACGCCCAGGGCTATTACTTGAGTAAACCGTTGAAGGCGGAGTTACTGACGCAATGGCTTGGCCAGTATCATGAAGCGGGCTAACCTGTGCAGGTTTGTTTTTGCCTGCGGTGCCTTATGCATTAGCACATCAGGTATGGCAGGCTCCGGTAAGTTATTGGCCACACCCGGTGTGTCTCAGGTCGAAGGGAGTGCAGGGGGTGGCATAGTACCCTGGGCACAACTGGTGGGTTATGCCAGCGAAGAGCAGTGGAGCCTTGGCGGCTTTTGCAGCCGTGCCAGCGTTGATGATTATCGACTTGATGTGTGTGGTATTCAGGCCAATCTGTTTGACCGTGTTGAGCTCAGTTATGCCGAGCAAACCTTTGCCGTACCGGCACTCAATACCGATATAGAGCAGTCGGTCAGCGGCGTTAAAGTACGCCTCTATGGAGATATTGTTTACAGCACCTGGCCACAGTTAAGTCTTGGCTTGCAGCATAAATCACTCAAAGACGATGCCGTTGCTGCCTTACTGGGTGCTGAGGACGACAGCGGCACCGATATCTATCTGGCTGCCAGCAAGCTACATCTGGGGGCACTGGGTGGCTTTAACGCATTTTGGAATATCACGGCGCGCCATACCGAGGCCAACCAACTTGGTCTGCTGGGCTATGGTGGCCAGCAGGGCAGCGAACGTATTTATCTCGAAGCCAGTACGGCTATTTTTCTCAGTCAAAACCTGGCGCTGGGCTACGAGTACCGTGAAAAACCCGATAACCTCGGACTTGGTGAGCAGCAGTGGCAGGATGTGTTTGTCGCCTGGTTTATCAATAAACAGGTCAATATCACCGCGGCCTGGTTGGACTTGGGCAGCATTGCCGGTCAGCCGGACCAAACCGGCTGGTATGTGTCTGTCACAGGTTATTTTTAAGGAAGCGCGATGGTGAAGAGACTAACACGCAATGCCAGTCGTGTGCTGTATGGCCTGATTTTACTATTGGCCAGTATCGGATTAAGTGGTTGTCACTCTGCCAGCCAGCCCACTTTGTATCAACAGATAGGCTGTCAGCCTGGGTTGGAACGTCTGGTGGATTTATTTATTAACCAGATAGGGCGCGATAAAGCCATTTTACCTTATTTTGCCAAAGCCAATGTAAGCCACTTCCGCCAGGGCTTTATCACGCACTTATGCGACACCCTGGACGGACCCTGCGACTATCAGGGCGACTCTATGGTACAGATCCACACCGGCATGCAGATCACCGAAGCCGACTTTAACCGTGTGGTTGAGCTGCTGATCAATGCCATGACTGAAGCGGGCATTGCCTACACCACGCAAAATCAGATCCTGGCCAGGCTGGCACCCTTGCGTGGTGAGGTGATTAAGATCTGATTATTCGAACGCTAACGAATAATCTGGCTTTTTAGGGTTATTTGGAAAGTCGAGCCCTGCAACCGGATAGGAATGGGTTGAAGCTTGTGCGTCTGGCATCAGGGTTTTATTGATAAAAGTGATTTCTACGGTTTCGGGAAAGTCGATGGTGTCGACGTATCTGCCATAGTTGTTGCCGTGAATATGTACAACATGAAAGCGCTCAGACATCGCTGCAATAAACTGATTGAAGTGCTCTGTATGCGTATCCAGATGATGAAACTCGGCAGCAACCACATTGATGCGGTCGGCATGCTTACACAGGTCATCAATCACCTGATATTCAGCCCCTTCAATATCCATTTTCAGGAAAACCGTGTCTTCCGGCGTCCCACAATGTTGCTGAATGAGCTCATCCAGGCTGATATCCAGCTGGCCTGAAGTCTTGCTAACACGGCGTTGTAAATGGCTATTTTTACCACGGAAAAAGCTGTAAAAGAACACGCAGTTTAACAAGCGCGTCCAATATTTTTGGCGTTTATCATGGCGAAACAGCAAGGTGTTGAGCAAAGATTTAACGCTATTTTGCAGGGTTTTACGAACAATAAAGCCAAGTCCGACGGTATAGTCCACCCCCACCACCCGGCAATCCGGGTTGAGTGCCTGAAACTCTTTATCAAACTGCCAGTCATCATTGATACCCAGCGACAGTAAAACATCAGTCTCTTTTATATGATTTTTTGGGACAACATATCCACCATCAAATTGGTTGCCCATACGGATGAGATTCGAACATTGCTTAGGGTGTAGTGCATGCTTGTTAATTGACATGTATGTATTCCGTTTATTCCTTTTTTGCAAACAGAATAGTAGCGACTGTGGATCTGGTATACAAGCACAAAGACAGAAGAGGATAGAATATTCGGTGAAGTATTAAATGTTTCTCGTTAGGTGTCGTGACTTTTACCAAGCATCTGGCTGAACTGTTGTGCAAGGTCCTGAGGTTGTATCGCACAGATAATTTCCGCCTCATTAAGACTTGTTGAGTGGCTGGTGATGGTGCGGCACAGCGGTGTTAATGGCGCAACCAACGAAAAAGGCGATGTGCCCAGACCTGCCAGCGCCAGTGTTGGCACTTTGCATGCGGCAGCAATATGCATCGGGCCGGAATCTATGGTGATCATGGCATCCATGGCTGCAATGGTGTCGACTAACTCGCCCACAGAGGTTTTGCCCGCCAGGTTGGCTACCTGAACTCCCTCTGCGTCTAGCAGCTGTTTGAGCTCTTCCATATCTTGCTGTTCGGATGGATCCCCAAGCAAGTAAAACCGGGTGCTGCTTTGCTGATGTATTTTAAGCAGCGCCTGTGCAGCTAATTCTGCGGGATAGTGACGGGTGCCTTTGTTTTTACCACCAATGTAAACCCCCGTCGCGTGCGACTGATCCTGTGTGAGCGGCAACGTTTTTGCTTTGAGCCGGGGCAAAGCAAATTGCTCGAACGGCTTGCCATGAATGTCGTTCACCAGACGGCAATAGCGAAATAGATAGTGATGGCAATGATTGAGCTTGAGGGAGTGTGACAACAGCGGAGTGCGGCCGTTTTGGGCATATCCGGCTACATAGCGGATCCTGGCTAGTTTACAAAGTACGGCATCGGTGAGCGAGCCGCGAAACAACACCGCCATGGAGAAGCGAAAAGCTCTGAGCGTTTTGGCAAAACCAAACAAACTTGCCTTTTCTTCTGCCTGATGCCTGGCATCATCGAGTAATTCAAACTCATATCCATGTGCCCTTTGCAGCACCTCTCGCATATAAGGGCGCACCAGCAGATAGATCTTATTCCCCGGATACAATTCATTGAGCAGCGCGATGGCTGGCAACGTATTGATGGCGTCGCCAATATAGCGGGGCAGGACCACTAAGATGGGGCCACTCAAATGGTGAGGAGCTATAGCTTTTATGGACATGGATATTCTTGTTATAGGCACTAAAGCAACCTAGTATAACCAAAGCTTGTGAACAAAATCACCTTTGTACCTCAATTTAAGCAAAAGTTAACATTATGAAAAACATCAAAAGTTGTCACTGGTTACTGAACAACCTCGATCGAGTGGTCATACTCGATTGTGGTATGCTCAAAGCCGGGACAAAAGGAAATTACGAGCCGCCGGGGATCATTGCCGGGGCAAAACGATTTAATATCAGCAAAACGTTTAGTGACCCCGATGGCAGGTTTCCCAGCACAATGTGCAGTGCCGAGCAATTCCAGCAAGGCGTCAGAGAGTTGGGGATCAGCCAACAGGATACTGTGATTGTGTACGACAACTTTGGCTTGTTCAGTGCCGCCCGTGGTTGGTGGATGTTTAAGGCCATGGGGTTTGAACAGGTGTATGTGCTGGATGGCGGTTTGGTTAAGTGGCTGGAGCTGGGCTTACCACTGGCAGCTGAGTATGCCCATACAAGCGAACTAGGTGATTTTGTTGCCAACCCCCAAACTGGTTATTTTATTGATAAAGCTGCGGTGCTGGCGGCCATAGACGACCCCGAGGTACTATTACTTGATGCGCGCAGCCCGCAAAGGTTTAGTGGTCAGGAATGCGAGCCCAGAGCAGGCATGCGCAGTGGCCATATTCCGGGCAGTGCCAATGTGCATTACGCCAGCGTGCTGGATGATAGCGGTTTGCTAAAACCCAAGGCGCAGTTACGGGCGCTGCTGAGCGAAGCGGGTGTGACCAGTCAGGCCTTGCAGTTCAGTTGTGGCTCCGGGATCACCGCCTGTATTCTGGCCATGATTGCCGATGAATGCGGGTTTTATCCGTTATCTGTTTACGATGCGTCCTGGAGTGAGTGGGGGCAAGATTTGGACGTGCCGGTCGCAACCCTTACCCCCGAAAATTAAAACACCAGTTCCTGAAGCTCGCTGGGCTGATTGAGTGCAGGCAGATACAAAGTCTGCATATTTTTGGCACTGAGTGCACTGTGCAGCGGTAAAGTGGCAATGCCCTTGAGGGCGATATTGGCAACGTCCGGGGTTTTGACCAGGCGCACCACCTGGCGTTCGCCAAACTGCGCGATGGAGGGAATAAACGGGCGCAGTTCTGAGGTCAGCTTATCCAGCAGCCAGTCATTAATGTCGCCGCCCAAAATTATGGTCTGGGTATTGAGCAAAGACTCCAGGCTGTGAATGGCGATCCGCATCGGTTCGGCGGCCTGTTCAAGCCACCGCTCTATCACCGGGTGCTCCTGCAACTGATGGTGCAGCTCTTCAGTACTGCAGCCCGGGCGTCCCAGGCTCTGTTTAAGTGCACTGAGCGACGCAAAGTCATTAAGCCTGCCCAGCTCAGCGGTGTCTTCATCGGTTTCCGGAGTCACAAATAGCTCACCCAGCGCGCCGGTCAAACCATTTTGACCGAGCAGGATCCGCCGCTCGTAAACCACAGCCGACTCCACCTGATTGCCCAGATGGACATAGACAAAGCTATCCAGCAGCCGTGCTTCACCAAACAGCATTTGGTAACTGGCACAGGCAGATGCGGTGCTTTCCAGCGCGACGGGCACAGCTAGGGTATCCGCCAGTTGTTGCTGAAGCTGGCGGTTGTGAGCAAAAATCTCGACGCCTTTGAGGTGGCTAAGTTGTACCGACAAACCACAACCCAGCACTTGGGTAACGCTCAGGTTTGCGACGGTCAGTAACGTGTCTATCAGGTATTGGATCTTATCGAGCAAGACGTCGTTGCTTTCGAGCCGGGTGTGCAAGCGGTTAAGCAGCTCGCCATTGAGGTAAAATAAACCGACTTCCAGTTCGCTATCAACAATGCGCACCGCCAGCGTATACGCGGCCCTTTTATTCAGCACCAGCATTTTCGAGGGCTTACCTGCGCCTTCGGATTTCTTAATGCCCGTTTCTTCTACCAGCTGCACGCTCAGCAGCTCTTCAACCATATTGGTAATGGTTTGCTTGGTCAGCTGGGTATTGCGGGCAATCTCAACACGGGAGATTGGCCCCTGTGTGACAATCTGAGAGAGTACAAGACGCAAATTTATCGATTTATTCTGTTTTGCGTTGGAGCCTTTCAATGTATTCGCCTTACTATTTGAATCTGATGTTGGGGCTGTATTGTGATATCGCCCCAGTGATTGTGCCGTATGTACCTGCTTATACAACACATTATCCCTGAACTAAGCCGATCATCTTACTCGATCATGAGACTAAACCGAATAAAAAATAATTAGTCAAACTAATTGACATAAATCACTTGTTGGCCGAATATGACTATAAATACAACAAAACTGATCCTAAATGCCAGTACAAAAACGGCGGCTAGGGTGTTCGTAAGTGCGAATTTTAATAATCAACAGCAGGATCTACTTATGTCTACAGGAACTCAGATGAAGGGTCATCGTCGTCGGGCGTGGCTGAGCGGGATGTTTACCGCTGCTGCGCTCTGTGCAACGCCGATGAGCTGGGCGGCACAAAGTATCGACTGGAGCAAGGCGGCAAAATCCAGTGATATCCACCTGAGCGAGCAGCAAAGTGAGGCGATTAAATCAAAAGATTTGACTGCTGCACTGGTCTGGCACGGTGCCAGTCCCTGGGTTGCCGCAGTATCGCGCGGGGCACGTGCCGAATTCGAAAAGTTAGGCATTAAAGTAGTGGCAGCAACCGATGCTCAGTTCGATCCTGCCAAGCAAGTGGCCGATCTGGAGAACATCGCGGCACTTAACCCCGATATTATTTTGTCTTTGAGTGTTGATGGTGTCAGCACTAAGCAAAGTTATGCCAGGGCGATAGAGCGGGGCGCCAAACTGGTATTACTCAGCAACCCCATTCCTGGTTTTGAACAGGGCAAAGACTTTGTCGGCATCGTCACTGATGACATGTTTGGCATGGGCAAGGCGGCCGCCGACCTGACGGCGGATGCGCTGGGTAGCAAAGGTAAGATAGGCATGATCTATCACGATGCCAGCTACTTTATCACTAATAATCGCGATAACGCGTTTCGTAAAGGGCTAAAAGCCTACCCTGAACTGGATGTGATCATTGAAAAAGGTTTTATCAAAGAGCACGAGACCAGTAATGTGGCAGCGGCCATGGTGTTACAGCACCCGGAGCTTGAAGCCATCTATGTGTCCTGGGATGCTGCCGCTGAAGGCGTGGTAGAAGCGCTGCGCTCGCTGGGCCGACGCGATATTAAAGTGATCACCCATGATCTGGGCGTTAATAACCTGCTGGATATGGCCATGGGTGGCAACGTCTATGGCACCATTTCAGACCGCCCCTTTGATATTGGGCAAACCATGGCGCGGCTGGGTGCGGCTTCCACACTGGGCTTACCGGCACCGCATTTTACCCTGGTGCCGTTTGATACCGTGAAGCGAAACAACATTGCACAGATCTGGCAGCAGGCGTTCCAGTCGCCTGTGCCCAGGCTCCTAAATTTAGCGTTAAAACAATAAGGAATACCATGAGCGTTAATCAACTACCCTTGCAGCAGCTCAAGTTGCTGGCAGTAAAACGAGAGTTTTTTATCTACTATATATTCCTTGCAGTGATGCTGATTTTTGCCGTCGCACTGCATGACACGGGCTTTTTTAGCCTGACCAATTTTATGAATATTGTGCGCCAGACTGCACCCATCACCGTGATGGCGGTCGGGCTGACCTTTGCACTGGCTGTGGGTCATATCGATTTGTCGATTGGCTCTGTGGTGGCCTTATCGGCGCTGGTCGGGGCATTGCTACTACAACATGTGGGCATTCCGCTGGCGGTACTGGGGGCACTCAGTGTAGGCCTGGTTGTTGGCCTGATCAACGGCTTGCTGATTGAGCGGTTGCAGGTGTCGTCCTTATTGATCACCTTAGGCACTATGGGGGTGATCACGGGCTTATCGCGCCAGCTGACTAACCTGGAGTCTGTGCCAATCATAGATCAAACCTTTACCGCGTTTTTTGGTGCCGGTGAATTGTTTGGTATTCCGTCTTTATTTATCTGGACCCTGGTCATTGCGGCACTGGGTTACGTGGTTCTGACTAAACTGGCCTTTGGTAAGCACTTACTTGCGGTAGGTGGTAGTCCTAAAGCGGCATTGGCTATGGGGATTAAGGTAACTCAGGTGCGTATTTACGCGCTGGTTATTTCTTCCATGGCTGCGGCACTGGCGGGACTGCTGTACGCAGGCCGTCTGCACGGGGCGCGTTACACCCTGGGCGAGGCCGACCTGCTGACGGTTATCGCAGCCGTGGCAATTGGCGGCACCAGCCTGTTTGGTGGCCGCGCCTGTATCATAGGGGCCATTCTGGGCTCCTGGTTGATGGGCATGATCAACAATGGCCTGATCTTGTCTGGCTTTTCCACAAATGAACAAATGATAGCCCGCGGCGCGATATTGATTGTGGCAGTGGCAATTGGTGTCAAGGAGTTGAAAAATGGTTAGAAGTGCATTGGATCAAATCGCCCTCGAAGTCAGGGATGTACACAAGCGCTTTGGCGGCGTTCACGCCTTGAAAGGGGTCAGCTTTACCATCAATAAAGGCGAAGTAGTCGGCTTACTGGGCGACAACGGTGCGGGTAAATCCACGCTGGTGCGTTGTATCTCAGGGATCCATCCACCCGATGAAGGTGCCATCCTGGTGAATGGTCAGCCAGTTCATATCGATTCGCCGCTGGCGGCACGCGAGGCCGGCATAGAAACCGTGTTTCAGGACCTGGCCATGGTGCCTGAGTTTGATATCACTGAAAACCTCTTTCTTAATCGGGAGATCCTGCACAAGAACCCGATCTTACGTCGACTCGGCTGGCTGGACAAAAAGGCCATGGAGAAACGGGCGAAGAAAGCCCTGAACCGACTGAACAGCCGTATTCCAAGTTATCAGGAGCAGATCCACCGTTTGTCTGGTGGTCAGCGCCAGGCGGTAGCCATTGCCCGTGCCGTGAACTGGGGGGCCGACATTGTGATTATGGATGAGCCAACGGCCGCGCTGGGGGTGGAACAAAGTGCTCAGGTCAATGAGTTAATCAATGTGATCAGCTCGCAGGGCGTTGCGGTGCTGCTGATCAGCCACAATATGCAGCATGTCATCGAAACCTGCGACCGCGCCGTGGTGTTGTATCAGGGCCAGTCGGTTGCGGATGTGTCGGTCAGTGATGTGACCAAAGAAGATCTGGTCGGACTGATCACCGGGGCAAAATCCGCCGCGTAAAGGCACTTGCTCGCCGCACAGCCGCTCTTGGTCGGCTATTAAGGCGAGTTTGATATACCTGTGAGGTGCCAGATAGGCACCGCGTTAACCCGAACCCATTTTAAATCGGCGCACTGGCGCCGAGGGCTTTGTTTTGCCAAAAATCAGAGGGCAGTATGGATATTGAAAAGAAAGTAGCACAGCTTATCGACACACTTTCTGTTGAAGAAAAAGTCGGGCAGCTGTTTGTTCTGGCATTTGCCGGAGAGGATCGCGACTACGCTAAAACCTTGGTCAAGGAGCGCCATATCGGCGGCTTTTACATCACCGATGACAATGCCGCGAACCCCACCAGTGCCGCCCAACTGGCACGCGAGTTACAACACGAAGCCTCGCTGAGAGCCTGCGATGCGCCTTTGTTGCTGGCTGTTGACCAGGAAGGTGCCTGGGGGATCCTGACTCAGTATACCGATCTGGGCCCTGGTAATTTGGGCCTGGGCAAGGCCGATAATACGGCCCTTACCGCCGACATGTATCAGGTGTTTGCCGAGCAGATGCAGGAAGTGGGCTACAATACCTTGCTGTCACCCTGTGCCGATGTGAATGCCAACCCGGATAACCCCATTATTGGCCTGCGGGCCTTTGGCGAGCAGAGCCATCACGTTGCCCGGCATGTTGCGGCGGCGGTGCGCGGTGTACAGCGCAGTGGCAGCCTGAGCTGCGCCAAACACTTTCCGGGCCACGGCGATACGCACAGCGATTCACACCAGACCCTGCCGGAAGTCGACAAGTCTTTGCAACAATTGATGCGCGAAGACTTATTGCCTTTCAAGGCGGCGATTGAAACGGGCGTACCGCTGATCATGACCAGCCACATTCGTTATCCGCAGATAGACCCCGATTATCCGGCAACCCTGTCTGCGACCATTTTACAGGGCATCTTGCGCCAGCAGCTGGGCTTTGAGGGACTAATCATCACCGACAGCATGAACATGTGGTCGATGCGTAAGAATTACGCGCCCGCAGAGGCGGCGATTTTGGCATTGCAGGCGGGCGCCAATCTGGTGATGCTCAGTGAAGAACATTACGAAAACAGCACTACGCCTTATAAGGCCATTCAGGCACAAACCATTGATGGCGTAGTGGCTGCTGTGAAGCAAGGTAGCCTGCCTGAGTCTGTCGTTGATGCCCGTTTGCAGCAGGTACTGGCCTTTAAATATCAACATTTTGCTGCATCGTTACATACCGCGGCCAGCGTGCTGGAAAGCGCCAATGAACTGGCGCGTGAAGCGGCAGTGGCGGCCATTCGGGTGGTGCGTAACGAGCGCCGGCAATGGCCACTCGAAGGCCGGGCATTTACCCTGGCATTTGCCGCAGATCCCAAAGGGTACGACAACATAGTCAACAGCCGGGGAATAGGTCCGAACGACCCGAATTCGGCGCGGGATGTGATCCTTTCTACACTTGCTGAGCGCGGACGGGAATACCGGCTGTGGCAACATGATCAGCTGATGGCGGCGTTACAGGCGCCGACTGAACCGCTGGCAGAGCCTCTGGTGCTGATAACAGAAGACTATCCCTTACCCGGCGAAAGCTTCGATGTGGTGGCGCAGCAGCAACGTGTTCAACAGGCACTGCAAAAGTGGCCCGACAAAGTCATTGTGATTGCCATGCGCTCTGACTACGAAATAACGCAATATGCTGATTTATCGACTTATGTTTGCGCCTACTCAAGCAGAGCAGTCAGTGCCCGCGCAATGGCTGAGCAACTTTAAACAGATCAGAAAAACGAAATAATAAGTGCTTGACAATTAGTCAAAATGATTTAATAAATACTTAGTAATTCAATTTTACTAATAAAAAATGACAGTTTAATAAAAACACAAGCCTGTCGACTCACTGGGAATGAACGGCTTGGGAAAAGGCAAAGGGGAGAAGATCATGAAAAATCAGGGCTCAAAGGTAAAAAGCAGGTATCTGAACAGTTATCTGAAATCCAGTTATGTCGCAGTCTGTGTGGCAACGGCGCTGTCTGGCATGTCATTTGGTGCTGCGGCAGAGCAGCAGGAAGGGGCGAATCAGGCAATGGAAACCATCGAAGTCAGAGGGATCCGCCGCAGCCTCACCGAGGCGCTTAACACTAAGCGTTTTGCTAACTCGGTCGTTGACTCGATTTCGGCTGAAGACATCGGCAAGTTCCCGGATAAAAACATCGGTGATGCGATGCAGCGTATTCCGGGTGTGACTGTGGTCAGAACCTTTGGTGAGGTCAGTGGCGTAACTGTTCGTGGTACTGCACCGGAGCACAGTATGGTACTGCTGAATGGTCAAAACGTAGCCAGTGTTGGCTGGTTTGACTTAGGCGGGATGAACCGTAGCTTTAACTTTGAGATGCTTGCATCTGAGCAGATCTCGGGCATGGATGTCTATAAGTCGGTAGAGTCGGACATCAACGAAGGCGCAATGGGTGGTACGGTGAACCTGAAAACCCGTAAGCCACTGGAGATGGAATCGGGCACTGTGTTTGCGTCTGTCGAAAATGCCTACCACAGCAACGCCGAAGACTGGTCGCCGGCCTATTCTGGCCTGGCGAGTTGGAAAAATGACCAGGAAAACTTCGGTATCCTTGTTGCTTACTCCAATGAAGAGTCGAAAGTATATCGTGAAACCTTGTCCACCTTCGGACCGCCGGGCGCAACCGAACTGGAAGACAGTGCGGGTATTGTAAGAAAAACCTCTTGCTGTGCCTCATCGATTATCTTTGACGAAGACAGGGAGCGCAGCAGCAGCCAGATAAGTGTTCAGTACGCGCCCAGCGATGCACTGACGCTAAGCCTGGATTACAACCTGTTCGAGCTGCAAAACGACCACATTAACTCGGCGATGTTCGCCATTATGAACTCAGGCACTTTACAGAGCGAAACCGTCAGCGTTAATGAGCAGGGCATAGTTACCGGTGCCACCGTGCGCGCATCGGGCCCAGGTGGCGCGCCACTATTTAATAACAGCGTACTGCGCACACCTGATATGCAGTCGGATGTACTTAACTTTACAGCCAACTATCAGGCTGATGCCTGGTCGGCAGACTTTGTACTGGGCCAGTCAACCGCCGAAGGCCGTATCGGTCAGACAAGTACCTGGTGGGGCGACATTACCGAGCGTGCTAACTCAGGCTTTTCTTACAATGTCGATGGGCCGCTTGAATTACAGCCAGTTAATTCAGACTACCTGAGCAGCCACGATAATTTAGAGCTGTTCCACGAATACACTTACATCAATTACGAACGCGACAATGAAATAGACTATATCCAGGCCGACTTCACCTTTGAGCTGGACTCGCCGGTGATCACCTCTATTCAGACGGGGATTAAGTTTCAGGAGCAGGTCTTTTCTTATCAGGAAAACAACCAGGATCTGAGCGTAGATGCTATCCGTGAAGGGGGCGAGCGACTGACGCTGGGCGACTTTAACGGCGGATTTGTTTCAGGCCTGCACAGTGCCGAGGGGCGCGCCGGCAGCCTGTCTTCTTTCCCGATTGCGACCCGTGGTCTGTGGGATTACGCGCGCAACAATGCACCTGGCACTGTCACGGTCAAAGATGCCTTCTCTATTGAAGAAGACATTGCCGCAGCCTATGTAAAGGCTAATTTCTCGGGTGAAGGGTTCCGCGGTAACTTGGGCCTGCGTGTGGTGGAAACCGACATTCTCTCCAAAGGCGAAATCAATGGCGTGAAAGGGGAAGTGGACAAAACCTACACCAATTATCTGCCAAGCCTGAACTTAGCCATCGACCTGACTGAAGACATGATCTTCCGTTTTGCCGCCGGTTCAACGGTATCGCGCCCAGATTATGATGACATGAAAGTGGCCGACATTATTTCCCAAAGCTTTAAAACGGCGAACGTAGGTAGTCCGGACTTGGACCCGTATAAGTCTGATCAATACGACATGGGGGTTGAGTGGTACTTTAACCCGTCATCTGTGTTGGGTGCCACCTTGTTTGTGAAGAACATCAGTGACTACATTGAGCAAACGACCGCCGCTGAGTTTTATCCGGGATGTGGTGAAGGGTGTCTGGTAACGCGTTCACGTAACGTGGGCACGGCCGATGTACGTGGTATTGAGTTGCAATATCAGCATGCATTTGAAAACGGTTTTGGGGTGCAGGCAAACTACACCTATACCGACAGCAGCCGCACCGACTCGACCGGCAAGGAAACACCGATTGAGGAAGTATCGAGAAACTCCTACAACCTGTCTGGTTACTACGAAAATGACCTGTTCAGCGTGCGCCTGGCGTATAACTACCGTGATAACTGGGTCAGACAGCTCAACGGCAGTGGCCTGGACAGCTCGAACGATGCCTATGATCAGGTTGATGCCTCTGTAGTCTGGCATGTAACAGACAACATAGACGTGTCACTGGAAGCGGTTAACCTGCTCAACGAAGCTCTGGTACTAAGGCAGCCAACAGCTGGCAATATCGTTCATGCTGTGGATGAATTTGGTACCCGTTACTTTGTCGGTGCCAGCATTCGCTTCTAACAGTCGCTTTTAACACCGACAGAGCGCACGGTTGCCCGTACCGTGCGTTAACCTAATAAAGGAAGCCCTGGCTTCCTTTAGGCCAGTTTGGTTTTAACTGGTCAACCTGTGCACAAACAGGCAAGGATGATTGCTCTGGTGCATGGGAAAGGGTGCAGCATTGAATTCACTGCTATTTTTTGCAGGATGATGTGATGCACCCACACTTCTACTCGGTTAAGGCAAGTTTGCCCGGCTTGCCTTATTTCTCTGCTTTTCGCCCTCATTTGTGCATGAAACCTTATTGTAATAAATTTTGTAAAAACAATTGACTTATTATTTGGTCAACGCTAGCTTGTATATTAGTTGAGCAAATAGAAATGCCCGTTTTGTGTGTGATGCAAGATAGGTTAGCTCACTACCTCAGCGATATGAACCCGGTATAGATAATTCATGCGGGTTTATTGGTAGGCGGCTTCGGGTTGGGCTGCGGTTGTTCATTAAAATTGTTGCTCTGATCGGGTTGATATGGCTGGGTTTGTTTCGATTAAAAAAATAATGAGGAAACACCTAATGAAAGTGAAAATGACAGGATGTGCAGTGGCCGTAATGTTAAGTTGTTCCGCGTCGGCGGGCACCGGCGTACAGGACTTTTTGGACAGCTTAAGAAACTTCGAATCGGGTATTAACCCTGCGCTTGCAGATTTTTACCTGGAGAACCTCGATAACCCGGTTTACAAGTATGCCAAAGTCTCAGCGCCGGGACGCATGATCCGGGATTGTTCAACAGGCAGCATGATCCCGGAGCCTACCACCATCAATCAGTTCTTCACTAAGCTGGGCATTGATGGCTTTTACAATGCGCAAACCCCCAATGACCCCGACATGTTCAAGACGATGCAGTATAACTCCATGAACGCATGGGGGTTTGTGGGGTATCAGCTGGGTGAAGCGGTACTGATTGATGCCGGTTACTACAGCCCGAAAGTCGTGACTGTGGATGGCACTGAGTACGACAGCTTCTATGTGTTTGTGGAAGACAGCACCTGGATTGGCTGTAAAACCGAGGCGTTGGTGGAAATTGTCGGCTCTGGTGGCAACAAAATTCAAGCCACCGACGTTAACCGCTGGGAAGGCACCTTTGTGGGCAAAAACGGCGTCAACTCGTTTGCCGATCTGCTGATCCCGGATAATCAGGAACTGGTGATGCGCGATGCCATGCGCTTTAACTATGGCGTGATGACCCAGCTACTGACTGCGGCCAACATGACCTGGGAGCAGGCGCTGACGAAAAGCTGGCCGGGCAAAGACGACAACGGCAATCCCATCACAGTTCAGGCGACCATGTCGGGTTTGCTGGCTGCGGCCCACCTGCGCGGTGCCTGGGGCACGGCACGTTTGTTGACCAAAGATGAGATCACCTGTGACGAGCTGGGCACCTGTATCACCAAGTACGTTCATAAATTTGGTGGCTACAATACTATCTTCGACACCCCGGCGGACGATGTCATTGAAGGCTCTAAATACGATGAAAAACTCTCGGCAGGCTGGGGTAACGATTTAGTGCTGCCAGGCGGTGGTGCAGACACCATTGAACTGCACGAGCAAAGTGGCTCTGTGACCACAGTGCGCGATTTCACTGTAGGCGAAGACCGCATTATTCTGCGCGACTGGCAAACGGCGGCACCGCTGAGCAACCTGTCTGTGTCGGATGTCCCTGCTGGTGCCGAACTGGCGTTTGCCGGTCAGCGTGTGGTACTCGAAGGCGTATCGGCCGCGGCTGTGAACGTGAACACCGAAGCGGTGATCGCCCAGTCGGATATTTATGAAATTGCCTGGTCAGGCAAGCAAACTGTAACCGGCTTCAACCCTTCGCTTGATAAAATTCGTGGTACTGCGGGCATTGGCTTTAAGCACCTCAAAGCCTATGAAACAGACACAGCACTGGTTATCGGTGTGCAGGCCAAAGATGGCGGTATTTATAGCTCGGTTGAACTGGTTGGCCTGACGATTGCTGACTTAACACCGGAAATGTTCGACAACGTGACGGGTGGTTATGACCGTCTGGGCTTTATCGTGCCACTGAATAGCCAAAACTGGGGCTGGAATATGGCACTGACGGTGAACAGCTTTGATCCGGCCAAAACCGTGATCAGCATGCCACTGTTCAACTACAGCTTCTCCATGTTGATCCTGACGCAGGAAGGCGCGGATACGGTGATCACACTGGATGAGACAGCCTCAAAAGGCGATCAAAAGCGTTTGGTACTGAAAAACACCGATGTGAACAGCCTCAGCGCGGCCAACTTCGATTTTGTCTCGGGTAACTTTACCGATGCAACCATTGATGTACCGGTATTCTATGACATCACGGCCACGGTTGTGGGCACGGGCGGCAGCATTTCACCAGCCCCGGATGCCAGCGGCGTGATCAGTGGCAAAGGCAACACCGACTTCACACTGACCTTTGTGCCAGACAGCGGGTATCGCGTTGCGACATTGAAAGTTGACGGCGTCAGCGTGACAGCGCAGTCAAGCTACACTTTCGTGGCACTGTCTGCAGCGCACAGCGTAGAGGTGACCTTTGAACCTGGTAACGCCTGCCCGGCGCCCTGGAATGCAAACGACATCTACACCACCGGCGATCAGGTGACCTTTGAAGGTCAAACTTACCAAGCCAAATGGTGGAACCAGGGCAATAACCCAGCCTCATTAGGGCCTTGGGAAGCAATCGAAAACTGCCAGTAACCATCAATGCAGTAAAAGAAAAAAGCCATGGCACGCACAAGCGGCCATGGCTTTTTTGTCGCTGATTTTTAGAGCAAGTAATCAGGCTGGCTCAATGTATAGTTTTAACTAGGGGAATTCAGTAAGATAGCTTTTATCAATTACACTAGTAAGGAAAACTGAGTGACTAGCACCCGCCACAGCCACAACGATCAACCTACTCATATCCCGTGTGACAACCTGGGAACAACCGGATTTGTAAAAAATGTCACCTACGATATTAAGCACTCAGAAAGCCCCAAAACCATTGCTATCACGGGTTACTGGGGGAGCGGTAAAACTTCGTGTCTGGCGGCCATTTTTAATGAGCTGACGGGTATTGCGCCAAATGAGCTACAAACTGGCAGGCAAAATCAGCAAAAAGGCGCGGAATGTGTCGGGATCTGGTTTGAAGCCTGGCGTTATCAGCATGAAGCCTCTCCCATCGTTGCTTTGCTGCATTGCATTAAAAACCATTTTTCGACCGGCTCCAGGTTCATCAACAGTGTGGGTAAGCTGACCAACATCAGTGTATTGGGTGCCCTGACGGTATTTGATGGCGTTATCAAAACTGCGTCTATGGGGGCGTCTGGTTTTGACAAAATACAGAAAATGGGTGAAAAGTACGAAAAAGATAATCTGCTGAGCAGACTCGCTGCCGATCAGATCAATGATGCACTGACACAGGCGGTAGAAACGCTGATAGATGCAAAACGCAACAAGAGCAAAAAGCTGGTGATCTTTATCGACGACTTGGATCGTTGTGAGCCCGACGTCGCGTACAAGTTATTAGAAGGCCTGAAGCTTTATCTGAATATTCCTAATTGTACAGTGGTGATGGCCATCGATCAGCAACAGGTTGAGCGCTTTTTGCAGCGTCAGTTTATGACGCTCGTGCCAGAGCAACAAGCGGAGGCACAAAGCCAGTACAGCTATCTTGGCGTGGAATACCTGGAAAAGTTATGTCAGGAGGCCCATCGTCTGCCCGTCCCGAATCAAAGTCAGAAAGTGTCGTTTTTCATACAGCATTTGGAAGAATTATATCGGGATAATGGCGCTCCTCAGCTGGTTGTAGAATTGCAAAAGGTATTGGCGCAGTTTGATTGTTTACCCGCTAACCCCCGGCGTTTAAAAATGCTGGCTAACCGGGTCGCGGCTTATTTTCGTAAATGTAACTATAACGGTTTGGCGGGAGAGCTGGCGGATGCCAATGAATTTTACCGGGAGTTTAAGTCCATTGAGGCGCTTAAACGGGAATTTGTGTTGTCTGCCCTGGTGTTAATAGTGGCCAGCCTCAGTGTTAGCTACCGGCGCATTTATGAAAGCATAGAAATAAGCGAGAAAGCGGGCATGGATATCTATGATTTTTGTAAGGAAATCAAGAACGAGCAATTTAATAACAACAGTTCCGTATTTAAAGAGCTCAATAAAGATCATCATGATACCAGTATCAACGCCAATTATGAGCACCCCAGCGATTTAAGCGTTTTTAAACTGCGCTGTTTGTTTGATACAAAGAGCGGATTGCACGATAGCGCAGGTATAACACCGGCAATGCTTAGTGATATGATGCATCAGTTAATTCAGCACTATAACCATGGTTAGAACGATTATGCCCCACGCACCGACCACCTTAGATGCCGCGCTGCCAGCGTATCAGCCAGCGGAGACAGAGCAATTTATTGATTTGCATAAGTCGGCTCTGTATCGCTATCTGGATGAAATTACTAATCAGGAAGTTTATCTGGACAACCAAGGCCTGGAGCTGGACGACAGCGATGGCGATAAGGTGCTGGTGCATATTGACGAGCTCTATGTGGTGCCACACCTCAGCGAACAACGTATTTCACCGGAAGAGCTGGTGGAAGCAGGGGAGGAGCAACAAGCACTGGATAAACTGCCCCTGTGCAGTGTGGCCGAGATGCTCAGCACGCACCCCAGAGCGGTTATCCTTGGCGACCCCGGTGTTGGCAAAAGTACCTTGCTTAAATGGTTATTGTGCTCACTCAGTCACTGGAGTGATAACTATGCCCGGCGCCGTATCGGACCGTTATTTCCCCTGCTGTTACGGGCCCGCAATTTAACCGCCGACACAATTTTGCCCTGTGATAACGATGACTTTATTCAGCTGATCCTGCGCTTGAAGGGCAAGTCTTTGTCCGGATGTATTGCACGAGACAGTGAAGCATTCCAGGTGCTGAAAGAGAGACTGGCCTGTGGCCAGGTGTTATTGATGGTGGATGGCCTGGATGAGGTCTCCGACCGGGTAAAAGCCTGGCTGGCTGAACAAATCAAACAGCTTCTGAGTGATTATCCAAAAATCCGCCTACTGATGACCAGCCGTGTGGTGGGGTTTGAGCAGTCTCAATTTTGGTGTGAAGCCTCAGTGGAGAAGGCTCAGGAAGCAGGTTCAGTGGATGACTCTGCTACTGCTCAGCAGCGTTTTTTTAATGACTTCAATTCGAAGTTAAGACTTGGTCCTGACAATAACTCACAGCTACTAGCTAGTTTTGACACGTTTCCTGGTCCTGACGAGTACTCAAAGCTATTTTCTGGTCCTAACAAGTACTCAAATCTATTTTCTGGTCTTGACGAGTATTCAAAGCTATTTCCTGGTTCTGACAAGCTGGCAGAGGATATGTTGGCCAGCCAGAATACGGCGTTAAACTTGCCACAAACCCTCTTTCTGGTGCCTTTTCTGCCTGAACAAAGGCGCAGCTTTGTCAAAAACTGGTCCGAGAAATATCTGCCGCCGCAGCACGAAAGAAGGCTTGAGTTTCAGGAAAAGCTCGATGACGTATCGGGCAATGTTAAGCAAATCAATTTGCTGTCGCGTATTCCCGTGTTGCTGAATCTTATTTGCTTTATTCAGTGGCGGCGCGGCCAGCTGCCCGATGGCCGGGCGGAGCTGTACCAGCGCATTGTCGGCACTTATCTGGAATCCATGGATAAAGTGCGCAATGTGGCACCAGATTTTAATGACCATTATGACTATAAAGATATTCGCAACTGGCTGGGCAAACTGGCGTTTTGTATGCACGCCGGTGATCTTTGTCTGCCTGAGGACTCACTGGATTCTTTGTCAGGCGATGAAGAAAAACTAGAGGAACTACGTGAAGCTCTGCCCGTGATTGGCCAGCAGGATATGTTGCTGCAAATCAGCCAGACCGAGTTGGAGATGTTTCTGGCTCTTCAACTGACAGAAGTTATGTCGGTGCAGGATGCAAAACTCCAGTGCATTAAATTAATCGACTACTTAAAATGCCGCACTGGCTTTATTATTCCTAAAGGGCTGGAGCAAGGGCAAGAGCTGTATGGCTTTAGTCACCTATCGTTTCAGGAATACTTTGCAGCGTATTTTATTAGTCTGAATCTTGGGATGATTAAGGAAGAAAATAAGGAAGTGTATGAGCCGCTGGTTGCGAGTGTTGGATATGCAAACTGGGAAGAGGTTTGGCTGTTGGTTTTTGAAGAGCTCACTTTGCAAGGCAATAGCCGTAAACAACTGGATGCGGTTTTTAACAACCTTTTTGCTACTGTTCCTTTTATTCATAATCACTCTCCTTATACGCGAGCACGCATTGCTATTAATAGCGCAATAAAGCTATCTAAGCGGGTAAAGCAGGAGACTTATAAAAATCTGACGAAAGCTTTGCTTGAAGGTGAAATAGTTTACACCAATGTGGTTAGTCATATAACCAAGGAGTTTGTCAAAAACAGACAGCAGTTTACCAATATATTGGACGACCTACATATGTTGTGTGTTGATGAGTATTTAACTGATGAACCCTGGCCGTTGCCAATGAGTTTTTATGACAGAGTAAGCATAAACTATAATACCGCTCAGTTTGTGGAGCAATTGCCCGCATTTAAAACAGAATTCCTGAATTTGATAAATATTGATACCGATACGACATTGCCCTCGTTATTACAGTTTAGTGAGGTCTCAACGTTGGGTTTTTTTGTTGTAGGCGTCAGTGGGTTATGCAACTATTCTCATCTAGTGAACGTCGGTTGTGTCAGCGTGTACTTCGGTTGTCAGGCAGTGCAAAAGTCTTTGCTGACTTTGCCAAATTTGAAAGAGTTACGTTTGTCAAATGCAACTTTTGACGCTCTTCCGCAATATATGAAGGTTGAAAAATTAGCATTACTTGATTGCAAGGTAGATAGCTTTAAGGCTTTGGCCAACCTCCCTAGTCTGAAAGTGCTCGAGTTGCATCGTTTAAACGATATCAACGACAGTGACTGGACTGATTTGCTAGAAATTGAACAGCTAGAAAATCTGTATATTTTACACAGTCCAAATTCTTCGATAATTCCTGACAAATTGTTAGAGGCACTTGAAGTTAAGGGAGTAAAGGTGAGTATCGGGGCGTTGTAGTCAAGCATAGGCGCAACCAAATTGCGCCTACTAATCCTAAAGCTTACTTATGATACCCAAGACACGCTTCGACTTCGTTTTTCGAGCCTAAGATCACCGCCACGCGCTGGTGGATATGTTCCGGGTCGATATCCAGAATGCGTTGCTCGCCGGTGTGGGCCAGGCCGCCGGCTTGTTCTACCAGCATGGCCATCGGGTTGGCTTCGTACATCAGGCGCAGTTTGTATGGCTTTTCCGGGTTTTTGGTGTCGGCCGGGTAGGTAAACAGGCCGCCGCGGCATAGTACACGGTGTACGTCACCCACCATGGCGGCAATCCAACGCATGTTGAAGTTTTTACCGCGCGGGCCGGTGTCGCCTGCCAGCAGGTCGTTGATGTAGTTTTGCATGGCCGGTTGCCAGTGACGCTGGTTTGAGGCGTTGATGGCAAATTCTTTGGTGTCGGCCGGGATTTTGGCAAATTCTTCAGTCAGCAGGAAACTGCCGTGGGTTTTATCCAGCGTGAAGATGCGGGTGCCTTTACCTGTGGTCAGTGCCAGCGTGGTGCACGGGCCGTACAGGACGTAGCCTGCGGCAACTTGCTTGTGGCCGGGCTGCATAAAGATAGCCGGATCGGCCGGATCGCCGTCTTCTGGCGCTTCCATAATAGAGAAGATGGTGCCAACCAGCGAGTTGATATCGGTATTCGATGAGCCATCCAGCGGGTCGAATGCGACAATAAATTTGGCATCCGGGTTACCTGCTACCGTGCCTTCTTCTTCTTCCGAGGCAATGGCTTTTACATAGCCAGACTCCAGCAGAATGTCTTTAAGTAGCTGGTTAGACAGTACGTCGAGTTTCTTCTGAGTTTCGCCCTGAATGTTTTCATCCAGCGTTGAACCCAGCACGCCTGACAGCGCGCCCTGACCGACGCGGAAAGAGATTTCTTTACAGGCAGCCAGAATGGTTCGGATCAGTGAAACCAGTTCACGGGAACAGCCGTCTTCAATTAACACCGGTGGAAGTCTACGCATAAATTTTAGTCCTGATAACGGTTATGTTGCAGCCCTGAAAGAGTGAGAGAGCAGGCCACAAACAGCGCTGAATTTTGTCCTAAATAACTGTATTTTGTATACGATTTAATATACAAAAGGGGTACCAGTCATCTAACCTCAAATAACAAAGATAAGAAAATGCGAAAAACACGCTTTGCACCTCACATGTTCTCGGCTTTGCTGCTGGCTATGATACCCCAAGCGCACGCTGCAATTAAGTCTATTGATGAATTTACTGACAAACTCAACCATTTTCCCGGGTTCTATGCGTTTTACAGCGACCCATCCAGTGGCAAGATTTATCTCGATGTCGACAAGCTCGCTCAGCCATTTTTGTTGCAGCATAGCCTGCCGTATGGCGTCGGCTCAAACGACATAGGCCTGGATAGAGGCCAGCTGGGCAGCACGTATCTGGTGCAGTTCGAGCGCTTTGGTGACAAGGTGATGCTGCGTGCTCTGAATACCTATTTTCGTGCCAGTGCCGACAATCCGGCAGAGCAGCAAAGCGTAAAAGAGGCTTTTGCCTCAAGCATTTTAAACGGCTTTAAGGTGGTGGCCGAAGATGACGACAGCGTACTGATTGACTACACGCCTTACCTGTTATCGGATGTACATGGCGTATCTCGCACCCTGGCGGCGCGCAATCAGGGCAGTTACAGTCTGGACGCCAGCCGCAGCGCGACCTATATGCCGCGCTCTAAAGCCTTTATGAAAAATACCGAGCTGGAAGCGGTGCTGACCTTTAAGGGCAGCAAGCCCGGCGAATATGTGAAGCAGGCCACGGCGAACCCTTATGCGGTCACTGTCCACCAGCACCACTCGTTGATTGAACTGCCGGATGATAACTATCAACCCCGTGCATTTCATCCGCAGTCGGGCTACTGGAGCATAGAGCATAAAGACTATTCGGCACCACTGAGCGAATCTATGTATGTGCGTTATATCCCGCGCCACCGTTTAAACAAAAAAGATCCGACGGCAAAAGTATCTGAGCCGGTCGAGCCGATTGTGTATTACCTGGATCCGGGCGTACCTGAGCCGGTAAAAACCGCGTTGCTGGATGGCGCGCGCTGGTGGGATCAGGCTTTTGAAGCGGCGGGTTACAAAAATGCTTTCCAGGTCAAAGTGCTGCCGGAAAATGCCGATCCTATGGACATTCGTTACAACGTGATCCAGTGGGTGCATCGTGCAACCCGTGGCTGGTCATATGGTGCATCGGTGATCGATCCGCGCACCGGCGAGATCATAAAAGGCCATGTGACGCTGGGCTCGTTGCGGGTGCGTCAGGATATTCTGATAGCCGAAGCTTTAGCCGCGCCATTTGTAAAAGGCGATGAAGTGACGGCGCGTTTGCATGCTATGGCGCTGGACCGCATTCGCCAGCTCAGTGCCCACGAAATCGGCCACACCCTGGGAATTGCCCATAACTTCTCGGCGTCGGTAAAAGAGCGTGCCTCGGTAATGGATTATCCACATCCGCTGGTGGGCATGAACGAACAGGGTGAGCTGGATATCAGTAAAGGCTATGCCACCGGCATGGGCGAGTGGGATACCCAAGTGATCAAATACGGTTACAGTGACTTTACCGCACAAGACGAAGCTCAGGCACTGGCGGCGATTTTGGCTGAAAACAAGAGCAAGGGGCTGGAGTTTATCTCGGATGCCGATGCCCGTCCGAAAGGCGGAGCGCACCCAAGCGCCCACCTATGGGATAACGGTGACGACCCGGCTGCTGAATTAACACGAGTGCTGGATATTCGTCAAAAGGCGCTGGCCCGTTTTGGCCTGAATAACATCAAAACCGGTGAGGCTTTATCTCAGCTGGAAGAAAAGCTGGTGCCGCTGTATTTGTTCCACCGTTATCAGGTGGAGTCGGCGGTGAAATTGATTGGCGGCGTAGACTATGACTACGAAGTGCGAGGCGAGCAGAGCCCGAAAGGCGCTCAGGTGGTGGCTAAGGCAAAGCAACAGGCGGCATTGTCGGTCCTGTTGGAGACCTTATCGCCTGAGCAGCTGATGATCCCAGAATCGGTATTGGCGCTGATCCCGCCCAAAGCCTATGGTGAGTATAAAACCCGGGAGAGTGTGAAAGGTCGCACCGGCCTGACGCTTGATGCCATGGCGTTGCCGGAGGTGGCGGCGCAGCATACCCTGAGCTTGTTGCTTAACCCTGAGCGATTAAATCGTCTGGCGCAGCAGGAGGCCCGCAACCGCGCGCACCTGAGCAGCGACGAGGTATTGAATACCCTCTATCAGCATGTTTTCCAGCCCAAAGCCCAGCCGGGCATGGCGACTAAGCTTGCGCAGCGGGTGCAGTTTTTAACGGCTTACCGCCTGGCAGAGCTTAGCAGCAGCGACAAGCTGGCACCTGAGGTGCAGGCGCAATTGCGTTTTTACCTCAACCAGCTGGTGGAGCAATACAGCAACGATTCCTTGTTTGGTGGCGCCACTAAAGCGGATGCATTCGAAACCTACCTGGCTGAGCAGGTGGCCCAGTATCTGAAAAGCGGCACATGGCCAGCGGGCTTTAAAGCCTTACCAATGCCGCCGGGTTCGCCCATCTAAGCGCGTTTAGAGAAAAACCGGACTGAGTGCAGTCCGGTTTTTTTATGCCCGCTTAGTTTAGACTTTTTTAACTAAGGTATTGGTGGTGATGTGCGGGAAGGTGACGGACTGGCCCTGAATGGGGATCTCCATGGTGATATTTTGCGAGTACTGCAACTGGGTAAAGTTATCACTGCCATCGAGTGATTCCAGCCAGTAGCTGATGGCGTAACGGCTAACGTTGGCGTGTTGCTGTTCAAAGCCAATGTTGGTGACCGGAATGCCGGAGTGGGCGGTATCGACTTCCAGCAGAATAAACTTCTTAGGCGGTGAGACTTCCAGTGCATTGGTCAGCGGCTGGTTGGGATTCAGGGTAAAGTCCGGATTTAGATTACCGACACTTTTGGTGCTGTACTGATCGGTGCTGACATCGTGAGGCAGGCCCATGGGCAAGACATCGCTCTTGCTCAGCATCGGAATGGTCGGCACACCTGTGCCAGACTGGAAATGGCCGCTGGCAAGAATTGAGTTACCATGTGGCACCGACATTTGCTTGATAAAGTCATAGTTTTGTGTGGGCGGCACACTATTAGGCACCGTTTCAGTTCCGATCCCCGGCTTTTCTCCGTTGCCATAAGGCCCCAGCAGTTGTTTTCGGTCGGTCAGGAACAGCAGTGAGCCATTTTCGGCATGCACCAGCTGATCTTTGGCCGGGCCATCGGCAAAGTAAACGCGCTGTTCATAAAACAGAGTATTGGCAACCTGAGTGCCTAACCCACCCCGGTTAGGCGCCGTGCCGTGAATGGCTGAAAAAGTCAGTTCCTCATAATAAGCAAAGTTTTTCAGAATATAGCTGGCTTCCTGGGGCAGTGGCATCAGGCAGTAAGAAAATGGTTTGTCTGTGCCACCCATACCCGAGTTACCCAGCGGCTGATTGGTCCAGGTGCCTATCAGATGTTGCAATGGGCCAAGCTCAGTGGTCGGCGCGGGTGGGTTATCCTGTGCCGGGTCGATCAGCAAAGGTTTAGAAAGATCCGGGGGCGTTACGTCAGTCATGGTGGTGTCCTCATTTGTTGCTACTGGCATGTGGGTGCTTATCCCGTATGCCATAGGCTGATCCCTTCAGTGACTGCACGAAGGCAACGGGATCCCTGGCCGCCTTCGTCTGTACTCAGTGATTAATGGTGTTCATGTTTTGTCGTGTCTCAGTCTTGCTCCCCATTTGTGTGCCTGTGTATCGACCGATAGGCCGCTACATGCGCGCGCAATTGCTGGTCTTGGCTGCTTTGGTAAAAGCACCACAGCTGATCGCGGTACCGCGCGGCGCATAAGGGGCTGGCGGTATCCCGGTGGACGTTGCTAAGCGGCTGCTGTTCGCTCCAGCCCGCCTCGGCCATGGTGCCGTAGCCATTGCTGGTAGTATCTGCCTTAGCGGGATCGTAAGACACGGGCAACTGGCTGGTGAGCACGCCGGGAATCGAAAAGTTAGCGCTCAAAAGTTGCTGACTATGGGGGGCGTTGTGGAACAAGTGCAGCACGCCATCGAGCGTGGCGGCGGCCAGCTGGCCGTCACTTTGGTAACTGTGTTCTTGTGGCTCCGGCTCATCGGGCGTGAGTTTACTCGGTGCCTGCGAAAAGTGGCCAATACCAAAGCCGTTAGCCGACCACTGATGGCTTACGGCATTGTCCTGAGGACCGGCATAGGCGCTGTTGCTGACATCGGTGACATTAAATTCGGCACTGTTGTAGCTCAGGCAGGCCAGTGCATTGGCGCTGCCTTCACGGTAAATCAACAAGGTATTGCTGCCCAGTGAGGCCAGAGTAAATGCACCTTCTGGCCTGCATACCAGTGTTTGTGGCTGGCTTTGCCACTGTTGCTGGGCATAGCGCTGAGCCTGCATAGTGCCTTGCTGGTCGCGATACACCAAAAGCAGCTCGTGACTTTGCGGCAACACCTGAAGGGCAAGGGCCGATACACAGTCATCGCTGGGCGCAGCCAGGGATTGCCAGCCCTGATTTGCTGTGAGCGTTCGCAACGTAATTCTCAGGTCCAGGTCGCGATAGCCCAGCACCAGGGTAGTGTCCTGCGCACTCAATTGTAGCTGATCTTTACAGTCCTCCCGCGCCAGTAAGGGCTCAGACCAGGCATGGCCGTCAAAGCTGGTGCAATACAGATGGCCCGGTCTGTCGTCCCGAGTGTAAAACAGATAGAGCAAGTCACCGAGGCTGGCGGTTTGCAGCTCACTGGCATGCTCAATGTGGGGCACGCAAGCTGCGGGGTGCCAGTGCAGTGCCTCATCCCACAAAAAGCGGAAATAGTTGGCATGCTCGTCGTTTTTACCCAGGGTGCCGAGCGAGAAGTTTTCCTCTATGGTGCGCAGCAAGGAGTAATGATTGTAGCCCTCATGCTGCTGCGACGGCGTCAGGGTATCGCCCAGCAACACCGTATAAATCTGATTGGGCCCGTCGTAGTAATACTTGTACTTCTGGCTGGTATCGTAATCCGATTCAAAATCGGCTTCGTCATAGGTGACGACCACCAGGGTATTGTCGGGCAATTTACTGTTGGGGCCAGGGAAGTTAATCGACGCAAAGAATGACTTCAGCCAGTCGGCCTGCTGATCCACGAGTACCGGCGCGCGTTCACCTTTAAGGTCATTGTCCTTGCTGCCAAGTAAGTAATGCCCGTCGTGCCACATATTGGGGGTAAACCAGGCAAACTCAGGCAGGGTGTCGTTGAGCAGGTCCTGATAAAACTGTGCTTCGTTGCCAATTTTTTGCCAGCGCGTTTCGCTGTCGAGGATGCGGGAAAACGATGAAAACGGGTCGTGCTTAAGCACATAAGGATAGCTATTTACGGGCGTGAAGTTAGTTGCTTTCCAGGGCGTCCAGCCCGCCACATAGCTCTCCATATAGGCGCGCCAGTCCAGGTTCTGGGTTGAGTCTTCAATCAGGTCGACCAGAGTACGCTGGGGCAAACGCTGCGGCACTTCATCGTCGGTTACATTGCACAGCTCGCCTGCCAGAGACGCAATATAGTTGGTCTGCGACGGGTGCATCACGCCAAAACTGTTGGTCAGTTCAATCCCTTGTGCAGCCAGGTTGCGCATGTAGGGGTTATTCATCACGTAGCCGCGATACTGGTTTTCAAACATGATCACAATAATATGATCGAAGCGTCTGGTGGTCATATCAGCATCCTCCCGGGCGGTCTTTGGCGGCAATATAGCGCCAGGTCGGCGTAGCGTATTGTCCGCTGTCATCGGGCAGGGGCACCCGCATCATGCTTTGGGCCTTTTCCTTGAGCCCGAACATAGTGCCAACGGCGGCAACCAGTAAGTCTGGCTGGCCATTGAAGGCCAGATGAAGCTGATCCAGCAGCAGGCTCAGGGTCAGGTTAAATTCCGTGTCGAGCCGGGCAATCGCGGGGTAAGGCTGGTAGTGTTCCGGTTGTGGGTTTTTCACCACGTTATAAACCTGGTGATAATCAATCGGAATAGCCGGACCGGTTGGTCCTGAATTAGGCGTGTCGCCCTGGGCATAGCGATAACCCAACAGCAGCTCATTAAAGCGGTAGTAATGGGACAGTTCTCTGGGTTGCATAAACAACTGATGGTCGCCGCTGCCTATGCCCGTGGTATCACCCAGCGGAAAGGGCTGATCCGGATCCCAGCAGTCATCTGGCACCCCTTCGCCCTGCGCTATGATGGCATTGAGGGCAAAGTTGGCGGAGGCCAGGTCTGTCACTGGGGTGATCTCTCCGCCGCCGCCATAGTAATACTTATGCGCGATTTGCTTGTCGTGGCAGTCGGCGGGGAACAGCTCCGGACCGTAGCGTTCGTGCAGCGTTTGCAAGCCGTTTTCAATACCGGCATAGAATTCGCCTATGGTGATATCCCCCTCTTTTGCCAACGCGGCGGGCATTTCAATGTTGAGGAAGTTTTGCAGTGCCTCAGGGCTGAACTTTTGCAGATCTGCTTCAAACCAGGTTTCGCCGTCAGGCAGCTTAGTCGGAAAGGTAGGTAGAAATTCCGGACTGTTAATGGCCGGACTGCCTCCGGTGGCGATCAGCAGGTTCGCAGCATTGGTCAGATGGAACATTTCCTCCATCACAACCGAGCGGATCACTGTATAGGCACACTGATTGGTGCCTTCCTCAATGGAATACAAGGCGGTGAGGTAGACTGGCAAGGTGGAGAATTCCAGTTCAATGGCCAGTTGCAGGTCGTAGTGCAGCTGTTCGAGCGTTTCTATCGGACGTTTTTGCAGTTTATGATACATGGCAGATCCCTCATTAATACTGGTCGAGTGCGTTTAACACGTTGTCAGCAGCCCAGAAGGTCAGTGCTGCCATGGTTAAAGTCGGATTACTGGTCGCAATGGTGGGCATATTGCCGCAGCCAACCAGGTAGAGATTGGGATGATCCCAGCTACGTTGTTCGCGATTTACTACCGAGGTTTTTGGATCGTCGCCCATCAGGTGCGTGCCGACCAGGTGCCCGGCACCGTTGTAGACATAGCCTTTGCCCTGATACTGCACATAGCCCGGATCGCTGGTTTTATATTTGGTAAAAGGCTCGACGCCAAGGCGCTGGAAAATGGCATCTGACACTTCTTTAGCCTGTGCCATACCGGCGCGGGTGTAGTCGGTGACCTTGTAGTGGATCACCGGCCGGTAGTTGCCCAGCTGGTCCCGGTATTGATCGTCTATAGTGACGCGATTATCGGGGTCGGGGAGTTGCTCTACCAAAAAGCCAAAGCGGAACATGCGCGGGTACTCTTCGGCGATTTTGTGACGCAGGGCCGGGCCAAATAAGTTTTGCTCATCGATGAGCTCAGGCAAAGTGGCAATCGGCGCGCCTTCTGGCCAGCTCCAGCCCCAGTTACCTATCTCAATACGAAAAGCGGCTTGCTCGGCGCGAAATGCCCCGCCACGCAGTGAAGGGATCCCGGAGGTTGAACCTGGGCCTCGGAATGCGCCGATTTTGCAGGGCATCAGGCCCCAGGTCAGCATAGTCGGGTGGTCCATTAGATTGCGACCGACCTGATCGCTGGAATTTGCCACATTGGAGGCCAGCAATAGTTTGGCGTTTTCGACGGCGTGGGCGGCCAGCACCACCACTTTGCCTTTGACCGCTTTATCGTCATAAGCCGCGGATTTAGTAGAGTGGTAGCGTTTATAGTGGACCTTAGAGATGTGCTGCGTTTTGTGGTCCACCTCCAGGTTGTAAGCGACCGCCTGGGTTTCTATGGTTACATTGCCGGTGTTTTTGGCTTGTTCCAGCGTTTTTAAAGCTGAGTACTTGGCCTGAATAGGGCAGATAGGCACACAGTTAGAGTTGCCCGCACAGCGCTGACCCAGGTCTGGGTTGCCGACTGCCCCCACTGGGCGATAATCACCCCGCGGCATGCCGTTGCGCCCTTGTGGGGTGGCCACCACATCAATGGGATAGGGCTGGCTGTCAATTTCAACTTGCATGCCCTGAAGTCCTTTGGCCAGATACTGATCTAAAAAGCTCTGCGGAATTTGCTCCATCGGGTAATCGTAATTTGCTTCAAACGGCAGTTGTACGCTGGGGTTATCAATCTGCTGATAGGTCTGCACATCGGCATTGGCCGAGACCCCAATATGTTGTTCCGCGATTTCGTACCAGGGTTGTAAATCCTGATAGCTGATGGGCCAGTCTCGACCACGGCCAAAGCGCGTGTTCAGCTCAAAGTCTTCGGGCAGCATACGCAAGCAGGTGCCCAGCCAGTGCAGCGTGGTGCCGCCCTCGCTGCGGGTATAGGTACTGGCAAACGGGTCCGGACCGTACTGGACAAAATAGCCATGATCACTGACGGGTTTATTCAGCGGTGGCTTTTGAATATCAGTCACTAAAGGTTGTGGGGCATTGGGGTTGTTGGGGTAGGGCGCGTTGGGGATCTTGGCCATGGCAGTGAAGAAACGTTCCATATACGACTGGTAGCCCTTTTCTTTGCCCTGATCGAAGAAACGTCCATCGGTGCCCGTGCCAGCTTCCAGGATCAGCACTTGTTTGCCTTGCTCACCCAGTTGTTTGGCCATAATAGCGCCTGCAATACCGGCCCCGACGATGACCACGTC
Source organism: Pseudoalteromonas sp. DL2-H2.2 (assembly GCF_021532535.1). Taxonomy (NCBI): domain Bacteria; kingdom Pseudomonadati; phylum Pseudomonadota; class Gammaproteobacteria; order Alteromonadales; family Pseudoalteromonadaceae; genus Pseudoalteromonas; species Pseudoalteromonas sp. DL2-H2.2. The sequence goes on along the minus strand of NZ_JAKGBD010000002.1, from coordinate 553,606 downwards.
GTATTCTTTATGATGATGTGTCATGTTGCTGTCCTAATCCAGGTTGAGAGGTTTGACTGATTGGCCGGGGAAGGCCCAGGTGCCGTACCCAGGTTGTTTTGCTCCCATGGGGTGACTACCCAGGGCATTCCACACCAGGCCCTGAATATAGGCATTGCTGGAGATCACATAGTCTTCAACGGGCTGTTTATCCGCACTGAAATCGTCAACCCCATACAGGGCATTCCAGTCGGCAGGCAGCTGATACCAGATGGAGAGATACCACATCTTGATGATGTTTCTGGCAACCGGACCAAGTTTGGCGCAGTTCCAGATACGCTCGTAAAATTGTGCCTGATTAGATTCACACTCAAGCGCACCAATCTCCTCAGCCCGGTGATAAAGTTCCTGTATCACGTCCTGACGCACCCATTGGCTGAGTGTTTTGCAGTAAGTGGGACCCACGCCTGTGCCCTGTAATTCGACCTCGTCGTAGCCGGTCAATGTGGCACTGAGGCGATAAAAATCGGTCAGTCTGTACATAAGTTTGCCCCTGATAAAGTGATGAGAAAAATCGGCGAGCGGCACACATCAGCGGAAGGTAAGAAACACGGCGGATAGTCGGTTGTTTACCGGGCAAGTAACGGCGCATGGTACTGCGGATACCATGGCAACAGATTTGAGAAAGTAGTTTGCACATTTTTTGCCCCTTCCTTGTCAGTAGAGCGATACTGCGGCATCCATGCTGACAATCGATGGCCCGAACGGCCCTGATGTGCCTGTTGGGCACATCAATCACGATAAAAGCGAGCTTAAACGCGCTTGACGGGGCGCGCTCGGGCAGGCTTTTACCGCTCATGTATTACATCTGATCAGGTATAGTGGCTGGTTGTTGTTTGTGCAAATTACACGCTATTACACAAAGCACTGCTGCTTGATAAGCTCCGTGAGGATCTGCTGACTGGGTTTGATTTTTTCCATCGCCAAATATTCATCGGGCTGGTGTGCCTGGGCAATTGAGCCTGGTCCCATCACAATCGTTTCGCAACCAAGCTGCTGTAAAAAGGGCGCTTCCGTACAATAATTTACGGCCACGGCCTGCTGACCTGAAATTTTTTCAGCTAAAGCAACCAGTGCGCAATCCCGAGTGCCATGAAAAGCGGGAATGGGGTCATGTAAGTCAATCACTGACACACTGTTGGGATAACGCGTATTGATCGGGGCAACGGCCTGCAGTAACAAGGCCTGTAGCTCTGCAATGCTGAGTCCTGGCAGGGGTCGCAGGTCAATATGTAGCTCGCAGCAGCCACAAATTCGGTTGGCGTTATCGCCGCCGTGAATATGACCTAAATTCAAGGTCGGGTACGGAATTGCAAAATCATCAAGTGAATATTTATTCTTTAAATCTTCTTTTAACTGTAACAGATTAGTAATCACCTGCTGCATTATCTCGATGGCATTTAGGCCGCGATCCGGATCGGAGCTGTGCCCGGAGCGCCCTGTTACCCGAATCGCCGAAGACATATGCCCTTTGTGGGTATAAACCGGCACCATATCGGTGGGCTCACCTATGATACAGCGCTCTGGCTTGAGGTTACTGTGGCGTGCAATTTCCTGTGCACCGGCCATGGTAATCTCTTCATCTGCGGTGGCCAGGATCATGATTGGCGCGCTCTGCTTAAGATCTTTCAGCTCCTCCAGTGCTTGCAACACAAAAGCAAAAAAACCTTTCATATCAATACTTCCTAAGCCATATAAGCGGTTGTCTCGTTCGCTGAGGGTAAAGGGGTCAAAGTTCCAGCGGCTGTCATCAAAGGGCACGGTGTCTGTGTGTCCGGCCAGCATCAGGCCGCCGCTGTGCTCTGCCACGCCTGGTGGGCACCGTCTGGCGAGTAAGTTGAACTTGCCCGGCGCGGCATGCAGCTCGGTGATTTCGGTACTAAAGCCCAGCTGCTCACACCACTGCGCAAGCAGTTCAATGACCGCCCGGTTGCTTTGATTGAGGCTGGCGTCGAGTGCGCTGACAGAAGGGCGGGCTATCAGTTCGCGGTACATGGTTTTAAAGTCGGGTAGAGACATGGTGTTTATCCTGAAAATATTTATTCAAACCTGTTGCATAAAAATCTATATGTATGTAAGGTGAATATCAATTCATTTTTTTAGCATAAATATAGAGGGTGCAACAATGCGACGATAAGCTCATCAATAGCAAATATAAGGTCTTTGTGTTCACTTTAGTTTAAAGAGTTATCGATGTTTAACGTAGCAATTGTTGGCGCCAGCGGATATAGCGGCGCAGAGCTGGCCAGTTTAGTGGCCCGCCACCCGGGTTTGAATCTCAGTGGCTGTTATGTGTCAGAGCACAGCCTGGATAAAGGGAAGTGTCTGAGCGAGTTATATCCTGAACATACAGGTTTACTTGATGTCTCCCTGCTTCCTTTGACGAATGAGGCGTTTGCAGACATAGCCGACAGCGATGTCGACTATGTCTGCCTTTGTACCGACCATAAGGTAAGCGTTGAGCTGGCCCAAACCTTTCTGAACATGGGCAAAAAAGTTTTCGACTTGTCCGGGGCCTATCGGCTTAAAAACAGCGCAGATTACGAACAATACTATGGCTTTAGCCACCCTTACTCGCAGTGGCTCGACAAGGCGCAGTATGGCCTGGTCGAGTGGTATGGCGATTCCCTGAGCGAAGCTCAGCTGGTGGCAGTGCCCGGGTGCTATCCAACTGCTGCGCTAAATGCGCTTAAGCCGCTAAAACAGGCCGACTTACTTAGTGACAGCACCATTATTATCAATGCCGTCTCGGGTGTCACCGGTGCGGGCCGCAAAGCCAGCCTGAACACCCACTTTTGCGAAGTGTCTCTGGCGCCTTATGGGCTGTTTAACCATCGCCATACCCCGGAAATTGAACGCTATCTCGCGCATCCTGTGTTGTTTACGCCACATCTGGGTAATTTCCCGCGGGGTATTCTGGAAACCATTTATGTCTCACTCAAACCGGGTGTCTCAGAGCATCAGATTGCAGAGGCCTATCAGGTGCTGGCAGACGAACCGCTGATCCGTCTCAAAGGGGCCTGCATGCCGTCAATCAAAGGGGTGGCAAATCGCGCCTTTGTCGATATTGGCTGGCAGCAGCAGGGGCAGCAACTGATTGTCACAGTGGCGATAGATAATTTACTCAAAGGGGCGGCAGGGCAGGCGCTGCAGTGTATGAATCTGGCCAGTCAGTATCCGCATGAACAAGGGTTGATGGGGTAACTTATGACAGATATAAAAACCTGGGTGATCAAGCTCGGTGGGGCGGTGCTTAATTCAGAGCAGGCTGCCCATGACTTATTCAGCGCACTGAATACGCGTGCACAGCAAGACCAAACGCACCGTTTTGTGGTGGTGCATGGCGGTGGCGCGCTCGTGGATAGCTGGCTTAATGACGCCGGGTTTGCCACAGCTAAACACCAGGGGTTGCGGATCAGCCCTAAAGAGCAAATGCCTTATATTGTCGGCGCACTGGCCGGGTGTGCCAACAAACAACTCATGGCCCAGGCTATTACGGCGGGGTTAAGGCCGGTTGGGCTCAGCTTGTATGAAGCGGGCCTGATGACCACGCAAAAACTCAAAGCACTGGGGCAGGTGGGCACCTGTGAGCCGCAGGGCGACAGTTTGCTACCCGAGCTGCTGGCAGCCGGGCGGATCCCATTGGTCAGCTCAATTGGCATAGGCGCTGATGGCGCATTGTTTAACGTCAATGCCGACGAAGCAGCCGCAGCACTGGCACATCAGCTGGGCGCTGAACTGATTTTTATGACCGATGTCGAGGCGGTATTAGATGGCGCAGGTCAGCCGCTGGCGCAATTAAATAGCGACCAGATAGAACAACTGATAGCACAAAAGGTGATTGTGGGCGGGATGGAGGTCAAAGTTAAGACCAGTCTTCACGCTGCCCGACATTTACGACGCGGGGTGTATATCTCGAGCTGGCAAAAGCCAGATAACTTGCTTGCCCTGCTGGAGGGGCAGCACGTCGGAACGCAAATTTTACCTTAGGAAGCTTTATGTCGAGTCATTTTATAACTGGTCTGGAATTTGATAAAAGCCAGGCACTTAAGCTGCTTGCCCTGGCAAGCGATATGAAACAACAGCCGCAGGAATTTGCCCACGCACTGGCGGGCAAGTCTGTGGTCACGCTATTTGAAAAACCCAGCCTCAGAACCCGTTTGTCGTTTGATATTGGGATTAACAAACTGGGTGGTCATGCGGTCTATCTGGACCAACAAAACGGCGCCATGGGCAGCCGTGAATCTGTAAAGGATTTTGCGCTCAATATTGCCACCTGGGCCGATGCACTGGTGGCGCGGGTTTCTTCTCACCATACCCTGGAGGTGCTGGCTGAGCACTCATCAATTCCGGTGGTGAACAGCTTGTGTGACTTGTACCACCCCTGTCAGGCGCTGGCCGATTTTCTGACCCTGCAGGAGGTGTTTGGCGACGTCAGCCAGATCAAATTGGCGTATCTGGGTGAGGGCAACAATGTCTGTCAGTCTTTATTGCTGCTGGCGGCAACACTGGGGGCCGATTTTGTGGCTGTATGCCCGAAAGGCCATTCGCCCGATGCACAAATCGTTAAGCAGGCGGAGCAAATCGCGGCGGTTAATGGGGCGTCTGTGCTGATCAGCGACCGCATTGAAGCCGCAGTCGGTGCCAACGCCCTGTACACAGATACCTGGGTGTCAATGGGCAGTGATACGTCACTGGAGCAGGCAAAAACCACCTTTATGCCCTACCAGCTCAATCAGGCATTACTCGAACAAACTGGGGCCAGCACAGTGCTGCATTGCCAGCCTGCGCACCGTGGCTATGAGATCACCTCTCAGGTGATGGATGGTCCTAAAGCGCGAGTATTGCAACAGGCAGAAAACCGCATGCATGCGCAAAACGCCCTGTTACTGGCGCTTATGAATAAACAAATCGTCTGAGCCAACAAGATTTAAGTATTAAGGTAAACATCATGAAAAAGATTAAAAAAGTTGTTCTGGCTTACTCAGGTGGTCTGGATACGTCGGCCATTGTGCCCTGGCTAAAAGAAAACTACGGCTGTGAAGTGGTCGCCTTTGTTGCCGATGTCGGCCAGGGGGATGAAGAGCTTCAGGGTGTCGAAGAAAAAGCCCTGGCGTCCGGTGCCAGTGAATGTCATATCGTCGACTTAAAGGCCGAACTGGTGAGTGATTACATCTATCCAACCTTGCAAAGTGGCGCGATCTACGAAGGCACTTACCTGCTGGGAACTTCCATGGCGCGGCCAATTATTGCCAAAGCGCAGGTTGAGATAGCGCGCAAAGTAGGCGCGGATGCGCTATCCCATGGCTGTACCGGCAAAGGGAATGATCAGGTGCGTTTCGAGTCTTGCTTTGCCGCGCTTGCGCCAGACCTTGAGGTCATCGCGCCATGGCGGGAGTGGTCGCTGTCGAGCCGGGAATCCTTGCTGGATTATCTGGCCGAGCGCAACATTCCTTGTGCCGCCTCTGCTACCAAAATCTACAGCCGTGATGCCAATGCCTGGCATATTTCTCATGAAGGCGGCGAGCTGGAAGACCCCTGGAATCAGCCCAGCGAGCAGGTCTGGACCTGGACGGCTTCGCCCGAGCAGGCGCCCGATGAGGCTGAACTGGTCAGTGTACAGATTGAGGCCGGTCAGGTGGTGGCTGTGAATGGTCAAAACCTCAGTCCTTATCACTGTCTGCTGACGCTGAACGAGATTGCCGCTAAACATGGTGTGGGGCGCATTGATATCGTTGAAAACCGTTTGGTGGGGATGAAGTCGCGCGGCTGTTACGAAACCCCGGGGGGAACTGTGATGGTGGCAGCCCTTCAGGCCATTGATGAGCTGGTGCTGGACAAGGCCAGCCGTAAATGGAAAGAAACCGTGGCCAATGAGTTTGCACATCTGGTGTACGACGGTCGCTGGTTTACCCCGTTAAAAGATTCGCTGCTGGCGGCTGCTCAGTCTCTGGCGCAGGTGGCCAGCGGTGAGGTGGTGCTGAAACTGTATAAAGGTCAGGTCAGCGCGGTACAAAAGCGCTCGGTGAACAGCTTATATAGCGAAGCGTTTGCGACTTTCGGTGAGGACGAGGTGTACGACCAGTCTCATGCCGAAGGCTTTATCCGCTTGTTCTCCTTGTCCAGTCGCATTGCGGCATTGAACAAGCAAAAGTCGGTTAAATAACGGTGATCAGAGGAGTAAAGTAACATGGCACTGTGGGGTGGACGCTTTTCGTCTGGGCCGGATGCGGCCTTTAAACAATTTAATGATTCCTTGCCGTTTGACTATCAGCTGGCTGAGCAGGATATTGTTGGCTCGATAGCCTGGGCAGGCGCGCTCAAACAGGTGCAGGTCCTGAGCGCTGATGAACATGCCGAGCTGGTGGCGGCTTTGCAGGCGTTACTGGACGAGGCCAGTGCTGATCCGCACGCCATTGCGACGGCAGGGTATGAAGATATTCACTCCTATGTGGAAGCACGACTGATCGACAAAGTAGGCGACCTGGGCAAAAAGCTCCATACCGGGCGCAGCCGCAACGATCAGGTGGCCACCGATTTTCGCTTGTGGTGTCGCGACACGGCAGGCACTGTGCTCGAAGCACTCGGGGCGCTTAAAGCGGCGTTTGTTGCGCTGGCAGAGCATGAACTGGGCACCATTTTACCGGGTTACACCCACCTGCAACGGGCACAGCCTGTGTTGTTCAGCCACTGGTGCATGGCCTATGTGGAAATGCTGGAACGCGATACCTCTCGCTTGCAGGATGCCGTGACACGCTTGAATGAATGCCCGCTTGGCAGCGGCGCGCTGGCGGGCACTGCCTACGATATCGACCGGGAGCAGTTGGCAGCAGAATTGAACTTTCGCTGCGCCACCCGCAATAGCCTGGACGCGGTGTCGGACCGGGATTTTGTGCTGGAATTACTGAGCTGCGCCTCTATTTCTATGTTGCATCTGTCGCGCCTTGCCGAGGACATGATTTTTTATAACTCCGGAGAAGCAGGCTTTATTGAGCTGGGCGACAACGTCACATCCGGATCGTCTTTAATGCCACAAAAGAAAAACCCCGATGCGCTGGAGCTGATCCGGGGCAAAACAGGGCGGGTATTTGGTGCTTTCAGTGCCATGATGATGACATTAAAAGCACTACCACTGGCCTACAATAAAGATATGCAGGAAGACAAAGAGGGCGTATTTGACGCTATGCCAACCTGGCTCGCCGCGTTGCATATGGCTCAGTCCTGCATAGAAAGTGTCAAAGTCAATGGCGATAAAACCAAGCAGGCAGCGCAGGGCGGACACGCCAATGCCACTGAGCTGGCGGACTACCTGGTTGCCAAAGGGATCCCGTTCCGTGAAGGGCATCATATTGTTGGTCAGCTGGTACAGCTGGCACTGAGTGAGCAAAAAAATCTGGAAGATCTCAGCCTGGTGCAATTTCAGTCGGTCTGTGCACAGATAGAGCAAGATGTTTACCCGGTATTACAACTGGATGCCTGCATTGCTGCGCGCAGTGCAAAAGGCGGTACTTCAATGGCGCAGGTGTCAGCTGCCATTGGTGCGGCGAAAAAAAAACAGCAAATCACGGTACGTGACGCCACTTTAAACGATGTTGAAGCCATCGCAGGGTTGATCCAGTATTGGGCTAAGGTAGGTGAAAACCTGCCGCGAGCCAAAAGCGATATGATCCACAGTATCAATGAGTTTGCCGTGACTGAGGTCGATGGCAAGGTCACCGGCTGCGCGTCGCTGTATATTTATGACACAGGCCTTGCCGAGATCCGCTCACTGGGTGTCGACCCGGCTGTTAAGGTGAAAGGACAGGGGCAATTATTGGTGTCGCACTTGCTGGATAAAGCCAGGCGACTGGCGTTAAAGCGGGTGATCGTGCTGACCCGGGTGCCCGGCTTTTTCGATAAGCAAGGCTTTAATGGGTGCAGCAAAGACAGCCTTCCTGAAAAAGTCATGAAAGACTGCGAATTGTGCCTGCGTAAAAACAACTGTGATGAAGTGGCGATGGAGTTTATGTTGCAGGCTGCTGAGCCTGCACGTATTCCCTGCCAGTTTGTGGCCTGAAACCTACAGTAATAAGCTAAAGCGCCAACAAAGGCGCTTTAGCTTATTTAGAAGCGGTATTCCCAGCTCACAGAGGCGGATGTTTCGTTAATTGAGTCGGTCGCGCCTTTATCGCGCCAGTATGCCAGATCCAGCTTCAGCAAGCCGTTAAACAAGCCCTGCTGATAACCCACCTGCAGTAAATCCCGGTCAATATCCAGGGTGTTAAACTCCAGTCGTTTTAATTTGGCATACCCCCCGTAACCACCCATTCCATAGTAGTTGGTGCCTAAGCTTAGCGACTTTGCTTGTGGGCCCATATGAGCACCCAGCCAGCGTCCTCGCTCCAGGTAGTCTGCGCCTTTACCTGTGGTCGCAAAGTGGCACTGGAAACTGGCCTGCTGTGCCTGACAATCGGTTTCGGTGTCACTGTATTCAAGATACGACTTAATGCGATACTCCACTGTGCCCCAGAAAGCTTCTGCGCCAAACGTGACATTGCTGTTTTCTGGCAATACGCCCTGGTCGTTTTCCCCACTGAGCTCACCATAAATGGCAAGGGGGATACCTGCAATGCGTGAGGCGTACTTGAAATCAATGCTGCTGAGGCGTTGCTGTTCTCGGGTCTCATCCAGTACATCTGTGTGGTACACAAAATCACTGGCAGTGGTGGCATAGGCCAGTTCCAGACCTGCGACAGGAGAGGCCGAGACTCTGACTCCCCAGAAGTCTTTTTCATTGTCGACATCTAATAATGGGCGTTGCTTTGCCGCGATGGCGGTAATTTGCCAGGGGCCGACAAAAGACAAAAAGCTGGGGCCGCTGTAATTGGTATTGGCTCGACTGATGCGCAGCGCTTTCATCGGGGCGGCATTGTTGGAGAGCATGAGTGCGTTTTCATTGCCCGGACCCCACCAGTAATCCAGTCGCTCCGCACTGAATGCCCAATCACCCAACAACACAGCAAGGTGGCTGCCATGATGATTGACATGTTTGCCATCCTGCGGGTCATCCGCATAGTTAACCTGTACACGGGCACTGACATTGCTGCCTGTGATCTGTCCATAACTGCTGATACCACTGCGGGATCGGGTTTGCTGGCCAAAGCCCGCTGGCATAGTTTGCTCATCACTATAGTGCGCTTTTATGCCAGAGTGGGTGTCCTGCTTAGCTTGGTTAAGTGCATGTTTGACATGTAGCAGGGCAAACTGCACATCGTCGGGGAGTGCGCTGGAGTCTACGTTGGCCAGGTCGGTTACCAAGCCATTCCACATCAGTGGGTACTGATTGACCGGGCGCTGGATAATGCCGGCACTGACCAGCAAGTCAATGGAGTGTTTTAGATGGCTTTGCTGCGCCTCAATCCAGGGCGAGGCAAAGGCTTGCGCTGACGCCAGCGCCAGGCTGCTGAGCATTAAAAATTGGCTTTTCATCCGTGTAACTTTTCCTCAAGGGCTTTGGCGACTAATGGACTGACAAACTCACTGACATCACCGTGATGCAGCGCCACTTCTTTGACCAGAGTCGAAGAAATGAAAGAGTTCTTCTCGGATGGAGTCAGAAAGACACTTTCCAGCTCTGGAAACAGGCGGCGATTCATATTGGCCAGCTGGAATTCATAATCAAAATCGGAAACCGCTCGGATCCCGCGGATCAGCACATTGGCTTGCTGTTGTTTGGCCAAATCGACCAACAGTCCGGTGAAGCCAATCACTTTAACATTGCTATGTGCCGCCAGGACCTCTTTGGCCAAGGCAACACGTTCTTCCAAAGTAAAACAAGGTTTCTTGTTGGGGTTGTGTGCGATGGCTAAAATGACAGTATCAAACATTTTGGCCGCGCGTTTGATTAAGTCGGCATGCCCGTTGGTGAGCGGGTCAAAGGTGCCCGGATATAAAGCGGTTACTTGCATGTTGAGATCATAACAATTCAAATTTGCCTTATATTATCAAGCTTGCGGCACAATATCACTGGTCTGATTTCAAAATGAAAATTTAATGTTATTCCTATTTAGTGCTATTTTCACTGTGCGTTATAACCGAAAGGTCAATCTTGCCCCATTAATTACGTGTTATCAGAGAACCGAATATGAACACCAAGGAAAAAATTATTCGTACCAGCATTGCCTTGTTTAACTTACATGGCGAGCGGACAATCACCACCAATCACATTGCTTCCAACATGGGGATCAGCCCAGGTAACCTGTATTACCACTTTAAAAATAAAGAAGACATTATCCGCAATATCTTTGCTCAGTACAGCGAGCACTTAAGTACGCATTTCAAGCCGTTGGGCGCCCACGATGAGCCGGTTGAACAGCTGACTCAATATCTCGATTCATTGTTTGAATTGATGTGGCGTTACCATTTCTTCTATGACAACCTGAATGATATTTTGGCCCGCGATGATGCCCTTAAAAAAGACTACATTGCGTTTCAGGCACGTTTGTTTGAGCAGGTCATGGCCGTTGTTATCGGATTGCGTGAGGCTGAAGTGATTGCGATTAGTAATGAAGACGCTAAAGAACTGGCGCATATGCTGAAATTGGTGGTGAGCTTTTGGACCCCGTATGTGAAAGCGCGCAGAATGACCGGAGTGTTGGAGCAGCAAGACATCTACAATGGCATTGTAAAGGTTTTAGTTTTGTTTAAACCCTATGGCACCGCACTCAGCCGGGATAAAATTGAACAACTACAGCAACACTATCAGGCGATGGCAGACGCCGCATTGCCCAGTATCGCCTGACCTCACAGACCAGAAAAAGCTGGTTATCCTCTGTATATTTCCTAGTCTTTAATAAGTCTGCTATAATCGCGCGCCCGTTGTCGGCGCGCCAATTGCGCATTCATGTCCAAACCAAGAGTGACTTCTATGTTTAAATTTATCGTCAAACTGCACCCTGAAATCGTGATCAAAAGTAAATCGGTTCGCAAACGCTTTACTATGGTACTCGAGCGAAACATTAAACTGGTGCTCAGCCGCTTTGATGAAAAAGTGACGGTAAAAAATAACTGGGACAACATCACTGTGGTGACGCAAAGCGAAGATCCTAAGATCCGCAACGCGTTTATCAGTGGTCTGGGCCGTATTCCGGGTATTGTTCAGTTTCTGGAAGTACAGGAAACGACATTTGAAACCCTGGACGACATTTATCAAAAAGCCCTGCCGCTGGTGGGGCCGCAAATTGAAAACAAAACTTTCTGTGTACGCGTTAAGCGTCAGGGCGATCATGATTTTACCTCCAGTGATGTAGAAAGGTATGTCGGCGGTGGTCTGAATCAGAACGTACCGGGAGCGCGGGTGCAGCTACGCAAGCCCGATGTGACGGTTAAAATTGAGGTAAAAGGCGACCGTGCTTATATCGTAACCACTAAACACCTGGGTATGGGTGGCTTCCCTCTGCCAACACAAGAAGATGTACTGTCTTTGATGTCGGGTGGCTTTGATTCGGGCGTGGCCAGCTATCAAATGATCCGCAAAGGGGCGAGAACCCACTTCCTGTTTTTCAATCTGGGTGGTGCAGCCCACGAGATTGGGGTTAAACAGGTCAGCCACTATTTGTGGAAGCAATATAGTTCAACCCATAAGGTGCGCTTTATCACGGTCGACTTCGAGCCAGTGGTCGCCGAGATCCTCGAAAACATCGAAAGCAGCCAGATGGGCGTTGTGCTTAAACGGATGATGATGCGCGCAGGTTCCGCAGTCGCTGAGCGTTTTGGCATTCAGGCTTTGGTAACTGGTGAGTGTATTGGCCAGGTATCCAGCCAGACGCTGGCAAATCTCAACGTAATTGACCGTGTCACCGAGACACTGATCTTACGTCCTCTGATCCAATACGATAAAGAAGAGATCATTCGCATCGCACGCCAGATAGGCACGTGTGAAATGGCAGAGTCGATGCCGGAATACTGCGGTGTGATTTCGAAAAAGCCGACGGTTAAAGCTAAGCTGGAAAAAATCGAAGCGGAAGAAAGTAAGTTTGACTTTGATGTGCTGGACACTGTGGTGGAAAATGCCGTTGTGAAAGACATCCGCGAGATTGAGGCCGAAGCGAAAGAAGAAGTCAAAGAAGCAGAAAATGTCAGCGACCTGCCAGCAGGCGCTGTGGTGGTGGATATTCGCTCCCCGGAAGAGGAAGATGCCGAGCCGCTTGAGCTCGATGGGATTGAAGTGATCCATTTGCCGTTTTTCCGCCTGGCCACTAAGTTCGGTGACCTGCCTCAGGACAAAGACTACTACCTGTACTGCAATAAGGGCGTGATGAGCCAGTTACAGGCCTTGATCCTGCACGAAAATGGCTTTGCAAACGTCAGAGTATACCGTCCATAGCGCTAACTGCTGCACTGTGGCTGAGCAACTCTGCTCAGCCACACATTACCTTACCCCAGCGTGACCTTTTTCAACGCAACGCCTGAGCGGCTCAGGGCAGACTCCACCAGTCGGGTAGTCAGAGGATCGCGACTGCTGCCATGCTGCATCCAGACCAAAGACTGGGCATGACGCGCTGTTACCTTGGTCTCATTTTGAAGTGCACTAAGATAATGACGGGCAAAGGTAGCCTGACTTGCCATATCGTTAGAGATATTGAGGATCCCCGGGTGCACACACTTTTCCTCTGTGCTTAGTGCATCCGTGGCCGCGATAAAGCGGGTAGCATTGTTTGCCAGTAACCTGACCTTGGCAAACACCGCCTGGTTGAGCGCAGATATTTTGGTAAGCTCATCCAGTTGCTCTGTATAATGAACCAGATCATCGGCCGCCAGCAGCGTCTGGGCTATGGCACGTTCTGGTGCAACGGGCTGACCATGCTGATCGGTTAACTGTCCCAGATAAATGAGGTGATCGGCACGTTTGGCACCCGCAAGCACCCGCACATTGGGTAATGCGCGTGGCAGGGCCAATGTCTCCCATTGTTGAGTATGACGGGTATTGATAAATCGGGCCGGTGCGAACTCCTTGCCCAACGCCTTGCTTGCTGACACCATCAGTGAAGAGGTCTGAGCCAGGTCGTGTTCACTGTTATATGCGATGGTGATCTGCTGAGCGTTTATCCCCTGCGCGAGCAGGTGCTTGAGGCTGGCATATAGCAGCTTGCTATCCACGCTATAGGGAAACGGCTTGTTAGTGACCACACCCAGTACAATTAACACCTGCTGATCCGCACGGAAAGCTAAATCCAGTGTGTCTGCCAGAGTCGTGTACTGAGCGTGCAATTGTTCTTGCTCCTGCAAGCCGGCATTTTTCAGTGTGGCGGTGGCAACTACGCCCTGATGTACATCAATGGTGTTTTGCCAGGCAAAAGTTGGTGCGCTGGTTGCCAGTGCGCCCAGTCCTAACCCGGTGCCCTTCAAAAAGGAACGCCTGGACAGTGAGGTATGTTGCTGAGTTTTCATAGATTAAGAAACCTTTTGATAAAGAGCCAGGTATTCAGGAAGTGTCTGATGCGATGTCAGCGCATGCATATCGACCAGCTTAAAGCCATACTGAGCGAGCTCCCTGTGCCAACTTGTGGCCGGGGAGAGGCGTGCACGCTGCGCAGCCGCTTGCTGCCAGGATTGCCCTTCAAATAGATTGGCCCAGTCATTGAGCACCGCAGCAAAATGCTGTTGCAGCGGCTGTTGCACGTCATAAAGGCGCATTGCAAGGTGACCGCCGGCGCGCATTTTCTGGCTCAGTCCAGACATCATCTGAGTGAACACCGGTTTACTATAGCAATGTGGGCCATCATAGATGGCTGCCAGTTGTAAGTGCGTGTCATCCGCCAGCGTCAACGCTTGCTGCTCTACTTCGGTTGTGGTGGCGATGCTGATCATATCTGAACGCGCAATCGGACTATGAGCCGCTGGCATAGTCCGGGTGACGGTCAGCTTAGTGCCGCTCACCTGAGTCAGCTGAGCGATAGGATCAAAACTGCTGTTGGGTAAGCCAAAGCTGATATAACCATCCACCGGCGAGGTGGAGACGAGATCCTGCAAAGACTCAAGACACTGCATCTGGCGATCCTGATAGCGGTGCATATTGATCAGGCCCAGGTTCATAGAGTCTTGCGTCAGCAACTCGTTGAGACGCGTGTAGATGGCGTGCTCACTGTCCAGCTGCGCAATACACTGGATAGCCTGGGTGTGGATCTCGGCATCCTGATACAGGTGTAATTGCTGAGCCAGTAGTGGCAGTAATTCAGTCAGACGGTTTTTATTCAGGTAGAGCGCATGATAGCTGTTCTCCTGATTTAACAAAGCTCTGACCAGCGGAGAGGCTGCAACCTGACAGCCGGTGAGTCCTGCAAGTGCGAAACTGCTTTTTAAAAACGTACGCCGCGACAATGTCATCCTTATACCCTTGTGCTGAAGAGGCGTAAACGCCTCTTAAAACGATTAAATAACGAGATAATTAACGAACTAAGTGACTTATACCAATTTCACTTAATACCTGTTCAATTTGACGGAGCAAATATGACGCTAACTGTGTTAAAAATTTTTTATTTAGAACAACTAAATATCAAAATTTTTGCCTGGTTATCGAACATATTTTCTCGCCTCAAAATAGAACACTTAATTAAGCAAATTGGTATTAAATACCCAGGAAAGCGCGGTTTTCAGCCGGCAGATCTTTCATTGGGATCTGGGCTGCGATCACGCAAGGCTGATCAGGACGGGCATGGGCATGACGCAACGCGCCCAGTAAGTCCTCATAGCTGGTCACCCTAAGGCCAATCCCGCCGTTATATACGTGCGGCATATTTTCGTATTTCCAGCCGTTAAGCATCACGTAGTCCAGTGGCGCTTTGTCTGGCTCGGTAAAGAAAGTGCCGTCGATCAGGAACTGTTCGATGGCATACGAGCCGTTGTCTATGATCACTATGATGCCAGGTATTTGGTTCTGCACGAATGAGGAGAATGCCTGCGAAACCATCTGGAAGCCGCCATCTCCGGTGACTATCAGTGGTCGTTTGCCAGTTGCATAATAGGCACCGATCGCCGCCGGTGTACCCTGGCCGATTGACAGCCAGATTGGGTTTGCCAGGAAGCATTGAGTGTCCAGCACGGGAATATCGGCACCGGGGAAGCTGGCCAAACAGGTATCCAGGCTGATGTAATACGGGTCGTTTTGATCCATCAGGAAATCCCCAATGGCGGCAAAGATCCCATCGTGGCCCAGAGTGCCGCTGTAAGGGCTATCACCTAGCTTGGACTGCCACTGCGCGCGGCGATCCTGATAAGTTTGTCCGGCGACGGTGGGGATCTGGCGATCTGTGCGGCTCAATTCAGGCAGCTGATTGAGTGATTCCAAAGAGGCACCCAGCGACAATTTGGGCAGTACTTCAGTCCCTATCATGGCTTTATTAAAGGCCACGCGGAGTAGCTTGTCGCCCAACTTAGTGACCATATAGCGATGATCTATACCAAACAAGCAGCCCAATGCGATGACGCAATCCGACGATTCAACGCCCTGAGTTACGGTAGAGGGGGCCAAGTCACTGTCATAGACACCACAGAATAATGGGTGAGATTCACTGATCAGAGATTTAGAGAGTAACGTGGTGTAGAAGGGCAAGTTTTGTGCTTCGACAAAACGCAGTGCCTCATCAATCAGACCAAAGCGCACCAACTCGGCACCGAGCAAGACCACTGGATTACTGGCCTGGGCAAGTTTATCAGCGACTGCATTGGTGAATGCCCGTGCGCCACGTTTAAAGCGTTTCGGGCTGTAAGCCAGGTTAGGTGAGAAGTGACCTATAGGTTGTTTCCACAGATCCTGGGGGATCTCGATGTAAACCGGGCCAGAGCGCTCCATCGCCATGATCAGCAAGCGGTCAATACGATCTGCTGCGCCTTCGAGAGTACGGATCTCGGCCGCGCCCAAAGTGAGCTTACGAAAGACCTTGAGATCGGTTTTGCCAAAGCCTGTGGAGTGAGAGAAAAGCACGTCATACTCGGCTTCCAGGCGTAAGTCCTTGTCGGTGGGACCGCCATTGATCACGGCTAAGGGAACGCGCTCGGTCAGGGCACTGGCAATACCATTGGCCATGCTGAGCGTACCAACCCCATAGGCGACCGACACCGCACCAATTGCGCCCTGTCTGCCATAACCATCGGCAGCATAACCGGCTTCCAGCTCGTTGACGGTATTAACAAACTGCATATCCGGATCGGCCACCAGGCTGTCGATAAAATCCGAGCATGAGGTGCCCGGCACCCCGAATACGTGATAACAACCAAGTTGCTTTAATCTGAGCGTAATAAACTCAGCAACAGTGTAAGACATCTTCTTTCCTTATCTAGTTATGCTTTTTCACTTATGTACTGAACGGCTTCCAGCGCCGAGATCAGCGCGCCCTGGATCCATGAGTGGTACATAGAGCAATGTTCCCCGGCAAAGCACAGACGCTGCTCGGGCTGGGTCATCAGAGCGTAAAAGTCCTGATGATCTCTGGGGTTAAAAAAGGCGTAGGCGCCCGCTGAGTGGGTATGGTTAGTCCAGCTCCAGCGCAGCACACTGACAATATCGTCGCGTTCAATATAGGGGTGCACTTTTTTCAGTTCGGTGAAGATAAACTCTTTGAGCTCGAAGTTGTTCAGCGTATCCACCCGGCGCGCATGTTGACCCCAGGTGTAAGAGGCCAGCAGGTAACTGGGTGAACGTGATACCTGAGGATCTTTGTTGCTGGCGTTATCAGCAGGAAACCAGGTGTGGCCCAGGCCCACATCATAAATGGTACTGCCGCCGTAAATGCCTTCGTTCAGCTCCCAGAAGCGGTTTTTTGTCCGAACCAGCACTTTGGTTGCTGAGTCATAATTGACCTGGGCAAAAGCGCGGGACTTACCGGGGTTAATAGACTGGTTGAAGTCAATTTTACCGAGCACCCCGAATGGCAATGTACAAATCGCAAAGTCTGAGCGCAGGGTGTGCCTGGATCGATCTCTGAGCTGGTAAGTCACTGCAACGCCGTTAGCCTGGCTGTCGATGGCAACAACGCGCGCACCGGCTTTGAACTGCACTTTATGCTGGATCTTTTCGAACAGTTTACGCGGTAGCAGATCGGTACCACCTACCACCTCGTCGAAGCCATCAAACCAGACTCGTTCAAGCTCTTCTCTGAGGTGCTCGCTCAGCGAGGTGTGCATTAAAGTTGAGACGCCATAAATTGCGCTGACGTATTCCAGTGCATCCAGGCTCAGGCCTGCGGCGATAAAAGCGTCTTTTAGCGACATTTCATCCAGTGCTTTGAGCTTGTCACTGCGTAAAGTCCCATCGTAAAGTGCACGCTGTTCATCACCGCTGAGTGAATTCAGCACCTCAGTAATGGCGATTTCCCACATATTATCGGCAGACATTTTTTGCTCTCTTTCAGTCAAAGCAAAGTGCTGCTTCAATTGCTCAAAGCCGGCTTCATTACGCGGTACTTTCTGGCCCCGGATCATGGCAAAGGTTTTGTCATTTTCCTGTACAAAATGGCGCATCTTGAGCCCCATTTCACGGATGTAATGGCGGGTGAGGTGATGCTCTGTCGGGATCCGCATCGCGCCCAGTTCTGCGTACAGTTTGTCAGATTCACGCAATGTTCTGACGCGCCCGCCAATGTGGCTGGGATCCGCTTCCAGCAGCGTGACCTTTGCGCCCAGTCTGAGCAACTCATAGGCGGCGCTAAGTCCGGCCACACCGGCACCAATAATGGTCACTGTTGGGCGTGTTGCCAGGCTGTTGTTTGCCAATGCCCGAACGCTGTTCAGTGTGACCATAGGATCCGGCACTGAGTTAGAAATACCTTTTTGCATACTTTTCAATCCTTGTCTGCGTAGTTAAAGTTGCAGGGCCTGAGTAATTACCTCAGCCAGCTCGATTGGTTTGGTCACCATAGGTAAGTGGCCTGAGTCGAGGCTGTAGGTGTGCGTAATATTGATAGATTCGGCAATTTTCTGCTGTGATGGCAAAGAGATAATTTTGTCCTGAGTAGCAAACACATACGCTTTGTTGATGGGCGCTAATGTGGCTTTGCTCAGGGTGACTTTGCCATCGCCTGTGATGGCGGGCTCATCAACTGAGTTATCCAGCACAAACTGCTGCTGGCTTTTTTTCTGAGCTTCGGTAAACGACGCCAGGTAAGCTGACTTATCCGAAATCTTCAACCAGCCATCTTCATAGGTGATGCCTGCAAAGTAGTTTTCTTCATCCTGTTTATTGAGCAATGCAAATGGTTTGGCACCGTCAACAGGGGCAACTGCACTGACATAAACAAGGTCAGTGATTTTGACATCCTGGCACAATGTCATGGCTTTATGCGCCACCGCACCGCCCTGACTGTGAACAACCAGCGATTGAGGTTGCGGGTATGTGCGTAACTGATCACACAAGCTTTGCGCAGCATGATCCAGAGTGATGGACTTAGGGTCAATGTGGGTGCTGCGCCCTGGCAAGTCGACCACATAATTGCTGATCCCTTGTTTAGACAGCTGAGATTGGACAGCAGACCAGGCCGCGCCTTTCAAATGTGCGCCATGAATAAATATGACTGATTTATTAACGGCAACTGTTTGCTCAGAAAGAGATTGCGCGGGAGTTTGCGAAGAGACGCTATTACAGCCACTCAAAATGACAGCGCAGCACAGTGGCAACCAAGCCTTTGCGTTCATATTAATTCCTTCTTAATTAAAGTTAGGCAGTTGAAATCGCGGGCATGGTAGCAAAAAAATTTCCCAATATTAAGTACGGTTTATATCGTGTTTTCCTTGGTTTAACCTTTCATAAACATATGAGTTGCACATAGTGAGTAGATCTAGAGAGTATTGGACAAATGAGTTATGCATTTTATTTGGGTGATTATTCATTTCTGGAAGGCGATGAAAGACTAGACTTATGTCTAATCGATGAGAATAATTATTTCATGTTCATTGTGCTAAAAACAGAGCCGAAGGCTGGAATCGTATCTATTATCGAACCGTTTACTTGTTTTTTATTCATACGCATCTTTGGCCAAGAATAATTCATGCACGTTACGCGGCGTGACAATAATGCCATTTTATCCATTGTGCAAAGCACCAGGCCGAATGCTGCATAATTTTACAAGGCATCCCTTAGGGTGATTATTGTCAAAACTGCAGCTAATCTAAATAAAAATCATTATCGAAAAATTTGAAATTTATGTGTCAGAGGTATTTGTGGGCCGCTCAGGTGGCTTACAGCAGAAAAAACAATATGAATTACGTACCAAAATAGAAAGAGGTACTACTTATTGGTTGGGTGAAGTGACTGAACTTGATTAAGCAGTAAGGTATTGTGAGGCGCAGGTACGCCCAGCTGCTGTGCCAGCTCAACAATATACCCACACATGGCGTTGATTTCGGTGCGTCGGTGGTTTGCGACATCCTGAGCCATAGATGAAAAGTTCTCGGCAGTCAGGGTCATCACCTGGTGGGCGCGCGCGAGTTCCTCACTGAGCTTAAGGGGCACCCCAACGTGGTTTGCGACATTGCATGCTTCATTTAGCACTGACAACACTTGGGTGGCGTAGCAAGGTGCCCGCAAGCGGCCATTTTTGAGTCCGGTGAGGGCACTGAGCGGATTGATGGCCAGGTTGACGCAGAGCTTTTGCCAGCGCAACAGTGCAATGTCGTACGCTAAATGCGCATTTGGCAGTGCGGGGTCAATAAGTTGATTAAACAGTACCTGCGCGCGCTGTTGTGCAATCAGGTTACAAGGACCAAACATGCTTTGACCCGGACCGGTAAATTCAACCGTCGTACTGTTGGGTTTCCATCCTCCCATACTGGTGGACAGGAAAAACAGTCCCTGATGTTCAGATAGCGCATCGGTGATGGGAGTCAGGGTTTGCATCCCGTTATGGCTCAGAATGACATTGGCATCCTCACTCAAGTGAGGCCTGAGCGTGATAAAGGCCTCTGCAAGCTGATAAGACTTAACCGGAACAATACACTGAGAAATGGTTATTTGTTGTTGTGCCAGCGCTTCCCAGGTCAGACACTTTACAGGCAGTTGCTGGCGACACTGAGCGGTTTGAAAAAACACCGCATCAGTGGGCGTTCGGGTGATCAATGTGACCTGGTGTGTGTTTGCCAGTCGCTGAGCAAGTAACAGGCCTACTGCCCCTTTACCAACAATAAACAGCTCAGGCATCAGCTTTACCTGTTTTTTTGCAATAAGCCCAATAGGCTAAAAAGTAGCTGACGGCACCAGCGAGATCGGCAATAAAATCTCCCCACGATGCCTGGCGATAAGGCAGGGAGTCTTGCATCCACTCTATGCCGGCACCATAAAGCGTCAGTAATACCAAATGAAACCAGATCTTGAACCTAAATGCATGATGAGAGAAAAACGCCAGCACGAAAAACACCCCAAAGTGCGCGACCTTGTCGGCGTGTTCAAACCTAACAATTTGATTGGTCTGGATCTCTTTAGCAAACAAAAAGGTACAAACGGCCAGAGACAGTAATAACAGACATTGATAAAGTCGGCGTGCCACAAATACTTCCAAATCATTAGGGTTGAAAACGCCAGTATATCATTGAAATCTGAAAATAGGATGAAGCACAGGCATTCTGATCCTGAACCGAAAACGTTCGCAACCGGGGGTGTCGCGCCGCAGCCTTTGGATTGCTATAATCCGAAAAAACATTATCCAGGAGCTAGATATGCCTTCTTTTGACATTGTGTCTGAAATTGATATGACAGAGGCGAGAAACACCGTTGATAACGCCGATCGTGAACTGAGCACACGTTTTGACTTTCGTGGCGTAGAAGCCTCATTTGAGCTCAAAGACGAGGTGATTGTGCTCAAGAGTGAGTCTGAGCAGCAAGTGATGCAATTATTCGACATGCTGGTGGGCAAAGCCGCAAAGCGTGGTCTGGACGTTGCCAGCTTTGAGCTTAAAGATGTTGAAAAATCAGGTAAGTATGTGTCACGTAAGGTGATGCTGAAGCAAGGGATCGACAAAGATATGGCGAAGAAAGTCGTTAAAGCTATTAAAGATTCCAAGATCAAGGTGCAAGCGTCTATTCAGGGCGAGACGGTGCGTGTGACCGGTAAGAAGCGTGATGATCTGCAGGAAACCATGCAGTTGATCCGCGGCGCTGAGCTTGGCCAGCCTTTCCAGTTCAAAAACTTCCGCGATTAAACTGTGCGAGGTTAACCCCTTCTTTTATCTGGCATGCTGAGCGTCAACAATAGGCTTTAGCATGCTAGACGTCCATTGCTTTTTGTCCTCAGATCCCCGACAATAGCGCCAACTTTTCAGGGTGTCAGATCGGGAGCCCGGAGTCTCTGTAAGATCTGAATAATCGGGAAGCTGGTGCATGCCTCAGGAACTGGCATTAGTCCGGCGCTGCCCCCGCAACGGTGAGCTTATCGCAACTGTCTGGTTGGAATTAGTAAGTCCGGAAACCGGCCCTGAAGCCTACTCAATAGTTGTAATTCACGCGGTGGGCGTGGATCAGGGGATCTCATGTTTAAAAAATCTGCTTTAACCACGGCAATGCTGGCTGTGTTACCTTTCTCTGTGCTGTCTGCGCAAGACATTGAACATATTACCATCACGGCGAACAAGTTTGAGCAAGCTAGTGTCGATACATTGACTTCAGTTGCGGTGGTTAAGCGAGCTGAAATAGAGCGAGCTAATGTGCGTGACGTGCCAACCTTGTTGAATAACCTGGCCGGCATTGACGTGGTGCGCAGCGGGGGCTATGGCCAGAAAGCCAGTGTGTTTGTGCGCGGGGCTGCGACTAAATATACCCTGGTGTTGGTTGATGGTGTGCGGATCAGCGATGCCAACTCGGGCGATGTCTCGTTCACCAATATTCCAGTCAACAGCATTGAGCGTATTGAAGTGCTTAAGGGCGCGCGTGCCGCCATTTACGGCTCTGATGCGGTGGCCGGGGTGATCAACATTATTACCCGTGAGCAAAAAGGCCACCAGCTGGCACTGACCTCGGGCAGTCGCAACTATGGTGGTGCACAGCTGGCTGGTCAGTTTGAAGCGGATAAGCTGACCGTCAACTATCACTTTGGTTATGAAACAACAGATGGCTATGATGTGACTGCCAAAGATCCTGCCCAGCCACGCGGCAAAGAGCATGATCGTGATGCCTACGACAACACCAATATGGGTGTGAAACTGGGCTATGACCTGGTGCAGTATGGTCAGCTTGCACTGCATGCACAGCGCAGTGAAGGTGAGGCAGACTATGACTCAGCCTTTGGCAATGATGCGTACAAATTTGATAATTACACCACTAAGCTGGCCTGGCAGAAACAATCGGATCTATTGAGCCAGGAGGTGTCTGTCAGCCTGGCACAAGAAGAAAATACCCAGTTTTTGTCGGTGTTGCCAGTCGGTGGCACGCCGCCGCCAGAAGATATTTATAGCACTAAGCGGGATGAAATCGAGTATCGCGCCCGCTATAAACTCATGCCGTCATTACAACTGATGGGCGGTGTGAGCCGCTTAAATGAAGACTTGTCGTCATCGAGTGCGCAGTTCTCCATTGCGGAACGTGACAACACGGCCGTGTTTGCTGCGGCATTTTATGACAATACGCGTTGGTTGCTCAATGCAGTGGTGCGAAGCGATGATTACGAGCATCATGGCCGTGCCAATACCTATACCACAGACTTAGGGTTCAGAGCCTCAGACATAGTCACCTTTCGGGTTAACCATGGCACCGCATTTCGTGCGCCCAGCCTGACAAATGCGTTTGTTAAAGACAGCCCCTGGTACTTACCAAACAGCGAAATCAAACCGGAAGAGGGCACTTACAACGAAGTGGGGGTGACGGTGGATACCGCACAGGTGCGCTATGATGTAGCCATTTTTGACAATCGTATCGACAACCTGATCAGCAATGAGTTTGACGCGCAAACCAGTAAGTATATTCCCGCCAACGTGGGTCGTGCGCAGATGAAAGGCATTGAGCTTAGTGCACAATTCTCAGCCCTGGGCCTGGAACATGCCGCTAACCTGACCTTGCTGGATGCCAGAGATCAGGAAAAGCGTGAAGATTTACCACGTCGTCCTGGCAAAGCGTTTAACTATGTCCTGTCTAAGCAGTGGGACAAGCTGGATGTGAGACTGGCGATGCAATACCGTGATAAGCGTCCGTCTATCAGCTACTTTGATACCGACCTGCCGTCATACACGGTATTTAATCTGAGTGCCAATTACCAATTGCTTGAACCGGTTGCACTGACAATGAGAGTAGAAAACCTGACTGATAAAGCGTATTTCAACTCAGTTGCCAGTAAAACGGCTGACGGCACTTTGCTGCCTTATGAGCCGCCGGGCAGACAGATCTATGTGGGCACCCGCATTACCTTCTAATACCAATTTGCTTAATTAAGTGTTCTATTTTGAGGCGAGAAAATAGGATCGATAACAAGGCAAAAATTTTGCTATTTAGTTGTTCTAAATGAGAAATTTTTAACGCCGTTAGCGTCCTATTTAATCCTTCAAATTGACCAAGTATTAAGTGAAATTGGTATAATTATAGAAGGGGAATAAAAAAGGAGGCGATGCCTCCTTTTTTGATCTTCCGTGCTTAGCTTACGCAAGATAGTCGGCAAACTTCTGAGCGAATGCAGCTAACTTGGGTGCTATCATTACGCTACAGTAACCCTGGTTGGGGTTATTGGTATAATAGTCCTGATGATACTGCTCCGCAGGGTAAAAGTGCGTATGAGCCGATACTTCGGTGACAACAGGCGCACTCAGTGTGGGCGCTAACGTATCTATGTACTGCTGAGTTAACGTCTGTTGTTGTTCTGAATGATAAAACACGACGCTGCGGTATTGCGTGCCAATGTCATTGCCCTGACGATTCAGCTGGGTAGGATCATGCAGCGCAAAAAACATCTCCAGCAGTACAGAAAAGTCGACCTGCTGAGGGTCAAAGGTCAGCTGAACCACTTCGGCATGACCGCTTTGACCGGTACAGATCTGTTCATAAGTTGGGTTGTCGGTATGGCCGCCGGCATAACCAGAGGCCACGTGCGTGACGCCCCGGACACTGCGAAAGGCGGCATCAATACACCAAAAACAGCCGCCACCAAAGGTGGCAATTTGCTGATCCATTATTAAATCTCCCGTTCCTGTTGTGTTTGCGGGTGGGCATCGTGCTGCTCAAGCAATTTATCGCTGGTGGCCTGTGGTGATTGCGTGCGTCTTGCGAGCATGCTGTAGGCACAGGGGATCACAAACAGCGTCAAAATGGTCGCAACACTCACCCCGGCAAATACCACGACCCCGATCACCATGCGACTCTCTGAGCCCGGACCCGAGGCCAGTACCAGTGGAATGGCACTCATTACCGTGGTCAGTGAGGTCATGATAATGGGCCTGAGTCGCTGTACCGCCGCATCGATAATCGCCTGCTCAAAGGCCACACCCTTGTCTCTGAGCTGGTTAGCAAATTCAACGATCAGAATACCATTTTTGGCACTGAGGCCAATCAGCATAACAATCCCGATCTGGCTGTAAATATTCAGCGAGCTGTCGGTGGCATACAGGCCAAACATGGCGCCAACCAGCCCAAGCGGTACGGTCAGCATAATCACCAGCGGGTGTACGAAACTCTCAAACTGGGCTGCCAGCACCAAAAACGTCACGGTCAGGGCCAGAATAAACACATAGGTCATGGCCGATGCGCCTTCGTAAAACAGCTGAGATTCGCCCTTATAGTCGACAGCACCGTCTATGTCATTTTCCTCTGCTGCAACCTGGTTAAGGAAATCCAGCGCCTGCTCCAGCGTATAGCCGGGCGCCAGGTTGGCTGTGATGGTGATTGCCCGCATCCGGTTGTAGCGATTTAACCGCGATGCGGTGGCTTCTTCGCGAATGGTGATCAGGCTATCCAGCGGCACCAGTTGATCGCTGCGCGAGGTGACATAAATGTCGGCGATATCGTTTGGTGCGCTGAAATCGGCCTTGGTGCCTTTGAGGATCACATCATACTCTTCGCCGCGATCAATAAAGGTGGTGACCCGGCGCTGACCCAGCATGGTTTCTAAGGTGCGGCCAATATCACTGACCGAAACACCAAGATCGGCGGCCTTGAGTTTATCTATGCTGATCAAAAATTGCGGGAAGGTTTCTTTGTAATCATGATCGAGCCTGACCAGTCCCTGATTGGTGCGAGCACGGGTGAGAATGCGATCCCGCCAGTCGACCAGTTCGTCGTAATCATTGCCCTGTAGCACGAATTCGATGGGGCGAGACTGGCCACCTCCGCCGATCCCGCGGCGCATGATGGCAAAGGCGCGCACGTCGGTTACTTCACGCATTTTACCACTGAGCTCACCCATGACTTCCCAGGTTGAGCGTTTGCGTTCATCCCAGTCTGGCATGCCGACGATGGCGACGCCGCCACGACCACCCCAGCCCGGTACGCGTACCAGCACCCGGCTCAGTTCTTCATTTTCCACATAGGGCAGCAGGCGTTGCTCTATCTCGGCCATATTTGCGGCGTTGTTCTCGTAGCTGGCACCCTCCGGACCATTCATCATAATAAAGAAGGTGCCCCGGTCTTCTTTGGGCGTCAGCTCTGAGGGGATCTGCTGGAACAGTGCAAAGCTGGCGAAGCCGGCCAGTGCCAGAGTCAGCGTCAGGCTATAACGGCGATTGATGTTATCGCTGATGACATTACGATAGCCAGCTTCGAGGCGGCCAAATTGGCGGTCCATCCACTGCGAGAATTTGCTTTCTTTATTACTGGCTTTGAGCACTTTGGAGCACAAGGCCGGTGACAGAGTCAGCGCCGTGACACTGGAGAAGATAACGGCGGCACTGACGGCCAGTGCGAACTCGGTAAACAAGGCACCAATACGACCTTCCATAAATACCAGAGGCACAAAAACTGCGACCAGCACTAAGGTGGTGGCGACAATGGCAAAGCCAACCTCGCGCGCGCCCCGATAGGCGGCCAGCAGTCGCGGCTCCCCTAGCTCGATGCGGCGATGGATGTTTTCCAGCATCACAATGGCATCATCCACCACCAGGCCGATGGCAAGCACCAGTGCCAGCAGAGTCAGCAGGTTAATGGAATACCCCATGGCAAATAAAAAGGTAAAGGTGGCGATCAGTGCAATCGGCACGGTGATCGCCGGGATCAGGGTGGCGCGAATGTTGCCAAGGAAGATGAAAATCACCAGTACCACCAGACCCATGGCAATGCCCAGGGTGCGATATACTTCTACGATTGACTCGCGAATAAACACCGATGAGTCATAGCTGTCCTGAATGGTGGTGCCTTCAGGCAGGTTGCGCTTGATTTTTTCCAGCTCTTTGCGGGCGTTGTCGACCACATCCAGAGTGTTGGCCTTGGCTTGTTTGACAATGCCCAGGCCTATCATGTTTTTGCCATTACCGCGGAAGGTACTTTCGACATCGGCCGCTTCCAGGCGTACATCGGCCACCTCACCCAGTCGAACCAGATAGCCCTGAGCACCACGTTTGATCACCAGGTTATTAAAGTCTTGCTGGGTTTTATAACTGCGTGCAATGCGCACGGCAAAGTCGCGATCCAGCGATTCAATTTCACCGGCCGGCAGCTCGACGTTTTCGTTGCGCAGCACACGCTCAATGTCGCTGGCAGTAATGTCCCGGGCGGCCATAGCACGGCGGTCCAGCCAGATCTTCATGGCGTATTTACGCTCGCCACCGATGCGCACGTTTGACACGCCATCCACCACCGCCAGTCTGTCGACGATAAAGCGCTGGGCATAGTCGGACAATTGCAGGGTATCCATAGTTTCACTGTTGAGCACGAACCAGGCGATGGGGCTTTCGTCGCTGTTTGACTTCGACACTTCAGGCGGGCGAACCTGCTCGGGCAGCCGGTCCAGTGCCCTGGATACGCGCTCTCGCACATCGTTGGCGGCAGCATCAATATTGCGGTCAATGTTGAACTCTATGGTGATATTAGAGCGCCCATTGCGGCTGGATGAGGTAATACTCTTGATCCCTTCGATCCCGGAAATGCGATTTTCCAGCACTTGTGTGATCTTGGTTTCAACCACCTCGGCAGAGGCGCCGGTATAATCGGTACTGACACTGACGATAGGGGTTTCGATATCGGGGTATTCGCGCAGCGGCAACATGGTGAAGGCCACCAGGCCAAAGGTCAGCAGCAGCAGGTTGATAACAATAGCAAAAACGGGCCGTTTTACGGCTGTATCTGTGATCCGCACGCGCTACCCCTTAACCACAACGGCACTGCCGTTACGAATTTTGGTGGTGCCTTCGGTGATCACTTGCTGACCCGCAGACAGACCATCGATGGCAACCCAGCCCTGGAAGCGAGACAGCACGCTCACTTGTTGTTGCTTTGCCTTACCCTCGTTAATGGTGTAGATGAAGTGCTTGTCCTGTCTGGGGATCAGGCTTTTCTCCGGCACCATCAGCGCATTCAGCTCACCCAAAAAGAGCGACACATGGAGCAGCATACCGGGCCTGAGCAAATCTTGCGGGTTGTCAAAACTGGCCGTGACGCGAATGCTGCGGGTCGCGTCATCAATACGCGGGTCGATATGGGTAATGATACCTTCAAAGGCTTCACCCGGGTATGCATCGCTGGAGACGGAGGCACGCATATCGAGTTGCAGCTGTGCCAGGTATTTTTCAGGCACCTGAAAGTCCACCTTGATGATGCTGATATCATCCAGCGTGGCCAGTATACTGTTATTGTTGACGAAGCTGCCGACAGACACCATCCGTTGGCCCAGTACGCCATCAAACGGGGCATAAATGGCCATTTCGGCCAGCTTAGTGCGTGCCGTTTGTAATTGGATCTCCAGCGCATCAACAATGGCATGCTGGCTGTCCAGCTGAGAGCGCGCAGCCGACTGGGTTCTGGCCAGCTCTGTCAGGCGTTTAAGCTGACGCTGTTGTTCTTTCAGGTTGACCTCTAGCTCTCGTACGGCCAGCTGCTCTTTCAGATCCTGCAGCTGGGCGAGTTTGTCGCCACGTTTGACTCTGTCTCCATCGTCAAAGTACAAGGCGCTGATATAGTCACTTTGCGCACTGGTGATATTCAGGGCATGATTGGCACGGGCAGAGCCTATTGCATTGATGGTGATAGCCCGGCTTTGCTCTTCTATGGTGACCGCCGCGACCTGAGTCGGCGCGCCGGAGAACGGTTTGCTGTTACCCTTGCTGGCAGGCAAATAGAGATAGCCGCATAGAGCAATAAGCACTAAAATTATAAAAGGAAAGAGGGCTTTACCCGATTGACTGGCGCGCATAATTGATTCTCGTTGACTGCGGGGCTTTAGTGTACAAAAATTCCAAATAGAGCAAATCGTCGAACGTCCTGTATATTTGTGCATTAAACGAAAAGCGACCCAAAAGGGAGCCTTTATGTGGAAATTTGTACCCAAAAATTAAGGCATTATGAAAAAGTCTAAGCCATGCGAAAGATGTCAGAAAATACGTAAAATGGTGTTCTGGGGGATCATTATGTACGGTTTTTATTTGTGGTTTTATAGTTATGGTTGAACCGGTCAGGCTGCGTGCGTCAGCCAATCGCCACAGCATTGAGTTTATGCTGGTTGGTGCAATAGCGCTCATTGTTATCATGGTGTTTGTCACCTTACGGGCGACGCCCATTTCGTTACTTGAAACTGCTCTGGCGAGTGCCGCGATTGTTGCGATTATGCTGGGCTTTCTGAAAAGCCAGCAACCTTATTATAGTATTGAAATGAGTCCGCAGCGGCTGGTCTACAATCACAAGTTTGGAGAATTCTTACTTGAGCACGATAATTTTCACTCCAGTGGGGTGCCAAGTGTCACTCAAGGAGTTGAAACGCTTGAGTTAAATGTCGTAGGTATTAAACTAAAGGATATTGATGTATTTTTATCCCGTCTGACCCCAAGACTGGCTGGAAAATTACTGATAGAACAGCGGAATATTTTTTTACAAGCTGTTAAAATACATTGCAGTAATGGCAATTGCCCATCAGAATGGTTGATTGAAGAGGCGAGCTACATCTCACCGAATGGCCAGCCTTATTCTGGATTAATGGCGATGTTCGCAAATCGGATGCAGAACTTTAAAACGCTGACAGGCTACGACCTTATGTTGCCTGCCAATGTACTGGACAGGGATATCTGGCAATTTGCCACTGTCATGAATCGTTGGAAGTTAACACCCGAAGAGGTGGTCAAAAACTTGCATAGCGAGTTGGCTACCTCAGCAATGAAGTAACAGGATAAATACATGAGCTTTGATAAAGCTTTTATTAAAAGTGGTCGAAATACCCTTATCCACAAAGAGAAAAAGCTCGATTTAGTGATCGTGAATGGAGAGAATCACCCAAAAATTAAGGTGACTCCTACGGGATTGGTACCGTTCAAAGAAGAACTGCCAAAAAATCGTCGCGAGGCAAAAGAGCGTTACTTAGAGGTAGTTCACGTGGCCAGCGTGGATGTGTTTGGTGAAGTAAAGAGGCTGCTGTTTATCCAGGCGCTCGATGGACGTGAGTATAAGGTAGATTACAGCAAAATAGGCACAAAGCTATTTGTTCGGATCCATCAGGACAGTTACCTCTAGGCTATTCACCATCCACTACTCGCACGCCGGGCAAGGTATATTCTTGCCTGCTGTGCTCAATCCCCTGGCATAGTCACAACTAGTTTGTTGGCGGTCTCTGTGTGACTGTACAACGGATAAGTAACTTTTTGGGAGTTACCATGCTGAAGAAATCAGTACTGGCTCTGGGCCTTGCGAGTGTTTTAAGTGCTTGCGGGGGGGGCTCTGACGGTGATGAAAGCCCGAATATCAGTGTTAGTGTTAATGCCGGCCCGGACATTAGTGTCAATGAAAAGACCGAATTTACGCTCAAACCATTGGGCTCGCCATCCGGTGGCGTGTTTAGCTGGCAAATGGTCTCGGGACCTGAGCTTGAAGGTTTTCCACAAGAAGGCGAGGAACTGGTGGTCGCGGCGCCGGATGTAAAGGGTGACAGTAAGATTGAACTGAAGGTCAGCTATACTGCGCCAGATGGTTCGTCTGCCAGCGATACGCTGGTGGTGAATGTGATTTCTGTCAACCTGCTGCCCAGCGCCAAAATTTCGCAAACTTCCCCTGAGGAAGGGGCAGCAAAATATGCCGATACCATCACCCTATCTGCGGCAGAGTCTGCGGATAACGATGAAAATGGCAGCATCGTTGCTTACCAGTGGGAAAAGCTCGAAGGGCCTGCCACGGTGAGCGCTGAGCGCACCGATCAGGTTACCCTGAGCTTTGTTCATCCCTTACTGGCTGAGGCGGATACCGTGACGTGGCAGCTGACGGTCACGGATGATGAAGGTGCCAGCGCAACGTCAACAAAACAGCTCGCGTTAGTTGCCAATGATCAACTGGTGCTGGCCAATGCCGGCAGTGATCAGCAGGTTCAGGAACTGGACTCTGTGACGCTTGACGCCACGCAAAGCGTTACCGTTGATGGTCAGTTTGGCTGTTTATGGGAGCAGGTGAGTAACGGCAGTGCCGTGACGCTGGCGGATGAACGGGCCTGTAAAACCTCTTTTATGGCACCGCTAAAAAGTGGTAACCAGGCCACCTCGATAGACTTTAAAGTCACTGTGACTGACAGCGCACAGCGCAATGGTTCAGACACGGTGAATGTCGAAATCTTGCCCAAACCACTTGGCAAACTGAATGATACCGGCACCACTAAGTGCTATAACAACACCTCTGAAATCAGTTGTGGCAATAGCGACTTTCCCGGACAGGATGCCGAGCTGGGACGGGATGCGGTTGTACAGTTTTTACCTAAAAGTGGTCAGGGCAATCAGGCCTTTGACTTTACCAAGTTCAGTGAGGAGTTTGAGCCGCTGACGTCAGATTCAACGGACTTCAGCTGCGTACTGGATAACGTGACTGGCTTGATCTGGGAAGTCAAAGAAGTAACCGCGGGCACTTTGCCGAACACCAGCACACGCAATGCACAAAACCATTACACCTGGTATCTCACCGATGGTGCGAATGTGAGCCCCGGTGCGCCTAACACGACCTGCCCGCAGGACAACTATTGTGGTGTACAAGCATTAATTGATACCGTCAATGCGGCCAGTTTTTGCGGTGGTAATAACTGGCGCTTACCGACCTATATGGAGCTGGCTAACCTGCTGGATCATAGCAGCAGTGGTGATTATTTACTCGACCCTAACTATTTCCCCAATGTTCCGGCTGAGGCCTTGCTGGGGCATCAATATTACTGGACCACGCAAACCAGTGTGGATGGAACCGATGGCAAAGACGCTAACCTGGTCAGAGCGCTGGTGATAGATATAAAAACGGGCAATGATGTCACACGCAATAAGTCGCAGACGGCCTATGTGCGGTTAGTCCGTCGTTACGGGGAGGATGACCAATGAACAGATTGACCCTATTTGTCGCGTTGAGTGCTGCGAGTATCAGCACGCTAAGTCATGCCTCGCAAATTTGTGCGTCGCAAACGCTGGTGCCGGATACAACGCCGACAGAGCAGTTTGTGGTGAATGAAGATGGCACTGTCTGTGATAAGCAAACTAACCTGATGTGGCAGCGCTGCACGTTTGGTCAGGTGTATAACAGTGACAATGGTAGCTGCGATAATGTCGCGCAAGAGCTGAGCTGGCAACAGGCCCTGCAAACCGCTAATGCCCAGGAGTTTGCCGGTTACAGTGACTGGCATTTGCCTAATGTTAAAGAGCTGGCCAGCATCGTTGAACACAGCTGTGTCAAGCCATCAATCAATGAGACCGTGTTTCTAGCCACACTGGAAAAAAACTACTGGTCCAGCACTACGGTAGAAGGGACACCAGCGAATGCCTGGCTACTGTCTTTTGGTGATGGCAAGGTCAGCAATGTGTTTAACAAAAGCGCCCAGGCCTATGTCAGACTGGCGCGTTATACCTTCTGTGAATAACGCAGACGTTGAGACTGACCGCGTTTACTGCTGTTAGGCGCAAAAATTGGCCAGTCCCGCCGCAAACCGGTGGGTTGGCCTTGCTAAATTTGCTACGCTCACATTGTCTTAAGGTGGAGGTAGCACGTGTTCCGTGTACGCATAATACAATTCCTTTTACTACCCGTATTGTGGCTGATGGCAATCCCGCTGCAGGCCGCCGGAAAATGTGATGTTGAGCTGGGCCATGGCCTGATCATCACAGACTCGGTGATCCGGATTGTCGATAAGAACCAGACCCGGGTTCAAATTAACAATGATAACCAACTGCTGATCAAAGGTAAGTGGATCCAGCTGAGCGATCAGGACACCCAGTTGCTCAATGAGTATGCATTGGGGATCCGTGATACCGTACCTGAGCTGGTGAACCTGGCAACCGACGGCGTAAATCTGGGCCTGAGTGCCATAGAGCAGGTGGTTGAGGGGATGTCAGACAACGATCCTGAGGTACTGAAAACTCAGTTACAATACGTTGAGCGGGCCTTGATGGACAAGTTCAAGCGCGGCGAAGACTTCTATTTTATCGCCCCTCAGTCACTGTCAAAAATCGATGACTTTTTTACCAAGGAGATCAGTGAGCGGATCCACTCTGCAGTGCATGGCTCTCTGGGCGCAATTTTGGTGTCGGTGGGGGACGCATTTAAAGCACGTGAGGGCAATATAGAAGATCGTTTCAGCGACATGGGCCAGCGTATGGAGATCATCTCACGTGAAATTGATAAGTCACTGAAAAAGAAAGCTTATCAACTTGAAGAAAAAGCCGATGAATACTGTGAGTGCCTGAATGCGCTGGATAAAACCGAAACCCGGCTGCAAAGCATAGTACCTAGCCTGGCGGCATACGATTTAGTGCAGATCCGCTAACTAAACCCATACCAGCTTTTGGCATTGGCATAACTGAGCTGATGCCACAATGGCGCATCATCCTCACACAAATTAAGATACTTGTGCCAAATCGCTTCATAGCTGTGCTGAATAAGACACACCGGGTGATTGGAGGCAAACATCACCCGCTCCCGTCCAAACAGGTTCAGCAGGCTATGCAGCTGCGCTTGCAAAGGCAGTGGGTGGTCCAGCAATTCATGTCCGGAGAATTTGATAGCACAGTGTGGCAGTGCTGACAGTCTGGCTGCATTGTCTTGCCAGTTATCGTGCTGGCCAACCAGACCGCTGTGATTGAGCATAATGCGTAACTGCGGCAGCTGGCGTGCGATATC
Source organism: Pseudoalteromonas sp. DL2-H2.2 (assembly GCF_021532535.1). Taxonomy (NCBI): domain Bacteria; kingdom Pseudomonadati; phylum Pseudomonadota; class Gammaproteobacteria; order Alteromonadales; family Pseudoalteromonadaceae; genus Pseudoalteromonas; species Pseudoalteromonas sp. DL2-H2.2. The sequence goes on along the minus strand of NZ_JAKGBD010000002.1, from coordinate 520,362 downwards.
ACACAGGTGCTGCACGACGGTGTGCTGAGACAGCTCAAACTGGGCTTCAAAATGCAGTCCACACTCGCTGAGGTAAGCCAGGTTATCGGCCACCTGAGGGCTTTGCAGACGAACGGCATCGTGGCCTTCCGTGATATCACGAACAGCAATCAAGCTGGGATGACGCAGCGCGTCCAGCTGAGCGCGGAACTGCGCATTTGGCGCATCAATTTGGGCATAGCCTACCGCTTTGTAACGCGGGGCAGGCAATATCTCTGCCAGCCAGTCGAGCTCGCGACGAGGCTGATCATTGTCAAAGCCCGCCTCAATATGCACACAGCCCTCTAGGGTAAAGTCACGCAAGTCAGAGAGTGCCTCGGGCAGGTGATCCTGGCGGATCAGGTCGAGGTTCTGCCAGGCAGGCGGGGTGTGTTTCAGCCAGTGATATTGACCCTGCTGGAGTGAAAAAAAGTGAAGATGCGGGTCAATTATCTTGCTCATCGTGCCGTATATCCGCCGTCTATGGTTTGCAAACTGCCGGTAATAAAGCTGGCATCGTCACTGAGTAAAAAGGCCACCAGGGCTGCCACTTCATCTGCCTGACCAAGTCGGCCCAGTGGCTGAAGCGCCGCTTCTTCTGCGACGATTGCTTGTTTATCGGCACCGCTTTTTTCGCAGTAACGATCAATGGCCTGATGAAACAAAGGCGTTTCAATGGTGCCCGGGCACACGGCATTGGCGCGAATATTATAACTGGCATAATCCAGAGCGGTGGTTTTAGCCATTGAAGCCAGCGCGGCTTTAGTCAGGTTGTAGGCAAAGGAGTTGGGTTTACCAACCAGTGCTTGATCGGATGAGATCAAGACAATACTGCCATTGCACTGTGTTTTCATCGCTGGCAGTACCGCCTGAATGGCGCTGTATGCGCCTTTGACGTTTAAGGCAAAAAGTTGATCCAGAGTGCTTTCATCGGTGTCCTCTATGGTGGCGCTGAGGTGCTTTCCGGCATTGGACACCAATGCATCAATACGTCCGGTGGTGGCAAGTATCTCTGTGATGGTGCGGCGCACGGCATCGACGTCGCTGACGTCACAGTGACGATATTCACCGTGCGGTGCGTTTTGAATGTCCAGGTTGAAAACCTGATACCCCTGAGTGAGCAGACGTTCGGCAATGGCTTTACCAATGCCGACGCTGCCACCGGTTACAATGGCAACTTTTTGCATGTGTATTCCTTAATGGTTGTGACCGCAACCGCCTTCAGCATGAACGTGGCCATGTGATACTTCTTCCGCCGTGGCTTCACGTACAGACAGGATCTCTACGTCGAAGGTCAGTGTTTTACCGGCAAATGGGTGGTTAAGATCGCAATCGGCATTGAAGCGGCCAACCTTGATGATCTGCACCTGATGACGGCCCTGGTTAGACTCAACGATGGCGGTCATGCCTGGTTTCCATACTTTGTTATTGCCCAGACCTTGCAGATGTTTAATGGGGATGCGCTGAGTCAGGCCTTCCTGATATTCGCCGTAGGCATCCTTTGGTTCCAGCGTCAGGGTTACTTTATCGCCTGCCGCTTTGCCCTCTAGCCCGGCTTCCAGGCCTGGCAACATGCCTTCGGCGCCGTGCAGGTAAACCAGTGCGTCTTGATTGGTGCTGGTTTCCAGCTGCTCACCGGCTTCGCTCAGAGTGTAGTGGAACTCAACCACAGTATTTTTTGCGATCTGCATAGTAATCTCTTCATTTTCGTAGTGTTGTAGTGACAGGCATTCTACGGATCGCTTTTCGGCTTGACCAGTGTTTTTAACGCATCCAGGTAATCTTTGCCAGCCCCTGCTGGAGCCTTTGGTTGCGGTGTCGAAGCTTCTTCAACCGGCAAATGCAGGATCAAGGTATCGCCCGGAGAAAGCAGGCTTTGTGTGTTGAGCTGATTCCAGTCGAGCAGATCTTTCATCGGCACCTGATATTGACGACTGACTGCCCACAGAGAATCACCCTCCTGGATCACGTGATGCTTTTCATAGGTGGCCACTTTAGCCGGGCGCTGTTGTTGCAGATAGGGGCTTATCTCATAATCGACGGTGAGATCGTCATTGGCATGTGCCCTGTGGATCAGCAAAGTCTCGCCAACCCGGATCAAATCTTGGGTTTTATTATTAAGCTGCTTTAACTTTGCCACACTGGTGTTATGTCGTCTGGCAATGCCATACAAGGTGTCATTGAGCTTAACCTGATAGTGGGTACTAAACTGGCGGCGGTAGAAGTCGGTGGCAAACAATTGTTGCTGGTCCATCGGCAACAAGACCCTGAACGGTCCATTGGTTGGGCTTTGGTGGCGCAGGTAACCAGGATTGAGCTGGTGTAGCTGCTGTTTATCGATGCCAAGCAGTGCGGCCAGAATGCCAAAATTAAACGGCTGTCCCACATCCAGTACCGTCGTTTGAGCTTCGTTTGCCAGGCTTGGGCGTTTCAGACCGGTCTCGGGATGCTGCAACAGGTAGCTCAGTGCCAGCAGCTTTGGCACATAGTCGGCGGTTTCTTTGGGCAGCTTAAGGTGCCAGAAGTGGCTACTGCGGCCATGTTTTTGATTGTAGCGGATGGCTGCTTTGACTCGTCCTTCGCCGCTGTTATAGGCCGCCAGTGCGTGCAGCCAGTTGCCATTAAATCTCTGTCTCAGGTATTGCAAATAATCGAGTGCGGCATCGGTTGCCCCCAGCACATCCTGGCGACCGTCATACCAGTCGTTGCTTTGTAGTCCGAAGTGATAAGCGGTGGCATCGACCAGTTGCCAAACCCCTACCGCACCCTGGGAAGAGCGGGCGGTAGGGCGAAAGTCACTTTCCACAAAGGGCAGTAAAACCAGCTCCATGGGCAGTTTACGCTGTTCTACTTTTTTGACTATGTGGTAGAGGTAAGGGGCCGCTCGTTCATTCACACTGGTCAGATAATTGGGTTGCGACAGATACCAGGCGACGCGCTTTTGCAGCCGCGCATTGGGCGTAATATCAAAGCTCAGGTTCGCCGCAATGTACTGCCACAGCTCCTGATACTGCTGTGGTTGCTCGGTGATTGCCGGCAACTGTGTAGCCTCTGGTTGCGCTGGCATCGCAGCGGGAGCTTGCGTCACTGGCAGGTTCAGCGCTGCGGTGATCTCAACGGGACTAGCATGCCGTGAGGTAGAGCTGATGCATGCGCTCAGAGCTACCGAGCATAACAGGATGACACCGAAGCGTAACGGACTATATACGCGCCACCAAAACATAAAAAACGGGCCTGAAACTCTCATAAGTTTCACTATACTGGCTGACGATTATTTATTCAAAGTCTTCTTGTGGCTGAGGACTTTGATGGCCTGATCAAAATGCTGGGTCAACTGCCTGTGGGTATATGACTGGCCTTGATACAGCGCGATAATACTGCGCGGCATCAGCGGATCGGCTGTTTTAAATTGCTCTTGAACTAGCGCCATAAAAGTGATTGGCAGGGTTAATTGCGCGGCTTTATACGGTTTACCAAAAGCGGGCATTACCCAATCGAGTGCGGGCGTGCCCTGGAGCAACTGTAAGCTGTGTTGCCAGGTTGTATGGCGCACGTAGGGCAGTAAGTCAGCGCTGTGCCCTGCAAACAAGGCACCGTGCTGTGCACTGAATACACCCAAGTCATACCCGCTTTGACCACTAAACTGGATTAGCTGGAGGGATAAGCCTCCCAGTTCCAGCTGTGTTGCAGGCTTGGTTTGCTTGTTCAGTGCAACACTGTGCAGCGTTTGCCAGCGCGCCAGGCGTTGCTTGGCCAGTGTGATACGGGTTTGCCAGGAACCTTGCTGCTCGGCACGAAGCTTGCTCAGCCTTTGCTCACTGAGCTCAATGCTTTTCGCAAAATTACTAAGCTGGTTGTCGAGTGCCGCACGCATCGCTTGCTCATTCAGCTGTGGCGCTGTGGGCAGGTGTAGCTTGGCATCGGGAAAGGCCTGTTTCAGCAGCGCCAGTCCGGTTAGCTGGTGGGCTGAGCTGGAGGTCGCAATAAGGTGGCACAGCGGCGTCTTAAGGCGCGCTTTGAGTTGGTTGATCACTTGCTCCAGCGCCACAAAATCGCCGTGGCTGTCAATCAAGGCACTACAGCGACTGCCCTGAATGAGGGCCATATTTGGCAAAATATTGCGAGCTTTTGGCGCGGGAGAAATGAGTGTTATTTCGGGTGAAGCGGTATGCCAACTGGCGGCCAGGGCTGGCGGCGTCAGTGCCAGCAATAACATGAAAACAGAGAGCAGGCGCAACACCTATTTGCTCTCTATTTGTGTACTGATACGTTGGGTGAGTTGCTGCAAGGTGTGCTGAGCGTGTTGGGTGTCACTTTGCAGTGCCAGCAACTCATGACACAGGTGCAAAGCAGCGAGTAACAGGGCACTGTGATCGCTGCGCACGGTGTCGCGTTGACGCATTTCGTCGACCCGACCATTGAGCAGGTCGACGGCGTCAATCAGCGCTTGTTGTTGTCCTGGCGTGCAGGAAAACTGGTGGCTTTTTCCCAGCAGGGTGACGGTTACCTGTTCGGGCGATTCTGACATTAGCCTGCCTGACTAGCGCTCTGTAGTTTTTGCAGCAGTCCACTCAGTGTTGAGCTGGTTTCTTTTTGCTTTTCTTCACTTTCCAGCACTTCCAGCTGCAATGTCTCATTTTCGTCAATGAGTTTACTATTTTGTTCTTTGAGGGTGTTTACCTGCTCGGTCAGTGTATTGTTTTGTGCAATAAGTTGATCAATCAGTTGCTCGAGTTGAGGGAGAATTTCTTTCATATTAAATGCGCTCATTATCACTGTGATTAGGCATGCAAATGTAAAGCAAAGTGCGCTGCAAAGCTAGTGATTAGGGCATGTTATGCTGATTTTTGTCTCGTTTTGAGCGATAATGACGAATACTAACGATTTTGTTCATTTATGGTTCAGCCACAAAGGCAAAAATGCTCCTTTAGGCGCCTGTGTAATGGACAAAGCCCACCTAAACTAGGAACGGATCATGCTCAGTTATCGACATTCATTTCATGCAGGTAACCCTGCCGATGTCATTAAACATCTGGTGCTGGCACAAGTGCTGGAATACATGACACGCAAAGACAAGCCCTTTGATTATATTGATACTCACTCCGGCGCCGGATTGTTTGAACTGGCGGCCAAAGATGCGCAAAAAACCCAGGAGTATCTGCAGGGGATTGCAAAACTGTGGTCGTATACTGGTGAGGTAGCCGCTATCCGCGACTATGTTGAGCTGGTTAAATCCTTGAACCGTGACGCACTGGCCTATTATCCGGGCTCGCCAAAAGTGGCTGAGCAGTTTTTGCGTAAGCAGGACAAGGGCTGGTTCTTTGAGCTTCACCCGCAGGACCTTAAGCTGCTGGAAAAAAACACCGCGCATAAGCGCTCTTTGCGCGTCAAAGGAGAAGATGGCTTTAAAGGTTTGATGGGCCTGGTGCCTCCTCAATCCCGACGTGCCTGTGTGCTGATGGACCCACCGTACGAAATCAAATCCGATTACGACGTTGCGGTACGCTCAATTATCAAGGCATGTAAACGGTTTGCATCGGGCACTTATATGATCTGGTATCCGGTCGTGGACAGAGCGCGGATCGATCAGATGGAGCAGGCTTTGCTAGAGTCGGGTGTGCGCAATATTCAGTTATTCGAACTGGCAACCGAAGCCGACACCGACGAACGCGGTATGACCGCATCTGGCATGATAGTGATAAATCCACCCTGGACGCTTAAGGCCACGATGGACGAAGTGCTCCCTGAGCTGGCGCAGCAGCTGTCGTCAGAGACGGGCTTTTTCCGCAGTGAGCAGCTGGTCGCAGAGTAACGTATGTTACTCGGTTGGTGTCTACTGACCGAATGAGTGCGCCAGATAATAGGCTTCTACCTGTGCGATTTGCCCTGATCCCCGCAGCGCTTCGATAGCCTGGTTGAGCTCAGACAGCAGGTGAGCATGTTCTGCACGCAGGCGAATATGCAAAGTGCCGTGTGAGTGCTGCTGGTTAAAGTGCAGCGTCACCTTATCTTGCTCCGACCAGTACCGGGCGGGCAGATCGCCAATGATTATTCTATCCACCCGGCCTTTATTTAGCGCCTGTAACAAGGCGCGCTCCGATTCAAAGTCAACGCGGGTAAAGTTGTCATCGTCATGGTAATAATAGCCCCTGACCGTCCCTACAGTCAGACCCGACAAATCACTGAGTGGCTCGGTGGGTGTGCGAGTCACCACATACTCGCGGATTTGCAGGATAGCCTCTGAAAAAACAAAGCGCGGATCACTGCGCTGCGCCGCCTTAAGCCAGGCTGGACTGATAAGGTCGAAATCAATTTTTCCTGAAGCCAGATAGCGGTTAGTGCGTTTTGCCGGCAATACGATGTTTTCGCCCTGTAAATCCGATTGTGACAAAATTTTTGCCACGAGGTCGGGCAGTATCCCCGGATGCTGTGGGTCGTTAGTGAAGTAGGGATAGAAAGTGCCTGAACCGCTGATGCTGTATTTTAGGGTCACCGCATGGCGGCTGCCTGATGTATGTTTGCTCTGCTTAAGCGCCGATGCGACAGCATCCTGGCTAAGTAAAAGCCACGAAGTGATAAAAAGCAGGATGCAAAAAGGCGAAATAAGTGTAAAACTCATAAGACCTATATTAGTAAAAGAGTGGCTGTTCCGGCAACCTCCTTGTGCGCACTATGTTGTCACCTTTGGGTGAGGAAATAGATTGCTCAAGGGCGTGAGTTTTCATATGCTGGGACAACGGAAGCCTTTAGAGTACAAGAGTTAAGGATGTTAATGAGCGGTCATATTGCCAAGTCAAAAAAAGACGCGGTGCAATATATAGCGCGCCAGGCCATATTCAATCGTGAACAGAGCGTGGCTGCCTATGAATTGTTGTATCGGGACTCACACAATAACGCCTTTCCTACTGGGGTCAGCGACGGCCAGGCAACGGGCAGGCTGTTTTTTAATTCTCTGCTCTTTATTGGCGTAGAACGGCTTGCGGCGGGGGCGCCCGCCTTTATTAATCTGTCAGATGAAACTTTACTGCAGGAGCTGCCTAAATTACTTCGGCCTCAGGGGCTAGTAATCGAAATTGTTGAGCGTTCAACAAACCTACCTGAGCTGGTTGCCACAGTCACCAAGTTAAAAAAGCTGGGATATCGCTTTGCATTGGATGACTACGACGGCGATGAGCGCTGGGAAGTGCTGCTGCCACTGATGGATTACATCAAAATAGAAGTGCTCGACCCTGTTATCAAAACCACCATGATGCTGAAAAAGCTCAAACGCCGCTTTCCCGAAACCAAAGTCATCGTGGAACGGATTGAAACCATGGAGCACTATAGCTTTATCAAAAGTGCCGGGGCGGATTACTTCCAGGGCTTTTTCTTTGCAGTGCCAGAAATGCTGAACCACGGCAATGTCGAGCCATCGAAACTGGTGGTACTGGACTTACTGCGTTGCACCGCAAAACAGTCTTTGTGTTTTAAAGAAATTCAGCAAAGGATCGCCAAAGATCTGAGCCTGACGGCGCGGGTGCTTAAACTGGCCAATGCTAAAGCGGGTGAAGACAAAATCGAGATCCGCTCCATCGCTCAGGCGGTGGTCTATCTTGGCGAAGATGCGATCCGCCAGTTTGTTAAAGTACTGGCGTTAAGTGAACTGGGCGCAGACAAACCCAGCGAGCTGACCAAGCTCGGCCTGGCTCGGGCCAAGTTTTTAGAACAGTTTCTGCTTCCCGGTGGCGATGAAATGGCGCAGCAGGGTTATCTGATTGGCCTGATGTCGGTTCTGGATGCTGTACTGGATGTAGAACTATCCGTTATTGTCGATGAGTTTTCACTCGACCCGGATCTCAGCAGCGCGCTGTTAAGCTATAAAGGGCTGATAGGCGGGGCCTTGCGCCTGGCGATAGAAGTTGAGCGCAATAATATTGCGGAAGCGGAACTTATCCTCAACGCCATTCGTCCGGCATCCAGCATCGAGTTGCTGTTCTCATGGGCACTGGACAGTCGGGTCTATGCCGATGAAATTTACGCTGTTGTGAAAGAAGATGTCGCCTAGGCCCGCTCACGGGCCTGAGTGCTTAATTTTCCAGCGGAGAAGTTTTTAACACCGTTAGCGTCAATTTTATCCTCTGCAAGTCGAACAAGTTTTAACTGACATGGGTATTAATTCATTGCCGGGAACATCAGCGTCATGTTCAGGGTTTTCCAGTATGCCTGTTCTTGCTGTAGGTCGGCTACAAACAGGGAGTGCTGCGTCAGCCAGTCGGGCTCAAACGTTAGCAGCAGGCTGTTATCCAGCGCTTCTATCGTGAATTTAGCCACCTGATCGATTTGTCGTTTCTGATGCACCAGAATGGCCAGCCGCAACAAGGTCAGCAGGCGGGCAAAATGGGATAGATCGGCTTCCACTAAGGCCGACAACTCTGCACGTTTGATTTTTTTGCGATGAAAGCGGATCAAGGTGCCCAGCAGTTGTTGCTGCTCCTGGGTAAACCCCGGCAACTGGGCATTCAGCACTATGTAGGCACTGTGCTTATGGATCCCGGAAGAATTAATGGCCAGTCCCACTTCGTGCAATCGCGCGGCCCAGCGCAGCATTTGCAGGTCGACTTCAGTGAGTGCCCAGTGCTCGCGGACCATGTCATACATCTGATCCAGCGTATTACAGATATGCTCAGCATGCTGTTTATCAACGGCATAATGATCGCCCACCGCACTGATGGTGCGGGCACGGATATCAAACTCGTCATTCTGCGCCATTTCCTGCAGCAGGCCCTCGCGCAATGAGTTGTCACAATAACTCAGCTCGTCGATATTCAGCTGTCTGAATACCCCGATCAGAATGGCCAGACCGCCCGCAATACTGGCATACCGCTCTTCGGGCAGCGCTTTGAGATTGAGCGCATCGAGTGAGTCGGCGTCAATCAGGCGTTGCCTTATTTGCTCCAGCACTGCAAGCGTTAAGGTATCCTGGTTAAATAACTCCTGGGCAATGGCACATAGGGTTTTAATGGTGCCCGATGTGCCGATACAGGTTTGCCAGCCGGCTTTACGATAGCTGGCGGAGATGGCCTCGATGTTTTGCTCGGCCTTAATTTCGGCTTTGGTAAAACGCTTCGCGGTGATTTTCAGGTCTTTAAAGTGGCTGTTACTGAGGGTAACACAGCCGATATTGCGGCTGGTCAGTAATTTGTGGTCCAGGTGTTTACCAATGATCAGCTCAGTGCTGCCACCGCCAATGTCGATCACCAGGCGGTTATCGTCGCTGTGAATATGATTTGCCACGCCCTGATAGATAAGCCGCGCTTCTTCCTGCCCGGAAATCACGTTAATTTTAAACGGAAACACCTTTTTGGCCTTGGCCAGGAAATAGCGAATGTTACGACAATTGCGCAGCGTATAGGTGGCCACAACCTGTACGCTGTGCTTATCGAAGTCTTGCAACGTAGCTGCAAATTGTTGCAGCACATGCAGCGCACGTTCTATGGCCTCTTCACTGAGGTTGAACTGTTCGTCCAGACCGGCGGCCAGAAACACCCGCTGCTTTTCTTTGTGCAATAATTGCAGACGACCATCGACCTCCCGCGCGACGACTAGATGAAAACTGTTTGAGCCTAAATCAACGGCCGCGATGGAAGGGTATGTGGTCATAGAGCTGCCCTTATGTATTGGTTTGATTGTTTTCCCACTTTTTCAGATGGTCATAGATGGCTATCTGGGAGCGGATCTTCTTTTTATTACCGCGACGAACATAGAGATTCTTCTGTTCACTGTCAATGATCCGTGCTTTTGAACGGTCTTTGAATTGCAGCTCAAGAATATCAATGATCAATTGTTTGAGTGAGGCATCGTAAATCGGCGTGCCGACTTCAACCCGGTGATCCAGGTTACGGGTCATCCAGTCCGCAGAGGAGATATAGACCTGAGGATCGCCATCGTTTTCAAATACCATGACCCTGGGGTGCTCTAAAAAGCGGTCAACGATGCTGATTACTTTGATGTTTTCACTGAAGCGTTGCAGGCCCGGCACCAAAGCACACATCCCACGGATGATCATGCGAATTTTCACACCCGCCATCGAGGCATTATATAAGGCGTCGATCAGCTCTTTGTCTACCAGGTTGTTGACCTTGACGGTGATCTTAGCCGTTTTGCCTGCCTGGGCATTTTTACTTTCCTGATCGATCAGCGCGAGGATTTTTTCTCGCGCATTAATTGGCGAAATCATCAGGTGTTTAAAGTTAAATGGCCTGTAGCTGCTCTCAATGAATTTGAATACATCGTCACACTCGTCACAGATCTCTGGGTGCTTAGTGAATAAACTGAAATCGGTATAAATTCGGGCGGTTTTTTCATGGAAGTTACCGGTGCCAATGTGGGCGTACTTCACAATTTGGCCTTTTTCCCTGCGGTGCACCACACACAACTTGCTGTGCACTTTCAGCGCCGGGATCCCGACCATCACCTTGATGCCATAGTCGCTGAGCATTTTGGCCCACTCAATGTTGTTTTGCTCATCAAAACGCGCCTTAAGCTCGACCATTACGGTGACTTTCTTGCCATTTTTAGCCGCATTGATCAGTGAGGCCATTAACCGGGAGCGTGATGCGACGCGATAAATATTGACCTTGATCTGAGTGACTCTGGGGTCAAACGCCGCCTGTCGCACATATTCCAGCATATGGTTGAAGGTGTGGTAAGGGTAATAAAGCAGGATGTCTTGCTTAGAAATAGCCCTGAAAATGCTGGGATAGGCGTTGAACGCCTCGCTTTGTAGTGGTGGCAGGGGTTTGTTTTCAAGATAACCACGGCCGACATTCGGAAAGCCAATAAAATCGCGGAAGTTACGATAAGGACCACCGGGGATCAAGGCATCCTGATTGGTGACGCCAAGGCGCTTTTTCATGACTTTGAGAATTTCTTCTGGCATCGCCTCGTCGTAAGTCAGTCGCACTGGCTCTGCATATAAACGCTGTTTAAGGCCCTTTGACATTTTATCCAGCAGACCTTCTTCAATTTCGTCATCCAGGTTGTACTCGGCATCCCGGGTTAGCTTGATTTCATACCCTTCAATGTTGTCAAAGCTGAGGAAGTTTCTGAATACCTCGTGCAGGTAAAAACGCACCACTTCATCCAGCATCACAATGGTTTTGTGGCGCCGGGTTTTTTCCGGTGGCAGCACAATAAAACGCTCAAGGCGATCTGTTGGCAACTCAAGTAATGCGTGATGTTGCTTGTCGCCGCGCATTTCTACAAACAGGTAGGTCAGGGCATCGTTGATGTGATCTGAGTAGTCTTTGCTTTCGCTGAGCAAAATAGGACACATGTGCTGTAGCACCTGATCCTGAAAATACTTAGCCAGCCATTGCTGGTGAAAATCAGACAGCTCAGCGGGCTTTTGAATATGGATGTTGTGTTCATTCAAGTCCAGCAGGATCTGATCATAAATGTGCGAGAACTTCTTACCCAGCTCCAGTACCTTTTTGTTGATTTGATTGAGCAGGGCTTCGTCTTCGTCGAAGTCGGTTTCGGGCAGGTTGCTTAACAAAATACGACGTTTTACGTCGGCAACACGGACCCGGAAAAATTCATCTAAATTATTGGAAAATATGCCTAAGAATCGGATCCGCTCAATAATGGGGTTGCTTTTGTCTTTGGCTTCCTGAAGGACACGCTCGTTAAAGGACAGCCAGCTCAGCTCTTTGGCAAAATAGCTGATGGTAATGGGATCGTTAGATAATGCTTGCATCTTTCTTTCCATGGTAATTAAAGCTGCGGGTAGAATATGTCTGCATTGTGACACTTATATGACATACGCTGTCATGTCACCAAATTATCTACAAAGTATAGACCAGTCTCCTTGATCTGCCTTGTTTGATGTCAAAGTGTCGGTATGCAGAAAACATAACAATGAAATGCCGGTAAGGTGGTGTGAGGACCTTACCGGATAGCGATCAGGGTTGTTCGACATCCACTATCAGATCGCTGGTGATAGACTCAAGTGCTTCGACAACGTTGTCTTTTATCATGCCCGCAGGCAGGCTAACGGTAGCAAATGCACTAAATATCGGCACACCCCAGTTGGGTGCACTCTGTTGTTTCGAGTTTAAGTGGGTAATGTTGGCACCCTTGTGGCGGATCACGGCTGCCAGCTCCTGTACAATGCCTGGCCTGTCATTGCCCGTAATCACCAGGTTTAATGTTTCTGGCTCTGTGCTTTCGGTTTGCTCGCCATTGGCAATGCGCACTTCAAGCTCCGGGATACTCAGTACGGCGTCTTGCAGCTCTTGTAAGTGTTCCTCTGCCACCTCTACCTGCACTATCCCCGCAAATTGTCCGGCAAGATGACTCAGATTACTGGTTAGCCAGTTGCCGTGGTGGTTAAGAATGGTTGAGGAAACTCGCTCTACGAGACCTGGTTGGTCCTTGCCTATAAGTGTTAGTACTAACTGCTTCATATCACATGTCTCTTATTATTGGTGGCTCGGTATCTAAGCCCTGAATGAAAGCGAATAATCGCTCTATAAGCCTAGTAAATGAAACTTATTTGTCTACTTCCGATAATGGATACAATGTAAAAAAGTGCAAAAATCCTATCAGTGACTGTAATTTGGGCCTTACTCAGGGTGTTAAGTTCCTTGAACAGAGTGATATTTTGCGTTTACCCAGCTATATGGTTGTTCTCAACACCTTGTATTCATGGGGATTGAACGCGTTTTTTGTCGGGCAATCTGAGAACGGTGGTGTAAAGTTGGGAACTAACATACTCTCTGAGGATCAGAATTCAGCATGAAAAAACAAGTGATGAGCGTAATTAATGAAGGCCAATTCCACAAAGCGGGCAGACTTGGATTGAGGTGTAACACAACTGTCATCTTGATGAAATATAATGCGCCGCAGTTTGATTATGAAAGGGTATTTTGATGACTTCCAATCCGCAAAAACCATCCTTTAAAACGGATAGAAGCCGTCTCTTAAAGGACCGCTTTGCCCAATTTGGCATTACCTCAGGTGGGGTAATGGTATTGGTCGCTTTGCTATTGATATTCTTCTATTTGCTTTATGTTGTACAGCCTATTTTTGAGTCCGCTAAGGTCGAAAAACGGGTTGATATTGCATTGTCTGCCGAGAAGCGCTATTTCGCGCTGGGTGTAGAAGAGCAAACAGAGATTGCGTATCTGCTGGACAACACCGGTCAGGTTGATTTTTATCAGGTAAAAGGCGACAACACGGGCGCGCTGCTGAGCACTTTGCAAACACAGCTTGATGGCCAGATCACCAGCTTCGCGAAAAGCGCACCATTTTTAGGTCAGTACGCGTACGGCCTTGATAATGGTGAGGTGCAAATCCTTAAGCCCAATTTTGTGGTGACTTTTCCGGGTAATCAGCGTGTGATGAAGCCACGTCTGGGTTATCCGCTGGATGGCCAGCAGTTGTTGGTTGATGAACAGCGCCAGGCACTGAAAAAGTTTGCCTTCAGTCACTACGAAGACAAAACCGCAGTGGTTGCACTGACTGCCGACAAGCGTGTGATCTTCGCATCGTTTGCGGCCGAAGAAAATATGTTCTCGGGTGAAATGGAATGGCAGGTAACGCGCACTGAGTTACCTATTGAAGGTCGCATTGACGACCTGCTTATTTCACCAGACACAACACGTACTTTTGTACGTTCTGCAAATCAGATTTATATCTTTGACACCCGCTTTGCGGACGAAGTCACGCAATTCCAGTTATTGGCAGCCAACGAAGAAAATGCCAACCTGGTCAGCATGGCGTTGCTGGCAGGTGCTAACTCGCTAATGCTGGCAAACGACAATGGCGAAGTGTCGCAGTGGTTTGAAGTGAACACGGACGATGGCCGTGAGTTTGCCAAAATTCGTGCTTTTGACAGCGATAAGAGTAAGCAACTGACAGTGCACAGTGAATTTTATCGTCGTACTTTCTTTACCACCACAGAACAAGGTGAGCTGGGTGTTTACTACACCACCAGTGAAGCCGAGTTGTGGCGCGGTAAAGTGGCAGAGCAGGCCATTGATGCCTTCGCGATTTCACCGCGTGCCAATGCAGCGCTATTGCTAACCGGCAATCAGGTGAGTGTGTTTGAAATCCACAATGAGCACCCGGAAGTAACCTGGTCGGCATTGTGGCAGGAAGTTTGGTATGAAGGTTACCCGGAGCCAGCATATACCTGGCAGTCCACGTCTGCCAGTGATGACTTCGAGTCTAAATTCTCATTAGTGCCGATTTCGTTCGGTACGATTAAGGCGGCGTTCTATGCCATGCTGTTTGCGGTTCCGATTGCCCTGTCTGCGGCGATTTATACTGCTTACTTTATGTCGAGCGAATTACGTCGTGTGGTGAAGCCAACGGTTGAAATCATGGAAGCACTGCCTACCGTTATTTTGGGTTTCCTGGCAGGTCTGTGGTTAGCGCCGCTGATCGAAAGCCACTTACCAGCGATTGTCGCTTTACTGCTATTGCTGCCATTGGCCATTCTGGGTACGGCGCTGGGCTGGACTAAGCTTCCTAAAGCCATTCGTCACCTGATCCCGGACGGCTGGCATTCAATCTTGTTGATCCCGGTTGTCCTGCTTGTTGGCTGGGTGTCATTTGCCATGAGTGATGTGATTGAAGGGTGGATGTTCGGCGGTAACGTACGTCAGTATCTGACTAACGAACTGGGCCTGACCTTTGACCAGCGTAACTCTCTGGTGGTCGGTATTGCGATGGGCTTTGCGGTTATCCCAACGATTTTCTCGATTGCCGAAGACGCGGTATTCAGCGTACCTAAGCACCTGTCAAACGGGTCGCTGGCACTGGGTGCAACACAATGGCAAACACTGGTGCGCGTTGTGCTACTGACTGCCAGCCCGGGTATTTTCTCGGCGGTAATGATGGGCCTCGGTCGTGCCGTGGGTGAAACCATGATTGTACTGATGGCGACGGGTAATACACCGATTATGGACTGGAGTATCTTCCAGGGGATGCGTACCTTGGCGGCGAACATCGCGGTAGAAATGCCAGAATCTGAAGTGGGCAGCTCGCATTATCGGATCCTGTTCCTTGCGGCCTTTGTATTGTTTATTTTTACTTTCGTATTTAACACGATGGCTGAGTTTGTACGTCAGCAGCTACGTGAAAAATACAGCTCAATGTAACTGGAGTGAGATGACATGGTAAGACAGTGGTTTAAGTCAGGATCTCCGTGGATCTGGATGACAGGCGGTGCGGTCAGCATCAGTTTGATCTCAGTACTGGGTCTGCTTGCAATGATCGCGTGGAAAGGTCTGAGCTTTTTCTGGCCTTCCGAAGTGGTGGAAATGCACCTGCAGGGGTCTGTGCAAAAACAAACCGTGATTGGTGAAATCTACGACCGTGAGCTGGTGCCTAAATCGCGACTGGAAGCGACAGGCCTGGATTTTTCTAATTATCCCGGCGAGTACATTGAACGCTTGCTGGTAAAAACCGGTAACCGTGAGTACGTTGAACTGGATTTCCGCTGGATTTTATCCACGGATATCCAGAGCCAGTCCAAACCTGCGCAAATAGCGGTGTTTGAGCGGACTAAAAACGGTAACTTTTACGGTTACGTTGAGCGTGTTATCCGCGACGGTCAGGTGGTGACAGACAATCCGCTAGAAGCGCTGGAAGAGATGGTTGAGCGTGCCGTAGACCTGAACGAAGAAGCGTTGGATCTGCAAAACGGTGAGATTGGCCACATTAACTATGAGCTGGAGCGCTTGCGTCTTAAAGAGCGTGCTTATCAGCTGGATAATGAATTGACGCCTGAAATTATCGCAGACCTGGAAGCACAGCGTGCTGCGCTGCGTGAAGAATACAAAGTGCTAGAGAAAACGCTGTTTGAACTGCGTAATGGTGCCAAACGCGACGAAGTCGTTGTGCGTGACATGCGCGGTGAAGAAGTGACGCTGCCTTTATACCAGGTCTTAGATTTCTGGTTTCCGAACGACATGGGCTTCTTTGCAAAAGTGGGCCATTATACGTCGCAGATTGGTAAATTCATTAGCGATGATCCGCGTGAAGCCAATACCGAGGGCGGGGTATTCCCGGCCATCTTTGGTACTGTGTTTATGGTTATGCTGATGGCGGTGATTGTGACGCCATTTGGTGTGGTTGCTGCGATTTACCTGCACGAGTACGCGGCTAAAAATGCGGTGACTAAGATGATCCGCATCGCGGTGATCAACCTGGCGGGTGTTCCGTCTATCGTATACGGCGTATTCGGCCTAGGCTTCTTCGTCTATATGCTGGGTGGCTCTATCGATGCGTTGTTTTACCCAGAAGCGTCGCCAAGCCCGGTATTTGGTACGCCCGGCGTGATCTGGTCTGCACTGACGCTGGCAATCCTGACGCTGCCAGTGGTCATTGTGTCGACTGAAGAAGGCCTGTCACGTATCCCAAGCACAGTGCGCCATGGTTCACTGGCACTGGGCGCGACCAAAGCGGAGACCTTATGGCGTATTATTATTCCTATGGCCAGCCCGGCAATTATGACCGGTCTGATCCTGGCGGTTGCCCGCGCTGCGGGTGAGGTAGCACCGCTGATGCTGGTGGGTGTGGTGAAAATGGCACCGACCTTGCCGCTGGATGGTAACTTCCCGTATATTCACCTTGACCGGAAGTTTATGCACCTGGGTTTCCATATTTATGATGTGGGCTTCCAGAGCCCGAACGTAGAAGCGGCACGTCCTTTGGTTTATGCGACCGCCTTCTTACTGGTGACCGTGATCATTGCACTGAACATCACTGCAATTGGGATCCGTAACCACCTACGTGAAAAATTCAGAGCTTTAGAGCACTAATAGTAAAGTATTTAAATAGGTAAACATTTATGATTACAGTAGCGCCACAGGTAAATAATGCAGATACCAGCAAGAAGTTGGATCTGGAAAACTTGAGCCCGGAACTAACCGCGTTAGAGATCAAAAACCTTGACCTTTACTATGGTGATAAGCAGGCTCTGAGCAACATCAACATGTTGATCCCACGTGGTCAGGTAACGGCGTTTATCGGCCCGTCTGGTTGTGGTAAATCAACGCTATTGCGTTGTATCAACCGCATGAATGACCTGGTAGATACCTGTCGTATTGAAGGTGAGATCAACCTCAACGGTACCAACATTTATGATAAAAGTGTTGATGTAGCGGCTCTGCGTCGTAATGTTGGCATGGTATTCCAGCGTCCAAACCCATTCCCTAAGTCTATTTACGAGAATGTGGTTTACGGTCTACGCTTACAAGGTGTAAAAGACAAACGTAAGCTGGATGAAGTGGTTGAGCGCTCACTGCGCGGTGCTGCTTTATGGGATGAAGTGAAAGACCGCTTGCACGACAGTGCATTTGGTCTGTCGGGTGGTCAGCAGCAGCGTCTGGTTATTGCACGTTCAATTGCGATTGAGCCAGAGGTATTGCTGCTGGATGAGCCAACCTCGGCATTGGACCCCATCTCGACTTTGGTTATTGAAGAGCTGATCAACGACCTGAAAGAAAAGTACACCGTGGTGATCGTAACCCACAACATGCAGCAGGCGGCGCGGGTATCCGATCAGACAGCCTTTATGTACATGGGTGAGCTGATCGAATATTCAGATACTAATACTCTGTTTACAACACCGACCAAGAAGAAAACCGAAGACTATATTACCGGTCGTTATGGTTAATTCACCGGGCTCAGCAAAGCGCTGAGCCAGCGCCTCCACAAGGAGGCGCCTATGCCGTGTTGAAACAAATTAGGAACTGACTATGGAACATAATATTAATAAGCATATCTCTGGCCGCTTTAACGAAGAGCTGGAAAACGTTCGCAACCATGTTTTGAGTATGGGCGGACTGGTTGAACAACAGTTAAATCTGGCGCTGGATGCCGTGAGCCATTGTGATGAAAACAAGGCCCGCAAAGTCAGCGAGAACGACTATCAGGTTAATGCTATGGAAGTGAGCATTGACGAAGAATGTACCCGCATTATTGCTAAGCGTCAGCCGGCAGCCAGTGACTTACGCCTGGTTGTGGCCATTGCCAAAACCATTGCCGACCTGGAGCGCATTGGTGATGAAGCGGAACGCATTGCCAAAGTAGCGCTAGATTCTTTTACCAAAGACCAACAAGACTTACTGGTTAATGTTGAAAACATGGGTCGCCTGGTTTCTCAGATGCTACACGATGTGCTGGATGCGTTTGCCCGAATGGACGCCCAGCGTGCATTTGAAGTGCACAAAGAAGATGCCAAAGTTGACCGTGAATATGAAGCGCTGACGCGTCAGATCATGACCTATATGATGGAAGACCCCCGTTCTATTCCTAAGATTATGGACCTGATCTGGTCGGTTCGCTCGCTGGAGCGCATCGGTGACCGCTGTCAGAATATTGCAGAATATGTGATTTATTTCGTTAATGGCAAAGATATTCGCCATATTTCTCAGGAAGATATCGAAAAGTCACTGTGATCTGTAACAAATAACGGTGCCCTCTGGGTGCCGTTAATAAGAACTTCACACGAAAAAGCGTTCACAATCTGGCTTAATGCTGTAAAATTGCGCCCTGCACATGCATATTAATATGATTTAAGGGTCAGTTATGCCTAGTAATGCATTTTTAGGAGTATTCGCAAAGTCTCCTATTAAGCCAATTGAAGAGCACATAAAGATCGTCCATCAAGCCAGTGAAACCTTGATCCCGTTCTTTAATCATGCCTTCAAAGGGGAGTGGACCGAGGCCGACGCGCTTCGTGTGCAGATCCGTAACCTGGAAAGAGAAGCAGATACACTAAAACGTGAAGTGCGCCTGCACTTGCCACGTGGTCTGTTTATGCCAGTAGAACGTACCGACTTACTGGAACTCATTACCCACCAAGATAAGATCGCCAATAAAGCCAAAGACATCGCGGGACGCGTAATTGGTCGTGACCTGGAGATCCCTGAATCAATTCAAGCCGATTTTTTGGCGTATCTGACACGCTGTGTTGATGCGACCAAACAAGCCTCAGAAGCCATTAACGAATTCGACGAACTACTGGAAACTGGTTTCCGTGGTCGCGAAGTTGCTCTGGTTGAAAAAATGCTCGTTGAACTGGATGCCATCGAGGAAGACACCGATGAGATGCAGATCCGTATTCGTAAAGGTTTACACAACATTGAAAGTGAACTTAACCCGATTGATGTGATGTTCTTATACAAGATCATTGAGTGGGTTGGTGAGTTGGCTGACATTGCGGAGCGCGTAGGCTCACGACTGGAGCTGATGCTGGCGCGCTAAGCGCACACCATCTGCCTTCACACAATTAGTTAAGAATTAAAGGTTTTACAATGGATATCATTGCATCCTATGGCACGCTATTGATTATTATTGCGGCCGCAGTTGGTTTCTTTATGGCCTATGGCATTGGCGCGAACGACGTAGCCAATGCGATGGGTACATCGGTTGGCTCAAAAGCGCTGACCATCAAACAGGCGATCATCATCGCGATGATTTTTGAATTTGCCGGTGCTTACCTGGCCGGTGGTGAGGTAACCTCGACGATCCGTAAAGGGATCATTGATGCCACGCCGTTTATGGACATTCCGGAGCTAATGGTGCTGGGGATGATCTCGGCTCTGTTTGCCGCGGGCACCTGGTTATTACTGGCCTCCATGTTAGGCTGGCCGGTCTCTACAACGCACTCCATCATTGGTGCCATCATTGGTTTTGCGCTGGTTGCCGTGGGCAGCGAAGCCATCCAGTGGGGTAAGGTTGCCGGTATCGTTGGTAGCTGGATTGTGACCCCGGCGATTTCGGGCTTTATCGCATACCTTATCTTTATGAGTGCGCAAAAGCTGATCTTTGACACCGACAAGCCACTGGAAAACGCCAAGCGTTTCGTCCCGGTATACATGGGCCTGGCAGGTTTTGTGATGTCTTTGGTAACCATTAAGAAAGGCCTGAAGCACATTGGTGTTAACCTGGGCACTTTTGAAGGGTATGCGCTGGCTATCGGTATTGCTGTGCTGGTTGGCTTTATCGGTAAAATGGCCATCAACCGCCTGAAGATAGACCCGAATGCAGACAAGCAAATGCACTTCAATAACGTTGAGAAAGTGTTTGCGATTCTGATGGTACTGACAGCTTGTTGTATGGCGTTCGCACACGGTTCGAACGACGTGGCTAACGCGATTGGTCCTCTGGCTGCGGTTGTGAACATTGTTGAACACAATGGTGAAATTGCCAAGAAAGCGGCGCTGGCGTGGTGGATCTTGCCACTGGGTGGTTTAGGTATCGTCGTCGGCCTGGCTGTGCTGGGTAAAAAAGTAATCAAGACTATTGGTGAAGGCATTACTCACCTGACACCTAGCCGTGGTTTTGCTGCTGAGCTTGCAGCCGCGTCTACGGTTGTTATTGCATCAGGTACGGGTTTGCCAATCTCAACCACACAAACGTTAGTAGGTGCGGTATTGGGTGTCGGTATGGCACGCGGTATTGCTGCGCTGAACATGGGTGTGATCAGAAACATTGTGGTTTCGTGGGTGATCACATTGCCAGTTGGCGCTGCCCTTGCTATTGTTATATTCTACATTCTGAGAAGCGCGTTCGGCGTTTAACAGAAAGGACAGACTTTTAGCTTGAAAAGATCTCAATGCCTTTGGTGTTGGGGTCTTTTTATTTGTGGGTATAAAAAGTGAATAACTTACCAAGCATTAAACAGTTACAGTATTTAATTGCGGTGCACCAGCACCAGCATTTTGGCCGCGCTGCGGAAGCTTGTTTTATTGGCCAGTCAACGCTGAGCAGTGCGATTCAGAACCTCGAAGAAACGCTGGGATGCCAACTGATAGAGCGTGAAAACCGCAGTTTAATGTTCACAGATGTGGGCGAAGAAGTGGTGGAGCGTGCCAAACGCATTATTGGCGACACCATTAGCGTGGTAGAGCTGACCAAGAGCTTTAAGCATCCATTGTCGGGCAAACTGGTGCTGGGGATCATTCCGACCATTGCCAGCTTTATTGCGGCGCCCCTATATAGATTTTGCAAAGACGCTTTTCCTGAGCTGCAACTGGTGCTGGTAGAGGACACCAGTGATCGTTTGCTCGATAAGCTGGAGCAGGGCCATATTGATATGGGCATGCTAGCGTTGCCCTACAGAACCGAAAAGTTCCACACTCAGGTGATTGCCCGGGATCATTTTTCCTTGGTCCGCCATCAGGAGTATCAGGTACCCGAGCAGCTGGATGACTTTAATGTGCTACCGGAGCAAAGCGTGTTTTTGCTGGAGCGGGAACACTGCATGACAGATCATGCCCTCAGTGCTTGCCACCTTAACCGCAGTGCCTGTATTAACCCCTTTGAGGCCGCTAACCTGCATACCTTGCTCAGCATGGTGGAATACCAAAACGGGGTGACTTTCTTGCCTCAGATGGCACTGAACGCCGGTATCCTTGATGGCAAACCAATGGTCGCCACCGCGCCGCAACCTGATGCATATCGTGAGATAGGTCTGTTATGGCGTAAAACCACAGGCCGGATCCGGGATTTCCGCCTATTTAGCGATAAAGCGGGTGAGTTTGTTGCCCACCACTGTAACGACAGCAAAGGCGTGACACAATAAA
Source organism: Pseudoalteromonas sp. DL2-H2.2 (assembly GCF_021532535.1). Taxonomy (NCBI): domain Bacteria; kingdom Pseudomonadati; phylum Pseudomonadota; class Gammaproteobacteria; order Alteromonadales; family Pseudoalteromonadaceae; genus Pseudoalteromonas; species Pseudoalteromonas sp. DL2-H2.2. The sequence goes on along the minus strand of NZ_JAKGBD010000002.1, from coordinate 498,760 downwards.
ACCATAAAGGGCGAACGCCCTTTATGTCAGTGTGTTAGAGAACTTTAACTAACGCAATCTGGCTTAAGATTCCAGTGACCCCAGCTGGCGGCCTGATTTCAGATCAGGTAAAAAGAGCAGGTAAACCCACACCACCAGATTAAAGTAAGGCACTAAGCCAAGTAAGGTAAAAAACAGTTTAGGGTAGCCTTTGTGGCTTGCGCTTCGGTAACATTGTACGGCGATAACAACGTATATAAGCAACAATATGATAGACAGCTGTACCATTGCAATTCCTCCATTTCCATAGCCAGACGTGTCCAAATCCATTGAATGTCTTGTAAATACCTGTGTTTCATGTATTTAAAGTGACACGTCAAAATGTAAGCTTAATTATAGATGAGAATTACCCAACAGGCAGCTAATTTTTAGTCGAATTTTGTACAAAAATACTAGCAGGCTGTTTTCTCAGACAAAATAGTTTTCAGCATAGCGCCGAGCTGTTCAACCGGTAATGGGCGCGAAATATAGTAGCCCTGACCGTAATCAATGCCTATCTCTTTGAGTGCATCAAAGATCTCTTTGCTCTCCACATATTCAGCCACAGAGCGCTTATCCAGCGAGTGGCTGATGTCATTCACGGCTTTTACCAGTGCCAGATCTATGGGGTCATTGAGCATATCGCGTACAAACGAGCCGTCAATCTTAACATGTTGAGCTGGCAGCTGTTTTAAGTAGCTGAAGGTACTGAATCCAGTGCCGAAATCATCAATAGAGAAGTGGCAGCCGAGTTCATTGAGTTTGGCAATCATCGCCTGTGTGGCGCTGAGGTTGTTGATACTGGCCGACTCAGTGATCTCAAAAATGATTGCACTGGCCGCGACCTGAAACTCCGCCAGACAGGATTGAATATGCGGCAGCAAACGCTCGTCCAGAAATGACTGGGCCGACAGGTTAATAGAGACCTGGTGCAGCTCGCGGTGGCAGGCAATAGCGCGAATACATTCGCGGATCACACACTGGTCCATCAGGTAGGTATCATTGAGTAATTCCAGTGCCGGAATAAATTGATTGGGATAAACCAGGTTGTCGTCAACACGCAGCCGCAGCAGGGCTTCGAAATAGGCCACCTGGTTACGTTTAAAGTCCCAGATAGGCTGATAGTGCAACTCAATATGGTTATTCTGTAGTGCCTGGCGGACATTGTGTCCCCATTCCAGCCCGGTTTGCAGGGTACTGTTCTGGGCATCTTCTTTGCTGTAACAGTGCACCAGATTGCGGCCGAGGTTTTTGGCAATATACAGGGCGATGTCGGCCTGCTTCAGGCACTCACTGGGGTCGCTGTTCTGATGGGTGATCTGTGTTAAACCAATGGAGCAGCTGATGGTATAGCTGGCTTCCTCGGAATGAAATTGATGGTGTTCAATGGCACTACAGACACTTTCGGCCAGCATATGGGCATCCAGCAGTGGTGTGTGCTTCAGTAAAATCGCAAACTCATCGCCACCGATGCGAAAGATCAGGTGCTCATCGGCAATGTGTTCACCAAACAGTTGCGCCACTTCTTTGAGGACAATGTCACCCTGCTGGTGACCTTTACTGTCATTGATGATCTTAAAGTGATCCAGGTCGATATAGATCAGCGCATGTTCAAGCTGTGTATCATGCTTGGCCTGTTCGCAGAAGAGGTTCAGTTGCTGATCGAAGTAATAGCGGTTATGCAGGCCTGTCAGCGTGTCATGTAAAGCCAGGTGGCGCAGCTGTAATTCTGCCTGCTTACGCTCATGGATATTGTCTATGGTTGCCGTAATAGTGGCGGTACTGGTGACATTTTTAATCAGCTGAAAGCGGCACTCAACCCAGAGTGGGCATTGGTTACTCTGCATCACCTGCAGCTCGAGCAGCGCCGATTGCTGCTCGCCTTGTTGTACTTTGGTCAGTACCGATGCCAGTTTGTCACGGTGCTCTGCCAGCACGTAGTCGAACATACTGGTATGCAGGCTGGCTTTCAATTTGTGCCCCACCAGTTGCTCCCAGGCGGGGTTTAAAAAGCGGATCACCCCGGCGGTATCCAGCTCCATCACAACGGTATTAAGGTGCAGCAAAATGCGCTGGTGTGCCGAGAACAGGTCTTTGTAGCGTCGTTCACTGCGGCTCAGTTGCTCAACTTTTTCGGCAAACTCGGCATAGCTGACCATAAAGTCTTCACGGCGTGCCGCGTGGTCACACACTTTACTCAATAAAGACAGATCATAGGGAGCACGAACAAAGTCAGTCACACCCAGCAACAGCAGCTGTTCGGCATAATCCGCATCGCGGTTATCTATAATGGTTACAATGGCCTGGCTTGGTTTATGTTGCAAAATGTTGGCCACCAGCTCTTTGCCGGCGTCACTGTGTGTTGCCGTCGCATCCAGCAGCACAATGGCAAACTCACTTTGCAAAAACTGCGACAGCGCCCCATTGGTGGTGGTGACGTGTGTGGTGGTAAAGTTCAGGGATAAATGCTGACAGATCTCATCGGCACGGGCCTGGTCCGGCTCAAGCAATAACAGGTTTAAGCGGCTGCTTTTTTCCAGGTGTGTTGATAACACATTCGCCAGCACCTGCGGCAGTACATCCTGACGCTCCAAAGGCAATACGGCGTCTATGCTATAACTGCGTGCTGTGGTTTCGGCAATACGTTCACAATAGGTGGGAGGCGTCAGTACAATCGGGGTATTTTTAGGCGTTTTTAGCAACCCGGAGCGCACCATACGCGAGAATCGCCAGCCATCTATTTTGCCAACATTAAGCCCGGTAATGATCAAATCAACAGCCTGGCGTTTTAATACACCCAGCGCAGTTTGCGTGTCACTGTGCTCAACGATGTGAAACACGTTCAGTGATGACAAGGTTTTGACGACCAGCTGGCGCTCCTGTTGATCTGCATTCACCAGCAATAATGTGAGTTGCTTTGCCATGGTGTTACTGCCTTAAACCCATGAAATAAGTAAACAAGTTTTTGCCCTTTTTGTCAGTGATCTGTGTTGCGCTGTGTACCTTGAAGGATCCCTGAACGGGGAGGTCACTGCGTGGCACCGTTTTAGCTGCGAAATTTCGTACAATAGCGACTAGATTAAAGCTATTTTGGGGCACTGACAAGCGTTACATAGTTTTACCTCGGCACTTGATTTAGCGTAGGCGGATCACTAGACTTGGCGCCTATTTGCATTAATTTGAGGTCTTCTATGCGCGTTGCTGACTTTAGTTTTGAACTCCCTGATGAGCTGATCGCTCGCCACCCTAAAAAAGAACGCTCCAGCAGTCGTTTGCTGACACTGGATGGCAACACTGGTGAATTACAGCACAAAGTGTTCAAGGATATTGTCGATTTGATCAATCCGGAAGATCTCATAATTTTCAATAATACCAAAGTGATCCCGGCTCGTATGTTCGGTCAAAAGGCCACCGGTGGTAAGCTGGAAGTGCTGGTTGAGCGGGTACTGGATGAGCACAGCGTATTGGCTCATGTGCGTGCCAGTAAATCGCCAAAAGAAGGCGCTGAGATCATACTCGAAGGCAAAGCAAAAGCCACTATGGTGGCCCGTCATGGCGAGCTGTTCGAACTGAAGTTCCACGGTGATTCTTCGGTGTTGTCAATTCTTGACGAAATCGGTCACATGCCGTTACCGCCTTATATCGATCGTCCGGATGAAGAAGAAGACAAAGAGCGCTACCAGACTGTGTATGGCGAAAAGCCAGGCGCCGTAGCTGCGCCGACTGCTGGCCTGCATTTTGATGATGTACTGATGGCCCAGTTAAAAGACAAAGGCGTTGAAATGGCGTTTGTCACGTTGCACGTTGGGGCGGGTACCTTCCAGCCCGTGCGGGTTGATAACGTTAACGATCACCATATGCATTCTGAGTACATCGAAGTGCCGCAGGAAGTGGTGGATGCGATTGCTGCTGCGCGCCAGCGTGGTGGACGAGTGATTGCAATTGGCACAACGTCAGTACGTTCGCTGGAGTCGGCAGCCAAAGCGCACCCGGATGAGTTAAAGCCGTTTTACGGTGATACAGACATCTTCATTTATCCGGGCTATCAGTTCCAGCTTGTTGATGCCATGGTCACCAACTTCCATCTGCCCGAATCAACCCTGATCATGCTGGTCAGCGCCTTTGCCGGCCAGTCGCATATCATGCATGCCTACGAGACGGCGATTGCCGAGCAATATCGTTTCTTTAGTTATGGCGATGCCATGTTCCTGACCCGACAGGACAAGGCGTAAATCATGAAAACCCAGCATTAAGGCTGGGTTTTTCTGTTTTAACCCCTGAATTCTGTGACCCGGCGCTTTAAAGTGCTATTTTCGCCCCAATATTAATGCCGTTATGGTAGAATCGGGCGGTTTTTAGTATCGCCGGGTCTGGCTCCCGGTTAAGAGTAAGTTGGACTGTTTTTCCGACCAGAGGTAAGTATGAAATTTGAATTAGATTGTACACAGGGCAAGGCGCGTCGTGGCCGCCTGATCTTCGACCGGGGCGTGGTTGAAACACCCGCATTTATGCCAGTAGGTACCTATGGCACCGTAAAAGGCATGACGCCGGACGAGCTGAAAGACACCGGTGCACACATCTGCCTGGGTAACACCTTCCATTTGATGTTGCGTCCGGGCACCGAGATCATCAAACAGCATGGTGATCTGCACGATTTTATGAACTGGGATAAACCAATCTTAACCGACTCAGGCGGCTTCCAGGTATTCAGTCTGGGCGCAATGCGTAAGATCAGCGAAGAAGGCGTGCTGTTCCAGTCACCGGTCAACGGTGAGCGGATCATGTTGTCTCCGGAAAAAGCGATGGAAGTACAGCGTGATCTGGGCTCTGACATCGTGATGATCTTCGACGAATGTACGCCTTATCCTGCGACGGAAAAAGAAGCGCGTGATTCAATGGAGCTGTCTTTGCGCTGGGCTAAGCGCTCTAAAGAAGCCCATGGCGATAACCCGTCTGCACTGTTTGGCATTATTCAGGGCGGTATGTACCCTGAGCTGCGCGCCGAATCTCAGGCTGGACTGGAAGACATTGGGTTTGATGGCTATGCCCTGGGCGGCCTGTCAGTGGGTGAGCCCAAAGAAGACATGATCAACATTCTTGATCACTGTGCGTATAAGATGCCGGAGCAAAAACCACGTTACCTGATGGGCGTGGGCAAGCCGGAAGACTTAGTTGAAGCTGTACGTCGTGGTATCGACATGTTCGACTGTGTGATGCCAACCCGTAACGCGCGAAATGGTCACCTGTTTATTACCGGTGGCGTGATTAAGATCCGCAACGCGGTGCATAAAACGGATACAGGTCCGCTGGACCCAGAGTGTGATTGCCACACTTGTAAAAATTACTCACGTGCTTATTTGCATCATCTGGATAAGTGTAACGAGATTTTAGGTGCGCGTCTTAATACCATCCATAACCTGCGTTATTATCAGCGCCTGATGGAAGGAATGCGTGAGGCCATTGCAGCCGGTACGTTTGATCAGTTTGTGGCCGATTTTTATGCCCGACGTGACAGACCGGTTCCGCCGTTGGCCGACACCGAATAATAGTTTGCAATAAAAATTAAATGAGGAAGAGCTATGAGCTTATTTATGTCTAGCGCGCATGCCAGTACGGCAGCCGCAGCACCAGCCGGTGGCGAGTGGAGCATGTTGATCATGCTGGGTATTTTTGGTCTGGTATTTTATTTCCTGATCTACCGCCCACAAGCAAAACGTGTCAAAGAGCACAAAGATCTGATGGGTGCGCTGACCAAAGGTGATGAAGTGCTCACTCAGGGTGGCCTGGTTGGTAAAATCACTAAGGTTGCAGAAGACAAAGATTTTATCGTGATTGCCCTGAATGATCAGGCCGAAGTTACGGTACAAAAATCAGCGATTTCAGCGGTGTTACCGAAAGGCACAATGAAATCGCTATAAACCAGCAATAAGGATGATCCAGTGTTAAACAAGTATCCAATGTGGAAATATTTACTTGTGCTCGCTGTATTGGCCGTAGGTATTTTATACGCTACACCTAACCTGTATGGTCGTGATCCGGCCATACAGGTTTCTGGTACTAAAGGTACCAATGCCGATCTCAGTGTGCTCGACCAGGTAAATAAAACACTTAAAGACAACAACCTCACCGTCAAATCAACGGCCCTTGAAGATGGCCAGGTATTGATCCGCTTCACCAACGTTGAAGATCAGCTTAAAGCGCAGGACCTGCTGCGTAATACCCTGAGTGAAGATTATATCTCTGCCATTAACATGTCCCCGGCACAGCCTGAGTGGTTAAAGAATTTGGGTGCTAACCCAATGAAACTGGGCCTGGACTTGAGCGGGGGTGTTCACTTCACTATGGAAGTCGACATGGCGACGGCCATGGACAAAGCATTTGAGCAGATGGAGCAGGACTATAAGAGCGATCTAAGAGAAGAAAAACTACGTTATCGTTCTATTCGTCGTGTTGCCAACAGCGATCGTATTCAGGTGGTCATGCGCTCTGATGAAGACCGCGATGCGGCTGAGCGCTTTTTGAAAAACCGCTACCCGGGTAACCTGTTTATCAACGACAGCAGCAATGGTCTGGCATTTTTCTCGACGCTGAGCGAGCCAAAAATCAAAGAGCTGCGTGACTACGCCATCAAGCAAAACGAAACCATCATTCGTAACCGGATCAACCAGCTGGGTGTTGCTGAGCCTAACGTACAGCGTCAGGGCGCTGAGCGTATTATCGTTCAGTTACCGGGTGTACAGGACACCGCGCGTGCTAAAGAGATCTTAGGTGCGACGGCAACACTGGAATTCCGTGAAGTAGACCAAAATGCTGATGCACGTGCCGCGGCGCAAGGTCGCGTACCGCCGGGTTCAGAAGTGATTATGCACCAAGCCGGTTATCCGGTCGTGGTGAAAAAACGTGTGGTACTGGAAGGCTCGCACATTACAGGTGCACAGTCTGGCCTGGATGAGTATCAGCGTCCAAAAGTAAGCATCAACCTGGATAGCAAAGGTGGTGCGAAAATGAGTGCCTTTACCAAGCGCGCGATTGGCAAGCCTATGGCAACCGTATTCATCGAATACAAGCCGTCGGGTAAAGTCGACAAAAATGGTAAGGCTCTGCCGCCAATTAAAGTGGAAGAAGTGATCAACGTGGCCACCATTCAGGCCCGTCTGAACAGCTCATTCCAGATCACCGGTATTAACACGCCAGCAGAAGCCCATAACCTGAGCCTGTTGTTGCGTGCAGGTGCGCTGGTTGCGCCTATCCAGATCGTTGAAGAGCGTACTGTGGGTCCAAGCCTGGGTCAGGAAAACATTCAGGCTGGTATGACAGCCGTTGTGCTGGGCTTTGCCTTCGTACTGGCATTTATGATGATGTACTACAAAGGCTTTGGTCTGGTTGCCAACCTGGCGCTGGCTGCCAACCTGGTCATGATTGTGGGCGTTATGTCGATGATCCCGGGTGCCACGCTGACCTTACCGGGTATCGCCGGTATCGTACTGACCGTCGGTATGGCGGTAGATGCCAACGTGCTTATTTTTGAGCGTATTCGTGAAGAGCTGGCAGAAGGACGCAGTCCTCAGCAAGCGGTTCACCATGGCTATGACAGTGCTTTCAGCACTATTTTCGACGCCAACATTACCACGCTGATCGCGGCCGTGATCCTCTTCTCTGTAGGTACAGGTCCGATAGCAGGCTTCGCTGTAACGCTGGCCATTGGTATTTTAACGTCGATGTTTACGGCTATTGTCGGTACCCGTGCGGTGATCAATGCGGTCATCGGTGGCAAGCGCATTAACTCGCTTTCAATCTAGGAGACGGACATGCAGTTATTAAGAATCAAAGACACTATCCGCTTTATGGCGGCGCGCAAAGTGTCGATGGCGTTTTCTGCGCTACTGATCCTGGCATCGATTTTCAGCCTGACGTACAAAGGCATGAACATGGGTCTGGATTTCACCGGTGGTACGGCGGTTGAAGTGGGTTTTTCTCAGCCTGCTGACTTACCTAAGGTGCGTAGCACGTTGGCGGACAATGGCTTCCCGGATGCGTCGGTGACGTTATTTGGTTCAAGCCAGGACGTACTGGTACGTCTGGCGCCGCGCGATGACGTGAAAGCCGAGATCCTGGGTAACCAGTTGGTTGACGCACTGAAACAGGTAGACAGCAATGTTGAGATGCGCCGCATCGAGTTTGTTGGCCCGAGTGTGGGTGAGGATCTGAAAGAGCAGGGGGGTCTGGCAATGCTGACCGCACTGCTGTGTATCCTTATCTATGTTGCGTTTCGTTTCGAATGGCGCTTTGCAGTGGGTGCGGTTGCCGCTTTGTTCCACGATGTGATCCTGACCATGGGTCTGTTTTCACTGTTGGGGCTGGAGTTTGACCTGACCATTCTGGCCGCTATCCTGGCCGTGATAGGTTACTCGCTCAACGATACCATTGTTGTATCAGACCGGATCCGTGAAAACTTCCGTAAGGTGCGCATTGACGATACGCTGGAGATCATCGATATCTCACTGACTCAGACGCTAAACCGTACCTTAGTGACGTCAATCACGACTATTCTGGTATTGGTTGCCCTGTTTGTCTGGGGTGGTCAGACTATCCATGGTTTTGCCACAGCGCTGCTGTTCGGTGTATTCATCGGTACTTACTCGTCGGTCTATGTGGCCAGCTCTGTGGCAGTGGCCATGGGCGTGAGTAAGGAAGATTTGATCCCGGTTGAAGTGGAAAAAGAAGGCGCCGATCTGGATGCCATGCCATAATCAACCAGCAATGTAATAGAAAGCCGCGATTGTATCGCGGCTTTTTTGTCACCACAGGAGCACAGCGAATGCGAAAGGAATTAACAGCACTGATAGGCCTGGCGTTACTTGGCTGCTCGGAGCAAGCCGAGCAGGCAAATGCGAGTACAGCAACACCCATCCAGCCGCAGGATACACTGCACCGCTACCGGTTGATCGCCAGCGATCTGCTTACCAATATTCGGATCCAGACTCCGGCTGAGGCCATAGCCCTACAGGCTGAGGATTTGATGCACGAAGCAGGCCCCGTGTTGGCACACTTTAACCAGGCCTACCCCCAATGTGGAGCTTACCTGGATGCCGTGCTTGGGGCAGTCGAGAAACTGCCAGGATTGTCATTACAGCAGCTTGAGCAGGACTATCATGAAGCACAAGCATTGCCGACTCTGGCTGATCCCGTGTGTTATCACCCTAAAGAGTTACTGGTCCACCCCGCCAAAGTGGCTGTGATGGCCAAAGCTGGGCTGAGCGATGATCAGGCATATCTGGATGCTGAACTGGATCTGGTCGAATTAATGGCCCATGTTGAGCAAGTCAGGTTGGCATTTGCGCGCGCCAAGACAGCGGCTGAGTCATTGGAAGTTGCAAATGATTCAACATCAAATTAGGTACAACCGTCTTTTTGACATATAAATGTCATGTAAAATTGTTAATTTGTTCGATTATCAATCACCTCTCATCTTGGTCATCGGGCAGTGGATTCAACGCAGATCCTTTTGGATGAAATCATCGCAAACCAGGCCGTATACACGGCATTCCAGCCAATTTATGACTTGGCAAAGGAGCAAGTGCTCGGCTTCGAGGCGCTCAGCCGTGGTAAGCGAGGCTCAAAGCTTGAGCAACCAGACAGCCTGTTTGCGGCTGCCAGTCGCTATGACCGGCTGTCTGAGCTGGAATTATTATGCCGCCAAAGCGCGATCACGCAATTTGTGGCGCAACAACTCCCCGGTAAATTGTTTCTGAATGTCAGTCCAAAAGCATTGCTGGATCCACGTCACCCCAAAGGCGAAACCTTACATCTGGTTGAACAGGCCGGACTGGCAGCCAGTCGCATTGTGATTGAGGTGACTGAGCAGGATAAAGTGGATGATGGCTTTTTACTGTTAAAAACCATTGCCCATTATCGCCAGCTGGGGTTCACCATTGCCATTGACGACTTAGGTGCGGGCTATTCGGGGCTAAAACAGTGGTCTGAGTTATGCCCTGATTTTGTTAAGGTGGATCGCTACTTTATTGACTATTGCGACCAGAGCATCGTCAAACGAGAGTTTCTGAAATCTATCATTGAGCTGGCAAAGGCAACCAACACCGCGGTCATTGCAGAAGGGATCGAGCGTATGGAAGAGCTCGCTTTGCTGGAGCAATTGGGGATTGTGAACGCGCAAGGGTATCTGCTGGCCAAACCCAGTGAACACCCTAACTGCGAGATGATTAATCTGGCCCAGCATCGCCATACTGACAATAAAGATAACCCGTTTGAGCAGTCCATCGCGATTGGCTGGCTGGCCAAGGATGTTGCTGCGATCCACACCTGTACACAATGTCTCGATGCACATCGGCATTTTGAGCGGGATAAACGGCTGATGAGCTTGACGGTTGTGAATGACGCCAGAGAACCGGTAGGTTTACTGCATCGTGATCAGCTCACCGAAGTCTTCGCAGCCCCTTATGGCCACGCGTTATTCGATAAAAAGCCTGTGACTGAGCTGATGGATAAGCAACCTTTGATTGTAGATGAGCAGGAGCAGCTCGACAGTGTCAGCCTGCTGATCACTGAACATGAGTTTGATATCCGGCGGCACATTATTATTACCCGGGAAGGGCGCTATCTGGGCCTGGCACCGCTGCGGGATATTCTCAAACATATTACCGACGAAAAAATTCGTCATGCGCAACATGCTAACCCGCTGACCATGTTACCGGGTAATGTGGCTATCAATGAAGCAATTGAACAGCGCCTGCGTGCCATGCACAGCTTTTCGCTGGCCTATATCGACCTCAATCATTTCAAGCAGTTTAATGACCTGTACGGGTACGCCAGTGGCGACAGCGTGATTAAGCTGCTGGCCGAAGTCACGGTGGCTGTGTGCAAGCACAGTCATTGTTTTGTGGGCCATATCGGCGGCGATGACTTTATGGTGGTGTTTGACAATGACGATGCCGAGACTTTGTGTCATGAGATAATCCAACGCTTTGAAGCCCAGTCTAAAGCTTTTTTCACCCCGGAGCATGTCGCTGCCGGCGGGTACTGGGCCAGCAACCGGGAAGGGCAGAAACAATTTGTCCCTTTACTGACGTTATCGATCGGTTTGGTCTCTCCGGACGTAGAATCCTGTAGTAACAGTCATCAGGTTGCCGCATTGGCAACGGATGCCAAGAAAGAGGCCAAACGATACCGCAATAGTTATCTGTTTGTCTGCAACCGCCGTAAGCCCAGCGCACCCGTAGTACGCCTGGATGCAGTCAGCAGCGTATAAATACCAATTTCGCTTGAGTATTGTTGCAGTTCAGTACGCTAAGGTGTAGTTTGAAAGTCAGCAACGTCAGTGCCTGGGATGCCAAATTGCAGCACTGACCATTCAATGTGGGCTAGGTGGTGTATGGTAAAACGGGTTATGTATCTGATGCTAATACTGCTTGGCGTAGTTACCGAAGCAAAACCAAGCATCTATGTTGCTAAGGAAATGCGTCCCCTCTATGACCGTGATTTATTCCTGTACGAACTGCTCGACTTATCCCTCAAAGCGGCCGACTACCCGGTTGATATTCAGCATGTTAAGGTGCACCCCCACCAGCAACGCACCCTGCTGGCGCTGAGTAAAGGCGAAGTCGACTTACACTGGAGCATGTCGAGTCCGGCGCGAGAAAAGCTGGCGATTGCGGTTAAATTCCCCTTGTTTGACGGTCTGATCGGCAAGCGCGCTTTGCTGGTCCATCGCGCACAGCTGGCTCGTTTTGAAGCTGTGAAGGATAAAGCGGCACTGGCTAAGCTGGTTGCTGTACAAGGACATGACTGGCCCGATACAAAAATACTGGCAGCCAATGGTTTAAAGGTCAGGCCGATTGTGAATTATCAGGCGATGTTTGACTTGATCCTGGCGCAAAAAGCGGACTATTTTCCCCGCTCGGTGATCGAGGTAGATTCAGAGCTGGCGGCGCAGTCGGCCGCGGATTTGGTCAAACTCCCGGGCATTTATTTGTCGTATCCGGCACATTTCTACTTTTTTGTGAACAAGCAGCAACCACAGCTGGCAGAAAAACTGGCACTGGGACTATCGCGTCTAAAAGAAAGTGGTGAATATCAGCGGTTACTGGCACGTTACTTTGATCTTTCTTTTTTGAGCACTGCACGGCCGATATACCTGGACAACCCGTTCTTCCACACAGACTGATTATTCGCTGAGCTGCTGCTGCTGATAGCTTTTGAACGCGAGTAATGACAGCGTGCCACACACTGATGCATAAAACAGATAGCCCGTGATCTCGAACGCATAAAAAAAGAACGTAATGTCATAACCTAAGCCATTACGAAGATAGTTTTCGAATAAAGCAAAAAAACTGATGATCACAGTGAGCAGACAAAGCCAGAGTAATAAGCTATCAGCAAAAGTGTAGTAGACCCGGCGGGTTGGAAAAATACGTTGGCTCAACTCAACCCGGTAGGTCAGTAGCGCCAGTAAAATCACTTCTTTGACAATATGCAGGCCGAAAATAATACTGTTCTGGAGCAGGCGGTTATCTTGCTCTGAGTTTAAGCTGATCAGACCGGTTGTAAAGATCAGGTTTTCATAGGCAATGGGGAACAGGGCCAGGGCTGCCAAGCTACACAGGTTAAAATCTTTGAGTTTGATACCGACGACAAAAATGCCAGCAAGGAGCAAGGAATAGAGTGAAAAGACATAAAAGGTGGCGTCACGCAGTATAATCAATATCAGGCTGAGTATACCTGTGACGATCAGTAAGTGTATATTGACGTAGCGTAAGTGGGCCATACTGCGGCTCCCTGAATGGGCTAAAGACAAACCTGATGTCAGAGTATACAGGTTTGTCTTTGCAATTTAACTGCGCTTTTTGATTGAAGGTACTTTTAATTCATAAGCTTCTTTGTATGAGATCACGGTCAGTGCGACCAAAATGGCACAGAGGGTCGAAAATATCAGGTAGCCTGTAATTTCAAAGGCATAGAAGAAGAAGGTTATATCGTAGCCTTTGGCATTGCGAAAATAGTTTTCTATTAAAGCGAAAAAGCTGATGGCCGCGCCTATCAGATAAAGCCAGGGCATCATGCTGTCTGCAAAGGTGGCACGGATCTGGTGCTTGGGAAACAGCCATTTGGTGATTTCAACGCGATAGGTGAGCAACACTAAGATCAATAGCTCCCTGGCCATGGAGAGGCCGAATATCACACTGTTTTGCAGCAGGCGGTTTTCTTCATCGGAATACAGGCTTATCAGCCCGGTGGAAAACAACAGGTTTTCTATCAGAATGGACGATAAGTTCATCATTGCAAGCACGCAAATATTGATGTCCTTAATCCTTAATCCTATCAGGAACACCAGTGAGATGATTGCAATACAAGAGAGGATGAACACATAAGTTGCATCCTGCATAATAAAAATAACTACTACCATCACGACGTATGGTAGTAGTAGGTCTTTGATCGATAAATCCTTTGTCATGTCGAAGTACGTTTTATCTCATTTTTTTGGGGAGTTTGCTGGGCATTGGGCCGAACAGGGTGTAACACACTGGAACCGGCAGCGACTTTTTGGCAATCAGTAAATGAAAGAGTTTTCATATTGATATTCCTTATGTCATTGTTGTTGGCCTAACCAAAACGACTACATAAACTGGCTAGTCAGCTTCTTAGAGTATAGGCACAGCTTCCGCCTTTGCTCATTCATCATCGAATTACGTGCAAATAGCGGCGACGCAATTCTGATGAATTAGGTGTGCTTTCAGACCTATCATATATGATAATTTTCATATATCACAACATAAGTCTATTAAGCTCTGGTTAATAAATTTACCACCAAGACCAGAAAAGTGAAATGAAATTTTTCATATAACTTTAATTTAATGTTAATTTATTTGTTGGTTTCACTTTTTTTACTTGAAAATCTGAATATTAACCAAAAAACTAAACTTTAAATTTTGCCATTTCTTTTTCCAGTTGGTGGGTTAATGCCGTGATGCTGTCAGTTGCCTGATGTGCATGGTGCGAGACCTGTGCAGTCTGGCTGGCGGTATCTGAGATGGTCACAACGCGCTGAGCGGTGTCTTCTCCGGCTGCCAGCTGCTCTTTGGCCGCCTGCGCAATTTGGTCGCTCATTTGCGATATGGCACTGAGCGACTCAGCGACCCGTTTCAATGCATCACTGGCCTCACTCGACATGGTCACTGTTTTTTCACTGGTGGCAATGCTCAGTGTGACCGACGCCTTGGCTTCTTGCGTTGCGGATTGCAGGTTACCAATCATAGTGTGAATTTCTTCCGTGCTGGTTTGTGTGCGTTGTGCCAGCTGCCTGACTTCATCGGCCACAACGGCGAAGCCGCGCCCTTGTTCACCCGCTCGGGCAGCCTCAATCGCGGCATTCAGCGCCAGCAGATTGGTTTGCTCAGCAATGCTTTGGATCACACTCAGTACATTGGCAATGTTTTTTACTTCTTCATCCAGCACCTGGATATTATTGCCGGCACTGTCAATTTGCTGCTCCAGCAAGGCAATCGCTTCCGACGCTTTGGTCGTCAGTTTATCGGCGCTTTGTCCCTGGCCTTCGGCTTGCTGCACTGATTCTGCGGCTTGTTCAGCATGTTCTACTACGGTCTGGGCTGAGGCGGTGAGTTCGGTAATGGCCGAGGCGACCATCTGAGTTTCTTCGCTCAGGCTGCGGGTGAGTGATTCCAGTTCATTCGAGCGTGTTTCGCCATTGTGGCTTTGCTCGTTGAGTGAATCACTGACCGACTTGAGCCCACCAACCACACCTTTGAGACCCTGCTGCATGTATTCCATGCCCGCCAGAATGCTGTCTGGTTTTGCGTTATCACTGTTGATCTTCGATGTCAGGTTGCCACGGGATACTTCCTGAACAATTTTCAGCACGTCATCCAGCTCCGCGCCCAGTTTATTAGACAGCGACAGTCCAAAGCGAGTTAACGCGAAGGTCAGTGCAACGGCAGTGAGTAAAGATAAAGATGCCAACCAGATTGCCGTATCCCAATAGCGTTCGTCGACCTCCTGATAACTGATCCCGGTGCCGACATACCAGCCGAATAGAGGAGTCTTTTGCACGACCGACGTCATGGCGGCTACGCTGCCGTTACGCTCTGATGTCCAGTTGTAGGTAATAATGCGGTTCGTCTGTGAGCCGACCAGGCGCTCTACCATGCGACCAATGCTGTTGCCACTGGCATCTTTGAAGTCGTTAAAACTCGTATTGTGAAGGTGGGGGTCATGAGGAGCGGCAATAAAGTTAAGCTTGCTGTCGACCACATACACATATTCGGAGTCGTGATATTTATTTTCCCTGAGGATTTGCGAGGCCAGGGTTTTCGCTTGTGCCTCAGTCAGGTCACCGCTGCGCACGAACCCTTCAAACTGCAACACGATATTGGCGGTGCTTTTCATCAGCTGATTGATGCGCGCAATATTATCAGTTTCGCTCGCGTGTCTGAGAGATTGCAGCCCAACGATCGCAACCAGGATGAGCGCGATAAAAATGGAGGCTGCAAATAGAATGATTTTTGTTCTTAAAGTGAATGATGAAAACACGTGATGCCCCTGTAGCAGAACCTGACTTAATGATTTAACACGAAAACCTTATTGTGAAAAGCTGAAAAGCATCACTAAGCCCGGAATTTTAGATGATTTTTCCTCACTATAGGGGGTGACAGCGTTTTACCTTGCATTAATTATGTTAACTTCGTCCTCAGTGAGTAAACGGTACTCTCCGGCAGCCAGTTGGCTATCCAGTTCGATGCCTGCGACGTTCTCACGGTGTAGCTCCACAACCTTATTGCCCACCGCGGCCAGCATGCGTTTTACCTGATGATACTTACCCTCACAAATGGATAAGCGCAGTGCATACTTATCCAGCTGCTGTGCTATGGCGGGCTGAGTGAGGTTTTTTTCGTTGTGCAGGGCCACCCCCTGGCGCAGCTGCTCAAGGGCTTCTTCGCTGAGCGCTTCTTGTGTTTCAACCAGATAAGTTTTGTACTTTTGTTTCTTCGGTGAGGTAATTTGATGAGACCAGTCGCCGTCATTGGTAATCAAAACCAGCCCGGTGGTATCTAAGTCTAGTCGTCCTGCAACATGAAAATCTTTTAAGTTGGGCTCGTCTAAAAGCTCGAAAACGGTGGGGTGCAGGTCGTCCTGATTGGCACACACGTAACCGGTCGGTTTGTTCAGCATATAGTAACGTTTACCCAGATAAACCAGCTGTACTCCCTCCCATTCGACTGTATCATTTTGTTGGATCGTATGGTCGGCTTTGCTGACTTTTTCGCCGTTGACAACGGCCAGACCTTTTTTGATCCCAATTTTGACTTTACTGCGTGGCAGCTCACTGGTGTGACTGACAAACTTATCTAAACGGCAGGGGAATTTCATAGTAGTTACTCTGTTAATTTGGATGCGACCCGCCGGTTGCTGCGGGAGAGCTGAGATCAGCTCAGAAACGCGACATTATATGCTAGTTCTTGCGGTAGATCTCGGGTTCCAGATCATAGGGATGTACACTGAGATTTAGCGGTTCGTCACCGCACACACTATGTAGCGCATTCAACAGGGTGTCGCTCAGTAGTTGTTTCTGTGCCAGGCTGCGGCCTGCAATGATATGCGCCTGTACATGAATAAAGCCCTGATGTGGCCCTCCCAACTGATAATTGGCGTAGGCAATGGCCCGGGTTTTGATAGTTGCTGGGTCAAACAGCTGGGTGCGCTCTGCGCCCTGATGGACAGCCTGAACCAGTTGAGCAATCGGTATATTCAGGTTCTCTGAATGTTCAATGATGAGATGAGGCATGGTATCACATGATAATTATCGCTAAGATGGCAATATGATATGAATCTTTTCTTGCACTGCCAAGTGATTAGTCAGGCAATCAGGCATTCCTGACAGGCGCCTTGGGTATGGCAGGCAGTTATACGGATAACAGGATAGTATGCTGGCGATATTTAAATCTAAACCGCTACTGGACGAGGCTCAGGCTCATCAGTTAATCGCATTGTTTGGCTGGGCGGTGGAGCACTTTGATGTGGATTTCTTTCTTAAACACACACGCATTGTTGAGCCTACCGTGCAGGATTTCCCGGATCAGGTTAGCAGCGTTGAGCAGATGGCACACACCGTTTTTGCTCGGGTGCGTGATTATGCCGGGCTGCAGCACTGGCCAGTTGCACTGCTGCCACCTCAACAAATGCCAATGCAGCAGACTTTCCCCAGTTTTACGCTAAGTGGGGGGCTACGCGGTGAACATGTTTCTGTGCTACAGCAGCCAGCATTGCCGATTGCGTTGTCGTATAACCCCAACCAAATCAATCAGCCACAGGATATGGTTGCGAGTTTAGCGGGCTCCCTGGCTATGATATTAATACATCAGGTAGGTAAGTTACCGCCGGGTGGTCAGGAGCATTTGCCTGTTGCAGCCGATGTGCTGGCCGTGTTTATGGGCTTTGGCGTGATGTTAAGCAACAGCGCCTATCACTTCAGAGGTGGGTGCGGCTCCTGTTATAACGCCTATGCGAATCGTCAGGCTGCGCTCAGTGAAGCCGAAACCATATTTGTCCATGCGCTAGTGTGCTACTTTAAACCAGAATATAATGGGGCTAAACACCTAAAGCCGCATTTAAGAAGCCTTTATAAGAAAGCCCAGAAACAGTTACAGGGGATCATAAAATCGTCTCCTGATCCGGTTTTACTGGCACTCGAGGAGCGCAGTCGTGTCGCCATACCTGGATGAGTTTATTTTGATAGCGCTGGCACACTTTTTTGCCGTCGCGAGTCCCGGGCCCGATTTTGCCATCGTCCTCAAGCAAAGTATTAGCCACGGCCGGCGCAACGCGCTGATGACAAGCGCCGGGGTCGGTTTGGGGATTTTGGTGCATGTAACCTATTGCCTGCTCGGCGTCGCATTGGTGTTATCGCAATCACCAGGGCTGTTTAATGCCTTTAAATATCTGGCGGGGGCTTATCTGGTCTATATGGGGATCCAGGCACTCCGTGCAAGTGCAGCACCGACCGCGCCACAGTCCGCAGAAGCTGAGCCGCTCACTCCGGAGAGTGGAATGAAAGCGCTGCGCCGTGGCTTTTTGGTCAATGCTTTAAACCCAAAAGCCACCTTGTTTTTCCTCTCGCTGTTTACTTTGGTCATTGATCCCGGCACGCCGCAGTCCGTACAACTTTTCTACGGATTGTATATGGCGCTGGCCACCTGGATATGGTTTTCATCCCTGTCACTGGTGCTGAGCAAAGCGGCGGTTCGGCGCTTTTTTCAGCGTGCCGGACATTGGTTTGATCGCGGGATCGGCGTGATTTTGCTTCTGCTGGCGCTTAGGTTGGTTTTGTAACGTTGGGAGAAGACATGGCATCAAGTGCATTACTGAATTTTGCCTTTGGTTCAAATTTAACCCCAGCGCGCCTGAAGGCGCGGTTGCCACACGCTCAATTGCTGGGCACGGCTCATTTACCTGGTTACACACTGGGTTTTCGCCACCTCGGCCAGGATGGTTCGGCCAAATGTTCTATTGAACCTGATAGCCGGGCTGACGCGCAGGTACATGGTGTGCTCTATGCGTTGACCGAGCAAGAAATGACGCAGCTGGATAAGATTGAAGGTGAAGGTTATCAGCGCCAGCGCGTCGAGGTAGTGCGTGCCTGCGGCACCTTAACTGTGGCGCACTGCTATATCACACAACAACTTCATAACGACCTGCTGCCGTTTTCCTGGTATCTGGAGCACGTGCTGCGGGGCGTTCAACATCATCAATTTCCCGCAGCGTATCAGCAGCTGCTTGCACAGCAGCCGTGTATCCTGGACCTGGATTACCTCAGAACCCGGCGGGAGCTGTCTATTTATCAATAAGGAAGAGCATTACACATGAAGTACCAATTTGGCAAAGGCCTGATCGCAGCCGCGTTCTTGTCTGTGAGTAGTACCCCGGCATTGGCGCAGCAGCAAGTGTCTGGCGTGAATGTTGCAGATGTCGAGCGAGCGGTGGTTGAGGCCATGGAGACATTCCATATTCCGGGCATTGCACTGGCCGTGGTCGAGCGTGGCCAGGTGGTGCTGAGCAAGGGATTTGGTGTGCGCCATATTGACCATCAGGATAAGGTCGATGCAGATACCCTGTTCGGTATTGCCTCTAACAGTAAGGCATTTACGGCGACGGCGCTGGCTATGCTGGTGGATGAAGGTAAGTTGAGCTGGGATGATAAAGTGATTAACCATATCCCCGAGTTTCGGCTGGCCGATCCCTACGCCACACGTGAAATGACCATCCGGGATTTACTGAGCCATCGCAGTGGGCTGGGCAAAGGTGCAGGCGATCTGATGATCTGGCCGGATACGGATAAAAGTATGGATCAGTTGCTCGAAGGGATTGCCCATTTACCGACAAACAGCAGCTTTCGCAGCGAATATGCGTACAACAATCTGATGTTTGTGGTCGCAGGCGAAGTGGTGCACAGAGTGACAGGGCAGGGCTGGCGCACTTTTGTTGAGCAGCGTATGTTCAAACCACTGGGCATGCAGACATCCAAAGCCGGGTTTGTCCGGATCCCTAAGCAGAACAAAAACTGGGCGACAGGGAGTATTTACTGGGAAGGACAGCTGACGCCCTTTTTCGTCGACTATCTGGAAGATTTTCGCGGTGCTGGTGCGATTGCGTCGAGTGCAAATGATATGAGCCGCTGGCTACTCACTCAGTTGTCTCAGGGACAGACGCCTGATGGCAAACGTTTATTCAGCGGCGCACAGCAAGCCCAGATGTGGCTGCCGCACATTATGCGCAAGCCCAGCAGTGAGGGTAAAAGAAACTACCAGCAACAATTCAGGGGCTATGGCCTGGGCTGGGCCATTGAAGATTATTTTGGTCATAAAAAAGTGGGGCACGGCGGCGGGATCCTGGGCATGGTCTCTCAAGTTGCTATGATACCGGGCAAAGAGCTTGGCGTGGTGGTCTTGTCTAATCAGCAGGTCTACCCGGCTTTGACCGCTATCATTAATGAAGTGTTCGAAGACGCTCTGGGCCTGCCAGAGCGAGACTGGGTAAAAGAAACCGCTGAGCGCTATTATGCCAAACGCGCAGAGGCTTATCGCGAAGCAGGCGTGGTTAAAGTCGACAACCCGCAACCGGCGCTGGCCAATCAGGTATATACGGGTACTCTGATCAGCCCCTGGTATGGTGAGGTGATTGTCGAAGAGCTGGATGGCCAGTTACATATCGATTTTACCCACACAGCAATGCTGAAAGGGAAGCTGGTGCATCACAGTGGCAATACCTTTGTCGTTCAGTGGCAGCAACCTATGCTGGAAGCCGATGCCTATATCCAGTTTACTTTGTCCCCCTCGCAACAGGTTGAAGCTGCCAGCATGTCCTGGGTGAACCCGGATATCACGGACTTCAGTTTTGATTTTCATAATCTGCAACTGCGGGCAAAGCCGCTGCCAGAAAGCTAAGTCTCAGCTTACACCAAAGTATCAGAGCTGCTCTGACGTTGCTCTGATACACTCAGGTTATCATTCAACGAAGGATTGATTTTGCTATGCGTACGGCCCTGATCACACACCCGCTTTGTCGTAAACACAAAATGATTGCGGATCATCCGGAGTGCCCTGAGCGGCTGGATGCGATTTCCGATCGCATCCTGGCGTCTGGCCTGGATGTGGCCATTGAGTATAAAACAGCGCCTAAGGCGACAGTAGAAGACATCGCTCGGGTACACGACCAGGCACATATCAATCGTGTATTTGAGGCATTGCCCGAGTCTGGGTTGGCTGAGCTGGACGGTGATACCTGGTTGTGTCCGGATTCCATAAAAGCCATTGAGCGCGCAGTGGGAGCCGGGCTCCTGGCCGTTGATGAGGTGCTTTCAGGTAAGCTGGACGCGGCTTTTTGTTCCGTGCGCCCGCCCGGTCATCATGCCAACCAGCATAGTTCGTCGGGGTTTTGTGTATTCAATAATCTCGCCATTGCGGTCGCTTATGCGAAACAACAGGGAGTGGAGCGTATCGCGGTGCTGGACATAGATGTTCATCATGGCAATGGCACCCAGGATATCGTCCGCGACGACCCTCAGGTGCTGTTCTGTTCTTTGTTTCAATACCCTTTTTATCCGAATACGGCGATTGAGAATACCGACTCAGTGTTAAATTCCCCGTTGCCTGCGGGCAGTGACGGACGCGACTTTCGGGCGCTGGTTGAACAACAGTGGTTGCCCAGACTCGAGGTGTTTGCTCCTCAGCTGATCTTTATCAGCGCCGGATTTGATGCCCACCTGGAGGATGATATGGGGGGCCTGAGCTTTGTTGAGCAGGATTATATCTGGTTTACCGAGCAAGTGATCGCCCTGGCCAAAGCGCAATCTTGCAGGGGGATCATTTCCTACCTTGAAGGCGGTTACGACTTGTCATCGCTTGGCCGTAGCGTGGAATGCCATATCCGCGCGCTGGCAGAAGCCTAGACGCCTTGAGATTGCTATTCAGCGAATATCCTCTAACAGCTTAAAAGCATCCTCTACGCTACATTCACTGAGTTTGGAGACACAACACTGGCCTTCCTGCACTAAGGTTTGTTGCACTAAACGGGTGAGTGCATCGGCCGGCAAGGGCGTTACCGCTTGCCCTGAGCGGGTCAGATAACGGCCGTCAGAATAGATGCAGATCCCCTCGTCAGGGCCCGCATAATGGCACATTTCAGTTAGTTCATCTTCACTGCGGACATAAGCGAGACTTTGGTCTAACCATAATAGGAACGGGTAGGACTTTATTGTCATTATTTGTTCTTGGTCAAGGTTGTTTAAATTGTCTCCATTATACTCGATTAGATTGGCTGAAAGCGAGGCTGTGCTTATGATGGGCGATACACGTCAACTGCAAATTAAAGATGTTTACTCTCACAACCTGTTGTGTTGTGACTACACCACGCGTTTATACGACGCGCTGAGTCTGATGCGAGAGCGGCGAGTCAGTTCAATATTTATTGAGCAGGACGGTAAAATTGCCGGGATCTGGACGGAATCCGACTGCGTGAGTCTGGACTTTGAACACAGTGGTCTGGCACAGACCGCCATTGGCAACATCATGAATGCGCCGGTGCATGATATTCAAATCAACCAAACGCTCAGTGAAGCCACCATCAAGTTTCATCAATTGGGGATCCGCCATCTGCTGGTGAAAGATGCCCATAATCAGCCGCAGGGGGTTGTGTCTCTGTCTGATATTGTGCGCAATCAGGGGCTGGACCATTACCTGCACTTTCGGCCTATTGAAGATCATTTTGAATCTCAGATCAGCACCTTAGATGCTGAGGCCTGTATTTCCGAAGCCATTCATGCGATGCGCCGGGACAGAACCACAGCGGTACTGGTGTACAATCAAGTACTGGCTGAATACGGCATTATCACACAGCGGGATGTGGCTTATGTGATCCTCAATCAGGACTGGCGCATGCCCTGCTGGGAGCTGGCCAGTTACCCCATGGAATCCATGACACCCAAAGACAGCCTGTTTGATGCTTACCGCCTGATGACGGCCCGTTCCATTCGTCACCTGGTGATCCGCGAACCCGGCTCAGATGCGGTGATGGGCTTACTGGCACTAAAAAATGTGCTGACAGAAATAGAAACGGCCTATTGTAGCGAGCTGGAAAAAGTCCTTGCACAGCGAGACCTGGCACTGCAAAAATCAGAAAAAAACCTCTATCTGGCGAACCGGATCATCGACGCGTCACTCGACGGCATTATGATCACCCGCGCCAATGGCGAGATCATCCAGATCAACCCGGCATTTAGCGCGCTTACGGGCTATCAGGATTATGAGGTACTGGGTAAGAACCCCAGTATTCTTAGCTCAGGTGTGCATGGCCAGGAATACTACGAGCGCATGTGGAAGGAGCTGCGCCATAAGGGCGTCTGGCAGGGGGAGATCTGCAATAAGCGTAAAAATGGCGAGGTCTATGTTGAGTGGCTGACCATTATTGAGATCAATGAACCCTATAGCGATGATGTGCTTTATGCCGCTATTTTTAGCGACATTACTGAACGTAAAAATGCCGAGGAAAAAATTGCCCGGCTGGCCTATTTTGATGAATTAACCGGACTGCCCAATCGCCGCTTGTTCTACGACAGATTGTCTATGGCACTGGCCTCGGCGCAGCGGGATAAGCATAAGCTCAGCGTGATGTTCATTGACCTGGACCGTTTTAAAGAGGTCAATGACACCTTAGGCCACAGTGCCGGGGATAAGCTGCTCAGTCAGGTGAGTGAGCGGATCAAGGCGATCCTTAAGCCGGGCGATACGCTTGCGCGGCTTGGCGGCGATGAGTTTGTGGTGCTGCTCACCGAAGTGGAGCAGATGGACGACGTGGTCAGCTTTGCCGATCAGGTGCTCAGTGAGCTCAGTGTGCCCTTTGCGCTGGGAGAGCTGAATGTCGCAGCCACGGCATCGCTGGGGGCGGCTATCTATCCGGAAGACGGCCTTGACAGTGAAAGCCTGCTTAAACATGCGGATGTCGCCATGTATCGCTCCAAAGAGTTGGGGCGTAATTCATTTCAGTTATACAAAGCGTCGATGAACGCCCGCTCATTAGAGCGACTGTCGATGTTAAGTCGCTTTCAAAGTGCACTGGAAGGGGGCGAATTTGAACTGCATTATCAACCACTGCGCTGTCTGACCAGTGGCCGGATCATGAGTGTAGAATGTTTGCTGCGCTGGCAAGATCCCAACCTGGGCACCATCTCACCGGCCCAGTTTATCCCACTGGCCGAAGAACTGGGATTGATTGTGAAGGTCGATCAGTGGGTGATCAACGAAGCCTGCCGACAAATGGCACAATGGCTGAAAGAGGGACTGGATATACGCCGCATTGCCATTAATATTTCGGCCAGCCACCTTAGCCAGGGCGATCTGGTAATGACCATGGCCAAAGCGCTGGAGCAGCACAATCTGGACGGTCGTTATGTGGAGCTGGAGCTGACTGAAACCAGTTTTGTCAGTAACTTGCACGATGCCAAGGTGCTGCTCAAGAAACTCAAGAGTCTGGGCGTCTCGATTGCGCTGGACGATTTTGGCACAGGCTATTCGGCGCTGAGTTATCTGACCAAGCTACCCATTGATATACTAAAAATTGATGCCAGTTTTATCGCTAAAATTCCCGATGAATATGGCAACAGCGAGATTGTGACGGCGATTGTGGCAATGGCCAAGGCGCTTAATTTACATGTGGTGGCGGAAGGGGTCGAAAAATCCGTGCAGCAAAAGTTTTTGCAAAAGCTGGGGTGCCATACCATGCAGGGCTATCATTATTGCCGCCCATTACCTCAGTCTGACTGGCTGAATTTTTATCGCTCACAGCGGGGGCTTGAGGCTGCCCCGTTGCAGCGTCTGGCAGGCGGGCGCTAAGCGCCCGTCAGTGTCTTTTTAGTCGAGGCTGACCGAGACTTCGTAAGAGGTGAATTTACGGATATTGATAACCCCGGTATCAAAGATCAGATACTGGCCTTTAATGCCCTGCAATATACCACTGACCACCGGCTCCTTATCAAAGTTAAAGGAGCTGATCTTGCTCGGATAGCTGGTAACCGGGAAGGTCAGATCGACCACTTCTTCATCCAGGCGCTCAATCGCCGTGGCACCAAACAGCTCCGCCAGTTCATCCAGCTTAGCCTGGATCTGTGGAATAAGCTCTGCTGCGGATGCTTTGAGGTCCAGCTCAGGGTTAATGCCCTTAAGCATATTTCGCCAGTTGGTTTTATCGGCAATAAACTGTGCCAATGCCACTTCCACTAAACCAGACTGTAAGCGGGTCTGGACTTTGAAAATGGGCACAGCCTGCGTAGCACCTTGATCTATCCAGCGGGTTGGGATCTGAGTGTGGCGAGTAATGCCAACCTTCAGCCCTGAGGTATTCGCCAGATAGACATAATGCGGGATCATACAGTGGGTTTCACCCCACTCAGGTTCACGGCAGGTGCCCTGATCATAGTGGCAGGTCTCTGGCTTCATAATGCACATGTCGCAGCTGGCCAGCTTTTTCATGCACACAAAACAGTGCCCCTGAGAGTAACTTTTCTTGGTTTTTTTACCACAGTTACAGCAGAAGATATTACCACTGAAAGTCAGGGTAATGGGTTTGCCAATTAATTCATTGAGTGGCAATAGCTCATCACCCAACGGCAGGTGATATTGAACAGGCGTCCCCTGAGCTGTGCCCAGCGTCGCCTGCATTTTACGCAGTGTACCTTGCATCTTTACGCCCCTAAAGATGATGTTAAACGGCGATCCTAACAAAGCCGGTTTAAGAGGTGAAGCGTAATCGTCGGGGAGGCGTTTTAAAACCGATAGCCCACATTAAACCAGGCATAGCCCTCGGTCTCTGAATCGTCCGTTGCGGCAAAAAAACTGCCGCTGTCTTCTCTTCTGGCCCCGGCACTCAATCCAAATACCCAACCACTATTGTTGACACCCTGTGTATAGTAATTGTAAGTGAGTGAGACAAAGCCTTTCTCGCTGGTCAATACCTCTGAGCCGAACATAGCACCCACAGTGTGGTGATTGCTCTGACCAATAATGCGTTGATAACCGAGGGCAGCACCAAACAGACCCAGTGAGCCAAAAAAGCGATTTTTGCCATTATTGGCGCTGTACTGTGCGCCCAACACACCGCCGTATTGGTAGCCTGTGCCGACGGTGAGCGAGTTGTCTGCTAAAGCGTGAGTGGATAGTGTTAGGCAGGCCAATATAGGCAATAAACTACGCGATTTCATAGATCTTCCTCTCATTATTGTTGTTGATGGGGTGTTATTCTGGGGCTAGGGTAGTGGCAAGTGCCTAAATATACAACAGATAAGTGCGGCAGTTTACAAATTATAACGTATTGGCTGGTCAGAGATTGATGAGGCAGCGGCCCAGCGTAATACTGAGCCGCTGTATAAGTCGTACTTATTGCTCGCGAGCAATGGCGCGATAGGCGATATCGGTACGGAATTCAACACCGTCCCAGTTTATCTCCTGCACCAGCGCATACGCGCGCTTTTGTGCTTCTGTTACTGTGTGACCTAAAGCGGTGGCACACAATACACGACCGCCCGCGGTAACCACAGCGTCACCGTCTTGCTTGGTGCCTGCATGGAAAACTTTTTCACCTTCCGGGTAAGCAACACGCAGTCCAGAGATGGCATCGCCTTTTGGATAGCTGCCAGGATAGCCCTTAGCTGCCAGCACCACACCCACAGCGGCGCGAGGATCAAACTGAATGTCAGTCTGGTCCAGCTCCTGACGGTTTGCCGCTTCAATCAGGGTAACCAGATCTGATTGCAAACGTAGCATGATAGGTTGCGTTTCAGGATCACCAAAGCGACAGTTGTACTCAATCACTTTCGGTGTACCGTCTGCGGCAATCATCAGGCCGGCATACAAAAAGCCGGTGTAAGGGTGGCCTTCAGCTGCCATACCTTCCACGGTCGGGGTGATCACTTCATCCATAATACGCTGGTGGATATCTGCGGTCACAACCGGGGCAGGTGAGTAGGCACCCATGCCGCCTGTGTTCGGGCCTTCATCGCCATTGTAAGCGCGCTTGTGGTCCTGACTGGTGGCGAATGGCAAAACGTTCTTACCATCGACCATTACGATGAATGAGGCTTCCTCACCTTCAAGGAACTCCTCAATCACCACGCGGCTACCGGCGTCACCAAATGCATTACCGGCCAGCATATCGCGAATGGCTTCTTCGGCTTCTGCTTCGGTCATTGCCACGATCACGCCTTTACCGGCAGCCAGACCATCTGCTTTTACTACGATGGGCGCGCCTTGTGCTTTCACGTAAGCCAGTGCAGGCTCAATTTCTTCAAAGGTCTGATAGGCCGCCGTCGGGATCTGATGGCGTGCTAAAAAGTCCTTAGTAAATGACTTAGAGCCTTCCAGCTGAGCGGCGCCCTGAGTCGGACCGAAAATAGCCAGGCCAGCTTCACGGAAGCTGTCTACTACGCCGATCACCAGTGGCGCTTCAGGGCCAACAATGGTCAACTCAACTTTGTTTTCTTTGGCAAAAGCCAATAGTGCATCGATGTCTTCCACACCAATGGCGACATTTTGCAATTTTGGCTCAAGCGCCGTGCCTGCGTTACCCGGGGCAACAAAGACAGTTTTTACAGATGGGTTTTGTGCAGCCTTGAACGCCAGAGCGTGTTCACGGCCACCGCTGCCAATGACGAGTATATTCATGGCAATTGATTCCTATTAAAGCTTTTTGAATTTCAGGGTCATTCGATCGCTTTCCCCGATGGCCTTGTACTGCTCGGCCTTTTCGTCACCCAAAGCTAAACGTGGTGGTAAAGTCCACACGCCTTTCGGGTGGTTGGCACTGTCCAACGGGTTGGCGTTGATTTCACTGCTTGCAACTAATTCGAATCCAGCCTGTTTAGCGAGGTCGATGACATAGCTTTGCTTCATATAACCAGAACGTTGCTGATCTTTATCATCGCGGTGCTCAGGTAAGCGGTGCTCTACCACACCCAGAATGCCACCTGGCTTCAGTGCTTTGTTAAATGACTGAAATGCCGACAGCACACCTTCGTCACCCTGGCGCATATACCAGTTGTGCACGTTGCGGAAAGTCAGAACCATATCGGCGCTGCCCGCAGGTGCAATATTGGTGTGCGTGCCAGGTGCAAACTCGGTGATCTTGACTTCACTGAAGCGTGCATCGTCTGCCACTTTCTGTTTAAAGCCATCCAGTGAGCGCTTGAAGTAACCTTCACTGTTCGCCGGGAAATGTGCTGCGTAGAGTGTGCCCTGGCCTTTAACAACCGGGGCCAGAATTTCACTGTACCAGCCGCCACCCGGGGCAATTTCAACTACCGTCATATTTGGCTGTAAGCCAAAAAACGCCAGGGTTTGCTCCGGGTTACGATACTGGTCACGAGCACGGTTATCCGCTTTGCGTTCTGCGCTGGCAACCGCCGAGGTGATCTCGCTGGATGCGCCGCTGTCTGCGGTGCTGTTACAGCCACTCAGGGCGGTCAGAATACCTGCTGCGATGATAGATTTAATGGCAAATTTCATAGTCAGTTCCTTCACTGTCATTATTATGATTGTCTTTGACTCACAATACTGGAAATTAGCGCAAACAAAAAGCGCGAAACGGTGAAGGTTTCGCGCTCATCGATTAGTGACGGAAGTGACGCATGCCGGTGAAGACCATGGCCATGCCCGCTTCGTCGGCTGCGGCAATGACTTCTTCATCGCGCATTGAGCCGCCAGGCTGGATCACCGCAGTGATCCCGGCTTCGGCTGCGGCATCGATGCCATCGCGGAATGGGAAGAAGGCATCGGAAGCCATCACTGAGCCTTTGACTTCGAGGTTTTCATCGGCGGCTTTGATACCGGCAATTTTCGCAGAGTACACGCGGCTCATCTGGCCGGCTCCTACACCTATGGTCATGCCATCGCGGGCATACACAATGGCATTGGATTTAACGAACTTAGCGACTTTCCAGCAGAACATCAGATCTTTGAGCTCCTGCTCGGTTGGCTGGCGCTTAGACACGACTTTCAGGTCGCTCGCCTGCACCATGCCCTGGTCACGGTCCTGAATTAGTACACCACCATTGACACGCTTGATGTCGACACCGGTTGTTGCCGTTTGCCATTCACCACATTCCAGCAAGCGGACGTTTTTCTTCGCCGCAACAATCTGTGCTGCCGCATCAGAGATTTTAGGCGCGATGATCACCTCAACGAACTGGCGTGAGATGATGGCTTCTGCCGTATCTGCGTCCAGCTCACGGTTGAAGGCAATAATGCCACCAAATGCTGAGGTCGGATCGGTTTTGAATGCGCGGTCATAGGCGCTCAGGATGTCTTTATCTTCTGCTACGCCACACGGGTTGGCATGCTTGACTATGACACAGGCAGGCTCTGAGAAGCTCTTGACACATTCAAGGGCCGCATCGGTATCCGCGATGTTGTTGTAAGACAGTGCTTTACCCTG
Organism: Pseudoalteromonas sp. DL2-H2.2; assembly: GCF_021532535.1. Taxonomy (NCBI): domain Bacteria; kingdom Pseudomonadati; phylum Pseudomonadota; class Gammaproteobacteria; order Alteromonadales; family Pseudoalteromonadaceae; genus Pseudoalteromonas; species Pseudoalteromonas sp. DL2-H2.2. The sequence goes on along the minus strand of NZ_JAKGBD010000002.1, from coordinate 469,741 downwards.
AATTTGTTTCGCAGTCGCCACTGAGGCTTCTTCAACGTCGTTCTCAACGTAGAAGGCTGCGTCCTGATGCGAGTTTTCACCGTAGCGCATATCCTGCTTCTTGGTGAACTGCATATTGATGGTGCGTGGGAATTTACTTTCCTCAGCGGCTTCTTCGGTGTAGTCCGGGACCATTTTACCGAAGTAGTTTGCTATCATACCGTCGTACTGTGCGGTGTGCTCGTAGGCTGCGATGGCCAGATCAAAACGCGTTTTGTATTCAGTTGAACCATTATTCGCTTTCATCTCGTTGATAACACGGTCGTAGTCGGCTGCATTCACAACGATGGTCACATCTTTGTGGTTTTTCGCCGCAGCACGCACCATAGTCGGGCCGCCGATGTCGATGTTCTCAATCGCATCTTCCAGTGAGCAGTCAGCTTTTGCAACAGTTTGTGCAAAGGGGTATAAGTTGACTACTACCATATCAATGGCTGAGATGTTGTTGTCTGCCATCACGCCTTCGTCCTGACCGCGACGGGCCAGAATACCACCGTGGATTTTCGGGTGTAGGGTTTTGACCCGGCCGTCCATGATCTCCGGGTGACCAGTGTGGTCAGATACTTCAGTAACAGGAATGCCATTTTCGGCGATGAGTTTACAGGTGCCGCCTGTTGATAAGAGTTCAACGCCTTGCTCGCTCAGGGCGCGGGCAAATTCAACGATACCGGTTTTGTCAGACACGCTCAGCAGCGCGCGACGAATTGGACGATGTATATCCATGATGGTTCAGGTTTCCTCAATGATAAGTTAAGGGCTAGCTTAGAAGGGCTGTATTTTAGCTTAACTTGGCTCAGAAAACGATTGAAAATGCGTGAGTGAGATTGAGAAAAACAAAGGTTGCTTTTCGCTGTCCTTGTTTAATGGCGGGTAAGTGTTTTGTTTGCGGCAACAATCTGCGAGCAAGTAGGAAAACAAAAAAAGCACCCTAAGGTGCTTTTTTCAATGTAGACAGGAAGCGATTAGTTCATGCCGTACTTTTTCAGTTTCTTACGCAGTGTACCACGGTTGATACCCAGTAAGATGGCAGCACGAGTTTGGTTACCACGTGTGTAAGTCATTACTTCTTCAAGTAGTGGTGCTTCAAGCTCAGAAAGAACCAACTCATAAACGTCTTGTACGTCCTGACCGTTAAGCTGTTTTAGGTAGTGGTGTACAGCTTTTTTCACTGCATCGCGAAGTGGTTGCGGTTTCTCTTGTGACTGAACATGAGCGTTAGTGATAAATGGAGAAGTCACATTTTGTTCGAACATCTTTATGTCTCTTTCTTAGTTAGCTGCTAGTGTTTCAAAATAGTGTTCTAATGTCTCGACCTGCGCATTGGCATCGTCCAGAGCATTGAATACTCGCCTAAATTGACCATCTTGGTCATGGGCCTGCAAATACCAGGACACATGTTTGCGTGCGATGCGTACACCCATTGGCATACCGTAGAATTGATGGAGATTCACCAGGTGTTCCATCAAAATGCTGCGTACCTCGGATAACTCCGGGGCTGCAAGCGTTTCTCCAGTACGCAAGTAATGGTCTATCTCCCGGAAAATCCAGGGACGACCTTGGGCAGCTCGACCAATCATGATGGCATCTGCGCCCGTATAATCCAGTACCTGTTTGGCCTTTTGTGGAGAGTCGATGTCTCCGTTTGCCACTACAGGAATGCCAACCGCTGCTTTGATCGCTTTGATCGTGGCATATTCGGCGTTGCCTTTATACATACATGCACGGGTGCGCCCATGTACGGCCAAAGAAGCAATGCCATTACGCTCGGCAATGCGAGCAATCTCAATGCCATTGCGATTTTCCGGATCCCATCCTGTGCGGATTTTCAAAGTGACCGGGACATCGACTGCGTTGACCACAGCCTGAACTATCTCTTCCACCAGTTCCGGGTATTGCAATAGCGCTGAGCCTGCCAGCTTTTTATTCACTTTCTTCGCGGGGCAGCCCATATTAATATCTATGATCTGCGCGCCATTACTGACATTGAACTGCGCCGCCTGCGCCATCAACTCAGGATCTGCTCCGGCTATTTGCACGGAACGAATACCCGACTCACCGCTGTGATCCATGCGGTTCATTGATTTATCGGTTTTCCATACCTTTGGATTTGAAGACAACATTTCTGACACCGCCAGTCCGGCCCCTAAGCGCCGACACAATTGTCTGAAAGGTCTGTCGGTGATCCCCGCCATTGGCGCGACCATTAAGTTGTTTTCAAGTTGGTAAGGACCAATACGCACTGCTGTTCAATCCGCCTCTTTTCAAGGGGCGCTAAGTTTACGGTTTTTTTTGCAAAAATCAAAGGCTATAAATTGAACATAAGTGCTTTTTTTTTGAGCTTGACGGGTTGACTTTTTATAACAAACTGACTGAAGGTCATAATTGTTTTAAATTTAACCGTTTGTCATTTCAAAGCGAGCAAGAAGGGACTGTAAAAAATGCGTAAAGCCTGTTAATTAAGGGCTTTACGCGTGATAAGGCACTAACCTTTTTTGCCGCTCACTCGGGTCCATTCACCCTCCTGAGCAATGGCCTCAAGTGTCAGGAAAGGGGCGTAGACATCGGCTACCGACTGCGCCTGTTCTTCGAGTATGCCCGACATGGCGATTTCGCCGCCTGGTTTAAGGAAACCGAGGATCACCTCATGCAACTCTCTGAGTGGCTGTGCCAGGATATTGGCTACGACGATGTCAGCAGAAAACTCCGGCTGATTCTCAGGTAGGTACACTTCTAATTGGTCGGCTACGCCATTGCGGGCGGCATTATCGCGACTGGCAACCAGTGCTTGTGGATCGATGTCGATACCGATCACCCGCTCTGCGCCCAGTTTTATCGCCGCGATCCCCAGGATCCCGGAGCCGCAGCCAAAGTCGACCACGGTTTTACGGCTCAAATCTTGTTGTTCCAGCCATTTCAGGCACAGTGCTGTGGTGGCATGGGTGCCCGTGCCGAAAGCCAGTCCCGGATCGAGTAATACATTGACGGCATCCGGATCGGGTACGTCACGCCAGCTGGGGCAGATCCACAAACGCTCACCAAATTTGATTGGGTGGAAGTTATCCATCCACTCGCGTTCCCAGTCTTTGTCTTCGAGCTGCTCCAGCTTGTATTTAAGTGGGGCATCACTGGTGGTCTTCAGATAGTCGACAACCGCCTGCATATCGTGGTTGGCCTCAAACAAGCCAATCACTATGGTTTGTGGCCAAAGCAGCACTTCACCGGGCTTAGGCTCATAGATGGGGTTGTTTTGTCCGTCGATATATGTGACAGACGGGCAGCCGATCTCCATCAGCAGATCGCTGTAATGGTCGGCGCTGTTTTTGTCGGCATCAATGCGGATCTGGATCCAAGCCATAGTTGTTACCTATTTATAAATCGGGTCTATCGATCCCAGAGTAAACTAAAAAGGCCGCAAATGCGGCCTTTGATGATTTTGAATGGGCGCTTAGCCTTTCACATCCAGGAAGCTCTTCAGTAAGTCAGAGCGTGATGGATGGCGAAGCTTACGCAAAGCCTTTGCTTCAATCTGACGAATACGCTCACGGGTTACGTCAAACTGTTTACCCACTTCTTCCAGCGTATGGTCGGTATTCATGTCAATACCAAAACGCATGCGTAGTACTTTGGCTTCACGAGCCGTCAGGCCGGCAAGTACCTCGTTGGTCGCGCCGCGCAGGCTTTCCATTGTCGCTGAATCCACCGGCGATTCAATCGTGGTGTCTTCGATGAAATCACCCAGATGCGAATCTTCATCATCACCGATTGGCGTCTCCATGGAGATTGGCTCTTTGGCAATTTTCAGCACTTTACGGATCTTGTCTTCTGGCATCATCATGCGCTCAGCCAGCTCTTCCGGGCTTGGCTCACGACCCATTTCCTGTAGCATCTGACGAGAGATACGATTTAACTTATTGATCGTTTCAATCATGTGCACCGGAATACGGATAGTGCGTGCCTGGTCAGCGATAGAGCGGGTGATAGCCTGACGGATCCACCAGGTTGCATAAGTCGAGAACTTATAACCACGGCGGTATTCGAATTTATCAACGGCTTTCATCAGACCAATGTTACCTTCCTGGATCAGATCCAAAAATTGCAGGCCACGGTTGGTGTACTTTTTCGCAATTGAAATAACCAGACGTAAGTTGGCTTCAACCATTTCTTTCTTCGCACGGCGGGCCTTGGCTTCACCAATGCTCATACGACGGTTGATGTCTTTAATACGCTCAATGCTCAGGCCTGTGCTTTCTTCGATGGCGCTCAGCTTGTTCACACAACGTTCGATTTCTGGTTTTACTTCAGCTAATTTTGCAGAATGCTTATCACCTGCTGCAATTTCAGCGTCGACCCAGGCCATATCCGTTTCGTTGTTTGCAAAGTGCTTGATGAAGGTTTTCTTCGGTAGCTTTGCAATCTGTACCGCTTGTTTCATGATGATACGTTCCTGAACACGAACGCGGTCCATCATGTCGCGCATGTTGTTAACCATGCGGTCAAACTGTTTTGGCACAAGTTTAAATTTACGGAACAGCTCGCCGATTTCGGCAATCGCTGCTTGTGAATCCGGGTGTGCACGGCCTTTTACTTCAAAACACTTACGTGCATTGATGTAAAGGGTTCTTAATTCTTCGAAGTGCTCGCGCGCAATTTCAGGATCCGGACCCGTATCTGCGTCGTCCGAATCGTCGTCGTCTTCGTCGCCATCATCGTCTTCATCGTCGAGGTCTTCTTCACTGAGCTCAGAACCAATGTGAGTCGCTGAAATAGGGGCTTCATCGTCTTCTAACGAGTCGAAGAAACCAGAGACGATGTCGCTCAGGCGCATCTCTTCGGCTTCGTATTTGTCCCACTGTTCAAGCAAGTAGGTAATGGCTTCAGGGTACTCGGCAACCGAGATCTGTACCTGATTAATGCCTTCTTCGATGCGTTTGGCGATCTGAATTTCACCTTCGCGCGTCAGCAGCTCAACCGTACCCATTTCACGCATATACATACGCACTGGGTCTGTGGTTCTGCCGATCTCTTTTTCTACCGTTGCCAATGCGGCAGCCGCGGCTTCGGCTGCATCCTCGTCGGTCGTGGTTTCCTGCATCATCAGTTCATCGGCATCCGGTGCAGATTCTGCTACCTGGATACCCATATCATTGATCATGCTAATGATATCTTCTACTTGATCCGAATCTATGATGTCTTGTGGAAGGTGATCGTTAACTTCTGCAAAAGTTAAGTAACCTTGCTCTTTACCTTTCTGAATCAGAAGTTTGAGTTGTGACTGAGGAGTTTGATCCATAGAGATTATTGCTTCCACTCTGATAAAGTTGTTACAACGGGCGTCAGCTAAAAACCACACTATTTTGGTTGACGCAGTGAATAGAACATTATAACAGCAAAAATTATTTTTGACCAGTTCTTCGCGCACCTAACGCTTGAGTCAGGAGTGCGCATTCAAGCCGTTCATCGCTGTTTAGACCTTCGGTTTTGTCTTTTATTAATAAGGTCTCAAGGCGTAAATTTAAACACTGATCTTCAATAAACTGAAAAGTATTTTTAAATTCATCGATGAGCTTTTCTTCATCTATATTATGCTGCCAGGTTGCCAGCTTGTTCAGGGCCGAATATTCAGGCGTATCCCTGAATGCTTCAAGGATGTGTGCCGTGGTGTAATCGGGTCGTGATAAACAGGTGGCCTGTAATGTCAGGAACAGGCGCATACCCGGTAAGGGCAGCTCTGCCAGCTCCGGCAGATGCTCAACCACTGATGCCAGACTCGGGTGCTGCAACAGCAGCCCAATGGCCCGACGCATGGGCGTGACTTTAAACTTACGCTCAATGGTATGCTGCTTTCGCGGCGTTGCCAGTTTGGCACTCAGTTGCTCTCGGGTGCGGCCGATCAGGCGTGCCAGCGTGCTCAGCAACGACTCCTGATAATATTCGCTGGGCACTTTTTCGATCAGCGGCAGTGCCTCACTGAGCAGTTTGGCTTTGCCGGCATCCGTGGTTAAGTCGCATTGTTCCGACAGTCGGGCAAACAGCACTTTGCTATAGTCTTCGGCGTCTTTCAGTCGCTGCTCAAAGGCGTCTTTACCTTCTTGTTGTACTAAGGAATCCGGATCTTCACCATCGGGCAGAAACACAAAGCGCAGTGATTTGCCGTCTTTCAGATTGGGCAGGGCGTGCTCCAATGCGCGCCAGGCGGCATCTTTACCGGCCCGGTCGCCATCATAACAGCAAATAACCTGATCGGTGTTGCGGAACAAGGTCTGCATATGCTCTGCCGTGGTGGCTGTGCCCAGTGCGGCAACCGCATAATCGATGCCATACTCACTGAGGGCTACAACATCCATATAGCCTTCGACTATCAGCACTTGCGCCAGCTGGCGGTGGGCCTGTTTGGCTTCATAAAAGCCATATAGCTCAAAGCTCTTATGGAAAATTCTAGTTTCCGGCGAGTTGAGATATTTAGGGCCCTGATCTTGCCCCATGACTCTACCACCGAAGGCGATCACCCGGCCGCGTTTATCGCGAATTGGGAACATCAGTCGGTCGCGGAAAAAGTCGAACTGACGGCCCGGTGATTTTTCTGTTGCCAGTTTCAATTCAACCAACTGCTGGCGTTGCGCCGGGTTGCGCGCCAGCGTGCGGATCAGCTGATCCCACTCGGGCGGCGCAAAGCCCATTTGAAACTTATCTATGGTTTGCTGGGATAAACCACGCCCAGCAATATAGGCTTTAACCTCTGCGGATTTCTGATGCTGATTAAGTTGCTGCTGATAAAAGCGCGCGGTTTGCTGCATCAGATCGTAGTCGGATTTTTTTTCTTCAAAGCTACGCTGTGGCCCGCCCAGACCTTGTTCTCTGGGGACCTCCAGGCTGAATTGACCGGCCAGTTCTTCGATGGCGTCGACAAATTCCAGCTTGTCGTATTCCATTAAAAATGAAATCGCGTTGCCGTTAGCACCACAGCCAAAACAGTGATAAAACTGCTTGTCACGAGAGACGGTGAAAGAGGGGGATTTCTCGTTATGAAAAGGGCAGCAGGCCTGATAATCTTTGCCGGCTTTTTTCAGACCGATACGGTTATCGATTAATTCAACGATGTCGGTTCTGGCCAACAAGTCGTCGATAAATTGTCTTGGAATTTTTCCTGCCATTTTTACCCTATCGCTTAGACGAAGAAACCGAGCGCTAGGCTCGGTTTACTCATAATCATACTTGATGCGGGGCTTATGCGCTAAGTTTCTGTTTGATTAAACCTGAAACTTTGCCCATATCAGCGCGACCTTCAGCTTTTGCTTTAATCACGCCCATTACTTTGCCCATGTCCTGCATGCCAGCGGCGCCGGTATCGGCAATTGCAGAATCGATCAATGTTGCTATCTCTTCTTCACTCAAAGGTTGAGGTAAGAAGGACTCCAGCACAGTGATCTCACCAGCTTCTACGTCGGCTAAGTCTTCGCGGCCAGCGTCTTTATACTGAGTATAAGAATCGCGGCGTTGCTTTACCAGCTTCACTAAAACGGAGGTAATACCTGCGTCGTCCAGTGTCGTTTGGTTGTCGATTTCTCGTTGCTTAACTTCAGCAAGGGCAGCACGAATAGCGGTAAGACGAGGTTTGTCTTTGGCTTTCATTGCTGCTTTTTGCGCGTCTTTTAACGTAGCTAACAGGCTCATATGCAAGACTCGCAGCGATTAGTATAATTTAACGCGACGTGCGTTTTCGCGAGAAAGCTTTTTCATGTGACGCTTAACAGCAGCCGCTTTCTTACGCTTACGCTCAGCTGTTGGCTTTTCATAGTGCTCGCGACGACGAACTTCTGAAAGGATACCTGCTTTTTCACATGAACGCTTGAAACGACGAAGTGCTACGTCAAACGGTTCGTTCTCTCTTACTTTAATTACTGGCATTAAAAATTCACCTACCTAATTAGTGAGCTTTGCTCTAACCGACCAAAAAACGGTCAATTGGTTCAAAAATGGTGCGGTATTGTAAGCCGAAGCATCACCGCATGTAAAGACCAAATTATAGTTAAAATTACCGCAACTGTCATGCTCGAGACCAGATGCGCGACCGGGCGAGAGCATTTATACTAAACTGCCCATTATTTCAGCTATTTAGCCTTGCTGTACGGTGACCATTAAGCGCGTTGATAGAGTCGGCAGCACACTTGCCCGGCGAGTTTTTCTTTTAATAGGGTCCAGTTTGCAGGGAATTCTGGGGTATTTTCGCGTTCAAACTCGACATAAATCAGGGCGTCTTCGCTGAGCCATTGATTGGCCTCAAGTAACGTACAGCTGGTTTGCACCATATCGCGCCGAAATGGCGGGTCAACAAACACTAAGTCGAATTGCTGGGGAGCCTGAACAGCCAGTTTAGCTAAGGTATCGCCTTGCTCGACCTGGGCATTGTCTAATTTAAGCGTTGCGATATTGTCTTGCAGCTGCTGCGTTACCTGTTTGTCAAATTCAAAAAACACACCACTGTGGGCAAACCGTGACAAGGCCTCAAAGCCAAGGCTGCCGGAACCGGCAAAGCAGTCCAGTACCTTGGCATCTCTGACATCCTGCATCAGCCAGTTGAACACGGTTTCCTTTACTCTGTCGGTGGTTGGTCTCAGCCCTTCAACATCTTTAACGGGCAACTTACGCCCGCGAAATCGACCACTGATCAATCGGATATGCCCGGATACCGGCTTTTTTGACTGCTGCTTTCTCATTTTTTACCCACTACACGCAAATGACAGCGTCCAGTATACCGCATTCAGGGTGAGGTGGAGCAAGGTTTATTGCTGCGCCTCAGTGCGATCCGCGCAGATATCATTAAGCTGTGATTTTTCATCCTATTGGAACATGGTACACTGTCGGGCAATAATGACAGAGCTTGTTATCAGCCATGCACATGGCCTGTCAGGTCTTCCACCACAGCGCCTGTGCGCATGGATCATCTGCGCCAATAAGTTCTCACTAATTTGATTGCACACTAAAACGGTATTTAGCGAGTTATGGGTAAAAAGAGCAAAATTCTATCCTGGTTAGGGTTCGGAAAGTCAGATAAAAAACAGCAAGAAGCTGAACGAGAAGCCGCTCGCTTAGCCGAGGAACAGGCGAAGCGCATCGATGCCGAGCGTTTAGCAAAAGAGCAGGCAGAGCGTGAAGAAGCCGAGCGTTTAGCAAAAGAGCAGGCCGAGCGTGAAGAAGCAGCGCGTTTGGCCAAAGAGCAGGCAGAGCGTGAAGAAGCCGAGCGTTTGGCTAAAGAGCAGGCAGAGCGTGAAGAAGCCGAGCGTTTAGCTAAAGAGCAAGCAGAGCGTGAAGAAGCCGAACGGTTAGCGAAAGAACAGGCAGAGCGTGAAGAAGCCGAGCGTTTAGCCAAAGAACAGGCAGAGCGCATCGATGCCGAGCGTTTAGCTAAAGAACAGGCAGAGCGTGAAGAAGCTGAACGGTTAGCCAAAGAGCAGGCCGAGCGTGAGGCTCATGAACAGGAGAAGCCTAAAAAGAAAGGCTTCTTTGCGCGTCTTAAGCAGGGCTTGTTAAAAACCAAGACCAATATCGGCTCCGGCTTTGCCAATATTTTCCGTGGCAAGAAGATCGACGATGAGCTATTTGAAGATCTTGAAACCCAGCTCCTGACAGCGGACATAGGTGTTGATACCACCATGAAGCTGATCGACAGCCTGACCGATGCAGCAGATCGTAAACAGCTGAAAGACGGTGATGCCCTGTACGACCTGATGAAGCAGGAAATGGCAGATATTCTGAAAGAAGCTGAAAAACCGCTGGAGATCCCGGCTACTAAAAAGCCGTTTGTGATATTGATGGTAGGGGTTAACGGTGTCGGTAAAACCACCACAATCGGTAAGATGGCTAAGCAGTTCCAGGCCCAGGGTAAGTCTGTGATGCTGGCCGCGGGTGATACCTTCCGTGCGGCGGCCGTTGAGCAGCTGCAAGTGTGGGGCGAGCGTAACGATATTTCTGTCATTGCTCAGCATACCGGCGCGGACAGTGCCTCGGTGGTGTTTGATGCCTTCCAGGCTGCGCAGGCCCGTGATGTGGACGTGCTGATTGCAGATACGGCAGGCCGACTGCAAAATAAAGATAACCTGATGCAGGAGCTGGAAAAAATAGCCCGGGTGATGAAAAAGCTCGATCCGGATGCACCACACGAAGTGATGCTTACCATAGATGCAGGGACAGGTCAGAATGCCATCAGTCAGGTGAAGCTGTTTGATCAGGCCGTGGGCCTGACCGGTATTGCGCTGACTAAGCTGGATGGCACCGCAAAGGGTGGGGTGATCTTCGCCGTTGCCGATCAGTTCAAGGTGCCGATCCGCTACATTGGTGTGGGCGAAAGCATCGATGATCTGCGCACCTTTAAGAGTGATGACTTTATTGAGGCATTATTTAGCCAGGAAAATCAGGACTGATAATCAGGACTGATAATCAGGGCTGATAACCAGATGTTTTTCCTGCATCGTGCGTCGGAAGCAGGAAAATCGGAAGTAGATAACAATAGCAGGGCAGGCAATGATCAAGTTTGAGCAAGTCAGTAAAACCTATCCCGGTGGTCACCGGGCGCTGGAAAAGGTCAGCTTTGAGCTTACTAAAGGTGAGCTGGCGTTTCTGACCGGCCACAGTGGTGCGGGTAAAAGTACCCTGCTTAAGTTGATCAGCCTGATGGAGCGCCCGTCTGCCGGGCGAGTTGCCATCAATGGGGTCGACCTGAATCAAATCAAAAACAGTCAGGTACCTTACATTCGCCGTGATATTGGCATTATTTTCCAGAATCATCGCCTGCTTGAGCGCTATAACGTGTTCGACAACGTGGCGCTGCCGCTGGTGATTGAGGGCACGCACCATAAACATATGACCAAACGGGTGCATGCCGCGCTGGATAAAGTTGGCCTGTTAGATAAGGTAAAATGTCAGCCGAGCACGTTATCCGGCGGTGAGCAGCAACGTGTTGGCATCGCCCGTGCGATTGTTAATTCGCCGCCTTTATTACTGGCAGATGAGCCAACCGGTAACCTGGACCCGGAATTGTCGATGGAAATTCTCAAACTGTTTGAGGACTTTAACCGCCATGGCACGTCAGTCCTGATTGCCACCCATGATCTGGGGCTGATCGCGCGGATGAAATATCGCAGCCTGACTTTGGATCACGGTCGCTTAATTCAGGATCCCTTGTTGGGATCTTCGCTGCCGGGAGACACGCTATGAGTTTACTGTTTAAAGGTCGCGGCACGCAAAACGACAAGCAAAGCAAGTCCGTGCTTCTAAAGTGTTACTTCTTCATTATTACCATCCTGCGCCAGGGCGTGCACAGCTTAGGCGAAATGTGGCGAACCCCAATGGCATCCATGATGACCATTTTGGTGTTGGGTCTGAGCCTGACGCTGCCAACCACACTGTATGTGGTGGTTAAAAACGTGCAAAAGGTCAGTAGTGGCTTTCAGGAAGCCGCCGAGATCTCTTTGTTTGTAAAAGAGAGTGTCAGCGAGCAGGCAACACAAACCCTGGTTAAGCGGCTGGCGCTTTACCCCGAAATAGACACTGTGAGCTTTGTTGGCAAAGATAAAGCACTGGAAGAGTTCAAAACCATCTCCGGGTTTGGTCAGGCACTGGATTACCTCGAAGAAAACCCCTTGCCCAGTGTCGTACTGGTGACTCCGACGGTACGTCATCGCAGCGCTCAGGCTGCTAAGGCGTTGCTCAGCAAGCTGGAGCAGGAACGAGAGATTGAGTTTGGTAAGCTGGATATTGAGTGGCTGGAGCGTCTTAATGCCCTGCTCAGCCTGCTCAAAGAAAGCGTAATCACCATAGGCTTACTCCTGCTCACTGCCGTGGTGCTGATCATAGGTAACACCATTCGCCTGTCGATAATGGATAAGAAAGAAGAGATCCAGGTACTTAAACTGGTCGGCGCAACGAACACCTTTATTCACACGCCATTTCTGTGGACCGGGATCTGGTATGGGATCATTGGCGGATTAATTGCCTTTATATGCGTTATGCTGATGCTGTGGTGGTTAGAGTCTGCTGTTGCACTGGTGGTTGGCGTATATCAGAGCAACTTTGTGTTGCAGGGCCTGTCGGGTTCTGAGTTGTTGTGTTTATTGCTGCTGGCAGTGGCGCTAGGCTTTGTGGGTTCCTTTTTGTCTGTGCAAAAGTACATAAAGGAAATCGAACCGGATAAAGTGTAGGGCGCCAAGTGGTTTTGTAGTGAGTGTGCTAAGCGATTTTGTTTTAGCACACTCGCTTGCTAAAATTAGCACTCTTTCCTGCCAAATTAGCACTGTCAGATATCTCCTAAGGGCCTATCTGAACACGGGCTTACCATAATTGCTTCTTATCAATTAAATTAATCTTTAAAAATCAATGTCTTGTTTATTAATTAAAGTGTAATAATAAAAAGCTTGATCTTTGCGGTGTAAAAGTAGTAGATTGCATTTAGCACTCTAAGGTAAAGAGTGCTAAAATTGGCAAAACGAATTATCACTGAGGTGAAAAATGAGTAAAGATATTTATGCAATGGCACTGACCGCTGGGCAACAAAGCGCGAGTATAGAAGGCTACCTACAATCGGTGAGCTCTATTCCGATGCTGGACGCTGAGCAGGAAAAAGCGCTGGCAACCCGCCTACATGAGGATGGGGACTTGCACGCAGCCAAGCAGCTCATTATCTCTCACTTACGATTTGTTGCGCATATTGCCAAAAGCTATTCCGGTTATGGCCTGCCTCAGGCAGACCTGATTCAGGAAGGCAACATCGGTCTGATGAAAGCGGTGAAGCGCTTCAATCCGACAGTGGGTGTGCGTCTGGTGTCGTTTGCAGTACACTGGATCAAGGCTGAAATCCACGAATACGTGCTAAAGAACTGGCGTATCGTTAAAGTTGCGACAACCAAAGCGCAACGTAAATTATTCTTTAACCTGCGCAAAAATAAAAAGCGCCTGGGCTGGTTCAACCAGGAAGAGATCACCACAGTTGCTAATGAACTGGGTGTGAGCGAAAAAGAAGTGCGTGAAATGGAGTCGCGCATGAGTGGTCAGGACATGGGCTTTGACCTGACGGGAGATGATGACGACAACGCACCGAGCAGCAGCTTCTCTCCGGTTCAGTATTTGACGGATGCCAGCAGTGATGTGGCTGAGGTGATTGAAGAAGAGCAGTGGCAGGAGCAGTCTCAGAACCGTCTTATTGCAGCAATGAAGACGCTGGATGAGCGCTCTCAGGACATCGTTGCCGCACGCTGGTTATCGGAAGATAAAGCAACCTTGCAAGACCTGGCCGATAAATATCAGGTGTCTGCTGAGCGTGTACGCCAGCTGGAAAAATCTGCAATGAAGAAACTACAGGCAGCAATGAGCTAATTGCTTAAGCCTGCTAAATAAATTTTGAAGTGCCGCTCAATCGAGCGGCATTTTTTATGGCTGTAACAAAATTGAGCTTACAAGTGTACGCCTATTTGATTATAATGCGCCGACTTGATAATAGGAGTCTCTATTTTGTTAGCTGTAGTTCGAATTCTGGCAATGGCGCTGTTTATCATCCTCAGTTGTCTGGCTGGCCTGACGTTGAGTCTGATCCGTCCTTTTCATGCCAATAACGTGCATGTGATTGCCTCCTGGTTTGGCAAAATGTCGCGTGTGATCGGGGTTAAACTTGAGATCTCGATAGATCCGAGTGCGAAAGATCTGGGTCCTGCGATGTACATTGCCAACCACCAAAATAATTATGACCTGTTCACTTTGCCTGCTGTGGTGCCGCACAACACGGTGAGTATGGGCAAGAAAAGCCTGAAATGGGTGCCATTTTTTGGCCAGCTATACTGGTTGTCCGGTAATATCCTGATCGACAGGGCAAATCGTAAAAAAGCGGTCGATACCCTGGATAAGTCGATTGCTAAAATTAAACAACGAGGTATGTCATTGTGGATGTTCCCGGAAGGGACACGCAGTTATGGCAGAGGATTACTGCCTTTTAAAACGGGTGCCTTTCATACCGCTTTAAGTGCGGATGTGCCAGTTGTACCGGTTTGTATGAATAATACGGCGGGGCAGATCAAGCTCAATCGCTGGGATAATGGCACGGTATACATCAACATTCTGGCGCCCATCGCTTTGGATAAAGACATTCCTGCACGTGAGCATGCAAAACAGATCCATGCTAAAATGGCGGAACATATTGCACAGTTAGACGAAAAAGTGAGAGCAGCAAGTGGAAAATTGGCAAGAGATCAGTGAAGACATCGTTGATTCGTTGTTAGAGGACGGGTCTAACCCGGACACTCTGTACGAAGTAGAGCATCATTTTGTCAGCGAAGAGTTCGAGAAGCTGGAACAGGCGGCACTGGCTGCATTTAAACTTGGCTATGATGTTGAAGACCCGGCGGAGCTTGAGCTGGAAGATGGCAGCAAAATTTGGGGCTTTGACGTCGTGGTTGAAGCCGAGCTGGATGCGGCGGTGATTATGGAAGATGTGACCAAGCTGGTTGAAATCGCCACGCACTGTGGCGTTGAGTACGATGGCTGGGGCACCTATTTCCAGGAGTAATTCAGCATCGCAATAATAGGCCAGAGCGCTATTCAGCCCCTGGCCTGACACTTTTATTCATAAAACCCCATTCTTTTTTCTTAAACTGATACCAATTACTAGACAATTAAGTCTGGCCTATGCATATTAATGCAATTTACACTGCCGCCAGGCATCATGCGAGCGCTATGCGAGTCACCCTCCCTATTGAAGAGTTAAAACCCGGCATGTTTGTGGACAGCGTTCATAAACAAAAGTCAGGCGCTGAAGTTAAGATTAAATCCCGGGGTATGGTCCGGGATGAGGCTATCATTGCTCGCCTTGCCGCCAATGGGGTGGTTGAGCTCAATATCGACTTTGCTCAAAGTGATATTCCGGTTCCCGCTAAATACCAGCAATCAGAGGTTAATGCTGAACCTGAAGAGGCTGAGGCCAAAAGTCAGCCGGCACCGCAAAAAACCACCAAAGCGCCAAAAGTACAGCCCGACAAAGAAAAAGCCATCAGCCTGGAAGACGAATTTGCCAATGCGGCCAGGCAGTTTGAACAGCACAACAAGCAGTTGCAAATGCTCTATGGCAACCTGGCATCTGGCATGCAGGTCGACATGACACTGATCAACGACATCAGCCAGGAAATTGTTAGCTCGGTGCTGAGAAATACCAATGCCATGGCGATTTTAACCCGGATCAAAGATAAAGAAGGCTTTAACTGGCGTCATATGATCAACTGCGCCATTTTAGTCACTGTGTTTGCAAAATATCTGGGGCTGGGCAAGAAGGTGATAGAGCAAATGGCCATCGGTGCTATGTTGCATGATGTGGGTCATACCAAAATACCTCAGGGGATCATAGATAAGCGCGGCCCGCTTAATAAGCTGGAAATGAAAACCATGCAGCGCCATGTTGCACAGTCGCTGGGGCTAACCCGTGACGCACCAGGGATCACCTCTTTAATGCTGGATATGATTGTCAGCCACCATGAGCGACTGGATGGAAGTGGCTATCCCCGGCGCCTGCAAGGTATGCAGATCAGTAAAGCGGCGCGGATCATGGCCATTGTGGATGTCTATGAAGGCATGACGGCTGAGCGCCCGCACCGCGATGGAGACGAACCTCTGGTGGCACTGCGTTATTTATTGGCCAACAAAGCCCAGTTCGATCCTGTGCTGGTACAGCATTTTATTAAGTGTATTGGTGTGCATCCGGTTGGCACCATTGTAAAGCTGAGCAATGAGCGGCTGGCGTTAGTACTGGAAGGTAACCGGGGCGCACCGACGGCGCCTAAAGTGCGGGTATTCTATAACACCAAACACATGCACCACATTACCGCCAAAGACATTGATTTAAATGAGCAAGATAAAATCAAGATAGCCTCAACGGTACGGCCTCTTGATTATCAAATTAATTTATCCCGCCTGTTAAAAGATCATCTGCTTGCTTAAGCTTACGCTTTTGCCACTGCGCAGACAACAAGGCACCGGCAAGGCAGCTGGCCATCATCAGGATCCACACCAGAGTCCCTTTTTCAGTATGTAGCGCCAGGCAGCTGCACGCCAATGCCAGTAGAGCACTCAGTATTGCTGCCAGCCAGTAATGGTTGAGTGGATTGTCGCACTGTCCAGCACGCTTACAGGCGCAGTAATTTGCTTTGCACAGGCTAAATACGCTGAGACCACAGAATGTCAGTGCACCGAACATCAAAACTGCCAGCATAGACCAAATCTCCCTTCAAGTGCCCTGTAATATCAAGGCGGTGAATATGGCTAAGAGTATATGTGAAGCGATGCTTTTATTCAATGGTAATGAGAATTAATATCGTTTAGTGGTGTAAATGGCTGGTTAGAGTATTTGCTCTTACTTCGATCTATACTGTAAATAAAGTGCATTAAATGCCTTAATGTTGCGCAATTGAGCTGCTAAAAGTGCTTAAAATGCGGATTTTTACTTTTGTTTTCTGTACTGTGGGGGCAATTTTTTATTCTTGTTGAATAACATTTGAGGTTGAGAATGAATACAGTACTACGCGCATTGGTAGCGACAGGTTTGATGGCGGCGTCTTCGCAGTCACTGGCAGCGGCATTTCAGCTGGCTGAGCAAAATGTTTCAGGGTTAGGCCGTGCCTATGCCGGTGAAGCCAGTGCCGCCGATGATGCGTCGGTTGTTGCACGTAACCCGGCGCTAATGGGCCAGTTTGAGGGTGTGCAGGTGAGCGCGGCGGCTATGTTCGTTGAGCCAGATGTCAGCTTACAAGGTACATCGACCAACAATGGGCTACCTGCAAACCTGCTGGACGATAACAGCATTGCGCCAAGCGCCGTGGTGCCTGCCGTATTCATGACGGCACGTTTGAACGAACAGTGGTCTGTCGGTGCGGGGGTCTACTCTCAATTTGGTTTGGCAACTGAGTTCGATAAAGACTATGTTGCCGGTCAGCTGGCAGGTGAGACCGAGATAGTCACGATCAATACGGGCGTCTCTGTGGCCTACGAAATTGACCCACAATGGACACTGGCACTGGGCCTGAATCATGTTTATGCCGACGCAAAAGTGATCCGTCATCTGGGTGCAAACCCACTGCAGGCCCCGGCCAGCACAGAAGTGGTTAACCTGGAAGGGGACGACAGTGGCTATGGCTGGAACCTGGGTCTGAGCTATCAAATTGATGCTGACAACCGGTTGGGCTTTCATTATCGCAGCGAAACAGATATTACCTTTGACGGTCACTTCAGTAACCAGATCCCGGCATCCCTTGGCGGCACCAACGGCGTAGCGCTGGCAGGTACTCTTGAGCTGACGCTTCCGGCAATAGCAGAAATTTCTGGTAGCCATAAACTGACTGAGCCAATGACGTTGCACTACAGCGTGTTGTGGACAGGCTGGAACAGCTTCCAGGAGCTTGAGGCACAAGTATCCGGTAAGCCTGTATTCAATAAACAGGAGTTGTTTGATAACTCATTGCGATTTGCTGTGGGTGGAGACTATCAGTGGAGCGAGTCTCTGAAGTTACGTGCAGGCCTTGCCTATGACAGCTCTCCGGCTAATGAGTCGCACATGTCTATCTCCATTCCGGACACTGATCGTACCTGGTACTCATTCGGTGCTGAGTATCAACTGAGCGAAGCGGCGAGTGTGGACTTAGGGTTGAGTATTCTGCGCGGTAAAACGCAGACTTTTGTTGAAAAAGATGCGCTGGGCAGCGAGTGGGGCTTTAAGTCAAAAGGCCACGCGACGGTGGTTGGTGTGCAGTATAATCACAGCTTCTAATATCTGCATGAAATAAAAAAAGCGGCTGGTAAGCCGCTTTTTTTATCACTAAAGAAGTGCCTTTAATTGATAGAGCAGATCATGGGCAGCACGAGGTGACAGCTCATCCGGGTCAATCTCCTCGAGCATTTTCTCGACTTCAGAGGGCTCGCTGACCAGCGGCAGGCTCTGTTGCATCTGAGGTGCTGATGAGGTTGATTGGGGACTTTCGACCACACTCTGGTGTTGCTCCAGCAAGGTCAGTTTACGCTTTGCCATGGCCAGTACCGCTTTGGGTACGCCTGCCAGTCCGGCGACCTGCAAACCAAAACTTTTACTGGCGGCGCCTTCCATAACCGTGTGTTTAAACGCAATGGTGTCGTTATGCTCAACGGCATCCAGGTGCACATTGACCAGGCCAGGTTGCTGTTCAGCCAGTTCCGTCAATTCAAAATAATGGGTGGCAAACAGCGTTTTGGCGGCTATCTTACCGGCCAGATAGTCGGCGGTCGCATAAGCCAAAGAGAGACCATCGTAGGTACTGGTCCCCCGGCCAATTTCGTCCATCAAGACCAGAGACTGCGCCGTTGCATTGTTCAGTATGGTGGCGGTCTCGGTCATTTCGACCATAAAGGTGGAGCGTCCGGAAGCCAGGTCATCGCTGGCGCCAATGCGCGTGAAGATACGGTCGACTTTACCTATTTGCGCTGCGCTGGCAGGAACATAACTGCCAATATGCGCCATCAGCACGATCAGCGCTGTCTGGCGCATATACGTCGATTTACCACCCATGTTAGGGCCTGTGATGATCAGCATCTTGCGATCCGCATTGAGGTGAACCGGGTTGGCAATAAAGGGCTCTTTACTGACCTGCTCAACGACCGGGTGACGACCGGCTTCGATGTGGATCTCATCGCCATTGCTGAGTTCCGGCTTACAGTAATCCAGGGTTTGTGCCCGCTCTGCCAGGGTATTGAGCACGTCTAAATCGGCCAGCGCCGCCGCCATGGTTTGTAGCTGCTCGATATAAGGTGCAATCAAAGTAAACAGCTCTTCATACAGCTGCTTTTCAAGCGCCAGTGCTTTGCTCTGACTGCCCAGGACTTTGTCTTCATGCTCTTTGAGCTCAGGAATGATATAGCGCTCGTTGTTTTTCAGTGTCTGACGACGAATATACTCGGGCGGCGCCAGGTGTGAGTTGGCTTTGCTGATCTCAATATAAAAGCCATGTACTTTGTTGTAACCAATTTTCAGTGTGCTGATCCCGGTGCGCTCTCGTTCACGCTCTTCTAGCTGATCCAGCACATCGGTGGCCCCTTCGCTGAGCGCGCGCCATTCATCCAGCTCACAGTTGTAGCCTGGGGCAATTACACCGCCATCGCGGATCAGTACCGGTGGGTTATCTATGATAGCGCGTTCCAGCAAATCCTGAAGCTTTGGCAAAGTCGGAGAATGTGCGCGGATCTGCTGCAACCGGGGATCGCTGCTTTCTCCCACCAGGTGATGCAACGGGGGCAGTGCCTGCAATGCATTACGCAGTCGCGTTAAGTCTCTTGGTCGGGCATTACACAGGGCAAGGCGAGCAACCACACGTTCGATATCGCCAATCTGGCGCAGCGCGTCATAGACCTCGATATTGAGCTGGGATTCAATCAGGCTGGCGATGGCATTAAGCCTGGCATTAAGCTCGTCACGGTTACGCACTGGCGTATGGATACGGCGTTTTAACAGCCGTGAGCCCATTGGGGTCGCCGTTTTGTCCAGTACTTGTGCCAGCGTGTTTTCGATACTGCCAGACAGGTTAACGGTCAGTTCGAGGTTTTTACGCGTGGCGGCATCGAGAATAACTGCGTGTTCGTTTTTCTCCAGCGTAATGGCCCGAATGTGCGGCAGTGCGGTGCGCTGTGTATCTTTCACATATTGCATCACACATCCGGCTGCAATTAGTCCGGCTTTTGCCTCGGCAACACCAAATCCAATCAGGTCTTGTGTGCCAAATTGCTGGCACAAAAGGTGGGTTGCCGTATCCAGATCAAACTCCCAATCCGGACGGCGTCTGGCCCCTTTTACTTGCTCAAGGACTAGCAAATTGCTGAATGATTCGGGGTAGAGCAGCTCCGCCGGTTGCAACCTTTGCAGTGTTGAAGTGAGTGCTTCATCTGTGGCTAACTCGACGATGTTAAAGCGCCCTGAGTTAATATCCAGGTATGCCACGCCATACTGCTGCTTGTCTTGCCACAGCGCAGCCAGCAGGTTGTCCTGACGCTCTTGCAACAGGGCTTCATCGGTCACCGTACCCGGTGTAACGATGCGTACTACTTTACGCTCAACAGGCCCTTTGCTGGTAGCAGGGTCGCCAACCTGCTCACAGATAGCCACAGACTCACCCATCTGCACCAGCCGGGCGAGATAATTCTCAACAGCATGATAAGGGACGCCCGCCATTGGGATCGGTGCGCCACCGGCTTTACCTCGGTGTGTCTGTGAAATGTCCAGTAACTGGGCGGCGCGAATGGCGTCATCAAAGAACAGCTCGTAGAAATCACCCATACGATAAAACAGCAGAATATCCGGGTGTTGCGCTTTGATCCTAAGATACTGCTGCATCATAGGGGTTTGTTGTTTTATAGTATGTTCGGAATAAAGATCTAACGACATTACTTATACCTAAAGGAAATGAGTATGGAGCTTCATACTGAGATAGCCGGACTGGCGGCACAATTGGGGGCTATTCTAACGAATAACGGCCTGACAATCACTACCGCGGAATCATGTACTGGTGGTGGTATTAGCTATGCGCTGACGGACACCCCAGGTTCATCAGCTTATATTGAGCGATGCTTTGTGACTTACAGCAATGAGGCAAAGGTTCAACTGTTGGGCGTTGCGCACAATACCTTAACTGAGTTTGGTGCGGTCAGCCGGCAAACCGTTGATGAGATGGTACAAGGCGCGGCGAAAGCGGCGCAGGCAGATGTGGCGATAGCGGTTTCGGGTATTGCAGGCCCGGGTGGTGGCACACAAGACAAGCCGGTTGGTACTGTATGGTTTGGCTTCTATTTACAGGGAAAAGTACTGTGTGAAGTGTGTCACTTTGCCGGAAATAGAGCCGAGGTTAGAAAGCAAGCTATTGAATTTTCTATTATAAAAATTATTTCTCTGCTAAATGCTTAAATTAAGCTTGATACTGTAATTTCATACAGTATACTTGTCGTCAATACGCTAGATTGGAGAAGCAAATGAACGATAACAAACAAAAAGCGCTCGACGCTGCATTGTCTCAGATTGAAAGACAATTTGGTAAAGGCTCTATCATGAAACTGGGCGACAGCCAGGCATTGGATATTGAAGCCGTTTCAACCGGATCTTTGGGGCTGGATATCGCTTTGGGTATCGGTGGTTTGCCAACTGGTCGTATTGTAGAAATTTATGGTCCTGAGTCATCAGGTAAAACCACTCTGACGCTGCAAGCCATTGCAGAAGCTCAGAAGCAAGGTAAAACATGTGCTTTCGTAGATGCCGAGCACGCACTGGACCCGGTCTATGCAGAAAAGCTGGGCGTTAACGTAAACGATCTGCTTGTGTCTCAGCCTGATACGGGTGAACAAGCCCTTGAGATCTGTGACATGCTGGTACGCTCAGGTGCAGTAGACGTGGTGGTGGTTGACTCAGTGGCCGCATTGACGCCTAAAGCGGAAATTGAAGGCGAAATGGGTGATACCCACGTTGGCTTGCAAGCACGCTTGATGTCTCAGGCTTTGCGTAAACTGACAGCCAATATTAAGCGCTCAAACACCCTGTGTATCTTCATCAACCAAATTCGTATGAAGATTGGTGTGATGTTTGGTAACCCGGAAACCACAACAGGTGGTAACGCACTTAAGTTCTATGCGTCAGTACGTTTAGATATTCGTCGTATCGGCTCTGTGAAAGAGGGCGACGAGGTTATCGGTAACGAAACCCGCGTGAAAGTAGTTAAAAACAAAGTGGCGCCGCCATTTAAGCAAGCTGAATTTATCATCATGTACGGCGAAGGTACGTCGAAACAGGGCGAGCTTATCGACCTGGGTGTGAAGCACAAGCTAGTGGATAAAGCGGGTGCCTGGTTTAGCTACAATGGCAACAAAATTGGCCAGGGCAAAGCAAACTCGATTAAGTTCCTGAAAGAAAACACGGCAATTGCTGACGAGATTGAAGGCAAACTGCGTGAAATGCTACTGCTTCAGGCAACCATTAAGCCAGAAGAAGGTGAAGGCCAAGGTCTGGCGGATGCAGAAGACCTGGAACTATAACGACTACTAGCGTAGCGGAGCACTCAGCAGTTCATATGGGTGCTCCTTTTGCCAGTGTTTAATGTATTAGTCGTTATCAAAGACCTTCGTTGCGACTATGATCTTTATCCTTTTATCCTTTTATCCTTTTGCCCTTTATCTTTCTGAACGCCTATGCAGTTTAATTGACAGGGTATTTAGCTATCATTTCTGACCTGCTATTCGCCATGCTTTCTAATATGGATGAGTATTAGTTAGGAGTCATTCTATACATCTATCAAATCATCACACCAAAGTAACGCTTATCAAAGCTTGCTCTATTCAAGATGGCTTCTTCTCAAGATAGTTTGAATTTTCAAAAACGCTGCATGGCTGCCACCGTTGCGCAGATATTGCTGAGTACATTGTCAAAGTCATACTGCATGAATGACGCGGTATTTGCGTAAGGTTATCGGCATAGCCCTTTGTTTTCTGAGTAACCTCGCATTAATTAACTATGCTAATTCGCAACCCCCAGGTTCTTACGGCAAGATAAACCAGTGCAGGGTCACGGATTTATAGAACTAAAATTGGTATTGTATAAAGCAGTTATGTATTGTCACTCGACACTAATACCACAAAGGACTTAGCCAGTAAGACCGGCTTTGGTCGTCATGGACTGTGTTGCCAGGCACTGCAAAGTTGGTTTGCCAGAGGGCTTGGAGGCTGCAGTGATTATTAGGTGACGGCTTTATCCACCAGAGCTAACTCTCGTAGAGCAAGTGTGGAGCTGGCTCAGACAGCACAAGCTATTAAACAGAACCGATGCAAACTACGATGATATTTGGGTCAGTGCAGCGATGCATTTACCTTATATGCAGATTGGGTGAAATCATAATGGGGTAGGGACTGGGTAAATCTGACGCTAATGGCGTTAAAATTTTCTCATTTAGCACCTTTACCTAAGGTATGAGTTCGCACATTTTTGCTTGGGTTTCGACCCTCTTTTCTCGCCTCACAATAGCACACTTAATTAAGCAAATTGGTATCAAAATGATATGAAGCGGATACCAAGCCAGACACAGGGCCAATAAAAAAGCCGCGTAAACGCGGCTTTAATTCAGTTTACTTTAGTAATTAGCTACCGCCAGTACCTGTTAGGTTCTGAACAGTACACGCAACTGGGATATCAAGTGTTGCAGCTGTTGTGTTAGCTTCAATCGCCTGAGTGAACCAAGTGTTGTTGTTCGGGTTCTTGTAACGAACGGTGTATGCCGCCGAATCGCCATCCTCAAGGCTAACTTCAAACTGACCTGAAGGGTAGAAAGTCTTCACGAAGCGACCACCACGGAACAATTGAGCAATTGTTGGTGTAGTGATTGGCGTTGGCTGTACGTCTGCAGTATTGCTTGCACACACAAACTGAGGTGTTAGTGGCTTAACAATATTAGCAGCAGGCGCTGTAGTCAGCTGCAGGGTACCACCATCTAGGTCACACAGATCAGTGAACTGTACACCTGATGCCGCATTATTATCATTTAGGTTAAGAGCTGTACCATCTGCCAGAGTAGCACCATCCAGAATGTTTACACCGTCTTTCATCATTTTCAGTTTAACTGGGAATGAAGGTGGGTTTCTGAAAGTACCTTTTGCAAGATTAGTGCGGTTGTATGCGCCAATCAATAGACGGTAGCTGTTAGCTTCAACCAGTACAT
Source organism: Pseudoalteromonas sp. DL2-H2.2 (assembly GCF_021532535.1). Classification (NCBI taxonomy): domain Bacteria; kingdom Pseudomonadati; phylum Pseudomonadota; class Gammaproteobacteria; order Alteromonadales; family Pseudoalteromonadaceae; genus Pseudoalteromonas; species Pseudoalteromonas sp. DL2-H2.2. The sequence goes on along the minus strand of NZ_JAKGBD010000002.1, from coordinate 445,967 downwards.
CAGCATATACTTGGCTGTCATCACCGTTTGAATCTTTGATGTCAAAGCTTAAACGACGATTATCACACTTATCAGCACCAATGATGTAAGTGAAGAAATCCAGGTTCCAGTAAGATAAGTGGTTAACAGATACTGCAACGTTGTATGTTGTTGCGTCACCTTCTTGAACTACACCATAGCTTTCGAAAGACCACTTACCAGCATCTTCGTTGTAGCTCCAAACAGGGAAAATATCACCAACTTCAATTGTTTCTGGTGTAACCGATTTAGTACACACACCGTTTTTGAACATGCCGGTGTCGGTATCTTCAGCTGCCGCTTTTACTGCCGCTGCATCAGATGCGTCGCCTGTAAACTTCATTTGACAGGTGTTTGACGTGTTCTTGTCAATCTTCATTGCAACTTTGATGCTACCGCCATCGAAGTTGTCAACTTTGTTGTTGTTTTCGTCAACCAGCTCGATTGCAACAAAACCACCGGTCGCGAATGAACCTTCACGGTTAGTTGTGTCATCTTCAGCGACTGTTAGGCCAAGACCGCCAGGGAAAGCGTCAAGAGAAGAGTCTTGCGCAGCGACACTGTCTTCTTCAGAAGTTGAACGAGTCGCTTCGTTACCGAAGTAAGCAACAGTCAAAGTAGGTACTGATTGAAGCGGTTGATTGTCTTTGTCCAAGAACTTTGTGCCGTTATCCAAAGTAACCGATACACCACCGGCTGCTTTATTAGTGTTCTTAGCTGCATCAAGATCTTTGGTCAAAGTAATGCTGTCCGCGCCTTCAAGTGCCAGGCCACCGTCTGCAGTGTAAGACGTTGTTACGCCATCGCCTGCAAGTGCGGCAAGTGTGCTTGTAGTCGCGATGATAGGTGCTGCACCGTCAGCTTGCTCAAGGGTACGTGCTGTTAAGCGAACCTGATCCGCAACGTCGGTGTCTGTGCTTGACAGTTCAACGGTACCTGAATTCGAAAGGAAGCCGTCAGCTGTGATGACGTAATCAAAGGATAGACCGTCAGCTGGAATTGCATTTACTGTGAATGCAAATGAACCACCTGTTGCTGCTCTATCTTCTGCCGTCAATGCTCCGCCCGCAGTGTTTAAAACGCTTGCGGCGTTGCTTGTGAAGTTGATAGTGGCGTTAACTTCTTCGCTTAGCGGTTGGCCTGCAGAATCTGTTACTACGATTGAAAATGAGCCTGCTTGCTTTTCAACAACGATATCACCAGGTAAAACGGCAATTGTTTTATCTGTCGGTGGCTCTTTGATATCAACGTTATTGTCATTGTCGCTAAAACAGCCTGCTAAACTAACTGTAACACCCAACGCAAGGGCAAGTTTAGTTAGTTTGAATTGTTTGTTTCCCATGATTTTTACCTTTTCCTTTAAATCCAAGTAAACTGAGAGTAGTCACTAATGCTTTGCAGATGTAAGAGAGCCTTGCCCCGCACGCAAATTAGTGTTTAGAGGATAAGCCCACATTAATTTTTCGTCAAGTGAACTGCTCGATCTTTATCCAAAATTTCACATAAAATAATAACCTACTGATGTACTTTTAGGTTATCACATCGAATGTGTTAATAATTCATTTTTCCCGACAATAATACATAATTATATTTGTGCAAATGCATCGATGAATGCCTGCAATTTAGCCATGTCTACGGGCTTCAGACCATCTGATGTTCTAACAATTAACCCTTTTTCAACAAGCTCGCTGACCACGCGACGGTAAGCGCGCTCAGTCGTGGCAAAACGCTCTGCTTCTGCACTCACTGTCGAATAGGCTCTGAGTAGTGCCGGGTGGTTATTCTCCGCCCTGAGTAAGCAGTCTTTTGCGATATTATAGCTCAGCGGCAACAATAGCTTGTCGAGGTTGATTTTCTGATTTTCGGTAAACTTTGCTGCGATGGTCTGAGCGGTGTACAGGCTTAGCTCAGGTTGAGCAAGGAGTAGTTGTCGCCAATGCTTTAGTTCTATCAGGTTATATTGCACATCATTCAGGCAAGTGACCGTATAAATACAGGGTTGGTTATTCAGTGCTTCTATTTCACCGATTAGGGTGTTGTTACAGTCCAGCTGACCTAACAGCAAGCGGCGGCCATTGCCCACGTCATAGCTAAAAGACACAGTACCACTTCTCACCAGGATCAGCTTTGTGAGCGGTTCATCCTGATGAATGAGCACTTCTTTTTTTGTGTGCTGAAAACTGTTTCCTGCAAAACTGAGCAGTTGTTCCACCAAAGTGGTTGAAAAATGATATTGAAACATCTGGATGGCTCTTCGGACAATTGTCCTATTTATTAATTTGTTATGAAGATAGCATGACACTTATCGGTTTCACGCTAACTCACCCGATTGAGAGGCTAAGTGCTTTTCACCCCCGTTCCCGTGTTAGAGCTTATTTCAGGTCCTAATTTCTGTGGGGTTTAGTGAGTTAGCCTTTTTATTCTGTGTCACTTGCTAAGATGCAAGATAACGCCAAACAGACGGTTGCTATTATCCCGCATTTCGACTTTTGGCGTCTACACTGAATAATGCTAACTCAACTGCGAGGAGAGAACAAATGACTTGGGAACTTTTAGGTTACATTGCGTCTGCCTTTTTAGTCGTTTCTCTGATGATGTCCAACGTGGTCAAGCTTCGCTGGTTCAACCTTGCAGGCTGTATTTGCTTTACTATTTATGGTGTGATGATCACCGCCTGGCCCGTGGCATTGACCAACGGCTTACTGGCGCTGGTGAATATTTATCATTTAGCTAAACTGCACCGCGCAGACAATAACTCAGCGTCATAAAAAGCGCACATTGCGTGACGTTCCTTGTCGCGCAATCCAGCACAGATCTAATCCTGGCTAGTCTTGCGCATACCGCAGTTGGCCCGCTATCCAGGTTTGTTTGACCTGAATGTCCCGAATCTCCTGCTCCGGTACTTTAAAATAATCTTTATCAAGCAGAATGAAGTCTGCCCATTTCCCTTGTTCCAGGCTCCCTAATTTAAACTCCTGAAAGGCTGCATAGGCTGCGTCCAGGGTGAACGCTTGCAAAGCCTGTGTGCGTGTCAGCCTTTCGTGGTTGCGCCAACCTTGCTGAGGTTGTTGCTGGGCGTTCATGCGCGTAATAGCAGCGTGTAAACCGTGAAATGGGTTGGCCAGCTCTACCGGGAAATCTGATCCTGCCGCCACTTTGCTACCCTGTTGTAAAAAGGTTTGCCAGGCGTAAGCCCCCCTGAGTTGCTCGTCAGTCAGTCTTTGCTGTGCCATATGCATATCTGAGGTGGCGTGGACGGGTTGCATCGAGGGTATGATATCCAGGATTTTAAATCTTGGGATGTCTTCTGGTTCAACAATCTGGGCATGTTCAATTCTGTTTCTCAGCAACTTACCGCCAGTGGTTTTAAATACTTTTTCATAACTATCTAGTACTAACCTGTTGGCGCGATCACCGATGGCATGCGTATGCGCGCTGAAGCCATGCTTTACGGCTTGTGCTATGAGCTGTTCAAGGTGCTGTGGTTGCTCCAGCATTAAGCCCCGATAGCCCTGGCGGTCTTTGTAGTCTTTAAGCAATGCAGCGCCACGGCTCCCCAATGCACCATCTGCGTAAATTTTTACACTGCGAATAGACAGCATGTCGCGTTTGTCTTTGTAGACGCCTGCTTGCAGCATACTGTCCAATTGCGGATCTGCGGCACTGAGCATGGCATAAATGCGCAGCGGTAAAGTCTGCTTTTGTGCCCGGCTCTGATAGAGTTTCCAGGTTTGCTTATCAATCCCGGCGTCATGGGCACTGGTGATGCCCAAGCTCAGTAAATGTTCACCTGCTTTGTTAAGGGCCTGATTAAGGTGTGCCGTCGAGGTAGGGGGAATGTGTTTTTTAACCAGGCTTTCTGCTTTATCGATAAAAACACCGCTCGGATTGCCTGACGGGTGACGCAGGATCTCACCGCCGGCCGGAGACGTCGTTTTTGCACCAATGCCCGCCAACTTCATAGCCATGCTGTTTACCCAGATAGCATGCCCATCGACCCGGGTCAGCACCACGGGCCGGTCTTTGACATACTTATCCAGGTCGGCAGCGGTAGGAAAGTCGTTAGGCGTCCAGCGTGTTTGATCCCAGCCGCGTCCCAAAATCCAGCCTTTTGGGTTCTGCTCGCTAAAGGCGACAAGCTGTTGGCCAACTTGTTCCACCGAGTTGGCTTCACGGATATCGAGCCGGGATAAATTATTACCCAGCCCAATAATATGACCATGGGCGTCAATCAGTCCGGGTAATAAGGTCTTTCCCTGGCCGTCGAATCTTTGGGCTTTGGGGTATTGCGTAGCGAGTTGTTTATCGCCCGTTTTGACGACTTTGCCATCTTTAATGACCAGGGTCGCAAAGGATTTGATCTCACCACTACGGGTGGGGCTGTAGCCGTTGACGTTGTGTATCAGAGTGAACTGAGCCTTGCTGATCCCACTGAACAAAATCAGCGCCAGATAAATAAACCGGATCATGACAGGAATTTCCTTGTGGTATTTTATTTATTTAGCAACCAATACCGCATTTTGCCCGAAAAAGACATTGAACTGAGACAGAAAAAGCGCTGTGATACCATAATCGGGAGAATGTTCATTTTATAGGGTCAATAATGCAGTTATTTATGGTTTATCTGGGTGGTCGTCTGAGCGGCTGCCACATTGAAATGCATGACATTCGTTTTGTGGTTGGCGAGCGCATTGAAGATACGTTTGGCGCGCTTAAACAACAATGGGTTGGTGATAAGGACAAGGTGCATATGGACAGCTATGTTGCACTTGAGCATATTGATGGCTTTCAGGTGGAGCTGGTCAGTGAGCCGCCTGCGCAACAACCCAATCTGTATTTTGTCAATCTGGGTGGATACCGACACGACAGCCTGGCGGAGCAGCACGCATTTGGTTTGTTCGTCGCCCCTACCGCCCAGGTTGCCAAAGCGCGGGCGCTGGACACCTTGTTGCCTGGGGTGGACTTACCCCACAAAGATGACTTGTATGCTGTGGATGATTGTATGACGATAGATTTGATTGACGGGCAGCATTATGTGCGTCTGACACCCAGTGGCCAGTCACAGTCACTTGCACCGCAGTGGTTTGGCTATCACAAACTGTAAAGCGCTGCAAAGAAGGTTATTCTTCTTTGTCGGCCTTAATTGCGATCCGGATGGCGATAATGACGATGGCAAACATCAGGAAAGGGAGCGCCGCTAAGGCATATTCTGCAATGTGGCTGTCCTGATAATTGGGCTGCAAAATAAAGTGTCCACCAATGCATAAGGCGATACTGACAAAGAGTAAAGGTAGCATTTTCAGTTCTTTATTGGGTTTGCTCATGGTTTTTGCCTGTACAGTGCGTTTCGTCACAGGCTTTTTAAACGAGTTATCTCCACAACGCAAGCCATTGTCGGTGTTTCTTTGATCCAGCCCCTTTTTTAGCCTGCCATTTTTTTGCTTGCACCTTCGTGATATAACAAAGCCCAATGCCTGTCATTTGTACAGTGAGGGAATGAGGAATGAAAAAAACTAAGGTAATCGTGATCAAGCTCGGCACCAGCGTCTTAACCGCAGGTACGGATAAGCTAAACAAGCCGCGTATGATCGACATTGTGACCCAGTGTATGACACTCAAGCAGCAAGGCTACCAGCCGGTGCTGGTCTCCAGTGGCGCAGTTGCGGCAGGCAGAGATGCCGTTGAGCACAGCGTGGGTGTTTCCATTGCAGAGAAGCAGATGCTTGCAGCCATAGGTCAGGGGCAATTGATCCATCTGTGGCAATCGCTGTTTGCACTTTACGACCAGCCGGTGGCACAGCTGCTGTTAACCCGTGCCGATGTCGAAGACAGAGGACGCTATCTCAATGCGCGCGATACTATTACTCAGCTGTTAAAACATCAGGTGATCCCCATCGTTAACGAAAACGATGCGGTTGCCACTTCGGAAATCAAAGTCGGCGACAACGACAACCTGTCATCGCTGGTGGCTATTCTGGCCAATGCCGATAAGCTGCTGTTGTTGACCGATCAGCCTGGTTTATTTACTGCCGATCCGCGCAGCAACCCGACCGCGACGCTTATCTCAGAAGTAGAGCAAATTGATCAGTCACTGATGGCGTTGGCGGGGGGAGCAGGCAGTAAGCTGGGCACAGGTGGCATGTATACTAAACTTGAGGCCGCGCGTACGGCACAGCGTGCGGGGATTGAGACCATCATTGCTAAAGGCGCCGAGCCACAGGTAATAGAGCAAGTGATGGCGGGCACGGCGCAAAGTACCACCTTTGTGCGTTTTGATGCACCGCTTGATGGGCGTAAAAAATGGTTGTTGTCGGGTCCTAAATCGGCAGGCTTTGTGCAATGTGACATCGGCGCTGTTGCAGCCATCAGTCATCAGGGCGCAAGCCTGCTGGCCAAAGGCATTGTTGCGATGGGAGGAGAGTTTGCACGAGGCGATGTCATTGAAATCCGCGACCTGGACGACCAGCTGGTTGCTAAGGGGCTGGTCGCTTTTGATCATCGGGAAATGGATCAGATCAAGCGGCTGCACAGCAGTGAAATCCCGCTGGTGCTGGGTTATCCGGCCTCAAACGTTGTGGTACATCGTGACGACTTGGTGTTGCTGGATGTCTATGCAGGCTCTGTTTGACGCGTTGCCCGCTGCGTGTGTTTGCAGCTTAGCAAGTGTCTGTGTGGGCAATTATTGAAAGCTGGTAAATAAACGCTAATCTTTAGAGTGAATCTGATCACCGGGCAACCATGTGACTAAATCCACCTGCGGACACGAATACACCATCAGCTTAGTGCAGCTCAAAGAAGAGCGCGCCTTATATCAGCAGTTTTGTCATATCCTGACATCGCTGCTGCCAGAGGTGGCACTCAGCTTTTTTATTCGCCCCAGTTTATCACGTAAAGAGGCGCTTAAGCTGGTCTATCAGCAACATGTGGACCAGGCTTTACCATTAGATGAGATGCTGGAAAAAGCCCATCAGTGCAGAGGCAAGCCTGCGTTGATCAGCAAATCCTATACCTGTATGCCGCTGCGACTTGACGAACAGGTCATTGGGTTACTGTGGATCTACGAGGCATTAACCCCGGCTAACTGTAATCTGGCCGCTCATCTGATGCATGTTTTTTTCTATCAGTTACATACCCTGGCACTGGCCCGTATCGATCCTTTATCGCAGCTGCTGAACCGGCAAACCTTTGATGAAAAGGTGCTTGAAATTGCCTCCGGCCAGGGCTTTTTGCAACCGCGGGAAGAACCGGATCTGCGCGGCTGGTATCTGGCGCTGTTCGATATCGACCACTTTAAGCGGGTGAATGACTCCTTTGGTCATGTCATCGGAGACGAAGTGATTTTATTGACAGCCCAGCACCTGAAAGACAACTTTCGCGCCGAAGACTATGTTTTTCGTTATGGTGGTGAGGAGTTTGCGGTTTTGTTTCAAGCGCATAGCGACGAGGAAGCGCAATCACTGTTGGACCGGGTCCGCAAGGTAATAAGTCAGGTGGCATTTCCTCAGGTGGGTAACATTACGCTCAGTGGTGGCTATACCGAGGTCACGGATGTTATGCAAGTGTCGGAATTAGTCAACCAGGCGGATACCGCGCTGTATCATGCCAAACAACATGGTCGCAATCGGGTTGTTTTCTATTGTACGCTGGGACTTGCTGCGCCTCAGATCATGACCTCAGATATCGAACTTTTTTAAGTCACCGGGGGCCAATTTTTCGGCCAGATTGTGGTATTCTACGCGCCACAAGAAACCTGGAGTATGACAATGAAATTAATCCGTATGCTGCTTGGCAGCCTGATCTTAGTGTTTGATTTTATCTTTACCCCGCGCAGTAAAAAACGCCCGGCAGACGCGCAGGCAAAGTTGGATGCGCAAACCGCTAATTTGAAGTTGTATCAGTTCAAGGGCTGCCCGTTTTGCGTCAAGGTACGCCGCGCGGCTAAGCGCGAGGGGTTGAAACTGGAAACCCGTGATGCGATGAATAATCAGGTATATCGCCAGGAGCTGCAAGAGCAGGGCGGTAAAATTAAGGTGCCTTGCCTTCGCATTGAAGAACAAAACAAGGTGACCTGGTTGTATGAATCGAACGACATTGTGGCGTATTTGCAAAAGCTTGAACAGGCAGCTTAATCACCACATCCGGTAAACTGTGTTGCAATAGTTTGCCCGCACAAGGGGCTATGCTAGCATTAGCCCCATGACCTCATTAGACACAATTTAAGAGAAAAAACATGACTATCCGTACGCGTGTTGCCCCGTCACCGACGGGCGATCCCCACTTAGGCACGGCCTATATTGCGTTATTCAACTACTGTTTTGCCAAGCAGCAAGGCGGTGAATTCGTGCTGCGTATCGAAGATACCGATCAGCAAAGAAGTACCCCGGAATCAGAGCAGGCGATTATGGACAGCTTGCGCTGGTTGGGTCTTGAGTGGGATCACGGACCGGATGTGGGCGGCGAATTCGGCCCTTACCGTCAGTCTGAGCGTAGCGATATATATAAAAAATATGCTCACCAACTGGTTGAAGAAGGCAAGGCGTTCTATTGCTTCGCAACGGCGCAAGAGCTGGACGAAATGCGCGAGCAGCAAATGGCCGAAGGGTTACGCCCTAAGTACGATGGTCGCGGCCTGAAGCTGAGCCAGGAAGAAATTCAGGCAAACCTGGATGCAGGTAAGCCTTACGTGATCCGTATGATGATCCCCGAAGAAGGCAGCTTTAAGTTTAACGACTACCTGCGCGGTGAGATTGAGATCCCGTGGGAAAATGTCGATATGCAAGTGCTGCTCAAAGCAGATGGCTTCCCAACTTACTTCCTGGCCAACGTAGTTGACGATCACCACATGCAGATCAGCCATATCTTCCGTGGTGAAGAGTGGATCAACTCAGCGCCTAAGCTGCTGAAGCTGTACGAAGACTTTGGCTGGCAGGCACCGGTACTGGGCCATTTGCCACTGCTGCGTAACCCGGATAAGTCTAAGCTGTCTAAGCGTAAGAACCCAACTTCTATTAACTACTACAAAGAAATGGGTTATCTGCCTGAAGCGGTACTGAACTACCTGGGCCGTATGGGCTGGTCAATGCCGGACGAGCGTGAAAAGTTCACCCTGGCTGAGATGATTGAACACTTCGATATGAAGCGCGTGTCACTGGGTGGACCGGTATTTGATATCGATAAGCTAAGCTGGCTGAATGGCCTGTGGATCCGTGAAGACTTAAGCGATGAGCAGCTGATTGAGCGTTTCGTTGACTGGAAACTCAATGGCCAGATGCTGGCGCGTGTACTACCGGAAGCAAAAACGCGTATTAATACCTTGTCTGATCTGGTCGGTCTGGCTGGTCACTTTGTGGGTGGTATTCCAGAGTATGATCCTGCGCTACTGACAGCTGGTAAAGCGGAAGAAGAAACGGTGCGTCAGGCGCTGCAATTCTTCATCTGGGAGCTGGATAAGCTGCGTCAGTGGAACAAGAGTGAGGTCTTCGCGGTGGCTAAGTCAGTTGCGACTTTCCACGAACTGAAGATCAAAGACTTCCTGGAGCCAATCTTCGTGGCTATTACTGGCAAAACCTCATCGACCTCAGTGGTTGATGCGATGGAGATCCTGGGCTCAGACTTGTCGCGTGCACGTTTACGTGTGGCACTGAACCACCTCGGTGTGTCTAAAAAGCAAGCGAAGAAGCTGGAAAAAGCATACCGCGAGTATCCCAGCATCGGGTAATGCACGCCTGGGTATGATTAACCTCGCAACATCGGGGTTGAATGAAACACATCAAAAAAGGCTGAACTCAGGTTCAGCCTTTTTTATTGCCTAATTATCACTGAGCTGGCTACTTAAAAAGGTATCCAGCAGTGCCTTAAGCTGTTGCAGATCTGCCACTGGCATATTGGTTTGTGCCAGCATTTGCTGGGGAATACAGCTACAGGCGGCCTCCAGTGCTTTACCTGCATCAGTGAGATAAATATGACACTGACGTTCATCACGCTCGGAGCGCACCCGTGTCACTAAATCCTGTTGTGCCAGTCGTTTGAGCAGTGGCGTGAGCGTGTTGCTGTTCAGCTGTGCTCGCTTGCCTATCTCTCCTACTAATAACCCGTCCTGTTGCCACAAGATCATCAGGACAATGTACTGCGGATAGGTCAGGCCATGGGCCTTCAACAGCGGCTGATAGAGCCGGGTGACCTGACGTGACGCGGCATACAGGCTAAAACATAACTGGTTGTCCAGGCGCAATTGCGTGGGCTGCTCTTTCATCTTACGCACTTAATGCTTTTTCAATATCTTTGCTTATTTTCTCAGGTTTTGTGGTTGGTGCATAGCGCGCCAGTGGCTGACCGTCTTTACCCAGCAGGAACTTAGTAAAGTTCCACTTAATTTTGTTGCCAAATAAGCCGGGCAGGGCGTCTTTGAGATAGGCATACAGCGGGTGGGCATTGTCGCCATTGACCTCAATTTTCTCCATCATCTGAAAATCAACTCCGTAGTTGATCAGGCAGCCCTGTTGGATCTCGCTGGCACTGCCCGGCTCCTGCTGGCCAAACTGGTTACAGGGAAAACCAATGATGGTCAGGCCCTGTGACCCATACTGCTCATGCAGCGCCTGAAGCCCTTCGTACTGCGGCGTCAGCCCGCACTGACTGGCGGTATTCACCACCAGCACCACCTTGCCCTGCAGGCTGCTAAACTCAAAGGGCTGTCCTTGCAGTGTATTGGCGCTGAACTCGTATAGTTTGGTCATTTTAAATCTCTCGTGATTATATCGTGTGCGATATAATTTAGTGTAACCAAGTTAAGAGATCAAGTTTTATTCAGTCAGGCACTTGCTAGTCGGTCGGCGTATTAAAACGATCTAACAGAAAATCAATGAGTAAGCGCACACGGTACGGCATCAGATCTTTACGCGGGTAAACCAGCCAGGAGGCATTATCCGTGACCTGAAACTCGTCCAGCAGGGTGAACAGCGCGCCCGAAGCAAGGTGCGGTTCAACAATGTCACGCGCCAGGTGTGAAATGCCAAGACCTTGCAGGCAGGCCTGTAACAGCGCGTGCGGGTGATTGGTCCGCCAGTTCCCGCTGACTTTAACTTCTTCAATGTTGTCATCGATGGCAAAGCGCCAGCGGTTATTGGCAGCCAGCAGGCAGTTGTGCTGACTCAGCTCGTGGGGGTGTGTGGGTGCCGGGTGTTGATTAAGATAGTCAGAGCTGGCAACCAAAGTCATGGGTCTGGAAGTGAGTTTTCGGGCTATCAGACTGGAGTCGCGCATTCGGCCAAAGCGAATGGCCAGATCAAAGCCATCCTCTACCAAATCGACATTGCGGTTATTAAAATCAATTTCTACGGTGACTTCCGGGTATTGAAGACAAAACTCTGCTATCACCGGGGCGACGCTGTTGGCTACAAAATCCCCGGCACCGGTAATACGTATGTGCCCTTTGGGGATCTGCTGGCCACCGAGCAGCTGATCGTTGGCCTCGCTAAGCTCCTGCTGGATCAGCTTGAGTTTGGCGGCATAGTGCTTGCCCGCATCGGTAAGGTTAATACTACGTGTTGTGCGTTGCAGTAATAAGGTGCCCAGTCGTTGTTCCAGCTGCTGGATCTGACGACTGACATGAGAAGTTGATACATCCAGCGCCAGCGCGGCTTTACTAAAGCTGCCATGTTCTACAACGGCGAGAAAGATATCCAGACCCTGCCACATTTTTATCTCTCCAGTGCAAGTAATGGCAATATAATATTTGCATTGTTGCTGTATGGCAAAATTAATTTGCCAGCCAACTAATGATCCTCACCCGCAGGCAGGCTAGACTGAAGGTCGTTTTATATCGAGTCACAAATTAACAGGAACAGAGCATGTTGAATTTCAGTTTTCACAATCCAACGCAGATATTATTCGGAGAAGGTCAGATAGGGGCAATGTCCGACAGTATTCCAGCGGATGCCAAAGTGTTAGTCATCTATGGCGGCGGCAGTATTAAAAGTAACGGGATTTACCAGCAGGTGAGTGAGGCACTGGCCAACCACAGCTGGGGCGAGTTCAGTGGTATTGAGCCAAATCCCAGCTATCAGACCTGCATGCAGGCAGTAGACTTGATCCGCCAGGAAGGCTACACCTACTTACTGGCTGTGGGTGGCGGCTCGGTCATTGATGGCAGTAAGTTTATCGCGGCGGCAGCTGAGTTTGATGGTGAGCCGTGGGATATTCTTGCCAAAGGCGCTGAAATTAAATCTGCTCTGGACTTAGGTGTGGTATTAACCCTGCCTGCAACTGGCTCGGAGTCGAACAGCTTCAGTGTGGTCTCGAACAAAGAAACTAATGACAAACTGCCATTTGCGTCGCCTAAGGTGCAACCTCAGTTTGCGGTATTGGATCCTCAGGTCATGGCCTCACTGCCTGAGCGCCAGCTTATCAATGGCGTGGTTGACCCGTTTGTCCACGTAATGGAGCAATACCTGACTTATCCCATTGAGGCAAAAGTACAAGACCGGTTTGCCGAAGGCCTGTTGCTGACCTTGATGGAAGAAGGGCCTAAGTTGTTCTCTGAGCAAGTGGATTATAAAGTCCGTGCCAATGTAATGTGGTCAGCAACTATGGCGCTTAATGGCCTGATCGGCTCTGGCGTGCCGCAGGACTGGGGTACGCATATGATTGGCCATGAGCTGACTGCGGTTTACGGCTTAGATCACGCGCAGACGCTGGCGGTTGTATTACCACGTATGATGCACGAGCAGCGTGATGCCAAGCGTGGCAAACTGCTGCAATACGCCGAGCGCGTCATGGGGCTGGATATCAGCGATGAAGATCAAGCCATTGATCTCGCCATTGAGAAAACCGAAGCCTTCTTCCAGTCTCTGGGCATGAAAACCCGCCTCAGTGACTATGGTGTAGGCGCTGAGGCAGCCGATAAAATCGTGGCACAGCTTGAACGTCACGGCATGGTTGCACTGGGTGAACATCAGCAGGTTGACCTGGCGAAATCACGCGCTATTTTGGCTGCGTGTTTGTAAGGCTAATCTCACTGTTTGGGGCGGTGAGCGCAAATCACCGCCCTGTCTTCACGTATTTCACCCGCCTGTGATACCCTGCGCTGGTCTAAAGCAAAATCACTCGGGGTAAATAGTATGGCAACAAAAGTTTGGGACGGATTCATACGGGGCTTTCACTGGTTACTGGTTATCGGTATCGCGGTGTTGTACTTCAGCGGCGAAGAAGGCTGGCTGGAAGTGCACTTTGTAACTGGCTATCTGTTACTGGCGCTGATGGCGACGCGTCTTATCTGGGGCATCATCGGCAGTCAGACGGCAAAGCTCAGTAGCTTATTCCACTCACCCAAAGCGATTCTCGCTTCATTTAAATCGACAGCGACCTATGTGGGTCATAACCCGGCAGGTAGCCTGATGGTGCTGGCTTTCTTTGTGCTGATCATCGTGCAACTTGTCTCCGGTTTATTTACCACCGACGATATTCTGGTTGAAGGGCCGCTGGTGGCGCATGTGCCTTACAGCTGGGCCGAGCTTGCAGGTGATATACACCATACCAATATCGATATTCTGCTGATTGCGATTGCTGTGCATATTAGTGCCATTGTTATTTATCGTCTGAGAGGCAAAAACCTGGTTAAGCCATTGCTGACGGGCAACACAGCAGAGCCTGTATCATCTGCGCCTACTATGCGTAGCGGGCTGATCGCCTATGGTATTTTTGTTGTGCTCAGTGCAATACTTTTGTTTACGTGGGGCTATGAGCCGCTAATGGCTTTATTTTGAGTCTGTTAAGTTGCTGCAATTGCTAAACTTTTAACAGATTAACACGTCATTTTAAGGAAACTTAAACAGATATGACCTCTGTTGGTCATAATTCTGCTAACATAGCGCGGTTTTAAAGCAATACAGAAGTGAATTATGCTAACTCCTTATTACCAGCAAGAAATGGATAACGTGGCAATTAGCCGCGAGCAGGCCAGCCAGTTCGCTAAACAGGTGGCGGATGACTTTAACCCTTTGCACGACGTGGATGCCAAGAAATTCTGTGTACCGGGCGACTTGCTGTTCTCATTGGTTCTGGAACGCTATGGTGTGAGTGAGAATATGCACTTTGACTTTGTGGGCATGGTCGATGAAAGCAGCCGCCTGCATTTTCCACCTATGAGCGATGCCTTTGATATCACCTCCGATGACAAAGTGATGCTGTCGGTAAAACGCAGTGGTGAGCGCAAGCAGTGTGACAGCCTGACCAACAGCCTGATCCGCAACTATGTCGAATTCTCTGGCACTACGTTTCCACATGTGATCATTCCGCTGATGGCTAAGCAAGATGTGATGATTAACCCGGCGCGTCCTATGGTGATCTACGAGTCTATGTCTATCCACCTGGACAGGTTAGACATAGAGTCGGTCACACTTAAGCCGGCTGAGCCTGAGTTTTCCTTTGAGGGCAAGCGTGGCAAAATCGTACTACGGTTTAATCTTTTCCATGGTGATGAGCGCGTTGGCCAGGGCGAGAAGCATATGGTGGTTGCGGGCGTGCGTGAATACTGTCAGGAAGCGGTCGATAAGCTGATTGAGTATTACAACGAGCGTAAAGCCACGTTATAAGTGTGCCGGATACGGTTGAGACAAAAAGCCCGCAGATGCGGGCTTTTTGCTTAGGAGCTTAAAAAACATATTTCACGGAGAACTGGAGCCGGTCCAGATCGCCTTGCGCACCGCTTTCTGTTTCGCGCTTTGCAATCTTATATTCCGCACCAAAGGTGAGCTTTTTCACCGGAGAGTAGAGAATATTGGCACTATAGCTGGTCGTTGACTCGGTAGGGTCGACCGTGACGCCGAGCAAGTTTTTGTCGTTATCAGCCGAGAAGAATGAATACAGGAAGGTTGAGCGCCATTGTGAGTTCCAGTAGTGCTGGTAAGCAACAAAGCCCGAGGTCGAATCAATCGCATGCAGGTCTTTGCCGTCATAGACTGCGCCATGGGCCGCATTGAGGCCGACATAGCGACCCAGTCCCTGACCCTGGGTCAGCATAAACTTCAGGTTGTTATCACCAAAATTCACCCGACCAGACGCACTTAGCCCAAATGAGGTTTCGCTCTCATCTGCCGTTGCAACTTTATAGGTTAGCTCGCGGCCTAACGCCGCAACCACCAGGTGACCCCAGTCCGCTTTATAGGTATAACGGGCGGTAAAGTCGGGCATAGTGGCATCATCGGTGACAACGCGCGCGCCACCTTCCGAGGTCACGGTGCTTTCCGGGTTCTCCACAGAAAAAGACCAGTTGCCTATGGTGTACTTGGCCATGGCCTGGCGCACGAACACAGTACCATCTGCCGGACCAACAAAGTCGAGGGTTTCCGGCAGTGCACTAACATTCTGGAAGTTAGACCAGGCCTGACCAAACAACCAGCCTTTATAGGTGACATAGGCCTGGCGGATCCTGGGTGAATAAGAGTTGGTCACCCGCTCGTTACCCCCTGCTGAAGCGATAAAGTCCAGTTCAATTTTGGTTTTAATGCTGCTGCCATCATCCAGCTTAGTATCTGTGGCAAGGTTGAAGCGAGACTGACGCGCGTGCATATCAAAAACGGCATCTTTGGGCTCGCCACCACTTACCGGAGTGGTGCCTGGCACATAGAAATCCCGGCCAATGTGCTGAGAGGGCAGGCTGCCATCAGAAAAGTCACTCCAGATAGCGTCTAATTTAATGTATCCACCATATTTTACCTCGGTATTGCCCAGCTCAGCGGCGTTAACACTGGATATAAGCAGGCCGCTGAGTAGTGCACTTTGCACGGCCAGGGCGCTGAGCGTTAAATGATTTTTTCTTGCTGTTGTCATAGTTGAATTCCTGTTTGCATTGCTCCGGGTTGCGCAGACAAACTCCGGGTGAGATCAGCGAAAGTGCCTCTTACTCCTCAATGTTGTTGATGGCGGCTTTTTACTCAATTAACCTTTGGTCTATACGACTAAGGTGGAATAGCACAAAAAAGTACCGCAGATTGCACGTCGCAGACCCGCAGCAGTGCCCGGCTCGTCTACTATGTTTGCAATACAGGTGCAAGTACAACTAAGGTCTAATACTTAATATAAAAAGAGTGGGCGATCCTTGGTGCATCGCCGTCTGGCCAAAAATCAACATGGAGATGACTATGTCACAGAGCATTTATCCGGTTCCTGAAGCCATCAGGAGCGCAGCGCTGGTAGATAACGATCAATATACAAAACTATACCAACAATCCATTGACGATCCTCAGGCATTCTGGGCAGAGCACGGTAAGCGCCTTGACTGGTTTACCCCCTACAGCAAAGTAAAAAACACCTCGTTTGACAAAGGCCATATCAGTATTAAATGGTATGAAGACGGTGTACTTAACGCCTCTTATAACTGTATTGACCGCCACCTCAACGATAACGCAGACAAAGTCGCGCTGATCTGGGAAGGTGACGACCCAACACAAAGCGAGCATATCAGCTTTCAGAAGCTTCACGATGAAGTGGCTAAACTAGCCAATGGCCTGAAAAAATTGGGCGTTAAAAAAGGTGACCGTGTTGCCATCTATATGCCAATGACCCCTCAGGCGATTTACGCCATGCAGGCGTGCGCCCGTATCGGTGCCGTGCACTCAGTTGTGTTTGGTGGCTTTTCACCGTCAGCCATTGCGGATCGGATCAAAGACTCAGGCGCCAAAGTGGTGATCACCTCTGATGAAGGCCGTCGCGGCGGTAACTGTGTGCCTCTCAAAGCTAATGTCGATGAGGCGGTCAGTCAGGATGGCGTCAGCATTGAGCATGTGATTGTGCATCAGCTCACCGGTGGTGAAGTTGAATGGCAGGCACACGATGTCTGGTGGCATGAGCTGGTGGCGGATGTCGCCAGTGAGTGTGAACCAGAGCGGATGAACGCCGAAGATCCTTTGTTTATCCTTTACACGTCTGGCTCAACCGGCCAACCAAAAGGGGTCGTACATACCACTGGCGGTTATCTGGTGTATTCCTCCATGACGCACGAGTATGTCTTTGATGTCAAAGCCGATGATGTTTACTGGTGTACCGCTGATGTGGGTTGGATCACCGGTCACAGCTACATGGCCTATGGCCCGCTGGTGAATGGTTGTACTCAGGTGATTTTTGAAGGGATCCCGACTTACCCAAGCTCCGGTCGCATCGGTGAAGTGGTGGATAAACACAATGTCACTATTTTATATACTGCCCCGACAGCTATCCGTGCCCTGATGGCCAAAGGCGATGAGCCAGTAGCCAGCTCGAAGCGCACCAGCTTGCGGATCATGGGCTCGGTCGGTGAGCCAATCAACCCGGAAGCCTGGAGCTGGTATTACGAGAAAATTGGTAACAGCCAGTGCCCCATCGTAGATACCTGGTGGCAGACTGAAACCGGCGGCATCATGATCACGCCATTGCCGGGGGCGACGGATATGAAACCGGGCTCGGCGACCCGTCCTTTCTTTGGTGTTGCACCGGCCTTGTTCGACGCAGAGGGCAATACGCTCGAGGGTGCAGCTGAAGGTAATCTGGTGATCCTCGATAGCTGGCCATCTCAGGCACGTACGGTTTATGGTGATCACGAGCGCTTTGAACAGACATACTTCTCAGCCTATCCGGGCGTGTACTTTACCGGTGACGGGTGTCGTCGTGATGAAGATGGTTATTACTGGATCACGGGTCGTGTGGATGATGTGCTGAATGTCTCGGGGCACCGTTTAGGCACCGCTGAGATTGAAAGCGCACTGGTAGCACATGAAGCCGTTGCAGAGGCCGCCGTAGTGGGTTATCCGCACGATATTAAAGGGCAGGGCATTTATGTGTATGTGACACCGAACGAAGGCGTTGCAGTCACAGACGAGTTGACAAAAGAAGTGCGTAACTGGGTACGTAAAGAGCTCAGCCCAATTGCTTCACCGGATATGATCCAGTGGTCACCAGGTCTGCCGAAAACGCGTTCCGGTAAAATCATGCGCCGTATTTTGCGTAAAATTGCCGCCAATGAGTATCAGCAACTGGGTGATACCTCGACTTTAGCGGACCCAAGTGTGGTCGATGAATTGATCGAAAACAGACTAAACCGTTAATTGAGCGTTAATCGCTTGAATTATGACAAAATATTGACCTACTATATCGGCTGTCGACATGACAGCCGATTTTTTAGGAGCCAAGCATGAACCAGTTTTTAATTGCGGACGATCACCCTTTGTTTCGCGAAGCATTAAAAGGGGCACTGCAAAACCAGTTTGACGGGTTGGAGATCTTTGAATCTGAAAACTTTGAGCAAACCTTGCAACAATTATCCGAACAGGACGAGCTGGATCTGCTGTTGTTGGATTTACATATGCCGGGGAATGGCGATTTATACGGCCTGATCCGCATTCGTGAAGATTATCCGAGTTTACCCATAGTAGTGGTCTCGGGCAGTGAAGACCTGAATGTCATTTCTAAAGTGATGGGCTATGGGGCCATGGGCTTTATTCCTAAGGCGTCTTCATCAAAGGAGATTGTCGAGGCACTCAATCAGGTGCTTGAGGGAGATGTCTGGTTGCCAGCCAGCCTTAAAGATCAGATTGCTGAACTCGACGGAGAAGATAAGCAGCTGGCGCAGCAAATCGCATCATTAACGCCACAGCAATACAAGGTATTGCAATATCTGCACGAAGGGTTACTCAACAAGCAAATTGCTTACGAACTGAATATTTCAGAGGCCACGGTCAAGGCACACATTACGGCGATATTCCGAAAACTGGGGGTCTACAACCGCACTCAGGCGGTATTGATTGCCGCTAAGCTACAACTGGAACCCCTCGACAGCCAGAGCTAATAGCCATGTTGTGATAAGAAGAGCGCCAGCACAAAGATGCTGGCGTTTTTGTTATTACGCTAGGCAAAAACCACGGTTTTATTGCCATTAATAAACAGCTTATGTTCCGCGGCCAGTTGAATGGCTTTGCAGAACACCACTTTTTCAATATCCCGGCCCATTTTCGCCATGGCCTCGGCGCTATCGGCATGACTCACCTGAGTGACGTCCTGCATGATGATCGGACCTTCGTCTAATTCGTCGTTGACGAAGTGTGCCGTAGCACCAATGATTTTTACCCCGCGCTCAAACGCCTGGTGGTAGGGTTTTGCCCCAATAAAGGCGGGCAAAAACGAGTGGTGAATATTAATGATCTGATTGCTAAAACGGGCAACAAACTGTGGGCTGAGCACCCGCATATATTTGGCCAGGCCGATAAAGTCGGGCTGGTATTGCTCAATGACCTGAGCCATGGCATCGTCATGCTGTTCACGTGTCAGCCTCTGGTGTGATACCAGATGAAACGGCACGCCAAAGCCTTCTACCAGCGGTTTTAGCGTATCGTAGTTGGCCACCACCGCCTGAATTTCAACGTTAAAGGCATTTTCGTATTGTTTTAGCAGCATACCACCCAGGCAGTGGGCTTCTTTGGTGGCAAGCAGCACCACTTTGGTTTTTTCATTGCCATGTAAATGCACTTGTGCACCGTCTGGCAGAGCACTGCGTAGTTGCGGTAAAAACTGCTCACCGACTTCACCGGTCAGCTCAGTGCGCATAAAAAAGCGCTCACCTGCTTTGTCCACAAATTCATTGTTGCGCACAATGTTCAGGTTGTGCTCGTAACATAGTCCGGTAACCTTGGCGATCAATCCCACATCATCACGACACTGGGTTGTTAAAACAATACTCATATCCTCATTCCACGTGTACTTTTTATTAATTATCCACCTTACTCCGCTGGGCGTAAAAAACAACCAGACAAAAGTCCGCTGTGGTTGCTAGCGTCTTGGTGTTAATCAATGTTAATGTGAGTGTTGATTTTATATGTATAAATAAGGGCGGTTCGCGCGGCCTGCCGTCATATCAAACACCTATTAGGTCGCTAAGCTGACCTGACTCATTCAGTGTCCGATTAAATATCGACCAGCCTGATAATAACAACAAAGGAAATAATTATGAGCCACGCACCGGACTCGTTCGCCTCACCTACGCAAATGCATTCGCAAGGTATAAGCACAACGAATGATGTGCAGCCTGAGCACGATTCAGTCTTCGCTTCATTTACCGCCCGGGTACAAACCCACCCTAACAAAACTGCCCTCATCGATGACACTCAGGAAATAAGTTATCAGCGATTATTGCATCGTGCAGAGGCAATTGCCGCTAAACTGGCAAACAGCGGCATTGTGCCCGGTGCATTAGTAGGTGTGTGTATGGAGCGCAGCTGGGAGCTGGTGGCCACTTTGCTCGGAGTGCTCAGAGCGGGTTGCGCTTACATGCCGCTGGATCCGGCTTATCCGCGTGCCCGGATTGACTATATGCTGGCGCACAGCAAAGCTGCGGCGGTGATTGTCGATGGCAGTGCGTCGGCCGAGTTATGTCAAAGAGTCAGCACGCAAATTTTGCTGGCCGACATAAACGATGAGCCATTGCCTCTGTCAGCGCCTGAATGTGATCCACAAGCACTGGCTTATGTGATTTACACCTCGGGGTCGACAGGTGAGCCAAAAGGGGTGGCGGTCACACAAAGCAATGTTCTGGCGATGTGCACGGCCATGGGCGAGTTACTTTGTGAGGAAGAGCTGAGCGGTGTGCTGGCCGCCACCTCGGTGTGTTTTGACCCATCCGTGATGGAAATCATCGGCACACTGTTGCTCGGTGGTACGGTGGTGCTGGCAAAAAACATTCTGGTATTACCTGATTTACAGCGCATAGATAAGGTCAGAACCTGTATTGCTGTGCCTTCAGCCATCCGGGCCATACTCAGTGGCTATACCCTGCCCAAAACGTTGCGTTGTGTGATTTTTGGTGGCGAGGTACTCAGTCCTGCATTGGTTAAACAAGTGTATCGTCAGCAGCCTGGCCTGCGGGTGATCAATGTCTATGGTCCAACCGAAGACACGGTATTTTCGACCGCTGCACAACTGCATCCAGACATGGCTGAAATCACCATTGGTAAGCCTGTGGCAAATACCCGCGCTTACGTGCTGGATAAAGACCTGCAGCCGGTTGCCGGGGGCGAGGCGGGCGAGCTTTACCTTGCAGGAGACAAGCTGGCGGCGGGTTACCTGTTTGATAAACCGCGCACAGATGCGCGCTTTGTTATCCCAGCACCAGACAGTGGCATTGAAGAGTCGCGCTTATATAAAACCGGTGATGTGTGTCAGTGGACCAAACATGGTGAATTGCGCTTTTTATCTCGCGTGGATCAGCAGGTTAAAATCCGTGGTTTTCGCATTGAGCTGGAGGAAATTGAAACGGTGCTATGTACTATGCCGGGGATCGCAGCGGCCGCTGTGACCGTGTTGGAGGGAGAAAGCCGGCAGGCCAGATTACAAGCTTGTGTTGTCTGTCAGCAAGGGGAAGTACTCAGCCCGGATGTGATTTTATCCTTTGTGGCCCGTCATCTGCCAAATCATATGGTTCCAAATAATGTCAGCTTTGTTGATGCATTACCTTATCTGCCCAACGGCAAGCTGGATCGCAGCCGTTTACCCGATATATCGGAGGTTCGAGAACCGCGGGAGTCATGCAACACTGGCGATTCTGAACAGGCAGCAATAGAGATGATCTGTGATGAGCTGAGCACTTTGCTCGGCCACACCGGTGATGCTGTGTTGTCGCAAACCTTTGAGCAGGCAGGGCTGGACTCATTAACGACGCTGGAGTTGAGTAATCGTCTGAGCAATGTACTGAATGTGACTTGCTCCGTGCAGGCAATTTATGAGTTTAATACGCCTCAGCACCTGGCTCAGCATCTGCTGAGTTTAAGCGCTGGTAGATCATTAACGGCCCAGCAGAGCCCGCTTCGCGATACGCTCAAAGAGCTGCAATTTCAATTGCGCGCCAGTCATCCCCCTTTTGCTTTGGCCAAGGCACCGTCCTGGTCGGCCGCGGACAAAAGCATGCTAGTTCAGGCCGCCACTCAGATGGTGAGTGAGCGTCGCGCTAATCCGTATAGTAAGGTGCTGCGCACTGGAAGTGGTACGCGCGGTACGGTCGCTGATGCCCGGCATAGCGATGCGCGTGAGGCGATTATCTGGACCACCAATTTATACCTGGGGCTAAATCGGGATGCTGCGGTCATTGACGCTGCACATCAGGCCGTGACTGAGTTTGGCACTGGCATGGGTACCTCTGCGGCGGCGTCTGGGTTAACGGATCTGCATGTGGCGTTTGAGCAAGAGTTTGCTAGCCTGGTGGGCAAGCCCGCCGCCTGTTTGTTTCCAACGGGCTATACCGCCAACGTCGGTGCGGTAGCGGGATTATTGGGTGAAAACGATGTGGTGGTCATCGATCAGCTATGCCATGCCTCCATCGTTGATGGCGCACGGTTATGCGGTGCTAAAGTACGCACCTTTAAACACAATGACGTTAACGATCTGGCCTCAGTGCTCGAGACTGAGACCTCTCCCTATCGCACCGTATTGGTGGTTATCGAAGGTGTGTACAGCATGGGGGAGGGCGCCGCGCCTGTGGCCGAGATCGTTCGCACGGCTAAACGTTATCAGGCACTGGTACTGGTTGATGAAGCGCATTCCTTTGGGTTTTATGGTGAGCGTGGCGCCGGGATCTGCGCTGAGCAGGGAGTAAGCGAGGAGGTTGACTTTATCATGACCACACTGAGCAAATCGCTCGGCAGTCTGGGTGGTGTGATTGCGACCAGTGCGGAGTATGTTGAGCTGTTAAAGGCCTCGTCCAGGGCTTATATCTTTCAGGCTTCAGTAAGTCCGGCAGACATTGCCGCGGCGCTTGCGGCACTGCAGCGGCTCCGTGAGGATGACTCACTGCGTGAACGGTTGTGGGACACCGCCCGCTATATGCGGGCCCAATTCAGTGCTGCCGGGTTTGATTTAGGCAGCGGGGATGGGCCCATTGTGACCCCACATTTTGGCGACAAAGACAGGCTGTATGCAATCGTGCAGCGTTTGTTTGAAAAGGGCATTCAGGCCTCAGCCGTGACTTATCCGATAGTCGAAACCGGCCGCGGGCGGTTGCGCTTTATCTGCTCAGCCGCGCACACCAAAATTGATGTGGATGCGACACTGGTGGCGCTGCAAGACGCCGTACAAGAGGTGGATGCCGTGTTGAGCAGGCCCTCGACACCTGAATCAAAGCATTCGGTTGAGGCTACTAAACTGGATAACTGGTGGGCTGAATTTTTAGCCTACCTGCAAAGGTGGCAAAAGGCGCAGCCCGGTAAGGTGGCAGATTTACAACTGGAGATCAGCACACCGAGCAGCAGACATACGCTGACTTTGTTGCAGGGCACTGTTAGCACGGACAGTAAAGTCAGGGCGCAGTTACCCGTATGCCGTATACATCTTATAACACCTGAGGCGGTCGCTGCTCTGGTCTGCGCAGATGTGCAGCAGGTGTTATATTGCATATGTGACGGTGAATGCGAGTTGAGTGGTCAGAGCGAAGTATTCAGCTGGCTTATGGGCCGTTTACTGGCATTTGCCGCCGAGCCTAAATCAGTCACTGTGATGTCTGAAAATGTCGAGATTTCGTTATAAATACACTGTTTACTTATACAGCACCACTGCTAGAGTAGTGTGTGATTAAGATAATGAAATAAGGGATGATGATGCTTCAAACCAACGCACCCGGCGCACCCGGCGACTTCGATTTTATGATTGGCCAGTGGTCGGTACAGCACCGCCGTCTGAAGGACATACTCAATGGCGGCGATGAGTGGATAGAGTTCAAAGGGGAGTCATCAACGCTCAACACGCTGGGCGGATTTGGCAACGTGGAAGACAACCACCTGCATTTTCCAGAGGGCTCGGTGCGGGCAAAGGCCATTCGTTCATATAACGAGCGCACCGGTCAGTGGTCAATCTGGTGGCTGGATGGGCGCAACCCAGGGGTGATGGATACGCCTGTGGTGGGGGAGTTTCAAGATGGCGTAGGGCGCTTTTATGCCGACGAGGAGTATCACGGCGAAGCCATTAAAGTGCGCTTTATCTGGGATGCCACTAACCCGGAACAACCGACCTGGGCACAGGCTTTTTCCAAAGATGGTGGTGAAAGCTGGGAAACCAACTGGGAAATGAGATTTACCCGCCTCTAACAATTAAATGTACTAGCTCAGACTGACCTGACAGTTACCCGTTTTTCAATCGGTGACTGTCAGCCTGTCATTTTGCTGGTAGATTGTCGGAAGTGTGCTCTGCAACCGCTTGCTGGTACCGTGAAGGATAGCCACGGCGTTCAATCAGTGCCTGCAATGCTTCTGGTGATGTTAGCTGGTGCTTTTTTGGTGTTTCAATTTCACTGTGGTGAAACACCCTGAACTGGTTGGTGCTGAAGGTGCTAAAATACGGTTCAAAATTATCCCGGATCTGTTCCAACTGGGCTGCTTGTCGCTCAGCGGTTCGTGTCTTCCCTTCCTCAAGTTTGTCTGCCAAGTCATCCAGCATACTTGCTTTATTATTGCTCCGTTCCTTATCCCACTCCAGCCACAACGCCGTGCGTTCCTGTGCAGGCTGTTGCCGCAACAGGTCAGCCGCCTGATTGAGCTGTTTGGCACCGTGTTGATTGTAAAACGACAACATGCTGTTGAGTAAGCTAGTGCGACTGACTTCGCTGTCAACTTTGGCGGTATAAAAGTAATAGAGCTCATTGTCGCTGCGCTCATCATGTGAATAAAACTCGGTAAACTGATATAGATCTGACTGCTCACCAAACAAAGCAAAAACCGCCTGGGTATCTTCGGCTTGTTGTGTTAACAATGACATCAGCGACTCGCGCTGATTATCTTCGATCAGCGCCGCCATATCGACCATACCACGCGTTGTGGCGTAGTCACTGGTGGCTATTCTCTCCTGCAATAGCTTAAGTTCATCTGCCGACAATGTCTGCGCCGCTTTGCCCAGTTGCGTGACCATCTGACCACCAAGGCGCTGGTGATGCAGGTAGCCTTCGTGTGCATTGTAAGACCCTGGTTTCTGACGCCGTGGCTCATCTGCGCTATAACCTGCCTTTGATGCTAGTGAATAGCGCCCATCCTGCCATCTTGCCCAGGTTTCCTGAGCACCTTTGTCAATTAACTGGGCATTGATCTCAAGGATCGTAATGCGTTTTTCTTCCGACAGAGTCGATAAATCATGAAGATAGTCTGAGACCACACCATAATCGGTTTGGTACTGAACCCTTTGTTGTTCGCTGAGTTCAAAAGCACTGTCTACCAGCATTTCAACATGCGCCGTATCCAGCGACTGTGTCATCGTTAAAAAGGACTCATCTACTGCAATAAAACGCAGCTTTTCCTGATGGTGAGTAGACAATTGGTTAAACACCGCCATAAATTGCTCTACCTGCTCCGGCGAGTTCAATTCACTGTATGCTATTACTTCGCCCTGCTCGTTGAGTTGTGCCTTCTGCAACAAGCTTGTATCTAACAAGACCTGCTGCGGCTTTTGCATTAAAGGGTGTGCATTCCCCGTGATGTTTGCATGCCAGTCAGACGTAGATGAAGGGTCAGAGGGCGTTAACGCATCGGCTTGTGGCTGCACTGGGGTGGGCGACAGCACAGGCTGAGCGCCATAGTTGGTCACTTTCATATCATTCCTTGTTTATCACATTACTCCTATAATAACGGCAGCATGCAGCATTTTATAAGCCCAAAGTGCTATTTTTAATGTTTTCAAGCGAGCTGAGCTCTAAACGGGAGCGGATATCTATTCTGAGTATCGATACAGGGTTCAGAAGGGGATAGGTGAACACGCTCTGTAGCATTGGAAAAACACCCAGGCAACCCGCTGCCTGGGTGTGTCGCTTTCCTTAAGATTTTCGGTCGTAAACGACCGCATTGTGGGCATGCAGACTTTCCTGATGCTCCACTTTAAACTGGTATTCCGTCACCTCTGAAATGGACTCCAGCGTTGCTTTAATACGCCTTGCCGCGTCTTCACAAAACATCAGGTTTTTCGCGTTCAGTGCGGCAAATGCCTGCTCATCTTCACGCTTAACCGCCGTTTGTACTGGTGTTGCCATCGTTTCTTCAAACAGTGCAAGCCAGTGCGCCAGATCCGGCAAGTGACCGCCAGCCAGATCGGCTTCGATATAGGCATAAGAGCGCTGGCTGTGTGGTGTTGCGACAGAGCCGTGCGGTCCTTTCAGCCATGCCAGCAGCTGAGCTTTATCTATATTGTCATGACCGGCAAATTGCTGTGCCACTGTCTCGCTTAGTAACTGGCGAGACAAAGCCGCTGAACAAGGGCAGGTACTGCTGTAGGTAATGGTGCTGATAAGTTTGCAGTGGGTTTTGCCTTCAAGGTGCTCACAATGTAATTCTATCGGATAGGCATTGTAGCCGCTGTAGCTGCTTTTCAGAGCGGGTCTGTTTAGTGGTAGCTCAAACTTCAACACCAACTTGGCAGACTGACTGAGACCCTGTTGAGACGCGACTATCTCTTTGAGTACCTTATCGAGCTGTGCGAAAGTGAGTTCTGTCCCCACCAATGCTTCGTTAGCAAGCAGGTAAAGACGTGACATATGGATACCTTTTGCACCTGTATCCAGGCTGACAAAAACGTCCATAAGCGTGTTGATGTTGACGCTAATCTGATCGCAGCGCACCTGCATGGGTAGGGCAATTTTTTCCATCCCAACCCACTTTAATGGGCTCTGGCTGTCTGGCTCAAAATGGCTCGCAATATCGGGGAGTTGCATCATAAGTTATGAGTCTCACTTAACGGTTAAAACGTAATGCCTGCGCGGCATTGTGATGTGTGTTGACCTTGTCACCATCAAACACCATGTCACCATTAACGAAGGTCGCACGGATCTGATGAGAGAAAGTGGTGTTATGAAACGGGCTCCACTTACACAGGTAACGGGTTTGTTCGTGTTGTACGTGGGTTGAGCGAGTTGGATCAATTAAAACCAGATCGGCAAAATACCCTTCTCTGAGGAAACCTCGCTTGTTGATGGCAAAGCGGGTTGCAACATTGTGTGCGGTTTTCTCGACCACCTGTTCAAGCGTCATTGCGCCGCGCTTAACCTGCTCTAACAGGGTCAGTAAGGCATGTTCAACCAGTGGCAGGCCTGCCGGGGCTTGCGGATAGGGCACGTTTTTCTCTTGCCAGGTATGCGGGGCGTGATCGGTGGCAATGATATCAATGCGGCCGTCATGCAGGGCTTTTAGCAACGCAAGCCGGTCTGATTCGGCTTTAATGGCCGGGTTACATTTGATGAGGTTGCCCAGGGCCGGATAATCTTGTTCGTTAAACCACAAATGATGAACACAGGCCTCGGCCGTGATGTGCTTTTCAGCCAAAGGGGCGCTACTGAATAAGCTCAGCTCTTTTGCTGTGGTTAAATGCAGTACGTGCAGCTGGGTACGGTATTTTTTAGCAAGCGCCACGGCATAAGAAGACGACTGATAGCAGGCTTCGTCATCGCGGATCATCGGGTGATGAATGATTTGCGGTGTGCCGTATTGTTGCTCAATGCGTGCGTTATTTTGCTGGATCACTGAACCTTGCTCACAGTGCGTCGCAATCAGTGTGGGACACTCTCTGAAAATTGCATCCAGGGCTGCGGGGTGCTCAACCAGTAAATCGCCGGTTGAGGCACCCATAAACACTTTAACCCCGCACACGGATTGTGGGTCAACGGCTTTGATTTCATCTAAGTTATCGGGCGTAGCACCGAGGTAAAAGGCATAGTTTGCGACTGAATCTCGCTGTGCAATGGCTTGTTTGTCTGCGAGGGCCTGGCGGGTCGTTGTGGAAGGGGAGACATTGGGCATTTCCATAAAACTGGTGATCCCGCCGGCAACGGCGGCCGCTGATTCGCTGGCAATGGAGCCTTTATGCGTAAGGCCCGGTTCTCTGAAATGTACCTGGTCGTCTATCATACCGGGCAGTAGCCACATGCCCTGAGCATCAATAACTTCTTCACTGGGTTTGGCGGATAAGTCCGGGCCAATTTCAGCAATAACCTGGTTTTCAATTCTGAGATCTGAAATGTAAAGCTTACCTTCATTCACTAAGGTGGCGTGTTTTATTAAGCGTGCCATTGGTATCCTGATTAATTATACAGATAAACAAAAACTTAAGGCTGCTGCGCTGGGCCACGACGCGGGCCCAATTGATATTTCGCGCTTTTCATTGCGTACCCAACTCACATATGGGTCTGTTTAGCGCAACAAAGATTGTTGATTGTTTTGTTATATTATAACATATCTGTTCTATTTTACAGATGAGAGAAACAACGATGAAAAAGTTGCTAGCACTGGCGGTGAGTTCCGCCTTACTTGTAACGGCCTGCACGGGTGGGGGGAGTACTTCAGGCTTGCAAAAAGGCGCAGCCTCTGCGACGGTAACTGAAGGCAACCCACTACTGGTATCGAGCACATTGCAATATCAATCACCGGATTTTAATACCATCAGCGACGCACACTTCGCGCCGGCATTTGAACAGGGCATGGCTGAGCAAATGACTGAAGTGAATGCGATTATCAGCCAAGCTGATCCTGCCAGTTTTAGTAATACCATTGTTGCGCTGGAGCGAAGTGGTGAATTACTAAAGCGGACCCAGGCGATATTCTTTAACCTGTCAGGCACCGACTCTAATCCAGAGCGCCGGGCACTGCAGTCTGAACTGGCGCCCAAACTGGCTGGTCACTACGATAACATCTACCTGAATAAAGCTTTGTACGAGCGCGTGGCCCAAGTTTACGGACAGCGTAATGCGCTTAATCTCAGCGCAGAAGAAAAACGCCTGACGGAAGTCTATTACAAGCAATTTGTCAGAGCGGGTGCCAAGCTGACGGACGCGCAACAAACAGAGATCCGTGAGATCAATGCGGCTTTGTCGTCGTTGACCACGCAGTTCTCGCAGCATCTGCTGGCACTGTCTAAGAGCAATGTGGTACTGGTTGAAGACAAAGCAAAACTGGCAGGCCTGACAGATGCACATATCGCGCAGCTGGCACAAGCGGCTGAACAAGCCGGGCATCCGGGGCAGTATCTGATCAAAATTACCAATACCACGCGACAGCCTATTCTGGCTAAGCTCGAAGACCGTCAGTTACGTGAGCAAGTATGGCGCGCATCTGCTTATCGTGGTTTAAAAGGTGACAACAACAATCGTGAAATTGTCGCCCAGCTGGCACAGCTCAGAGCAAAAAAGGCGGCGCTACTAGGCTATGAGAGCTGGGCGCATTATGGCCTGGATGAGCAAATGGCCAAAACACCCACCGCAGTGTATGACATGTTTGCCAGCATGGTGCCTGCGCTGTTGAAAAACGTTGAAGCCGAAGCCCAGGCCATCAAAGACAAAATTCGCGCCACGGACGGCGACTTTGAACTGCAGGCCTGGGACTGGTTGTACTATGCCGACAAGGTTCGCCAGGATAAGTTCGACCTGGATGAGTCACAGGTTAAAGCCTACTTTGAATTTAATCGCGTACTGGAAGATGGCCTGTTTTTTACCATGGAGCGCTTGTATGGCGTAACCTTCAAGCCACGTAATGACATCCCGGTTTACCACCCGGATGTGAAAGCCTATGAAGTCTTTGATGCCGATGGCACCAGCCTGGCACTGTTTATGGCCGACTACTTTGCGCGTGACGGTAAGCGCGGTGGCGCCTGGATGAGCTCGTTTGTACAACAATCCGGTCTGGACAAACAACGCCCGGTTGTTATCAATGTGATGAACATTGAAAAAGCCCCTGAAGGCCAGCCAACATTACTGAGTTACTCCGAAGCGACGACTATGTTCCACGAATTGGGTCATGGCCTGCACGGCATGCTGTCTCAGGTAACTTACCGGAGCTTAGCGGGGACGTCTGTATCCCGTGATTTTGTGGAGTTCCCGTCAACGTTTGAAGAAGACTGGGCAATTCATCCGGAAGTTATCCAGAACTATGCCAAACATTACCAAACCGGAGAAGCGATCCCACAGGCCCTGCTGAACAAAGTCATTGCCAGCCGCAGTTTCAATATGGGCTTTGATACACTGGAATATGTAGCGGCAGCGCTGCTGGATATGGAGTGGCACGCACTGGCGGCGGACGCGCCTTTGCAGGATCTGGTGGAGTTTGAACAAGCTGCGCTGAGCAAGCACGGTGTGAACATCGATTATGTACCACCCAGATATAAATCGGCCTACTTTGCGCACTCAATGGGGGGCGGCTACTCCGCAGGTTACTATGCCTACATGTGGAGTGAGATCCTGGCGGCTGATGCCTTTGCCTATGTGCAGTCACAGGGTGGGCTCAATCGTAAGATTGGTACGCACTATCGTAAGAATATTCTTGAAGTGGGTAACTCCCGCGACCTGATGGAATCTTACAAAGCCTTCCGTGGCGCAGAGCCAACTACCGAAGCGCTGCTTAAGCGCCGCGGACTCAACGTAGCACCATAACTCCAACGCCTAAAGGACTGCCATCAGGCAGTCCTTGTCCAGCTTATATTATTTAGATATGTTATACTGTAACTTTTGTTGTGAGTAGCGACCAATCAGGCGCAGATGTAGGAGAAGACCATGACTAATGCTTTAGCCGCCAATGACAATCCAGCAATCCCGGCCAATCGGTTTGCAGCCATATCCTCTGAGCCGAACATTCTGACGGATATCTATCGCGAAGAAATCAACCTGAGCGTCTGGCAATGTACGCTGAGCCAAGCACTTAATTCAGAAGTGGCGGATCTATTGAATACTGCCAGCGAGTTGCAGCTGTCGATTGCCCTGACGCCCGAGCAAACGATAGATGAGCTGCACGGCGCATCAGCTTTGCTCGCCGATAAGCCAGCGCTGTGCGCTCACCTGGCAATGCTGGTGGATATGTTCTGTACGTTGTTTGAACTCAAGCGTGCAGGGCTCAGGCTCACCCTACTCAATAAAGCCATGTGTCCTAAATTCCATGTTGATCACATCCCTTGTCGGCTGGTGAGTACGCTCGGTGGCGTGGCCTCTCAGTGGCTACCCCACGACAAAGTGGATCGCAGCAAACTGGGGTTGGGCAGCAAAGGCAAAAAAGACCACGAATCGGGTATTTACACCTGTCAGTCGGACATTCAGCAACTCAATACCGGCGATGTTGCCCTGTTAAAAGGCTCCGGCTGGCTTGGCAATGAACAAGGCGCACTGGTACATCGTTCTCCGGCACCCGCAGCGGGTGAAACACGCCTGTTGCTTACCCTGGACTTTATTGACTGAAGAGCTAGTCAGGGGGTGTGACAGTCTTAACGCACTGGATTATAGTCGAGCGTATGTCAGGCAATGACTGCCTTGTAGGTGGCTGGAGAGTAAAATAAGTATGGAACCTGTCCTTGTATTGGTGGGATTTTTGGGCACAGGCAAAACCACGCTGTTAAAACGCCTGCTGCTTGAGGCTCAGAAAGCCGACTGGGACCCCTATGTGATCCTCAATGATTATGAGCACGCCGAGCTGGATGCCAGACAACTGGCTGAGCAGCTCAGTGAAGGGGCGTTAAAGCCGCTAGATGGCAGCTGTATTTGTTGCAGCGGCATCACCGCGCTGCGCGACAGCATTAATCGTATTCCTCAGCGCAAGCGAGGGATCACCTTGATTGAAGCGAATGGTACATCCGATGCCTGTCGTTTGATGGGGTTTCTTGGTGTGGGGCTGGACGAATGCTTCAAACCCCCGGTACAGATCGCGGTGGTCGATG
This sequence comes from Pseudoalteromonas sp. DL2-H2.2, assembly GCF_021532535.1. NCBI lineage: Bacteria > Pseudomonadati > Pseudomonadota > Gammaproteobacteria > Alteromonadales > Pseudoalteromonadaceae > Pseudoalteromonas > Pseudoalteromonas sp. DL2-H2.2. The sequence continues at coordinate 414,281 of NZ_JAKGBD010000002.1, read as the reverse complement.
CCAAAAACTGGCAACGCCGTGGTGAGCATAATGCACTGGAAGCAAACCAGGTGCAGGTCTCTTCGCTCATTGTACTCACACATAACACTGGTTTATCCGACGCGCGCATACAGGCTGTTAAGGATGAGCTTCATCAGGTGAACCCAAACGCGACAATTCAGGGTGTCAGTGAGCTTGCACTTTGTCAGCTGCCGGAGCTGTCACCTGTGTCGGGTAATGTTGAAGCATTTGAGCATCAAAAATCACACTGGGCGTCCTGCTCTGTGGCGTTACCTGCTTTGCCTGATGAAACCTGTATTGAGGCTTTGTGTGCGCGCATACCCGAGACCATTTTGCGCGTGAAAGGTTGTACACGCATTGGTACAAGTTCTGACTACACTTATTTTGAGCGATGTCCGGATGGTGCTGTGTCGATTCGCCCGTTTAAAGGCGAGCCGGTTACGGGGAGTAAATTACTGGTCGTTGGACCGGGTAGTGATCCTGGCAAATTGAATGAGCTTGTCTCGCAGGTCTTGGCCGCACATTGATTGTAAAGGCGGCCATGCAGGGTGGATTAGTGGCAACGCCCGGTCTGACACAGGTTGAAGTTTTTATAGTGGCTGATCACCAGCAACACGCTGCCGAAAATGGTCAGCAGCTTTTCCCCCTCCGCTGCCATCAAGTCATGGGCAAAAAATGCGGCGAAGAATAATACGCCGATACCTGCGGTGCCGTAGCCCAAAATACGCCACTGGTTGTGCTTTCTACACCCCAGAAATAACGCGCTGCTGCTGGTCACCAGCACACCAACGAGTAGCCAGCGATGAAATGCCTCATCTGAAAAGAAGGTTGCACCGAACGCTGGCAGCAGGGCAACCAGCAGGGGCACAAACAAGCAATGAACGACGCACATCGCAGACAAGCCGATGGCGTATTTGTCCAGTTTCTCAGATAGATTTCTCATAGTTTCCTCAATTCATTTCAGCTGAGTTCGGCTAAATTTTGAGCAGGCTTTTTCAGAATACAGTTCCATTCAATACAATTTGTTATAGTATAACAAATCTGTGTGATTTAAAATGTTCGTAGGGCATGAAATCACGGGCAACGAAGCATTGGGATGCTTTAGTAGCAATTATCACGGCAATATTGAGTTGAGTGAAATCACACAGACGATACTCACTATGAGTGAGACATTGATACGGCTATATCTTGTCTGATTAGTCATGTCGGTTGGTTTGCTGGGTTTAGCGAACAGATAGTTACATACAAAAGCGCAAACGAAAAAGAGCCCCGTTTGTAGCCAGCCTAGTGGATATAGGTAGCATGTAACAAGCAGGCTTGTAAGCATACTAGACGCCGCAAAGTATTTTGCTTTTTTTGGGATCACTTGGCGGGTGCGCCAGTTTTGTAAAGCCTCGCCAAACCTTGGGTGAGTGAGCAACCAGGTCTCCAAAGATGATGAAGAGCGAGTGAAACACCACAGAGCAATGATCAGAAATACCGTAGTGGGCATCACGGGTAAGATGGCGCCGATAAACGCCAGTATTAGTGCCACATAGCCACCTAGCATATAGCTATACTTAGTGGCATTTTGTTTTAGTTTAAGCAACATCGGTTGTAAGGTTTGGCGCTTGGTTATAGCTCAACTCAACTAGCTGGTTGGCAAATTTAAAGGCTGCCTGAGCGCCATTGAGCATCTCTTGTTCTTGCTGAACAGTCAGAGTCAGTGCTTCAATATCTTGCATAAATTGACGCCAGTTTGACCCCCGGTCTGCACCGGAACCGGCCAGAAAACGTGCGCCAAACCCACTATGCAGGCCTAGCTTTTCAGCCTCTTTGGCCAACACTGCGGCGCCCAGCTTCGAGCCTTCAACAACGTAGAGCCAGCCTAGGCTTTCATGCATTGACGCACTGAATTGAGTATTACTGATCACCTGAGCAGGCTGCGTCATATCCAAATCCTGAAAATCAGCAAGTAGCTGTTCGGTACGGTCTCGTGATTTTAAGTTGTTAATCATCAAAGCTAGCTGGTCACACTGATATAAAGACGCAACATAGTTCATCAGATGATATTGATAGCGTAAGAACAGGCCATAATGTTCTTGGCTGGCAAACGGAGACTGATCCATGATCTTTTTATCAAGCTGATCATGCACAGCGGATGTAGATATTCTCAGTTTACTCATTCGGGGGTAATGTTCTGCTCTTAAGTTACTCATTTTGTCACTCAATAAAAAAGGTCTTACTATAGAGAACGAATGAGTTGGCAAAACCCTCAATATCTTTGTGTAAAATGAGTCTTGAGGGCTATATGAAGAGGCCTGAGAGTGGGTAGAGAAGGGGTTACTTTTTGATAAAAAAAGCAATGGGAACGGCCATTGTAATAGGGTTACCCGCTACGCTCTCGGGTGGTGCAGGCAAAGGCGCTGCCCGGTTAACCAGTGCGATGGCTTCATCATCCAGGGCTGCAATGCCACTAGCACGATAAAGACTGACACTAAGCACATTCCCCTGTCTGTCGATACTGAACTTAACCCAGGGTGCCCCTTGTTGTGCACGGATTTTAGCACTGCGAGGGTAACGTTTTCTTCGCTCCAGGTAGGCCTGTACCTGGCCTCGCCATTGCATTTCGGCTTGAACATGACTGTTATTTTGCGCCCCTTGTTGTTTCGCAGAGGTATTCTGGCTGGCTTTAGCTTGTGCACTGGCCGGGCTGCTTTTGCTGCTATTCTGGCTGCTTTGAGTATCATCTGGGATCTTTGGCTTTGTTGGTTCTGGCTCCTTTTGAGTTATCAACTGCTCTTTTTTTGGCGGCTTTGGTATTGGCTTCGTGTCGGGTTGCTTCTGCTCTTTTGGTGCTTCTTGCGGTTTTGCTACTTTGACAGGAGACTCTGTGGACGCCAGGGGTTTGACCTGAGTATCTGGCTGTTGTTGAACTTTTGGCTGTGGCTCTGTTTGTTTCGGCTGGGCAGCTGTGGATTCTTCCTGCTGAGGGCCTTGTAAGTCCTGGTTTTGCACTTGATTTGATGCCGACACAATGCTCACCTCAAAGGTTGTTGGGCTTGATGCAGGAGGAGGCGTCAGTTTCTTGGGTGCATGCCACAATAGTGCCAGTGCTATGAGCAGATGCAATATCAATGCAGCAGTAATGGCAAAAACCCATTTTCTGCGTTGCTGAGTATGCTGGGTGTAACTGGGACCTGCGAGCAGACTCATTGGTTCTGATCTACCTGCTCTTCACCCACCAAGGCGATTTTGCCGTAGCCAGCTTTTGCTAGCTGATTCATTAGTGCAATAAAATCGCCATAGGGAACTGAGGTATCAGCACGCAATAGAATACTCTTGCTGACATCAACGCCCTGGCTTTTCAGCGTGTCAGCCAGCGAGCGGCGAGGAACCGGGGTCTCTTCACCCAGCGTCAGAGATAAGTCTTTTTGGAGCGTAAGGTAGATTGGTTTTTCTTCCTGTGGTGTTGGCTCCCCGCTAACGGCGGGCAGATTGACTGGTACATTGACCGTGGCTAAGGGGGCTGCCACCATAAAAATGATCAGCAGTACCAGCATCACGTCAATAAATGGTGTCACGTTGATCTCGTGTTGCTCACTGGGTAATGCAGGGTTTTTATTACCGCTGGAAAAAGCCATTAACTCGCCGCCTTTAGGTTAGTCTGCAGAGCCTGCGTGGTTACATCAAACTTGTCGGACATGGCTCTGGCTTCAGGGTGGGTCCGATCCAGATCTCGACTGATAAGTACCATAACTGCGGTGACAATATCGGCGGTTAGAGCGCTATAATGGGCAATGGCACGCGAAAAATGGTTGTAAATCACTACAGCTGGTATCGCTGCAACCAGGCCTATTGCTGTGGCCAGCAAGGCCTCGGCAATGCCCGGTGCGACAACAGCCAGATTGGTAGTCTGAGTTTCTGCGATACCGATAAAACTGTTCATGATCCCCCAAACGGTGCCAAACAACCCAACGAAAGGGGCGACAGAGCCCACGGTCGCCAGCACACCCGTGCCTTGATTCATATTACTTGAGAGGGTTGCCTGTACACGTTCCAGACGTGCCATGATCCGCTCTTTGAGGCCTTCGTCTGACACCATACCCGCACCAGACAGTGCAAGTTCATGTTTGGTTGCAGCCATCAGCAAGATGACTTCGTGTTCTATGTTGTCTGTTGCGTTATCTGCTTCTTTGAAGCTCTGACTGTTGACGAGTTTGGCCAACATTGTACTTGCATTCTCTCTGGCTTTATTCAATTGCAAAGTTTTGAGCAACCAAATTCCCCAGGTTGCCACTGAGGCGAGAATGAGTCCTATCATCACGCTTTTAACAATAAAATCAGCGGCCATATACATGCCCCAGGGGGATAAATCATGGCTGGCAAAGGCGCTGTCTGTACTATTTGCCAGCGCATAACCCGGTAAAAACGCGCAGGCAAAAAGGGTGAACATAAAAACGTGTATCGGGCGAAGAGACATGAACGGATCCTGATTATTTCTGGGTAACTAGAATATTGGTTAATAAAATCAAAATATTAAATCTTTTATACGAAAGTTGCTGCTCCATAGCTGGCGATAAATTTATCACTTCTACTAATGTGAGACGGTCACAAACGTTAAACCCGTAAAATAAAGACAAAAAAAATTATAAGAATAATTTATCAAAAACCCCCCTTTAAATGAGATTGAATATCATTTACACTTTTGCGCTTTCCAGAACATAGTCCGAGAGAAAACGCTTTGTCCAGTAACACTTCGAACAGTCTTGATAGCTTATACCAGGAGCATTATGCGTGGCTGGTAAAGTGGATTTCGCGCCGCACACACAATTGGGGTGATGCCCAGGATGTAGCGCAGGATACTTTTGTTAAATTACTGGGCCGGCCAGACAAGCTGGAAAACGTTAGAAGTACTAAGGCCTGGTTAGCAAAAATTGCTGACAACCTGGTAATCGATAAAGTACGTCGTGAGATCCTGGAAAGAAACTATCTAACGATGCTGGCAAATATGCCTGAGGCACAAGTGCCTTCTGCAGAACAGAAGTGGGAAACACTCGAGTTACTTGAGCAGGTGGACCGCTTGTTGAATGGCCTCAAGCCAAAAGAAAAGCTGGCTTTTTTGATGGTTCGCCTGGAAGGCATGGCGTACAAAGACGTTGCAGCTCAACTGGAAGTAAGTTTGTCTTCAGCTGAAAAGTACGTGGCTAAGGCTATGATGGTTTGTTACACCAATATGTTTGGTCTGGACTGAGAAGGCCGTTATGTGGGAATCATCACACACATCTTTACCTATTTCTGAAGAGGTGGTTCGTCAGGCAATTGCCTGGCGGGTACGCTTAGAATCACGTGGGCAGGACGGTGATATACTGCGTGCGTGCGAACAATGGCGGCAAGCTGAACCAGAACACGAGCTGGCCTGGCAAAGGTTGTGTATCCTTGATGCCACTTTTAACAAAGTGGCCGACTCGTCCTCTGAGCTGGTCAAAAACACCATCATTTCTACCGACAATGAAGTGAAGTTCAAAGGGCGCAGACAAGCTATAAAAACATTTGGGGGATCAGCCTTGGCACTCGCCAGTGTTAGTTGGTTGTCTCATGAGCAGGGATTGTTGGAGCCAATTTTTACAGATCATTCAACCCGAGCAGATAAAGCACATGTGGCACTGGCCGATAATAGCCAGTTATGGCTCAATCAGCACAGCAGTGTCAGTGTTGAGTATAGCGACACCTGGCGCCGTATTGATGTACCGCGCGGAGAAATACATCTTAGCGCAGCAAAAGATAAGCGCCCATTCGAAGTGCACTCGAGCCATGGCGTATTGACTACTTCACAGGCGCACTTCAATCTGCGTGAGGGCACAGATGCCTCTGTCATACAGGTCGACGAAGGTGAGGTGTGGATAGAAGGCCTGGGTGGGTACGCGCGTCGAGTTAAAGCGGGTGAAGTGATGCTGTTTAACCAACATGAATCAGATCAGCTTGACGCTGAGGTATTTGATTACAGCGCCTGGGTTAACGGTTTTTTATCAGTACGTGACATTCCGTTGCAGCAATTACTCGGCGAGCTGGGTCGTTATCGTTCGGGTATACTGCGCAGCGACCCCAGGCTGGCAAAGCACCTGATATCGGGGGTTTTTCAGCTCAATGACCATGACCTCATCCTAAAAACATTGGCGCGCACGCTTGGTGCGGAGCTTCAATATAGAACCCGTTTCTGGGTTCAACTTTCTTTAAAAGCAAACGCTTAGATTCACTTTCCTCAGTTGGCTCCAAACTTAATTAAGAAAATGAGAATAAATTTCATTTTCTTTTACGGGTTTGGGGCCACTATTCGGCTCAGTATATGAAAAACAAATTACGGAACCTAGTTTAATGCACAATCGCACATCTTTACCTTTTATCCCAACAGTGTTGGCCGCGACCTTGAGTTGCGCTTGTTTGCCTGTTTTGGCAAACGAAACCAATATGCAGCCACAAACAGTCGAGTTTCGTCTGCCAGCTGGTCAGTTGGGTGATGTGCTGAACATGTATTCGCGTCAGGCTCGGGTTACCTTATCGTTTGAAGAGCAGTTAGTTGCAGGCATCATGGTACCGGCGATTTCGGGTCAATTTGATAGTCAGACCATGCTGCTGACTCTATTGAGTCATACCAATTTACAGGCCATTCCTGTTGGTGTAGGTGCCTGGATTATACAACCTAAATCCACTGAGGGCGTTGTTACTTTGGATACCATCCAGGTAGAAACACACAGTGATAGTGCCAAAGCCAAAACCTACCAAAGCTCTGCATCCGTTAATGTCGTTACAAAAGAGAATATTGAACGATTTCGTGGCACCAGTGTTGGGGATATCTTTCAGGGGGTTGCCGGTGTTCTGGTCAGTGAAAACCGTAACTCGGGTGGTTTGGATATTAATATCCGTGGTATGCAAGGACAAGGGCGGGTACCAGTAGTGATAGATGGAAGCCGCCAGGAAACCACTGTATATCGGGGGTATTCGGGCGTTTCAAGTCGCAGCTATATCGATCCTGATCTGATAGGGAATATGCAGATCAACAAAGGTCCCACTATGAGTGCATCTGGTACCGGAGCAACCGGAGGTATCGTAAACGTTAAAACATTGAGAGCCGAGGACATCGTTGCTGAGGGAAAGTTAAGTGGCTATCGGGTGCGTCTTAGTGGTATCGGCAACAGTACTGAGGCACCAGAGCCGGGTACATATGCTGGTTACTATCTGCCGCGCAATGCCTACCGCTCTGATTGCCGTTTTCCAGAATACTGCGAAGAGCGCTATTTAATGCCCGAACGCTTTGCACCAGAAGAGGGGATAGATCGTCCGTCTCTGTTTGATTTTTCTAGTTATGCCATGAGTTTGGCTGGCGCACAGCGCTTCGATTGGGGTGATGTGCTAATGGCTTATGCGCATCGTAAGCAGGGTAACTATTACGCAGGTACTAATGGTCCTGTGCCTGTGTTGCACTATGGCGAGCCTCAAAAATTGGCCTGGTATACCGAAACTGAAGTGTCAATGGAGGGCGCATCACGATTTCGGGCTGGTGAGCGTATTCCAAATACTAACTTTGAAAGTACTTCATGGTTGCTTAGTACGACTCTGGCTTTGCCACACGACCAAAGCCTGGAGCTGAGTTACATTCGCTACGACAGTCAGTATGGTGAAATGATGCCGTCACAGATCCGCTCGTTCGGTCAGGCTCGTCAGTGGCTGGATAGTGAAGTACTGAACCAGACTTATACCATTTCGTATGGCTGGCAGCCGGTGGAACTGGATGGTATTGATTTGGAGGCCAATCTTTGGCACACCGATACTGTCACGGATCTGAATACACCAGGTGTGGGTTCAATTGAACTAGAGTCAAACACGGCACGCACCGATGCGTATCAGCGTTGGGGGGCGGATGTCTCAAATACGATGCGCTTTTACCCAAAAGGTGAACTGAAATGGTCTTATGGTCTTACCGGGCAATGGGAAGACATGGACACTGACACGCCTGCAGACAGCGGGTTTTACGCAGGTGCCAGAAGTGGCTGGCGGGATGAATACAGCGCGTTTACCAATGTAATATGGCAGCCCTGGCAGGCCTGGACCTTTGAGGCAGGTTTACGTTATACGCGCTTTAAGTCGAAAGATAATAACCCGTTGCCTTTGAGCACCAATGATCCGGCCTGTGTCAGTGATGGCAACGATGGATGTCAGGCCGTGTTCTATCGTAATGAGCATTCAGGTGGCGCTCCCATGTTCACAGCTACCTGGGAATTTGCCAAATATACTCAACTTTATGTGCGTCATGCCAAAGCGCTGCGCATGCCAAGCCTGTTTGAGAATACCTCTGGCTGGTCTGTTAGTCCGGCATTAGATATCCCAGTAAAGCCTGAGCGCGCATTGAACCGTGAGCTAGGTATTAACTACTTCAATGAGGCTGCTTTTAAATGGGGGCACCAGGTTGGCGCTAAGCTGGCAGTGTTTAATAACCATGTTGATGATTACCTGACGCGTACCCAACCTAATGCCTGGGAGCAAACTCAGGGAGGGCTGGACTTTTTCCGTCTGCGCAATATTGACAGCCTGACACTCAATGGCGTGGAAATGAACCTCAGCTACGATGCCAGTACCTGGCTGGTTGAATTGAACGGCACCCACTACAGCAAAATTGAAGTGTGTAATGTCGGCAGCTACGTGCGTTATTACTGTAACGACTGGGGCCTTGCGCAAAGTTATATCAACAATATGATCCCGCCAAACTGGCATGCCAGTGTGCACTTTGGTCTGAGACTGATGGAGAAAAAGCTGGAGGTGGGATTGCGAGGTACTTTAATGGGTAAACGAAATTCAATACCCAGATATAACGCCCCGACTGGCTTCAATGAGCCTGTGCTATGGCACAGCTATCGCCTGATTGATTTTTACTCTCGCTACAAATTTAACGACATGGTCGCAGTGGACCTGACCATAGACAATATCACGGATCGTTACTACCTCGATGCTTTGAGTCTCGGTTTAGTACCAGCTCCTGGCAGAACTGCAAAACTCAGCTTAACGCTCGAATTTTAAACTCATTAATCCTGACAACGGAGACATATATGAATCGCGCACTCAGTATTCTGGCTGCATTAGGGGTATCTGTTACCTTAACCGCCTGTGGCGGCAGCTCTGACGACACACAAACAACCACACCAACAACGCCGTCAACACAGACTCCAGATAATTCCGGTTCTGACACAGACAAAGAAGTGGTTAAACCCGTGGCAACCATTTCTTCTGCATCAGCAAGTGGCAACACCTTCTCTGTAGAGGAAGGGGGCGTAAAAGTATTGCTAAGCGGCGAGCAGAGCACAGGTGCCGAGAATAGCACGCTTACTTATGAGTGGAAAATCACTACATTACCAGCCTTCAGTAAAGCAAGCCTGAGCAGTAAAGATGGCGTGAATACTGAATTTGAAGCTGATCTGCCTGGTGACTATGTGGTAACTCTGATGGTCAGTGACGGTGAAGTTAGCAGTGAAGTGAGCAGTATGCAATTTAAGGCAACCAGCGCAAAACCTGTCGCTGTTCTGCCAAAAACACACTACCAGGTGCCATTGGGTACCTATTCTCTGGAACTAGACGCCAGTAATAGTATTTTGCCAACAGATGCTGAGGGGGCGTTAACTTATAACTGGAAATTACTAGAAAAGCCGACAGACAGTGCTGGTAAGTTAAATAATACAGACCGTGACATTGCATCCATTGATCTGGATGTTATCGGTGATTATAAAATGCAGTTGGTGGTTAGCCTGGATGACAATGCCAGTGAGCCGGTAGAAGTCATTGTCAGTGTTGAGGCTGCTAATGTAGCGCCTGTCGCTAAGGTCGAAGATGTCACGGTCACGCTAGGTCAGACGGTGGTTTTGGATGCGGGAGAAAGTTACGACCCGGAAGGTAAGCCACTGCAATACCGCTGGCAGTGGCCATCAAGAGCCGTTGACCCAAGCGATGTCCCTGTCCCTGAGCTAGCCGGTGACAAAACCAGTTCGGTGAGCTTTACACCTGTGGCCGCTGGCGAATACACAATGACAATGTTTGTTTTTGATGGTGACAGAAAGAGCGACCTTGCAGAGATTAAAGTAACGGTTGAGGCCGACCCCAATGCTGAAACTAACGCCGCTCCTGTGGGTGAGCTACAGGCGACGGGTTACTTCCCATCTTACAGCATTGGTGAACAGGAAGTTGGCCTGAGAGCTGAGTTTAACTTTATTGGCTATGATCCCGAAAATGATGATATGCAGATCGTGGATGCACAGTTGATAGCCAAACCTGAGGGCAGTACGGTTGAACTGGTCGATATTGGTTCATGGAAACCATTGGGCAAAAAGATCCAAAAGCTGGATGTTGCGGGCGATTACATTGTACGTATGACCGTCACTGATGGCGTTAACGAGGTAACCCAGGAAGCCAAAATGGTGGCCAAAGTGGGTAACGTCAATGGCCAGCCGTCAACGCGCAGTGTGGATGCACAGGCTAAGTCTGTGATTGTAGGCAATGACTTGGTCTTTGATGCATCAAGTAGCGACCCGAACGATGATCCAATGACTTTCCACTGGGAGCTGATTGATAAGCCTGATGGTAGTAATGCGATAATTGAACCTATCATTGAACCTGAGTCACAAGAATATCGCCGCGCTAGAGTCACCACGGATGTGCCGGGTTCCTACACCGCACGCCTGATCGTTGAGGACGACCGTGGTCTGAGAGCGAAGAGCTACTCTCAGGATAGCGGTTTTGCTAAAGTTTCGAACACCGTTCCAGAGATCCGCTCAGTGGTATGGGCGCGCAACTGGAGTCGTTTAAGCCCGGGTGAAAACTACTATCAAATTTTGCCATGTATGTCGCTTTTACACCGTCCGGTTGTGGTTGATGCCGACGGAGACGAGGTATATACACACGAAGAGTTAGTGAGTACACCGGCCTCGGGTGGTGAATTTACTAGTTATCCTGATGAAGCAGATTGCCCTGATAGCAGAGGCCAGGTATTTACTAAACCAGGTACTTACGTATTCCGTTATTCTGCAACAGACTTGATTGATGATGCAGAAGACTACGACTTTGTGGTTATTGTTGATGCGATGGAAGATGCCAAAGGGGTGCGTTTGCGCAGTCTGAACGAAGACAATGAAAGCTTATGGCACCCATTACCTTACGAAAACAAACCGCCTTACGCGAGTGACTTTTACGCCAGCTCTAAACCTTACACAACGGAAGGGGCAATACAATGGTCACTAACAGCGGTTGATGGAGACTACACGATTGAAAACGTCAAAGTCAGCCACATTAATGGTGGCTTAGTCAGCCTGACTCCTTACTTTGAGGGGCTACAAGAAGGCAGCGTGATCGCGAAAGGCACTGACCTGGATTTCCGTACTATAGTGCCTGCAGTACCTTGTGTTCGTACTGAAGACAGAGCTGAAGGGTTCCATTTTTCGTTCAATATTAAAGAAATCCCTGAAATCACCTATGTCTTTGAAAGCTGGCGCGCTGCGAGTGACGGCATTCTGAGCGAGTGGAAGGAGTGTGAAGCAGGTGAACTGAACTAAGCAAGTAGAAAGAGATCATACTTGTATATAAGCGCGACAGAGCAATTCTGTCGCGCTTTTTTATACCTAAATGTAGTTACAGGCCTGTATCCTGTGAGGTGCGATTAGCCAGGATCAATTTCAAGGATCCTTGTAGTACACTCATTACTGTCAGGCGGTTTAATATAAATTAACTACAGCTAATGGAGTCACCGCTGCTGTTATAGCAGGTCTCAGTTTGCTGGATCACATGACGGCACATATAGGCCACATTGTTTTCCATACAGTTAAAGTAAGTACCATAAATGCCTGAGCTTCCGACATTATAATCAACTCGCCACTCATAGTAAGAATATGGCAGCGTAGACTGATCGCTCAGCCAGCGGCCAAAGACGGCACTGGATACAATGTCGTATAAGGGCGTCGGGCGTACACCCAGACTACGCCAGCCATTGTTGTAGCCCGAGTATTCACCAGACATTTCAACTACGGCATTGGCAGCGTCATAATAGGGGTTATTGAAGTTGCTTCTCTTATCCACCTTAGACAACAAGCCCTGATAGTCTTTCACCCAGGTGGTGCCTTCACAGCTGTTCAGGAACACCATGCCCTTATCTTTGCCTTTACCACAGGTACCCTGAGGCGCAGCGTCGGCACTCCAGATGTAGTCGGCACTTTTTCCGCCATGGATTTTGGCCTCAAAACCACTAGAAGAAGTGATGATCACATCATTGTCTTTACCGCCTTCCTGATTAGAGTTTTCACTATTGGTAAAGAGGAAGTCATCGCCATTGTTACCCCAGGCTTTGTGCCAGCGCAGACTGTTTGGATTGCCATCGCCATTTTCATATAAGGCATCATTGCCGTTGCCGCCATGTAAGCGATCTTCACGGCCGCCATTACCGGTCAGGTAGTCATTGCCATCTTCGCCATACAAAGTGTCGTTGCCTTTGTCGCCACTGAGCACATCATGGCCCGCACCGCCGTAGAGTTTATCGCTGCCATCGCGATTGCTGTTACAGCTACTTTGCTCATAAATATAGCCATTGTTGGCATTGGCCAGACGACAGCCACCGCCCAGATAGTCGTTGTCGTTGCCACCATAGAGCACATCGGTCCCCTGACCGCCCATTAACAAGTCGCCGCCATCATCGCCCCATAAGGTGTCGTCATTGTAGTCACCAAACAACTTGTCATGGTGGTTGCCGCCTTTGAGCTGATCATTGCCCCAGCCGCCGTGCAGCGTGTCGCTGCCATCTTCACCGAACAGCTGGTCGTTACCACTGTTGCCCTTGAGCGTATCGTTGCCCCGGCCACCATAAAGGCGATCGTTCTGATTGCCGGAGATCAGGGTGTCGTTACCATATTGTCCATACAAGGTTTGCGGCACCGAAATATTGCTGGCATTGAACGAGTCGGCGCCATTGCCCAGGCGCGCTTCAAGCGCGCTGATCTGGCTCATAAAGAAGGTTTCACAGCTACTGTTGCTACCCACTTTACGGGTCACGGTCAGAGTATCGCCGGATTTACTGAGGGTGAATTGTTCGCCGTGGCCTGACCCCGTAACTTTTAGTGTGTCGCCGTCCAGATAAGCCGAGGCACCACCGGCAAGGCCGCTACAGGCCGCCATTGCTTGGCCCGAGACGCCCAGCGTAACTGCTAGGCAGAGCGCATTTAACTTGGTGTTCATTCGCGTTCCTTAGTTTCTTATTTTAGGTACTTTTATGCTGAGGGTAGCGGACAAATCTGCATGGAATATGGAGTGACTGGTCTGTACTGTTTTGTTTTTACTTCTTTTTAATGAAAAAGCACTATGCAGTCAGTGAACAATACCAAGTACCCGTACAGTCGTTTGTGCCACGCCGAAATGCCACCTGCCCATTAATATCAGCTTCAAAAATGCGACACACCTTTGTCATACATGCCCCATAAACTGTTTCTCAAAATCTGGTCTAGACCAAACAATTGCTAATTATTAAATAACTTTTCTTGGGGATGACATGAACAAACTGACACCGATAGCCGCGGGCATATTGGCCATGACAAGTTTTTCTGCGCTGGCAGATGGCTCAATTACAGGCTTAATTACGGATGCATCAGGCACGCTATCAGGCGCTAAAATTTCAGTGGTGGGTACTAAATCAACCACATCGACCGATTATCAGGGGCAATTCAATTTATCGCGCCTGCCTGCGGGCACACACACGCTGCGTGTGGAGTATCTGGGCTATCCGTCTGCTGACTTTGATATCACGGTCGTGGATGGGGAGGTTGTGGATTTGGGCAGTTTAAGCCTTAATCGTAACGACAATACACTGGAAGAAGTGGTCGCCGTGGGCCATATGCGCCGTGGTGCCATGAAGGCCATCAACATTCAAAAAGAGTCCGACAATATTAAAAATGTACTGTCGGCGGATGGCATAGGCAAATTGCCAGATCGTAATGCGGCGGAAGCCGTGCAGCGTATGCCGGGCGTATCCATTGAACGGGATCAGGGGGAAGGTCGCTTTGTGGCTGTTCGTGGCTTGCCGGCTCAATGGAACTCTACGTCGATAAACGGTGATCGCTTACCGACCGCGGAAGAAGAGACGACCAGCCGTGCGGTGGCCTTTGATTTTTTCCCGACCGATATGATTGAGCTGGTGGAAGTATCCAAAGCCATTACGCCGGATATGGAAGGAGATGCGATTGGCGGTAACATCAATTTTGTGACACGCCGGGCACCGGATGAGCGCCTGCTGTCTGTGAATGTGGGCGTAGGAGATTCTGAGAAAGCCGAAGGCGGCAGTCATTCCTTTAACCTACTCTACGGTGACCGTTTAGCCAATGATAAGTTTGGCTTTTTAATCAATGCCACCGCCTGGGAACGTGACTGGGCAACTGACAACTATGAACCACGCCGTGAAGTGGATGAAGAAGGCGTCGCAGGTGTACACAGATTAGAACTACGTGACTACACAGGAACGCGCAAAACCTACGGTCTGAATATGTCGGGTGAATACCTGCTGGATAAAGGAGTTGTCTATGCTAAAGCCATGTATGGCACCTTATCGGACGTGGAAACCCATTACAAGCATCGAGTACGCTACAACAAAAATCGCGTAGAGCTTCAGCATATTCATGATGAACTGATCACCGAGATGACGGGGTTTGAGTTTGGTGGTGAGTTCGACATCGATTTTAATACGCGTCTGGAATGGAAGCTGAGTACCTATGAGAATCAGTTTGAGTATGGTGACATTCCTAATGGTAAAGACAATGCCTATTATGTGGTGAAGTTTAAACAAGGTGTCGAGTTTGATGCTGATGTGGGCATGCGCGATGGCGCAAACAAAGAAACCGGCCTGATCTATAACACCATAGATGGCGGCACCGATCCGGCGCACCAGATTGGTATGCACCTGCCGGATGACTGGGTGATGGATCCCAACAAAGCCGTGCTGGCAGATGTTGAGCTCTATGGGGTAGATATTAAAGAAAAAGACAAAATCGTTGCCCAGTTTGACCTGATCCACACATATTCAGACCAGCTTGAGTTTAAAGCTGGCTTTAAATACCGAGACAAAGAACGTAATGCCAGCTTCTTCGATAAGTTTTACAGCTGGAACGACGACGAGTTTGGACCAACGCCGACACTGGCTCAGGTAGCAGATGAGTTAGGCGTCAGCTTAGTGGATCAACCTGGTCGACATGACTACCTGGACAACTATGAGATTGACTATCAAAAGCACTTCTCAAAAGTGATCCCGGTGAATGATCTGAAGCGCTGGTGGGACGAAAACAATCACAAGTTAAATTACGATCTAGACGACTCTGAGGTGGTAGAAAACGGCGGTGGCTTAAGTCGAAACTTTGACCTGGAAGAAAGCCATTTATCTGTCTACGGTATGTCGACTTACACGCCATCAGAGCGCTGGACAATCTTAGGTGGCCTGCGTGCAACGCAGACCAAAACGGATGTATTTGGTTATGTGGCGGTGAAGAATGATGACGGAACCCGCGTTGAACCAGAGCATGGCGGTAAGGACTATTGGTCCGTGTTGCCTTCAGTACATGTTACCTATCATCAGGACGAAATGACCAATGTACGACTGGCGTTGACTCGTACGTTCGCCCGTCCTGGTTTTGGCCAGCTATCACCGGGCAGCACGTACCTGGAAATTGAAAACCAGTTGCGCTCAGGCAACCCGGAGCTGGACCCGACTTACTCAAATAACCTTGATTTAATGTATGAGCACTACTTTGATAATGCTGGCGTTATCTCCGCAGGGTACTTTTATAAACAGATCATCGATCCGGTTTTCTCTCAGAGCTATCAGGGCACTTATCGGGGCAATTCAGTAACGGTGAAAAGTCCGCTGAATGGCGATGATGCCTGGTTGCATGGGATTGAGTTCAATGCCAATTCCAGTCTGGCATTTGTCAATGAGTCACTCGACAATTTTGGTATGAGCGTGAACTTTACCCTGATGGATTCAGAAATGGACATCCCGGGTCGTGACGATAAAGTGAAGATCTCCCGTCAGGCCGATGCGCTGTATAACGTTGCTTTTTACTATGATAATGGTGACTTTGCGGCGCGTATCGCTGTGAATCATAAAGGGGAGTACATAGAAGATCACGGCGATAACACGACGCTGGATACGTATTATGGAGATTATACAAGCGTCGATGCCACCGCGTCTTACTACCTCAACGACAATGCCATGATTTATCTGGAACTCAACAACCTGACCGATGAGCCATTACAGTATTTCACTGGATCGGAACAGCGTCCGAACCAAATCGAATACTACGGTATCCGTGGTCAGATTGGCTTTAAATACGATTTCTTTTAATCGCACTGTCAACTGGGAAGGTTAGCCTTCCCAGTCTTCTTTTTCAGGTAATAGTGTCATGTCATTCATCAATCGCGTTATTCAGCGCAGCCACACCTGGGTGTTTGTTGTGTATGCTTCTTCGGCGGCATTTATGACTTACTTCTGCATGTATGCGTTTCGTAAACCCTTTTCTGTTGGCAAGTTCGAGCAGGTTGAGGCGTTTATTGGCGTGCTTGATTTTAAGATAGCGCTGGTGCTGGCTCAGGTGTTTGGCTATTTGTTGTCTAAATTCATAGGTATCAAGGTGGTATCCGAGTTAACTGCAAATCGCAGAGCACTGGCCATACTGACACTGGTGATGGCCGCGCAGTTAGCGCTGGTGTTATTCGCACTGGTACCGGAGCAACTCAAACCGCTGATGATGTTCTTAAATGGCGTGCCGCTTGGCATGATCTGGGGGATTGTTTTTAGCTTTTTAGAAGGGCGAAAAACGTCAGAGATCCTCGGCGCGTTTTTAAGTGTGACCTTTATTGTGGCATCGGGTTTGGTGCGCACAGTGGGGCAATGGCTGATGGTCGATCTGAACGTAACAGAATACTGGGTGCCAGCCACAACCGGGGCCATTTTCACTGTACCGTTATTTGTATCGGTGTATTTGCTGGCGCAAACCCCGCCGCCTTCGCCGGACGACCAAAGTGCAAGGCAAGCCCGTGCGCCTATGAATGCTCAACAGCGCTTGGCGTTTTTCCTCCGTTATGCGCCGGGCATTTTACTGCTTATCACCAGCTTTTTGCTGTTTACCGGTTTGCGAGATTTTCGCGATAACTTCTCTGCGGAGATCTGGCAGGCACTCGGTCACGGCGAAGAGCCTGCGATTTTTGCCTATGCAGGCATTCGCATCGCCGGTGTCGTGTTGTTTGTGCTCGCTGCCATGGTGATGATTAAGAACAACACCAGTGCGTTTTTAAGTAATCATGGCTTTATTTTGTTGGGTTGTGTGCTGCTGGGAGGCACCACCTATGCGTTTGAGCAGCACTGGATAGACGGCAAAAGCTGGATGGTGTGGCTGGGTGCCGGACTGTATATCGCTTACATCCCGTATAACTGCTTTTTGTTTGATCGCATGATTTCAGCCGTAGGTTCAACGGCGAATGCGGGTTTTTTAATTTACCTCGCCGATTCAGCGGGTTACCTGGGGAGTGTCAGCATCTTGTTGTATCGCACATTTGCCTCCCCCGAGATCAGCTGGCTCGCGTTTTTTATTCAACTTTGTTACCTGGTAGCAGTCCTTGGTGGCGCGCTGGTGGTTGGCTCTATGGTGTATTTCAGTATCCGCCTGTTACGCCGGGGCCATATGCCACTGACCAACTCGCCTTCACGGCCGGCATAAGCGCCGCACATTATCATAAGGAAACCACATGAATCACATTGAAGCTGTCATTTTAGACTGGGCTGGAACTGTCGTGGATTATGGCTCTGTTGCCCCCACTACCATTTTTGTTGAGGCCTTCAAGCAGGCTTATGACTTTGATATTTCTCTGGCAGAAGCCCGTGTACCAATGGGCATGGGCAAGTGGGATCACATAAAAACACTTGGTCAGCTGCCTTCGGTTGATGCGCGCTGGCAGGCACAGTTTGGCCAGGCCATGAGCGATGACACGGTCGATACTATTTACAACACTTTTATGCCGTTGCAAAAAGCCAAGGTGGCGCAACATGCAACGCCGATTGCCGGTGCACTTGATACCATCGGCTGGTTACAGGCGCAGCAGATCAAAATAGGTTCCTGCTCAGGCTATCCACGCGAAGTGATGGAGATCCTCGTACCCGAAGCGGCAAAGCAAGGGTATAGCCCGGACTGCTGGGTCGCCAGTGACGACACCATAGGGTCAAGACCGGGTCCCTGGATGGCATTAGAAAATGTACAGAAGTTGGGGATCAATGACGTGGCCAACTGCATCAAATTTGACGACTCAGCGCCGGGTATTACAGAAGGGCTACGTGCAGGTATGTGGACTGTGGGTCTGGCGGTCACTGGCAATGCCATCGGTTTAACCGAAGCTGAGTGGCGGGACCTGACGGCTGAGCAGCAAAGTGTACTGAAAGAAAAAGCTAATTCTGAGCTGTATCAGGCTGGCGCCCATTTTGTGGTCGACTCTTTGGCGGATGCCATTCCCGTGATCCAGCAGATCATGGCGAAACGAGCCAGACACCAGCGCCCATGAGCCACAGTCAGCCATTTTGGTTCAGGCAGGCGCAGGCGTTGACGGACGACAAAACAACCAAGCCATTAACTGCCCATATTCACAGTGATGTGTGTATTGTCGGTGGCGGTTATACCGGGCTTTGGAGTGCCATTAAAATAAAGCAACAGTCGCCCAACACCGATGTCACCCTGGTTGAGAAAGGCCGCTGTGGCGAAGGGGCATCCGGGCGCAACGGCGGTTGTATGCTGACCTTTGCGACTAAGCTGAATACCTTGCTCAGGCTGTTTGGTGTTGAAGAAGCCATTCGTCTGGTACAGGCATCCGAGCAGGCGGTATTCGATATTCAGCGATTTTGTCATCGCTACAATATTGACGCTGAGGTGCGCGCTGAAGGCGCGCTTTACACTGCCACCAATGCGGCACAGGCGCAATCTTTGTCACATCCAGTGTCTTTGCTTGAACAGCATGGTATCAATCGCTGGCAGGCGTTAGCGCAGGCTGATGCCATCAGGCTTTCAGGCAGCACACAAACCCGTGCAGCGATTGCCACTGATGCCGCAGGCAGTGTGCATCCGGGCAAGCTGGTGCTGGGCCTCAAAAAAGTGGCCCAGTCGCTGGGCGTGAAGATTTATGAGCAGTCACCTATGACGGGGTTGCAGGGCAGCACTAATCCGACGGTTGAAACACGCCTCGGTAGCGTGAAAGCAAAGAAAGTGGTTATCGCCATTAATGGCTGGATGGGGCAATGTTTCCCGCGCTTTAATCGCCACTATGTACTGGTGTCTTCCGATATGATGATCACCCGGCCGATGGGGCAAGCCCTGGCCGACATAGGCCTGTCCCACGGTAAAGCGGTGGCTGATTCACGTATTTTTGTACGCTATTACAGAACCAGTGCGGATGGTCGCCTGATGCTGGGTAAGGGCGGTAATCTGTTTGCTTATGGCAATAAAATGCTCAGCGCATTCGACAAACCCAGTGGTTTTGAAGCCATGCTCAAAGCCAGCTTTCGGCATTTGTTTCCTGCACTGGATGGCGCGTTTGAAACGAGCTGGACAGGGGCGTCAGACAGGTCTGCTACCGGCCTGCCATTTTTTGGCCGACTGAATGGTAACCCCAATGTATTTTATGGGCTGGGTTATTCGGGCAATGGTGTTGTACAAAGCTATCTGGGTGGTGAGATCTTGTCGTCGCTGGTATTGGGGTTAGACAATGCCTGGGCACGCAGTGGTCTGGCACAAGGACCGCTGAGCACATTCCCGCCTGAGCCAATACGTTATTTAGGGGCGCAACTGGTAAAACAGTCGGTGCAGCGTAAAGAGCGGTGTGAAGATGCCGGCCACTCCCCTTGGTGGCTTGATAAGCAGTTATCAAAGCTGGCGGCCGCCGCCGGTAAGGCTGATAAATGACAGACACCATAGATGAAATTGCCTGTTTGTTTAGACAGTTCGGTAACAATACTTACGGCGAAGCATGCACACAGATCAGCCATGCAGTCAGCAGCGCCTGGCATGCACAACAGCATCAGGCAGCGCCTGACATGGTGTGCGCAGCATTTTTGCATGATATTGGCCACTTTATCGCGGACAAAGCTCAGTTAGACGGGCTGGACCAATGGGGGCACAGTGAGCATGCTGACATTGCCAGCCACTGGCTCGCACAAAAGGGCTTTCCCGCTAGCGTTTATTTGCCAATTCGCTATCATGTGCAGGCAAAACGCTACACTGCCAGAATGGCTGGAGCCGGGTGCTTATCTGACGCAAGCTGGCAGACCTTACAACAGCAGGGCGGAACAATGACAGACAGCGAAGCGCGTGCGTTTGAAGCGCTCGGTTGTTTTGCTCAGGCGATGGAACTGCGCCGATATGACGACTCAGGCAAACCCAGCCACATCATCGACACAGACATTGCACCCTGGCTGGCGCTGACCACTCAGGTGTTAACAGGACAATAGGGACTTATGCTGCTTTACAAAGAAATCAGGCAATATTTATTTGCGTTGATCGCCGATCATCCCGAGCTGAAAAAGCTGCCTTCTGAGCGCGAGCTACAAGATACGTTCCGCTCCACCCGGATCACCGTAAGAGAAGCGCTTATCAGGCTGGAAGCCGAAGGCGTGATTTATCGTCAGAACCGTAAAGGCTGGTTTATCTCTCCACCCAGGCTGAAGTGGGATCCGGTTAAAAAGGTGAACTTTTACCAGCTTGCACAGGAGCAGCAGTTTACGCCATTAACCCAGGTAGTGTCCTTTGAGACAACCCTGGCTTCGAATGTCGTTAATCAGGCATTTGCAGTACAAAGCCCGGCTACTTTCCATGCCATTTGCCGGGTGCGCTCTTTGGATGAACGTCCTGTGATGGTCGAAGAGATTTACTGTCTGGCCGCCCAGTTTGATGATCTGGCGTCTAAGTCCTTAGAAGGCTCAGTGACCACCATTTTTGAACGAGATTACGGAATTAACGTGACCCATGAACGCAGCAGCCTGGTTGTCACAGCTATTCCCGATGACAAAGCTGACCTGCTTAACGTGAACAGTGGCGCGTTATGCCTGAAGATAATTCGCCAGCGCTTTAATCAAGCCGACAAGTTGGTCGACTACAACATAGAATACTGGGTACACAGTGCGATAGAAATCGAAGTGGACAGTCAGTAGGTTGACCCGCTGTTTGACCCATAAAAGGCCGCACATTGCGGCCTTTTTAGTGCTCTCTGGTGGAGTTTATTTCCAGTCTTTGACCTCAGCAATCGCGCCGATAAGTCGTGCTATGTCTTCGGGGTACACGGCGCCAATATTACCAATTCGAAAGCAGTCGGCGTCGGATACTTTACCGGGGTAAATCACAAAGCCCTGGGCCTTCAGTGCTTCATAAAAGCGTTTAAAGTCATAGTTAGGTGCCGTGGGGGAGTAGAAAGAAGTGATGATGGGCGAGTGCAAATTAACCGGTAGCAAAGGTTCAAACCCTAATTCCTGCATGCCCTGACATAACAGCTGCTGATTTTGCGTATAGCGCGCCTGTCTGGCTGCTACGCCGCCTTCGTCGGCCAGCTCAGAGAGTGCCTGAGCAAAGGCCCTGACCACATGGGTTGGTGACGTAAAGCGCCACTTGCCATTCGATACTTCCATGGTATGCCACTGATCATACAGATCCAGGCTGAGCGACTTTGCATTGCCTTTACAGCGTTCAATGGCTGTTTGCTTGCCGATCACAAAACCAAAGCCTGGGACACCCTGAATACACTTATTGGCGGAGCTGATTAAAAACTCGATATTCAGCTTTGCCACATCCATAGTGATGCCGCCAAAACTCGACATCGCGTCAAGGATAAAACGCACCTCATAATCGCTACATAGCTGTGCTACGGACTCCAGAGGATTGAGCATACCTGTGGTGGTCTCGCAGTGCACCATTGCCAGGTGACTAAACCCGCCAGTAGCCAGCTTTGCAGCTATCTGTTCTAAATCTGGCAGCTGGGTTTCTTTAAAGGTCAGCACTTCATGCGCCAGGCCCAGTACCTGACAGATCTCTGCCATGCGTTTGCCATATGCGCCATTGTTGATCACCAGTAGTTTGTCTTCGGGCAACAGGGCACTGCCAAGCACAGATTCAACAGAGGCGGTGCCGCTGCCTTGCATCAGTACGCTGGTGTAACCTGCTGAGGGGGTTGCCAGTTTAATTAATGTACGGCGGATTGTTTGGACTACGTCCAGGTTATAGTCATCATCCCAGGTGCACCAGTCTTTCAGCATCGCTTGCTTCACGGTATCCGAGGTCGTTAACGGGCCAGGTGTTAAGAGTAAGTAGTGAGTCATTATGGGTATACCTCTTTTGGTCTAGACCAGATTGTATGAAGCCCGAGTTAGTTAAACAATATGGCATCGTCACCTTTCACAGAAATGTCATTTTAAAAGGGGCAAGCACGCATTGTGTGCGAGGTCGCTTAAAGCAGGATAATTATCTGTATTTATAATTGGTTACATTTATTTCAGCGCACAGGTATCGCCCTACCTGAAGTGCTATGTTGTTTTATTACTAAATCCCTAAAAAAGGTAAAAGTAACGCGCAGTTAGTCACTTAGGGCTTACCGGGCCGTCAACGGTGTCACTTCAGTCAGAAGCAGGTATGCACTTTTGTCAGCTCAGGCTCATTGAGAATATCTTGGTTAGTAAAATAGATTGTTGAAATTTCATCAAAAATGAGACAAGTTTGGGCCTGATGTATTGGAAGAAAAAGGAAGGAACGGGTGAAAATACAGTCAACTATGAAATATACCCTGTGTGCCATGCTAACAGCACTGGCTGGTCATAGCTTTGCGGCGCCAGACAGATTATTTGCCAATGATGGCAAGGCGGAAGACTATTTTGGCTATGGTGCAGCGATTGACGGTAACACGGTTGTGGTGGGCGCGCACAAAGCGGATATCAATGGGATTAATGACGGCGGCGTGGGCTACGTCTACGTATTAGGGGAGAAGGGCTGGCAGCAACAAGCTAAGCTGGTTGCAAAGCCTCTGTCGGCTGATGACACCCTGGGTGGTAAGGTGGTTTTAAAGAATGACATCGCCATGCTCGGCGGTATGAGACGAGATGACAAAGGCAAAGACGCCGGTGCGGTGGTGGCCTTTGCACGAAAAGCAGACACATGGACACAAACTGAGATTTTTACCGCGCCAGATGCTAAACCGGGTGATGCCTTTGGCCAGAGTGTGGCATTTACCGACAAAGTGCTGGTGATCGGTGCTCCACGTAATGATGCAAAGGCGAATGATGCTGGTGCTGCGTATATTTATACCCGCTCTGGTGATACCTGGCGCTATCAGAGCAAAATCATGGCCAGTGATGGCGCGGCAGGCGATCTGTTTGGCATCGACGTCGCGGTTGATGGCAATACCATAGTCGTTGGCGCTGACTTGCATGACAAAACGGCAGAAAACGCCGGAGCTGTATACATTTACGTGCAAGACGGGGAGCAATGGCATCAGCAGGCCAAGTTGATGGCGTCCGATGGCGGTGATACCGATATCTTTGGCGTCAGGGTCGCAATTTCAGGAGATACGGCACTCATCTCGGCACGACGCGATGACGTAGAAGGTCTGGGCGTGGATGCCGGCTCTGCCTATATTTTTGAGCGCAACGGCACACGCTGGACCGAGGCGCAAAAACTCACTTCTCCTGATGGCGCAGCCGATGATCGCTTTGGCCGCGGCGTGGCACTCAGTGGTGATACGGCGATTATCAGCGCGATGAACCATGACGCACAAGGCAAAGACACCGGCGCATTATATGTCTACAAAAAGCGCGCCGATGGCTGGCACTATTCATCCAAAGTGGTTGCCAACAATGCGCAGCCAGGCGATCAACTTGGCTGGAACGTCGGCCTTTCCGACGGTAAAGCGGTGATAGCCACCCCACATCATGACGCCAATGGTAAAGAGTCTGGTGCGGTTTACGTACAGGACCTGAACCAATATAATGCGTTTCATGTTAAAAATCAGGTTACAGTTGCGAAGAAAAGGGAAGTAAAGACTTCGCAGTAGAATCAGGGAGTGGTGAGTAATGTCTGGCTACTTTAAAGCTCGGTAGGTCATATACCTCATTAAACTCGCAGCTCCTTACATCAAGGAGCTGCTTTAGGTTTGGCTTAGCTATACTTAGCACATCGTCATAAACTCCTAAGGCCGAGTCGGTCATATAGCCAAAGACCAAAGCGCCCTCAATCAGTCTAAGCCAATTGAAGGCGCTTATAAGCCACACTAAGCTGGCTTACTAGATGGCAGGTCGACCGTTAGCTCTTCTTGTTTATCCCAGCTTTTTAAGCTAATCAGTGCCGGGACAACTAACAAGGTCAGCAATGTCGCAATGGCTAAGCCCAGGACGACACTAATGCCCAAAGGTTTTAAGATATCTTGTCCTGCTCCAAAGCCTATTGCTAACGGTACCATTGCAACAACGGTCGTGAGGTTGGTGACAATGAGCGAGCGCATGCGACGTTTCAGGGCCTCACATAGCGCATCCATTACCGTTTTACCTGCCAGCTTTTCCCGTAAAAAGAAGTCTAACAGCAGTATCGAATTGTTCACGGTCAACCCCACCAATATCAACATCCCCAGCATTGAATTCAGAGAAAGTGTGCTGTTGAAAATGTATAAGGCATGAAAGGCACCACTTAATCCCAGCACGATAACGCTGCAGATAATCATCGCATTGGTGAGCGTTCTGAACTGATACAGGGCAACTAAGAACACAATGGCAACCGACAGGAACAGGGCGTTTTTAATCGATGCCACACCCTGACGCACTTCTTGCTGCATGTCTTTGACGACGATAGGCAGGCTCTCTTCAGAATACGCCTTCAGTAAATGTGCCTTTAAATCAGCCATTAAATCGGCATTTGTTTGTTGGTTATTAGCTGCCATCCAAACCTGCAACCTAAACAAAGGTTTCGAGTTTCGAGAATAAAACTCTCGCCAGCTCGCTACTTCCTCAAACTTGATGAGATCTTGTAAGAACAGGTTATGCCCGGCAAAATGCAGAGGCGTTTGCTCAATGTCTTGGGTGCTGTATTTATGGTTGGAGATCTTGAGCTCCAACGGAAAGTAACCCTCATCGGTTTTGACCTGAAAAACCTCCTGAGGCGAGGCGGTGTAATTGACAAATCTGGCCAAGCTATCAACGCTTTGGCTGTAATCATGTTCAACCAGCAACTGATTCAAAAAATCTTCTCTGACGATAAGCTCCTGATTCGAGATTTTAGAAGCCTTTGGCGCGGCTTTGCTTTTATACACTCGTTCATCTGTTTTTATGAACTGGTAAGCAGACGCAAGTAATTGGCGGTTTACCTCTTCATTTTCGTGAGTGAAAAGAATACTGAAGCTTGGATGATCCTTAATTTTTAATGCTGAGGTAATCCAGGGTGAGTAGCTGGTTTCTTCTTTTACATCAGCCAGTGATTTTGGCAAAGCGGAAAAGACTTGGTCAAAATCCTTGTATGACTTTAAATGAACAGACAAATACGCGCTGTTGGCCCGAATATCACTGTATACGTATTTGACAGAGTCCTTAAAATCATCCTGAATTTTCTGCCTGATTGGGGCAAGAATTTTTACCTTTTCGTCACTGCCAAGGCCTTGCTTAGCGAAAGAGACGCCAACGTCGATAATTTCAGCTTTGGGCTGAGCAATGATCTCAGCTTTGAGCTTTGGGGGTAATTCTACCAGTACAAAGCCTACATATAGCGCAACAGCAGCAATAATAGAGACGCGTTTCCAGTTATTAGAAAACAGCCAGCGCACCAGGCTGTCAAATCCAGACGCCTTTTCGATGTTTTTGGACTGCGCCGCTGATTTGGCATGAATGACCTTGCCACCGAACACCAGTAAGTACAAGGAGGGTAAAAAGTAAGCACTGATAAAGAAGGACGAAATTAATACCGCAACTATCACCAGCGCCAAGTCATTGAGGATTGCCGCCGTCATCGGCGACGTAAACGCCAGTGGAAAAAACACAAAGACACTGGTCAATGTTGATGTTATCAGGGAGCTTCTGACATCGCGCACTGCACCAAAGACGAGACGATGGGTCACAGTTCGATTTTGGCATTTAACCTGGATGCTATCTAATACAACAACCGCGCCATCAACGACCATGCCAATACTGATGCTCATTGCCCCGAGCGACAAAATATTAATGCCAACCCCGGCAACGGACATAGATATAATGGAGGTCGCTAAGGCGATAGGCATGCTGATGCTGATGAGTATTACCGTCGAGAATTTACGATAAACCATCAAGACAACGATGGCTGCCGACAACATGCCGACCAGAAGCGCGATGAGTATATTGACAATGGCGTCATCAATAAATTTCTTCGGATCATTCAGGACGAAGACGTGTCCTAAGGAGTGTGTTTCCTTGGCAACAAGTCGCTGAAACTCAGTCGCAACTTTGTATTGATTGGCATCGGGGTCTGGCCAAATAGCAATGACCACAACGTCGTCTTCATTGTACTGGAAAAAACGCGCATTCTCCTTTTGATTGATGCTGACATCAGCCAAGTCAGCAAGGCGGAGCGTCACACCGGGTTTGGCGTGAACGCGAAGGTTGCGCAGTCGCTCCAGATTAGTCACACCCGAGCGAAAGTGAATGCTCATATCACCTTCATGTCGTGTTTCAAGTGTCCCAATGCGCTTATCAAATTCATTTCGATGCAGCGTATTCATAATGTCATCGAGGTCCACGTTATGCTCTAACATCGCGTAGGGGTCCAACTTGACGCTGACAACTTTCTCATACTTTTGCGAAATTAACGTGCGACTGACGCTTTCAATCTCTTTTAACTGTGGCTCCAGTGTTCTGGCCAGTAGCTCGCTGAGTTCACCTGCGCCGTAAATGTCTGACTTGATAGCCACATAGTTCTCGGAGCCCGGGTCATAAAAGCCCAGTTTTAACGGTGGTAAGTTTTTCGGCAGTTGTGCTTGGTATGAAGCCCCTATGGCTGCAACATCTCGCTTCGCTTGTTCAGGAGAAATATTCCAGTCAAAAGAAACAATGAATTTTGTACTGCCTTGTTGATACTTACCCTCAACTTCATCGACGCCTTCAATCGCCTTGAGCGAGTCTTCTATTTTTACCCCCCAATTGCGATAGAAGCTCTGAACTTCTTGGTGGTAATAGAACGTCAGCTGAATACTTGGTTTGTTTACCGACGGATAGAGTGATACCGGCAGTTTGAAAATTAACATCGATCCTATGATGACCAATGCAACGGTCAAGCAAATATATAGCTTGGAATGGTTATTATTATTTCTCATAACTTGCGCTGCGTGTGTAACATAAAAAGACCTCTTAGCCCTGTATTCAGGGCTAAGAAAATAAAGGGTTAACCTTGTATAATGACTTTGCTCAACATTCTTGGCTTAAGGTAGCGGCGGCAACTGACCTGAGATTCACAAGACCCTAGGTCTAAGCGGATCTCGACTTTTGCGTGTGAGCTGTCTTTTGCCAAGTGATGTATGCCCGAGACCTGACCATCTATCGTCAGCGCCGCATTATCGGGGTCGAATACCACTTTTGCACTTTGACCAATGCTGACATTGCTTGCTTGCGGATAAAAAGCAGGTGCAACAACATGTAAATGTTCAGTATCAGCCAGACGCATGATTGGCTGAAATTTTTCCACTTTGTCGCCTTCTTGCAGGTAGATTTCAGCCACCCTCAATGCGCTTTCACCGTTGAAAAATTGCTGCTCTTTGACGCCATATTCCAAGCTGGTGACATTGGCGAGCAATTGCTGCTTATCCACGTCTTGCCCTCCGCGAATATGAAGTCGACTCAATACGCCTTCAACATTCGACACGACAAGTTGATAGCGCTCATATTCGAGTTCACCAATGAGCAGAAGTGGAGACGCTTTTGGCTCGGTAGCAGCAACCGCTTGAAATGCGCCTTGCAGCAGCAATAAAGAGCTGATCACCAATAATCTGGCAAATAATAGCGGTTTCATATCATTCAGCTCCCAATTCCTTATACAACCTGAGTACTCGTGGAGATGACGTCATCTAGTGATGCAACCAGCGCATCTCCAGACTTCAGCACGCCGACGCCTGCAGGGGTTCCGGTTAGCAAAATATCGCCTGGGACCAAAGAGAAATGTGTGCTGGCATATTGCAGCAAAGAAACGATATCGACGATCATTTCCGACGCGCTCGCTGACTGCCTTACCTCACCATTAATTTCCAGTTTTAAAGCAAGGTTATCCAGGTCTACATTTGGGTTGATGACAAATTCACTGGTTGGACAGCTGTCATCAAATGCCTTCGCTTTTTCCCAGGGGTGTCCTTTCTCCTTGAGCTTGCTTTGTACACAACGATAGGTCAGATCGAGTGCCAGGCCGACACCGCCGACGGCGGCCTTCGCTTCCTCTGCGGTAGCGTTCTTGAGCGTGTCCTTGATCAGGATGGCAATCTCTAACTCATAGTGAAGTGGATAAGGCGCGCCTTGCGCATCTATGGGGGTTGAGAAAGGCACTAAAGTTGTGGCTGGCTTAATGAAAAGGATCGGCTCACTGGGTACCGGGTTATTAAGCTCTTTGGCGTGCTCTACGTAATTACGGCCAACACAAACCACTTTTCCCAGTGGTAAATCCAGCTGCTGTCCGTTTATGTTTCTGTGATGATAGTTCATAGTGTGCTCCAAAATTTTTTATTAAAGTAGTGAAGGGCACGTCAAACTACGTGCCGTATCGTGGAAAATAGCCATCAATCAACTCTTGGTTAACGACGTGCTGTGCCTTTCCACCACCAATAACCCCTAGCGCGTTCAACGCTGCTTTTGTTCGCATTTCAATGCCAGCAGCCTGAGAGTAGTAAGACGAATGAGGGTTAATAAACAGCCGTTCTGACACGCCAATTTCGTTCGCTTTCCATTTCTCGATCAAGGGGTGTGCTGTCGGCGGCTCTTCAGGAAGAACATCAAGGAAAACATTAGCTAACTTATTATTCTCAAGGCCGTATTCAATGGCGTCATAGCTTTCCAATACGGCACCTCTCGCGGTATTAACAAGCACGCTTGCGTCTTTCATTGATGCAATAAACGTCTTGTTGATCATGCCCCGGGTTTCGTCTGTCAAAGGGACATGTACAGAGATGACATCACAACTTGCCAGCAGCTGCTGCAGAGAGTCACAGCGCGTTGCATTAAGTACTTTTTCGTAACCTGCCGTTGCGTATGGGTCGTAGAAGCTGGTTTTGAATCCGAGCGCTTTTGCTTTAAGCAATACGTTACTGCCGATGCGCCCGGCGCCGACAATACCGACCGTTAAATTCGAGTCACGTTCGATGGTTTTGATGACATTCTCTTGCCAACCTTGTGGATAGTCTTTTGCCTCGTGGTTATATTGTGAAATTC
Source organism: Pseudoalteromonas sp. DL2-H2.2 (assembly GCF_021532535.1). Lineage (NCBI taxonomy): Bacteria > Pseudomonadati > Pseudomonadota > Gammaproteobacteria > Alteromonadales > Pseudoalteromonadaceae > Pseudoalteromonas > Pseudoalteromonas sp. DL2-H2.2. The sequence continues at coordinate 384,802 of NZ_JAKGBD010000002.1, read as the reverse complement.
GACGCGTGCCATTTAAAATCATGCCTACTGCTGTATTACTCACTTCTTCCGTGCAGTAATCTGGACTATTACTGACGGTGATGCCTTTTGAGGCAGCATAATCGATATCAACTTTATCAAAGCCCACACCATAGCGAATAATCGCTTTGAGATTCTTGAATTGATCGATATATGCTTTATCTACGATCTGATGCCAAACCAGTAACACTTCAGCATTCAAATCTTTTTCTAAGGTCACTTGGTTGCCCAGAATTTCAGTCTCAACGGTGAGCGCTTTAATGCGGTCCGTAATAAATACCTTTGCCATTTTTGTTATCCTTATGTTTTGTTAGGCGTGGTTATAATCAATGACTAACATGTCTCTATACCCGGTATAGTGGTCGTCTGCACAGTACACTTCTGATACGTCGTGCATTACTTTTTCGTCGTTCACCACAATGCTGTCTAACGGTGCCATTAATGTTGTCTTGAATAACGATTTCTTTTCAGGTGTGTAGATCCCCGATACGCCACCAGATACATTCTCTCGGTGGATCAAGTGCTGGCCCACGTATAAATGGCCATCACGATGAATGCCTTCTGGTGTAGCCTGACCGACTTCATCAGGTCTACAAAGCACCCGGAATAAGTGAAATGAAACATTAACGCGTTTCAGGCCAACATCACTTATTACTCTCAAATTACCCAGCAATAACTTCTGAAATGCCGGTTCATGATAAAAAGCACTTGGTACCGTATCGAAAAAACGCTTTATTCCCCCGTTCGCGGAATTAATCGACTTTGATTGGTAGAACATTTGATTATCTGATACTGAAAATCGATTGTTCTCTAGATCAATATGAACATGGCCAATCTTTCTCCTTCTATAACGCCCCTGGTCATGAAGGTAGTCATCCATAGGTAAATCATTCCAATACTTGGCCAGGCTAGCTAATTCTGCTTTTGATATATCAAAAGCTTCACTGATAGTATCGCTCGCTATATTGGCGTACCCTTCTTTAGCTATCAGGTCAGTCGCTTGTTCCAAAGCGTGTTGAATTTGGCAAAAAGGGTTATTTTCTGGTTTAAGATATTTCGCGTAATTGAATATCTCACGCGGTTTATTTTTTACAGTCACAGTGAAAGCATCTCTTTAATGTGCGTCGTTAGGCGCAGTTAACGGCATGAAAATCGATGAGTTTGCGAAAGTCTTCACGCAGCGTATCGAAGCATTGATTTGTCGCCTGAATTGAGCCTGCGATATCTCTTAAACTGTCCGCTGAGTCAAATTTCTGCCCTTGCTTGATATTCCAGTTCATGTCGAAACGTGACTGCAACTGTGGTTCTACAAGCTCAATGGCTGTTCCGGGCTGTACAGGGAAAATCCCAGAGAAACAATACACTTTTGCAGATTTTGAGAGTTCAGGCACTAGGCCAAGCTCCATCTCAAGGTTGGTATTTAGAAAATTAAACCCGAACTGACGCTCGTACATAGGTACAACCACCGCCCCTGGCGCTCGGCAAGCAACTTCAAGAAAAACGAGTTCGTCACCTTTTTTGAATACTTCTAAATGGTTTACTCCCTGCTCCATGCCTAATTCGTTAAGCACGGCTTTATTGAATGCGAGAATTTCCTGGGAGATAGCCAAGTCGTCTGGCAGTGGCATGCTGATAACCGATTTCCCTTTCTGAAAATGCATATTTTCATTGGTGTATTCGCACGCAGAAGAAAAAATAACTTCACCGTTACTGACGATGCTATCGCAGTGATATAGTTTGCCGGAAATGAACTCTTCGTAGCCATACTCTATATTGGGTTGAGCGTCATCCAGATATTCAGCAAAGGCGTCAAAGCTTTCTATTTTCGATACGCCATTAGAGCAAGCCATCATGGTTGGTTTAATAATGAAAGGTAAGCCGACTTCTGCAACAATCTCCTCAAAGTAAGCCTTGTGTTCTGATTTTGATAGGTCTAACTTTCCGAAGTAAGGAACGCGGATGTTCGCTTTTTGCAGGATTTTCTTCATCTCGCCTTTATTGCGAAAGCGATACGTTTGCTCGAAGTTCATCCCTGTTAAGTTGAATGCCTCGCGTAACTTTGCCGCCACTAATAAAAGATCTTCAGCCATAGTCACAATATAAAAGGACTCGCCTTCTTTTTGAGCCATGAGCTCAGAGATATAAGACTTGGATTGCTGGAAAAACGCTTCCTCAGAAGTGCCCTGGATACCGAATACATTGGGAAACGTCGCCCCGAAGTCGCGTTCTACCGCAAGTCGTTCTGACTCTCGCACAATAACAAAGAAGTTAACACCTTGCATTTGCGCAAGTTGCTCATGATTGTAATGCGATAACTTTGTATATGTTGATGTAATAACTACGTTTTTCAATTTTTTTACCTGTCTAAAGTAGAGAATTAATATAATGTTTTGATATTGCGAATTATGAATTTGAGCTATTGTTTTTGATTGTTGTCTCTCGGGTCTGCCAGGTGCAGTAAACACACGCTAAAAACAGCAATAGTGTTGTTAACACAGACAGACCTGCCGCATGACTAAATCCGCTATCGTAGAATGCTGAAACCAGAATCACTGCCACAACGGCAAGGGTTGAGTTAAACATCAACCTAAGTGAAGAGAGCTTTCCTCGAATGTCTGGCGGAGATAGCTTTTGCAGCGTAGAGCTCCAGGACACAGCGGAAACTGTGGTCATAAAGCCCACGGAAAAAATAGCGAATAAGGTGATATAGCTTGGCAATGCCAGCCAGTAGCTGATGAAAACAATGGTTGCGCACAGACAAGATAACGCGGTGTAGATAAGTCGGTTATCACTGTTTAAGTTTGCTTTTGCGACGATTGCTCCAGCGCAGATAGCACCGATAGCAAATGCTAAATCAAGGAATAGCAACCAACGTGCGGCGCCGTCAAAATTGTAGTTAACGACCGGTGCCAGCAGCAGGTTGAAAAGCGCGACGATAATAAAATCAAACGTTGTAAAAATCAGCACAACTAAGACCTGAGGAGCCTCTTGCAGCAGCTTGAAAGTTGCAAGCCAACCCGTTGTTGAAACACTGGCTTCCTGGTGTGTCGATTCTTTCACTGTGCTGATTGAAAACATCATAGTCAACGCGCACGATGCGATTAGAAAGCAACAGGTAACGGTAGGTAAAATGAGGTATTCCAGTGAAAACTCGAGTAGCAGGCCGCCAATAGCCAGACCGATGATCTGCCCTGACTGTACAGCCGCGGCAAGTATGCCATTGAGCTTCTCAATGTCTGCGCCAGCAACCACTTTTGGCACTAGCGTGAATACACCATTACGGATGAACGGCTTTGAAGCAGTCAGTGCCGCCGAGACGCAAAAGAGTATGGTTAAGTTTAAAGGGAGAAAGTACTCGGTAATCGACAGTGCCAAAAGGGCAGCAGACATCAGCCCCATACTGATCAAGAGTACACGCTTTGAGCCCAACTGATCGGTTATGCTGCCAGCGACTCCTTGTAATAGTAGCGAAAGCAAAAACTCGAGAACAAACACGCCAGCAAACGCCCACAACTGGCCCGTCATATCATAAAGCAGTTTACCTATGGCTAAGGTAAAGATACCACGAGCTATGTTGATGCTTAATTCACTGGTGGCAAACAGCTGTTTCATGATGCTTCCACCTCTTTTGGCGACCAACAAGTATGAAACTCTAGCTGTTCCAGGCCTGTTGCAGCATTTGCCAAAGCATCGCTTAGTGACTCACCTTTACTAATGACAGAAGCAGCCCGGTCGAAGCTATGCAATAGAGGTCCTATTTCGGCCCCGATATTCTTCAGAATATTGACATCAACGACACCGGTTTTGCTCCGTGCCTCGGCAACACCCTCGACCCGGGTTAATTTCGCGCCGTGCCCAAAAGAGGGGGCTGCATAGCGAATGGCAGCAAAGCTCTGCTTAGGTAAGTCATGTGGGATTTCGTTGAGAATACGCTCACCAAGCATCTGGCGAACAGACAAATTCATCAGATCTACGCCGGTCGCAATTTTCATCAAGTCCCAGATATTGTCACCGCCCGGTCGCGTATGTGTTTCAATAAGCCTTGGGCCATTGGCAGTAAAGATCACCTCGCTATGTGACGGGCCATCCGTTACCCCGACAGAATCCAGAACCTCTTTGACATAGCCAACGATTAACTGTTCTTCTACGCCAGATAAGTCGGCAGGAATGGCGTGCCCCAGTTCAATGAACGTCGTTGGGTCTTTGAGTTTATGGGTGATAGCGATAATTCGATGCTCACCATTTTCTGACAGAGCTTCAACACTAAATTCAGGACCTTCCAGATATTCTTCGATGATCGCAGGAAATACATCTTCAACTTTCAGACCCAGACTTAAAATCTTCGACAATGCATTATCGCCTGACTCCAGCTTTACAATGCCTTTGCTGCCGGTGCCATTTACGGGTTTTAGAATATGGGCGGTGCTTGCCTGCTCACAGAAATCATGTACTGCATCAATATTGCTCACTAAAGCAAATCGGGTGTCATCAGTACCTGAAGCCGTTAATTGGTTACGTGTTCTATCTTTTGAAATCGTCAACTCCAAAGAGTCAAGAGAAATGGGAAAGCTTAGCCCTAGCGCCTGGCTTACTGTAATCGCTTGTTTCTGGCAATTATCATTTAGGCAAGATATGGCATCAAAAGGCTGATTTGCATGTAGTACCGTCGCTAAATCGGCATAGTCTTGTTCTGTCGCGAACTCTTCAAACATATGGACTTGTTTGTATGGGAAATCCAAGTCAGCAGGTAAAACAGCCTTTTTATTGATAAAAAGAACGACGTCATGACCTAATTCAACAAGCGCGCGATGGGCAGCACGAACTGTCCCTATGATTAATACTCTCATAATGTGTTACTTCGCTATCGTAGTTTTGGTATTGCAGCCCTGTCTGACTTAAAACAGTGATCAAGACGGCAACTGGGATTCGTTAACTAATGGCTATTGCCCCAAGGGCATTCTCGGCGGTGGCTATCGCATGACTGGCCGTGTCACCTGTTGTGACGACAAATCCTGCTCTATCAAATGACGAGGTGACGGGTTTTACATATTCCCCTTCAGTTAAATTGATATGAAGGTTCGCGACACCTGGCAACTGTGCTACTGAATCAATGTTTTCGATCCGACTGACTTTCTCCACAGAGGTGGTAAGGTAACGTACAGCGGCTGCTTTGGCCTTGGCTTCTCTCACTGGGGCATCTAGCTTTAAGAGGCTGGCGACGGTCTCTTTAAAAATATCAACACCCTTCGTCAGCATATTCATATGCCAGATGTTGTCTCCTCCTTGACGTGTTTGTGTTTCAATCACAAATACATTGCCATCTTCAACTTTTACCTCAGTGTGTGCAGGTCCAGTCAGATGCTTAATTGCGTCAAGTAAGCGAAGTACTTTGTCATGTATTATTGCCTCTACGCCTGCATCCAGACGGGCAGGTTGCGAGTGCCCCAGCTCTACGAAATAGGGCGCACCTGTTGTCAGTTTCTCCGTGATAGCAAGGACTTCGTGCTTGCCATTTTTTGACAGGCTTTCGATACTGTATTCTGTTCCACCTACGTAGCTTTCTGCGATGATTTCGCCCATATTGCTTTGCTTAGCGTGTAACAGCGCCCGTTCAGCTTCTTCAAGGGACTCGACTAAGAAAACCCCTGAGCTTCCGGCACCTTGGCTCGGTTTAATAATTGCTTTGCCCGTCGTATTGTTAAAAAAGTGCCTGATGTCTTCGACACTGTTCACTTTTGCATAGGCTAGATTATCGAGATGCTCTTCTTTTAGTCGTTCGCGCATAGCGAATTTATCGCGTGTTACTTCAATCGTTTCTAAATTGCAGTTGGTTGGAAGATTAAGCGCTTTGGCAATCAATGCGGCTGTTTCCATACCAAACTCTGCAAATGAAATGACGGCAGCAAATGATTTTTCACTATGTAATGACTCAGCAAGCGCGAGCGCTTCAGCACTGTTTGTATAATCCATTTCTACCAACTGAGAAGCGTTCGCTTGTTGGAATTGTGTTACGCCATTTGCTTTTTGGATCATGGTGTAATCTATGGCCAGGTCTGAAAGGCAGCGAATCGAAAAATCCATGCCTCCGATAACGAGAATATGCGACATCGGTTTGTTCCTTCGTATTACTTCAGCTCTAAAGGGCTGATTTCGACAACAAGTGTCCGTTGAATTAATCGGGCACTAAAATTAAGTTGATGTGATGGCCTCACCTATTTTGAAATCGCAAGCGGTAACAGAGAGGCCAAAAGCGTGCTTATGTCTCTAACGTGAAGAAACCATTTTCAAGACTTGCGCTCATGCCAACCATGGTTCTTTGGTAAGGCGTGATTTCGCGTGTTGAAACCCCATGAAGTGCTAGCGGGTTGATTGGATACATTACAAGCACATTCTGGTCGTATTTAACGGTATCGACTTTTTCGACGTACTTGTCTTCAATGTCGTAGCGAATGCCTCTCAGTTCAGGATGGTTTTCGGCAAAGTGAAACTTGTGATCACTTCCTTTATATTTGTAGATATCCAGGTCTCCACCTTTTGAGCGGTCTTCTGGATCTCGCATGTAAAGCAGGCCACCAAAGATAAAGTGCGGTTTATCAATGTGCGGGCCTCTGAATGAGGAGGGCTTGCCAAATACAGGAGAATAGATATTCAAGCTGCAGTCTAATAGGATGTCTTTTGCATCGAAACTGTCGAGGCGATGGCGGCCAATATTTGCGTCGCGCAAGCTATCTACCTTGTCACGGATCCCGGGCGTGATGTCGAGGATATATTCTTCAAATAAATCTAAAAATTCATAAAAGAATTCAGGTGAGCTGTGATAACTGACAAACTCACGCCAAAGGTTATCAACCTCTTCATCTTGCTTAAAATCTTGAGGCGAATAAATGTATCGCTCATTAGATTCAAGCTCCTGCCCTTTGCTCACTTTTGTTAGTGACGGCATGGTTGAATATAGCTTTTCAAAGAGTTCTTTTGGTAAAGCATCTTTAATCACGATATGTGGAAAAGGCTCCAACCTCACATCCGCTTTAGTTACGTTTTGCAGTACGCTCAAGTTGCTTTGGGTATTTTGTGTCATCTTTTGACCTTTGTATTTGTATTTGTATTTATGTTATCTAGCCGGTGACTTTCTATGTACGGTCTTTGCAGTAGGGGAAAGGTGAGCAAAGAATAACGACAACACCTGTCTCTTCAGCTTTATTCTTTTCACCTAAGTTTTGTGTATTTGCTTGTGATGTAGTTGCAAAGAAACACAGCGTAATCAATAAACTTAAAATCTTTTTATTTAACATTTTGGTTACTCTCTCAAAAAATCTGAGAGCATCTTAAGTTGAGAAAATGACAATTTCATCACTAAATTAATCAAAGTAAATCAAATGTTTACACCTTCTGAAAATCAAGAATCAAAAAAAATCAAATCATTGATTTATATAAATTATTTTTCGTGTAGAATGAGTTTTCAAACAGAGTCAGAGTAGTAGTAAAGCCATTTGTAATGTTTTATTGTTTTAAAGAATGGAAGCTTGACGCTAAAAATCATGAACTCATTCATGATAAGAGTGGAACCAGAAAGTTAAGAGAGCAGACAGTCAGGCTTTTTGTTTATTTATTAGACAAAAATCATGAGGTATGTACCTATGATGAGCTGCTGGAAAACTTGTGGGAAGGTAAAATTGTAAAAAAAGAAAGCGTAATTAATGAAATATACGAGTTACGCAAAATCCTCGGTGCTGATAAACACCTCGTAAAAACGCATCGACTAAAAGGTTTTTCGTTCTCTGCTGTGGATTTGGAAATAACCGAACACCAAATAGACCCCCCGTTAAGTAACTTTGAAAAAATAAAGAAGACAAAAGTCTACCTCTATGCCTTTACTGTGCTGACGATATTTGTCGCAGCATCACTCTTAGGTTTTCACGATGGAGTAAAGCCGTATCCTCTGGACTCAGATGTAATCAATATCACCTACCATAAGGGAGAAGAGCTTTACCCAACCACTAATCCCTCAGAAGAGCTCATGGCGTATGTCAGTTATATAGATAACACTTTTACCGTAACAATACGGGATATCAAAACGAGTCGCTCGGTCTCACTGCCTGGCAATACTAGCTCACCTTATTGGCACCCAGACAAAAACAGGCTGTTTTTTCAGTCTTTTGAAAACGGTCAATGTTTCTTAAAATATATCGATATAAATCAAGAGCTAACGCTATCAAACATGTCCGAGATAGTCTCTTGTGGTAGTGAGCTGAGTCTTAGCCCTATCGCACTGGCCCCCGAAGGAAAATGGCTATACTTTTCCTTTAAAGAAGATAAGCAAGTGCCTTATAAAATTAACAGCGTGCACTTAGACACCAAGATAGTCAAAACACTCACTACACCGACAGAGAATACTTATGGTGACTACAGTTTAAGCCTAAGCCCTGACGGACAAAGGTTAGCGATTTTAAGCAGCGATCAACACAAAAAAGTAAACCTCAGGATTTTAGACGTTCAAAAAAAGGACTACTTTTCTGTACAGACATTTCCGTTCTACATCTACAATGTGACCTGGCATGAAAGTGGTGACAAGCTCTTCTATATTGACGACAGAAGGCAAATTAACGAACTTGATTTAGAGTCGGGGCAAACCAGTCTCGTTTACGCTTCTGAAGAAGATCTCAGAACGCTCTACTACAAAAAAGGTTATGGATTTTTAACGTCAAAAGGCAATTATCAGCAAAGTGACTTAAGTGTGTTAACTATCGAGAATAAAGACATTAATGTCCTGCAAGGAAGTGACGCGAACGAAGTGCAATATACAGCACGGCAATCACATCAAGATTATTTCTTTGTCTCTGACAGAACGGGTTTTCCTCAGGTCTGGCAACAGGCCCCCGATAGTCTCAAACAAGTAACAAACTACGGCGAATACAAGGATATTCAATATTTAGATACGCAAATAAGTTCTGGTAAATTGCTCCTGTCAATCGACCAAAAAGCGAGTTTGAAGATGGGCGATGCTGTCACTAGCATTGACTGGTTAAGCGAGAAACTCGTCAGGAACCTAAAATGGTCCTGTTGGGATCAAAACGAAGTATTTGCAACCACGCTGTCCAATCAAATATGGTCACTGGTTAAATTTAACCTCACAGAGCAAACCGAAACCCCACTGCTGGGCGCGGTCAGCAGCTTTAAGCTAGACTGTGAGAATCAACAATTGTACTTTACAAAACTAGACGAAAAAGGGGTCTTTAAAGCGCCTCTTCACAACCTCGCTCTAGCCTCAGTCATCGCCAAGGACCTTTATTTCGAAGATAATAATGAGTGGTTATTGCGCGACAATACCCTTTACTTTACTGAACAAGGCAAATTACACGCATTCGATACAAGTACATCTGAACTCAATTTTATCGAAATCGATGGGCCTGTTTGGGCGGTGTATGACGGTAGTGATAAAAGCCAGTTGATATACGAATCCAGGACCTCTCACGGAATAAATATTGCCCGTATCCCTCTGTAACATCTTACTGTGAAGCTTGAGCAGTGAGCACTTAGCTGAGCAAGCTTCCTAAATGCTGCGAACTTCTGTGTAACAGGGTATTTGACCTGGCCTGTTTTTCGACAATACGCCGATAAGCTCATTAATGGGTGCTAGTCTATTAAAAGTAAATTATTCAAATGGTTGGGTATAATAATTCGGGTGGTAATCGCTGAGATTAATAAACTCAAAAGGCAAGTCGTAATAAAAAGTGGGTGCTTATACGCGCCAAACAAAAACGCGAGCTGTGTTAACTAGCTCGCGCATATATCGGATTAAATGGGTGAGATTTATCTCATCGTCACAAATTCCTCAGACCCCGTCGGGTGGATAGCCACAACCGAGTCAAAGTCGGCTTTGGTGGCACCCATCTTCATGGCCACGCCAAAGCCCTGGATCATTTCATCAACCGCAAAGCCGATACCGTGCAGGCCAACGATTTTTTCATCCTCACCGGCACAAACCAGCTTCATTTTACAAGGCTGACGGTGCTGAGTGACTGCGGTGTACATGGCCGCAAAGGAGGACGTGTAGACTTTGATGTTGTCTTCACCGTACTGCTCGATGGCTTCTGGTTCACTCAGGCCGATGGTGCCGATGGGCGGGTGGCTGAAGACCACGGTTGGGACCAGGTTATAGTCCATTTTGGCGTTGGGCATCTCCGGGTTAAACAGGCGCTCTGCTAGCATACGGCCAGCTTTAACTGCCACTGGTGTCAGCTCAATACCGCCGTCCATAATGTCGCCCAAAGCATAAATGCCAGACACTGAGGTATTCTGATATTCGTCTACTTTGACGTAGCCGCCGTCTGTGATGGCGACATCGGTGGCAGAGAGGTTGATTTTATCAGTCACAGGCTCTCGACCAATCGCCCAGATCACTTGCTCAACCGTGTGTGAGTCGCCGTTTTCCAGGTGCAAAGTGACGCTGCCGTCGTCGTTTTTGCTCAGTGAGTTAGGTACGCTGTGAGTGTGTAATGTTGGCCCTTCTTTATCCATGACTTCGGTCAGGGTGTCGACCAGGATAGGATCAAAGTTACGCAGCGGTGCATGTTTACGTACAAACAGATGCGTTTGCGTGCCCAGGCTATGTAGTACGCCCGCCAGTTCAACAGCAATGTAGCCCGCGCCAATCACAGCCACGCTCTTGGGTTGCGCCTTGAGCTCAAAGAAGTCATTAGAGTCAATACCCAGCTCAGCGCCCGGGATATTCGGGATCGACGGGCGACCACCCACGGCAATACAGATATGGTCGGCAGTGTAGTGCTCGCCGTTGACTTCTACCGTGTTGTTATCAACAAATTTAGCAAAGCCGTTGATCACGGTCACGCCATTGCTTGCCAGGTACTTGTTGTAGCCCTGGTGGATACGACCAATGTAGGCTTCGCGGCTTTCAACCAGCTTGCCCCAGTCGAAGTCTTTCACCTCTACATCAAAGCCATAATCCGGTGCGTAAAGCTTGATGGCTTCGGCAACCTGTGCGCCGTGCCACATTACCTTTTTAGGCACGCAGCCCACGTTTACACAGGTGCCGCCCATGTGTTTGGCTTCGATAAGGGCGACTTTAGCGCCACGCATTGCTGCTCGGTTAGCCGAGGCAATACCGCCGCTGCCGCCACCAATGGCGATATAATCAAAATGTTGTGCCATGCTTTAATCTCTATAAATGCTGATAAATGGCCCTAGCTTAACACTATATCTGCCGGGGCAAAGTCTGGCGGGATGAATTTTTCCGATAGCGGCCATCGCTTTTTTCGATGAACGGGCGGGGCTGCGAGTGAACTGCGCATGTATCGCCATACGGCGGTCCGGTTTAATTCACCCGAATTGGCCGGGCGGCCTTGTTTTTTGACAGAAAACACCCCAAATACATGAGATAAACAAAGATCAACAGAGAGACGCTATGACTAACCCGTTAATTGGCATGGAAGGCTTGCCACCGTTTTCAAAAATCAAACCAGAACACGTTGTAGAGGCACTTAAACAGGCCATCGAGCAATGCCGTAACACCATAGATGAAGTATTAAAAAACGATTCATACAGCTGGGAAAACCTGGTCCTTCCGCTTGAAGAAGCCGATGACAAGCTGTCTCGCATGTGGTCGCCGGTGTCGCATATGCATTCGGTCGTCAATAGCGACGCACTGCGCCAGGCCTATGATGCGTGCCTGCCTTTGATCTCAGAATATAGTACCTATGTTGGTCAGCATCAGGGTCTGTACGAGGCCTATAAATCGCTCAAAGAGTCCGATGCTTTTGCGGCGCTCAACACGGCGCAGCAAAAATCCATTAATAATGCACTGCGAGATTTCCAGTTGTCGGGCATTGCACTGGCACCAGAGCAACAGAAGCGCTACGGCGAGATCAGCGCGCGTTTGTCTGAGCTGGCCGCCAAATTTGGCAATAACGTGATGGATGCGACACAAGCCTGGACTAAACATATCACCGACGAAGCTCAGTTATCTGGATTACCTGAGTCCGCACTGGCGCTGGCAGCGCATACGGCGCAAAGTAAAGAATTAGAAGGCTGGGTGTTTACTTTAGACATTCCGTCTTATCTGCCGGTGATGACCTATGCGGATAACCGAGAGCTGCGCGAAGAAATGTACCGCGCCTTTGTAACGCGTGCATCAGATCAGGGGCCTAACGCCAACGAATTTGATAACTCAGCACTGATGAGCGAGGAGCTGGCACTGCGTCACGAACTGGCACAATTGCTGGGCTTTGACAGCTACGCAGATAAATCGCTGGCGACCAAAATGGCGCAGTCGCCGGAGCAGGTGTTTACTTTCTTAAATGACCTGGCCTTGCATGCTAAGCCACAGGCCGAAAAAGAGCTGGCCGAACTGAAAGCATTTGCAGAAAAAGAGCATGGGGCCACTGAGCTGGCCGCGTGGGATTACGGCTACTATGGCGAAAAGCTTAAGCAGGCGAAATACGCCATCTCCGATGAGCTGCTGCGTCCTTATTTCCCGGCCGATACTGTGCTGAAAGGGTTATTTGCAACCGTACATCGCCTGTTTGGCATCAAAGTCACTGAAATTAAAGACTTCGATAGTTATCACCCGGATGTGCGTTTCTTTGCTATTCATGATGCGCAGGGTACCTTGCGTGGTCACTTCTATCTGGACCTGTATGCCCGCGAGCACAAACGTGGCGGCGCCTGGATGGACGACTGCATGGGCCGTAAAGTGCGTGCCAGTGGCGAGTTACAAACACCGGTGGCGTACCTGGTGTGTAACTTCAATAAAGCAGTTGGCGATAAGCCTGCGCTGTTTACCCATAACGAAGTAACCACCTTATTCCATGAGTTTGGCCATGGTATTCACCATATGCTGACTCAGGTTGATGCCGCACCGGTTGCGGGGATCAATGGTGTTGCCTGGGATGCCGTGGAGCTGCCCAGCCAGTTCCTGGAGAACTGGTGCTACGAAGAAGAAGCACTGGCCTTTATTTCTGGTCATTATGAAACGGGTGAGCCTTTACCAAAAGAGCTACTCGACAAACTGCTGGCGGCGAAAAACTTCCAGTCAGCGATGCAGATGCTGCGCCAGCTCGAGTTTTCCTTGTTTGATTTCCATATTCATGCCGATTACGATCCGGCCAAACCGTGCCAGATCCAGCAAACGCTGAATGCCGTACGAGAAAAAACCGCCGTGGTCAAAGCGCCTGAGTTCAATCGCTTCCAGCACAGCTTTAGCCATATTTTTGCCGGTGGCTACAGCGCGGGTTACTACTCGTATAAGTGGGCCGAAGTATTGTCTGCGGATGCCTTTTCACGGTTTGAAGAAGAGGGGATTTTCAATCGCCAGACGGGGGCTGATTTTATGCAGCATATCCTGGAGAAGGGCGGTTCAGAAGAGCCTATGGCCCTGTTTACCCGCTTCCGTGGTCGCGAGCCAAGTGTAGATGCATTGCTGCGCCACAGTGGTATCGAAAAAGCAGCGTAAGCGCTGCATTTTGGTGGCGTTTTGAACACCTGTTCCCCGCATGCCACCAGAGCCGACTTAAAAACACCACATAAGCACTTTGTGTGGTGTTTTCCATTCGCAAATTTGACAGTTCACGCTATGCTGTTTTAAAGAACCAACCTTGTAGGGACCGCTGCATGAGCAATTTAGTACTGGCCATTGATGACGATAAACTGGTACACCACATTGTTGAACAATCCTTATTGCACAGTTGCAAAGTCATTCACGCTTACAGTGGCGAAGAAGGGCTGAAAATGGCGGCGCAGCAGCGCCCGGATATCATCCTGCTCGATATTGAAATGCCTGGTCCTTCCGGCTTTGAGGTGTGTGAGCGGCTGAAAGCCAATCCGCAGTTGTGTGATATTCCGGTAATGTTTCTGTCGTCTAAAAGCGCTATCTCAGAGCGCATGCGTGGCTACAACGCCGGTGGGGCCGACTATATTGTTAAACCGTTCGACAGCGATGAAATGCTGGCACGGATCAAAGTACTGGACGAGTATCGCCGCCAGTCGCTTAAACTAAAGCAGGATGTGCAAAAAGCCCAGATCACGGCTGAAATTGCCATGTCGGATTCGGGCGATATGGGTCGTATTATGCGTTATGTGGGCCAGTCGTATCATGCCCATGATTTGAGTACGCTGTCGGAGTACTTTTTTGAATTTTTCGTGCCCTTGCAGCTTCAGGTGGCGGTGGCATTTTGGTATCACGACAGCGAAGTGTTTTACTCGCAGGAAGGGGCAATTCAGCCGCTGGAGCAAGAGCTCCTGGAAAAACACCGCAATGGCGACCGCTTTGTCGATTTTGGTCGTCGCACTATCATTAACTATCCCAAAGTGTCTTTGCTGATTAAAAACATGCCAACGGATGATGCGGGGTTATACGGACGCTATAAAGATCTGCTGCCGCACATTCTGGAAGCCACCAACGCCAAAATCAAGGATATGGAAGTCAGTGAAGTGGCACTAACAAAAGTGGAGCAAATTGGCCTGGCCTTTGAGGAGCTGAGCGACCAGCTGGGAGAGGTAGCAAGTGCATACAACGACAAACTGGCGCAGTTTTCAGCGTATGTCAGCAGCGATCAGGCCAATGGCAAGCAGGCAGAGGCAAAGCAATTATTTGAGCACTTTTCGCTGATCAACGATGATTTTTCGATAATCCGCTACAAGCTGGGCGAGATCACCGAAGTACGCCATGAGCTGATCCAGAGCTTAAATCAGATGGCCAAACCCTGGGGCGAAGAAGACGTACCGGCACAGACCGACATAGAGCTGTTTTAAACGGGCATAACGCCTAGTACTACAAAGTTTTCATAACTGTGATGATCCAGATATAATCTCCGTGTTTAAACCTGCGGAGCCTGCTGTTGATCATCCATACCCCTTTTGCTGAAAACCGACCTTATCTTGAGCGTATCGAGCAACAGTTTGCCCTGCAAAGCTGGCAGCAGGCCAATCTTAACTTTCGATTGACCTATGATGAGGCCGGTTTGCAGTTATTAAAACTGGATGAACCTAAATTAGGCGGTATCCGGGTTGATTTTGTGACCGGTGCCAGTGCCCATCGTCGTAAGTTTGGTGGCGGCAAAGGGCAGGCCATTGCCAAGGCAGTGGGGTTGAATAAAGGCGCCACTCCCGTGGTGTTAGATGCCACTGCGGGACTTGGACGCGATGCCTTTGTGCTGGCTGCATTGGGCTGCGAAGTGATCTTACACGAGCGTCACCCGGTGGTGGCAGCACTGCTGTTTGATGGCCTGGAGCGTGCGTATCAGGACAGTGAAATAGGCAGCTGGATGCAGCAAAATATGCGCATGATCTTCGGCTCCAGCCACGACCTGCTGGCCGAGAGTGAATTAAATCCGGATGTGGTTTATCTGGATCCTATGTTTCCGCATCGTGAAAAATCTGCCCAGGTTAAAAAAGAAATGCGGGTATTCCAGTCGCTGGTTGGCGGGGATGCCGATGCCGATGCTTTGCTACCGTTTGCCTATGAGCTGGCCACCAAACGCGTGGTGGTGAAACGCCCCGATTACGCGCCCTTCCTGAACGAGCAAAAGCCCAGTATGCAGATCGAAACTAAAAAGAACCGTTTTGATGTGTATGTGAAAGCCGCGATGAAGTAAAAGCATTCTCCAAAACTCTGCCTGTTATCTCGCACTCGATTTGAGCGTTACGCACAGGCGGCTCACGGTGTCGAAAATTGCACCAACTCCCAGATCCTTTCCGGTCCTCCGCACCTGATGCGGGAACTGCTATCAGGCGACTCAGGGATTATTAATTGTACCTATACCCAAACTCTCTACCGGTCCTCCCGCACCTGATGCGGGAACCACTATCAGGCGACTCAGGGATTATTAATTGCACCCATACCCAAACCCTCTACCTGTCTTCCCGCACTTGATGCGGGAACTGCTATCAGGCACTCAGGGGGTTATCAATTGCACCCATACCCAAACCCTCTAGCGGTCCTCCCGCACTTGATGCGGGACCTGCTATCAGGCAACTCAGGGGGTTATCAATTGCACCCATACCCAAACCCTCTACCGGTCCTCCCGCACTTGATGCGGGACCTGCTATCAGGCGACTCAGGAGTTATCAATTGCACCCATACCTAAACCCTCTACCTGTCTTCCCGCACTTGATGCGGGAACTGCTATCAGGCGACTCAGTGGATCATTGGTGGCTTTTGCTCAATTTTTATGGTTCCCGGCTCGGAGGCCGGGATGACAGAGGTGGAGGCCGGGATGACAGAGGTGGAGGCCGAGATGACAGAGGTGGAGGCCGGGATGATTGAGGTGAAGGCCGGGATGACTGAGGTGGAGACTGGGATGATGGATCTGGAGGCTCGATGACGGTGATTGTTAATCACCGGCAATGTGTTCAACGACGGCGAGACGACATATCGGCTGAGTAACAAGTAGCAGAATACTCTCGGTAAGAGCCGTAAGTAAAAGCCATAAAAATGGCGGCTTAAATAGATTTTGGCGGCAGCAGAAAGACAGCCGAACCACCTTTGACACTGCATGTCATCTGTATGAAGTAAAGTTCCTGTAAAAGGTAGAGAGTCCACCTACGCCAAAAGTATGTTTTTAAAAACGTCTGCTCGTTTTATGAGCGCTTTACATTAAATTGTCATAAAACATTAATAGTCTACGCCCGAATTTGAATCAATATGGCTGTAGTATCTATGCGTGTTTCTACCTTTACCCGGCTGCTTGCCGTGTTACTGGCGCTTGCCAGTATCGTGCTGGCTGCCACTTTGTTCTGGGCCAGTCAGGTCTTTAGTGAATTAGACAAACAAAACAACGCTTATGTTACGCTGAAAAACACCATACTGATCGATTTAGCCGGTACGATCGAAGATTATCTGGGCACCGGCGACAGCCAGGAGCTCAGCAAAGCCAGCGAACAAATAAGCACCCTTAAACAGCAACAATTGACAGCGTTGCCTTCATCACTTGCCGGGGATATGACCAACAGGCTGGATGCACTGGATGGCGACATAAACGGTAAATATCGTGCACTGGGCAAGCTGTCTGGCAATGAAATGGCGTTGCTTGATAACGCCATCAGGCAGATGTCGGGCTCGGCATCGTCGTTAATGAGCTACACCGCTAAAGCGTCTGAGCATCCACTGGCGCCGCGCTACTATGCGCTGGCATCCGATTACTACGGCGAAGTAACCAACCTCAGCATTTACACCTATCAGCTGGTGATCCACTTTGAACAGCAAACCCGGCAAAACCTGATGAGCAGTGTGCGTCGCCTTCAGGAGCTGGCGCAACAGATAGAGCGTCTGGATAACCTGGGCGTGATGAGCGAAATTGACGAAGATGAGCTATTCCTTGGTGCCGAAGCCGAAGATCTAGCGCTGGAGATCAAGGCTGAGCTAGGTAGCTGGCCTAAACGTTTCAGCCGTGACCTGGAAAATACTTTGGCGCAGGCCGAGCAACGTCAGCAGGGGATGGCGCAATTACGGGGCGATATTAAGGCCATTTCGGCGCTGGTATTGAGCGCTGAGGAGGCGTTGCAGGCGGAGCAAAACACACTCAAGCAAAACGTCTTTACTATCTTTGGTGTGGCCATTGGCTTGCTGGTGTTACTGGCCATTGCTGTGTATATCGTGCAGTTTAGCCAGGTACTGACGCCACTGCGTCAGCTTCGTAATGGCTTTGCCTTCCTGATTGAAAGCAATGAACTTAAAAACATCGACAGCCAGAATGCCAACACCGAGATTGGTGAGATTGCCAGTTATTTCAATCAGCTGATTGAGCGTCAACGTGGCGAAGCCGAAGAGCGCGAGCAAATGCTGGCAGTGATCAACGACTTTATGCAGGATATGAACACCAACCTGGCCAGCATCAGTGCGCTGGCTGAGACCACTTCAACCCAGGTAGAACAAAACCAGCAACAACTCGATGAGATCAAAGCGCTGGGTGTTGAAGCCAGCGACATTAACCAGCAGGTGGCGGATAACGCCGGTGAAACCTTCTCTGCTATGAAGCAAAGTGTCGGCTATGCCGAGTCAATGCTGAGCGCCAGTTCCAGCACCCAGCAGCGCGTGGAGCAGGGCTTGTCTAGCCTTAATGAGTTACTCAATGGCGTTGCGGATGTCGGTAAGGTCATTGAAATGATCCGCACCATTGCAGAACAAACCAACTTACTGGCGCTGAACGCCGCCATTGAATCGGCGCGGGCCGGAGAGCACGGCCGCGGGTTTGCCGTGGTCGCCGATGAAGTCCGTAAGCTGGCGCAGCAAACCCAGGATTCGCTGTCCGACATTAATGAGCAGCTGACGATTCTCAGCGATAATTCAAGCAAGGTATCTTCGCAGATCAGCGCGCTGGCTGATGAAGCACAGCAGCAGACCGAGCATGCCCAGGAGCTCAAGAGCAACTCAGAAGGCGTTGCCGAGCGGGCACAGAGTGCCAACCAGGTGGCAGAGCATGCAATGGAGCTGGCTCAACAGCAAAGCTCCCTGGTGGATAACTTCAGCAGTGCCATGGCAACGATGAAGCAACAGGTGAATGGCTCAAATCAGCAGGTACGTGATATTCAACACAGCCTGCAAGAGCAAATGGCCAAAATTCGCAAGAGCATTGGCATTCGCTAACGGGTTTTAACCAGACACGCTTGCTCTGGGTAACAGACTAAGCGAGCGTGTAAATGACTGTCCTTTGCTGGCAAGTCGCGTGGATCTTTGCTAATACTTGGCCAGGTGCGACTGATAAATAAGGACAGTACAATGAACTGGTTAGCCAATACGCTGACAACGGGCTTGTTGGCACTGGGGCTGAGCGCCTGCAGCGATAGCAATCAGCAGGCCGACCCGGATTTTACCCCGCAAAACACCGAACGTCGTTTCTCATCGGATAACAGCCCACTCGTCTTATTCGATGAAGCACACCATAACTTTCTCACTATGAATGGCCGTTATCGGGCATTTACTGACGTTTTACAAAGTGATGGCTATACCGTGCAAGCCAGCACGCAGCCGTTTACCGAGGCACACCTTAACCAGGCCGATATTCTGGTAATTGCCAACGCGCTGGACCGACAGCGCAGCGACTTTAACCCGCCATTTGGTAGCGCGTTCACAGCACCAGAGGTTGCCGCGCTGTTGCGCTGGATAGAGCAAGGCGGCGCGTTGTTTCTGGTTGCCGATCACACCCCGTTTCCCAGAGTGATAGACAATCTCACCACAGCGCTGGGTATTGAGTTCAGCCATGGCCATGTTAGCGACGCACAATTTAGCATCACAGATAAAACCCTGGCACCCCATGCAATCACGCTGGCCGTGGTGCCGGCACTGAGAAAGCTGCCGGGGGCAACGTCTATGACCGGGTTTGGGGTAACCGGTGCCGTGGGTGGGGCAGCCTCCGCTGCGGTGGCAGAGCCGCCATCCGGTCAAATTGAACAGGTGCGTTCATTTGGCGGATCGGCTTTTAAAGTGCCGGATGGCGCGACTTCATTACTAACTTTGGGCCCTGGCGCGACGTCTGTGACCCCCAAGATCCCCTTTCAGGTCACCGCCGATACGCCGCGCATTGCTGTGGATGGCTGGAGTCAGGGGGCAGTGCTGGAGCTTGGCAAAGGCCGAGTTGCAGTCTTTGCTGAAGGCATGATGTTCTCGTCTCAGCGCGATGCCGACAGTGGCAAAATATACGGCATGAACAGCGCCGGGGCCGAGCACAATGAGGGGTTTTTGCTTAATGTTATGGCCTGGCTGGCGCGTGCTGAGTAGGGAAGCTCATATTGGCCGCAGGCACTTGAATACGCAAATGCAGCGCCAATACCCTATTATAAAGTACAAGTAAAATGAGCAGGAGACACAATGAGCGACAGTAATTTAACTGAAAACTTTGAACATAAACTCAATCTGCGCAGCCTGGAGGCGGATGATTATGATGATCTCAAAGAGGTGATGGAAATTGTCTATCCTAACCTCGGCGGTGCGCCTTCACAGAGACAGTTCAGGGCTCAGCTCTCCAGCTTTCCACAAGGCCAGATCTGCATAGAAGACCACGGTAAAGTGGTGGCCGCGGCATTTTCATTGATTGTGGATTACGACAAATTTGGCGATCACCACACCTACGATGAGATAACCGGTGATGCCTACCTGACAACGCATGATCCGCTCGGCGATGTACTCTATGGGGCTGAGGTGTTTGTTCACCCAGATTATCAGGGCATGCGCCTTGGGCGGCGTCTATATGAGGCCAGAAAGGAGCTGTGCCAGAACCTCAATCTTAAGTCGATTGTCGCAGGCGGGCGTATTCCCAACTATCAGCACTACGCCAGCGAAATGTCGCCACAAAAATACATTGAGCTGGTTAAAAAGAAAGAAATTTACGACCCCATTTTGAGTTTTCAGCTGTCTAACGACTTTGAGGTGAAACGTGTCCTTAATAAATATATGCCCGAAGACAAGGAATCGAAAGGCTATGCGACCTTGCTGGAGTGGACCAATCTTTATTATGAGCGCAATGAGTCGCCTCTGTTTGGCGCGGTTAAAAAGTCTGCCCGGGTGGGCTGCGTGCAGTGGCAAATGCGGCCACTTAATTCTGTCGAAGAGCTGACCCAGCATGTAGAGTTCTTCATCGATGCATTGGCGGATTATCAATGCGATCTGGCTCTGTTGCCTGAGCTATTTAACGCCCCGTTAATGGGCATTGAGGCCCATGATAATTCGCTCGATTCCATCAAAGCACTGGCTGAATTTTCTAATGAAGTGGTTGAGGCCATTTCGCATTTGGCGGTCAGTTACAATATCAACATTATTGCGGGCTCAATTCCGGTGATTGAAGACAAAGCGCTCTACAATGTGTCGTATTTCTGCCGTCGCGATGGCACCATCGAGTCGCAAACTAAAATTCACCCAACCCCTTACGAAAAAAGCGCCTGGATCATGCAAGGCGGCGACAACCTGAATGTCTTTGACACCGACTTTGGTAAAATCGGGATCCTGATCTGCTACGATGTGGAGTTTCCGGAGCTGGCGCGGTTGCTTTCAGAGCAAGGCATGCAAATTCTCTTTGTGCCATTTTGGACAGATACCAAAAACGCCTATTTGCGGGTACGCTGTTGTGCACAGGCCCGGGCCATCGAGAATGAATGTTATGTGGTGACGGCGGGCAGTGTGGGCAACCTGCCCAAAGTGGATGGAGCCGATATTCAGTATGCGCAGTCAGCGGTATTCTCCCCTTCAGACTTTGCTTTTCCTCATGATGCGACCATGGCAGAAACCACCCCTAATACGGAAATGACCTTGATAGTTGACCTGGATTTAGAAAAACTGCATGAGCTGCGCCACGAAGGCTCGGTCAGAAACTATCTAGACAGACGACGCGACTTGTATCGGATAAACTGGCTGGGTGGGCAAAAAAACAAAAAATAACAACAACCCAGCACCAGGTGGTGCTGGGTTTTCGCCAGAGGTTATTCTGCCTCCAGGCCTTCGATATCAATACCGAACTGAGTACTGAGCACGCCACTTAAAGCCGCAATTCGAGCTTTAAATTCGCGCAAGTCTGCACCTGTATCCGCGGTGAAAATAGCGCGACTGCCTCGCACATACACCAAATTCAGGTCATGAGCTTTGGCAAATTCACTGGCGTTGAGCACCGGTTCCAGCTCGGCGACCACTTCTCCGGTCAGGGTGTAGGCGGCACCAGATTTTGCATCAATCAGAGATGTACCAGCCTGTAAATTAGCGCTGGCCGTTTGATACGTTTTACCATTCAGACTGAGCGTTTGCATGGTGCTCGCGCTGAGCGGTTTTGCCTCATACACTTCGTTGGTGGACGCACTGGCAACTGAAATGCCGCAGGCAAATATTGCGGTGGTGATTAAGCGTTTTTTCATGTCGGTGCTCCTTATTTACGACCAATAAAGCGAATGTCCCATGACTTCAGCAAGCCATTTTCGAGGTTGTTTTTGTGCACCATATTGACGTTGGGCACACCCGCAGCACTGGGGTCAAACTGGTAGTATTCATCTTCGGCTGCGGTATCAATCACGCGTAGCGTCCATTCGCCTTGGGCCGGCTCACCATAGAAATGGTGGGTCAGCATCTGGGAGTTTTCCATGCCATTTTTACCCAGGATGGTTCCGGTACGTGGGGTCATGATCACGCTGCGAGTACCCGATGGAGAAATTAGCTCGATTGCCAGGTCTCGGGTGCTGGTGTGGTCGATATTCACGCGCACCTGAACGGCATCAACCGTCATTTCTTCTGCGGAAAGATAGGTGCTCTGCACACCATTCACATCACCATCTGGTATCTCTGCATTTGCATTCACCGCAAAGCGCTCAGTCTGAGTAAATTGCCCCAGATTCTGGTTGTAGAATCGCGCCATATTGACCGCTGCGTCAACGTCTACGGCACCAAAGCCATAGTAATTGTGGAACGCGTAGCCAGCAGCATTGGTTTGCCACACATCAATGGCCTGGTAACTGACGGTTTCGCCCTGGGCATTGTTAAATGGCAGCGAAACACCTGGGTGCTCTGCATCTATCTTGCGTGCCGTGGAGGCCAGGATATGGCGAACATCTTGCCATGTCAGCGCCGGGTTTGCCGACATGATCAGGGCGATGGCACCGGCAGCACTGGGTGCGGCAGACGAAGTACCGTTAAAGCGCGCACCATAATCGCAGGTGGGATCCAGTGGATGACCTCCGTGCAGCGCGTTACGGCCATATGCCGGGTTGTAACCCGCCTCACAGCCACTCAGGTCTGTGGTGATCATCGCTGGTGAATAGACCCCGTACTGGCCACCTGTGGCCGATACAAACACGGCCGAGCCCACGGTGGAGTAGGAGGAAAGCTGGCCATCGGCGTTATAGGCCGAAACCACCAGGTTCCAGAACGAGGTGTCCATGCGCTCCAGGTTGACGTTCTGTAGTGGCAAGCCGTGGTTTTTGTTATCAAAGCGCAAATAACCAGAGCCAAAACGCGGATCGGTATATCTCTGGCTGGTGTAGCCATTACCGGCAGACTTTACGAACAAAGCGCCGCGGCCACCATGGGTGGCGCGGGTGATCTCTTCCTGCGCATCTTCATAGGTTTTAAGCCAAGGATCTTCGTCGTAGTCGAAGCCGACTGGTGCAGATAAAGTTCGGCCATAGCTTTGGTTAAATATACGCGGAAAATCAAACGAGTGTTTATTGTAACCATCGGAATACATGCCGTGAGACTGAAGCCAGTTAGCGGTGTTGTAGTTGCCTGATGAGATCAGGTTAAAACCCACTATACCAGCGCGTGGTGCGATGCCGCGCCCGCCAATGCCATTGAAAGCGCTGGCGGCGATAATGCCCGCAACTGAGGTGCCGTGACGATCAGTGGGGCCTCCGGGCACCAGATCTGGCGTGTTGGTGGTAAAGTTCCATGAACCCGGACGCACATTATCGCGCAAGTCTGGGTGGGTCAGTTCGACCGCGCCGTCAATGACCGCTGCGGTAACGCCAGTGCCCATAATACCCAGTGCATGGGTTAGCGACAGGTTCATATCTTCGCCAGCCTGACCGCCGCGCTCTGAAAACGCAGCCTGACCAGTATTTTGCAGGTGCCACTGGTGAGATACCAGCGGATCGCCCGGCATCAGTGGATAATCGGCAGCCGAAACGGGCACACTGTGTGAGGCCGCGATAAGCGTGGCCAGCATGGTGAGTTTGGTTTTTATCATGAATTTGGATTCTTCTTAATTATGTTTGTCCCTGTTTCTTTCTGTACCCTATATTGTTACATTTGAGAGTGCAAGGTTGTTAATTTTGATATTTGGTTAATTAATTTGTTGGTGGTTAGGAGGTTTAGGTCTAAAAGATCCGACTGATATGTGATTGGAGAAAGGTTTCTACCTGAAAAGATACCTGTGTATATAAACTAATGTTCAGAGGCGCTGAGTTGTGATGCCAATTAAAATGAGAACTAGCGCTATTTTTAGACTACTTATGCTATTCCCTAATGATGGCTGGTGTTGCGCCAATGCTGGTGGTGGGTAATTT
This sequence comes from Pseudoalteromonas sp. DL2-H2.2, assembly GCF_021532535.1. NCBI lineage: Bacteria > Pseudomonadati > Pseudomonadota > Gammaproteobacteria > Alteromonadales > Pseudoalteromonadaceae > Pseudoalteromonas > Pseudoalteromonas sp. DL2-H2.2. The sequence continues at coordinate 360,796 of NZ_JAKGBD010000002.1, read as the reverse complement.
TTTTGTTTTTTTTGTTGGTTTTATGTTTCTTTTGAGTTGTTGATCTGTGTTTATTTTTTGGTTATGTTTTTATTTGCACCTAAACCGGGTGCGATTAACTTAATCAACAAAGGAAATGACTATGAACTTAAAGTTAAACAAGAAAAAAATGAAAAGCCTTTCTTCAGACAGCAATAACATGCCGCGCAATATGACGCCTCAAGTTGCTGGAGGTACGGATATTAATAGCAGCAAAGGTGATACATACAGTGGTTTAGGCCATACTCACTGTGTTGCTAACACTTGTGGTATGTATGGGTGCGAGCAAACTTTGTAAGCCCACTTACTAAAATGTCTTTACGAAACGCCTCACCGAGGCGTTTCTGTGTCATTGGTGGCTAAAAACCGAATTTACTCTCATTAATAAAATACAGTTAGTTAAAGCCCATACCTGATCGCGCTCGACTGATCTCTAATTATCTAATATGCGGTGTAATTACCCACTTTTTATCTTTCTAAGGTGTTTATCGCAGGCCACTTGTACTAAAAACAGAATGCCGTGACACTGGTTTCGTGTTGTAGGTATATATATTATGCTGATAAAAGAGCTGGATATGATCATGGTCGTCACAGCTCATGCGTCTGAGAATGCACTCAGCAGCTTGTTGCTGAACGGGTCCTGCCTGCTTTTATAAACTAAATAGAGTGTACTGAAGGCCTAAAAAAAAGAAGCCGCTTAGCGGCTTCCTTTTTTAAAATAAACAACAATTAATGATTGTTACAGGCTTTCGATTTTCGCTTTTTGCTCAAGCAACTTAGCTTTGGCATCGCTGTACTCGGCCAGTTTGGCTTTTTCTTTGTCGAGTACCGCAGCAGGAGCGTTGTTGACGAACTTCTCATTTGCCAGCTTTTTCTCAACCTGTGCCAGACCTTTTTCTGCCTTTTCAAGCTGCTTGGCGATACGGGCCATTTCGGCTTCGACGTCGATCAGGCCCGCCATTGGGATCATGATCTCCAAATCGCCAATAAAAGCAGTTGCCGATGCCGGTGCATCGTCTTTGCTTGCCAGTACCTTGATGTCTTCCAGTTTAGCCAGTGAGCTCAGGAAGGCCTGGTTGTCATCCAGACGACGCTGATCCTGCTCAGACACATTAGCCAGCAGTACACTAAGCGGTTTGCTTGGGCTGATGTCCATTTCACCACGGATGTTACGAATAGCCAGGATGAACTGCTTAACCCACTCCAGGTCTTCCATCGCTTGTGTGTCTACCTGCGACGCATCAAACTGCGGGAAGCTCTGTAGCATGATGGTGTTGGCTTCGATCCCAGCCAGCGGTGCAACACGCTGCCAGATGGTTTCTGTGATGTAAGGCATCAGCGGGTGCATAACACGCAGCAGGCCTTCCAGAACCGTGATCAGGGTATGACGTGTACCGCGTTGCTGGGCTTCGTTGCCTTTGAACAGAATTGGCTTGGTCAGCTCCAGATACCAGTCACAGAACTGGTTCCAGGTGAACTCATAAATGGTGTTCGCGGCCAGGTCAAATCGGTAGTTGTCCAGGTGCTCACTGAAGGTTTTCACTGTGTTCTGGAACTGGCCCAAAATCCAGCGATCGGCCAGAGATACCTGCATTTCGCCACCGTTGAAGCCACAATCCTGCTCTTCGGTGTTCATCAGCACGTAACGGCTGGCGTTCCACAGCTTGTTACAGAAGTTACGATACCCTTCCAGACGGTTCATATCCCAGTTGATATCACGACCGGTTGAGGCCATGGCCGCCAGGGTAAAGCGCAGCGCGTCGGTGCCGTGCGCTTCAATACCATCGGCAAAGGTCTTGCGGGTGTTCTTTTCAATTTTAGCGGCCAGTTGTGGCTGCATCATGTTACCGGTACGCTTCTGAACCAGGCTTTCCAGATCGATACCATCGATCATGTCCAGTGGATCCAGTACGTTACCTTTCGACTTTGACATCTTGTCGCCATTTTCGTCGCGGATCAGACCGGTCACGTAAACGGTTTTAAACGGTACCTGAGGCTTGCCTTGGTCGTCTTTCACAAAGTGCAGTGTCATCATGATCATACGAGCAACCCAGAAGAAAATGATGTCGAAACCGGTTACCAGCGTGTCTGACGGGTGGAACATCTTCAAATCGTCAGTATTCTCTGGCCAGCCTTGGGTTGAGAAGGTCCACAGGGCAGAGGAGAACCAGGTATCCAGTACATCATCGTCCTGGCTCAGCACCACGTCGTCTGCCAGGTTGTTGTCGCGGCGTACTTCGGCTTCGTCGCGGCCAACGTATACATTGCCTTCGTTGTCGTACCAGGCCGGAATACGGTGTCCCCACCAAAGCTGACGAGAAATACACCAGTCCTGAATATCACGCATCCAGGAGAAGTACATATTTTCATACTGTTTAGGCACAAACTGAATGTCGCCGTCTTCAACGGCTTTGATTGCCGGCTCAGCCAGTGGCGCAACGCGTACATACCATTGATCAGTCAGCAGCGGCTCAATGACGACACCAGAGCGGTCGCCGTATGGCACGGTCAGGCTGTGGTCGTCGATTTTTTCCAGCAGGCCGGCTTGCTCAAACTCGTCAATAATTTGCTTACGGGCATCGAAACGGTCCAGGCCATGGAAGCGCTCTGGTAATGGCGCATCCAGCTCCAGTGGTTTGCCATCAAACGTAAAGGTTTCGCCTTCGCTTAGGATTGCCGCATCTTTGTTGAATACGTTGATCATAGGCAGCTGGTGACGCTTACCGACTTCGTTATCGTTAAAGTCGTGAGCCGGCGTGATTTTTACACAGCCGGTGCCTTTTTCCATATCGGCGTGCTCATCGGCAACGATTGGAATACGGCGGTTGACGATTGGCAGTAAGATCTCTTTGCCGATCAGGTCCTGATAACGCTCATCATCCGGGTTTACGGCTACACCGGTGTCGCCCAGCATGGTTTCCGGACGCGTTGTTGCAACGACTATGTAGTCTTTGCCATCTTTGGTTTTAACGCCATCGGCCAGCGGGTAGCGCAGGTTCCACATGTGGCCCTGCTTGTCTTTGTTTTCTACTTCCAGATCAGAAATTGCGGTGTGCAGTTTTGGATCCCAGTTAACCAGGCGCTTACCACGGTAGATCAGGTCGTCTTTATACAGACGCACAAACACTTCTTTCACCGCTTCTGACAGGCCGTCGTCCATGGTAAAGCGCTCACGGTCCCAGTCTACCGATGCGCCAAGGCGACGTAGCTGCTTGGTGATGGTGCCACCAGATTCGTTTTTCCACTGCCAGATGCGGTCGATGAATTCGTCGCGGCCCAGGTCGTGGCGGGTTTTGCCTTCATCAGCTGCCAGCTTGCGCTCAACCACCATTTGGGTTGCGATACCGGCGTGGTCCGTTCCCACCTGCCATAAAGTATTTTTGCCCTGCATACGCTGGTAGCGGATCAGGGTGTCCATGATGGTGTCCTGGAAAGCGTGGCCCATGTGCAGGCTACCCGTGACATTCGGTGGCGGGATCATGATCGAATAGGCATCGCCCTGACCTGATGGCTTAAAGTAGCCATTCTCTTCCCAGCCTTGGTACAAAGACTGTTCGATATCTTGCGGATTATAGGTTTTATCCATTACACAGAACCTTAAAAAATACTTTAGTTGTCAATTTCTTTGGTTGAAATTTCAGCGCCGAGCTGACGCAGTTGCATGAACCGCTGGCGTGCCGCGTGTTTGGCATTGCTTTCAACCGGCACAAAATCATAGATCTTGTCGAATCGGCGCACAAAATCTGGCAGCTGTTGTGCCAGGTTAATTAAAATGGTGCGTCTGCCAACCGGTGGCATTTGGCCGATCTCGACCGGTGCGCCCCCTTTGGGGCCTTCGCCTTGCAGGTTATGAGGCACAAAACTGTCGGCCTCAAAACACCACAAGTGCTCGTCAACCGCATGGGCATCTTCAACGCTGTCTACGTAAATAAAGACACGTTGTCCGGCGCGATACAGCTTAGCGGCGCTGCGTGCGGCGAGATCAAAATGAGCCGGCACTGGTTTGCCCGGCTCATTATCTTGCTTTAATACAAAAAAGCGTGCGTTGATGGTCATGACATGTGGTTTTCTAGCTAGCGAAACGCCCTGTCATAGCGGGTAAATCAGCATCTGACACAGCGTTCAAAATAAAGCCGCATTCTGACACAGAATACGGCTTTCATCAATCAACGTGGTGCGCGACATCCTGCGCCGCGTCGGGAATTAATCCTGCGGCTGTTCGGTTACATCAGCACGATTAAGCAGGTATTGCATTAACATAGGCACCGGACGACCGGTTGCACCTTTATTGGCACCACTGCGCCAGGCTGTACCTGCGATATCCAGGTGTGCCCAGTTGTACTTCTTAGTGAACTTAGACAAGAAGCAAGCGGCAGTGATAGTACCTGCTGCGCGTCCACCCAGGTTGGTGAAATCGGCAAACGGGCTCTTCAGTTGTTCCTGATAATCATCCCACAAAGGCAGCTGCCATGCGCGGTCACCACTTTGCTCAGACGCTTTTAACAGGTCATGGGCCAGCGGGTTGTGGTTCGACAACAAACCCGTTGCGTGATGACCCAGCGCGATAATGCAGGCACCGGTCAGGGTTGCCACATCCACGACTACTTCTGGCTCAAACGCTTCTACGTAGGTCAGTGCATCACACAATACCAGGCGGCCTTCCGCATCGGTATTGAGTACTTCAACCGTCTGACCAGACATAGTGGTCAGGATGTCACCAGGACGATAAGCGTTGCTGCTTGGCATGTTTTCACAGCCAGCCAGCACGCCAATCACGTTCAGCGGCAGTTGCATTTGTACCACGGCACGCATCAGGCCCAGTACGCCTGCGGCACCACCCATGTCGTATTTCATCTCGTCCATGCCTTCGCCAGGCTTGATTGAAATACCGCCTGAATCAAATGTCAGGCCTTTACCCACAAACACAATTGGGGCTTGTTTTTGCGGTGCGCCGTTGTAGTGGATCACCGACATCACGGACTCGTTGGCGCTGCCACGGCCAACCGCCAGGTAAGAATGCATACCCAGCTCTTCCATTTCTTTTTCGCCAACCAGGTTAACCGTAACGTTGTCGAACTCATCAGCCAGTGCCTGCGCCTGCTCACCTAAGTAGCGCGGGTTACAGATATTGGGTGGCATGTTGGCAACATCTTTACACAAGGTTGCGCCTGCAGCGATGGCCAGGCCATGCTCGATGGCGCTTTCGCCAATGGGCAGTTCGCGACGCGTAGGGACGTTAAAGACGATTTTACGCAGCGGACGACGCGCTTCGCTCTTTTTACTCTTTAGCTGGTTAAAGGTGTAGAGGCTGTCCTGGGTGGTTTCAACAGCCTGGCGCACTTTCCAGTAAGTATCGCGCCCTTTAACATGTTGCTCAGTTAAAAAGCACACGGCTTCCATTGAGCCGGTATCATTTAGGGTGCTGATGGTTTTGTCGATGATCTGTTTGTATTGTTTATCGTCGAGCTCGCGCTCTTTACCACAGCCTACAAGTAGCACACGTTCACTCAACACGTTTGGTACATGATGCAGTAAAAGCACCTGGCCGGGTTTACCTTCGAGGTCACCGCGGCGCAGCAGGTTAGAAATATACCCTTCGCTGATTTTATCCAGCTGTTCCCCGACGGGTGAAAGGCGGCGTGGTTCGTATACGCCAACAACAATACACGCACTGCGTTGTTTTTCTGGGCTACCACTTTTTACGCTGAATTCCATTGCGACTCCTGAGTCAATGTGCTGTCTTTTTTGAACTTTTTATGCCTCAGCCACTCCACTGATGGGTGCTGAACTAAAAAATGGCCAACTGATGCGCGCATTTGGCGCTTTAGCCAGTTGCTTTAGTAGGATATTTGGATCCGATGGCATATAATAAAGTGATTAAAATAACCAGTTTACTCAAAATTTCCCACTATTCCAGTGAAATGAGACGTTTTATAGGGGCGGACATTGCTTATTTTTCGATACCTGACTGCTGAGATCTTAAAATCTCAGGTCGCCGTTTTTATGACCCTTATGACCATATTCATCTCGCAGAAGTTTGTCCGGATCCTGGCAGAAGCCTCAGGTGGCGGTATTCCCGGTAAACTTGTTATGTCTTTCCTTGCTCTGAACTTGCCTAAACTGGCGGTCTATATCCTGCCATTGAGCTTGTTTTTGGGGATCATTCTTGCCTACAGTCGGGTCTATGCTGACAGCGAAATGACGGTGCTGAAAGCCTGCGGCGTCAGTGAGTGGTATGTGGTGCGGGTCACCTTAGTGTCTAGCTTTGTGATTGCACTGATGGCGGCGGCGCTGAGCTTGTATGTGGCGCCTTGGGCCGGTGAAAAAGAAAACCAGTTGCGTGAGCAGGCCAATGCTGAGTCCGGGCTTAGTCAAATTCGGGCTGGGCGCTTCCAGCAAACCGGTAACGAAAAAGCCGTGGTCTTTGTTCACAACACCAGTGATCAGGGTAAAGAGCTGAACCGGGTGTTTGTCGCCCAGCTGCCGGACCGAGAGTCAAACCAGGCAGCGCGCATCGTCTTTGCTCAGAAGGGCCGGGTGGTTGAAGAAGGCACCGGCGAGCAACAATTGGTGCTCAGCGATGGTAAGCGGTTTGAAACAGACGGCTTTAGCCAGGCCCTGAACAAGACCGAATTTGGCAGCTATCAGGTGCAGATCCGCGAGCAGGAAATAGAACAGAGGCGTCGTAAGCTCGAAGATTTACCTTCGTCCAGCTTGCTGCAAATGGGAACGCCAGAAGCCATTGCCCAGTTCCAGCTGCGCTTGTCTGTGCCCATTTCGATTATTTTGCTGACCTTGCTGGCGGTGCCGCTCAGTGTGGTGAACCCCAGACAGGGTAAGTTTGCCAAACTGGTGCCGGCGATTTGTATTTATCTGGGTTATTTTATTCTGCTTAATGCCGGTAAATACCTGGTAGCAGAGGGCAAAGTACCGACTTCGGTCGGGCTGTGGTGGATCCACTTGTGCGTGTTGTTTATTGGGGCTTATCTGATTGCCAAGGGTCGACCCTTTGGTGTCTGGGTACGTTCCATGCTGTTAAAACGGGAGCCACAACAATGATGAAAACGCTGGACTGGTATCTTGGGCGTAGCATCTTGCAAACCACCGGCTTTGCGCTGCTGGTATTTGTGGGCATTAATACCTTAATCAAATTTATTGAACAGCTGCGTTCAGTGGGCCGGGGTACTTATGAAGTGATGGACGCCTTATTGTTCACTTTGTACAGCATGCCCAGCGATATTGTGGTGTTCTTTCCCATGGCTGCGCTGATTGGCGGCCTGACCGGATTGGGCGCGCTGGCTTCGAGTAGTGAACTGGTGGTGATGCAGGCAGCAGGCATGTCGCGGTTACAGATCATCGGCTCGGTAATGAAGTCGGCTATTGTGCTGGCGCTGTGTATGATGGCGCTAGGCGAGTGGGGGGCACCTCAGGCAGAGCAAACCGCTAAGCAGCTGCGCAATCAGGCAATTAATGGCGGCGAGGTGTTTGAGGCGCAGCAGGGCGTGTGGGCCAAAGATGGTAGTAATTTCATTAATATTGCGAATATCGAGAAGTCCGGCAATCTGCAAAATATCAATATTTATCATTTTGATGATGATCTGAACCTGCTGAAAATCACCCGGGCTAAGTCGGGCACAGCAACGGACGAGGGCTGGCAGTTACGGGCCATTGAAGCAGTCATTATTGAGCAAGAGCAGATCCGCACAGAGTATGCGCAAACGCTTGTTTATGCTTCTCAGCTTACACTGGACAGGCTGGATGTTGCTTCCGTTGAGCCTGATGCATTGTCGTTTTCTGGCCTGTGGTCGTATTTACAGTATCTCGAGCAAAATGAGCAGGATACCAGTAACTATGAACTGGCGCTGTGGCGCAAAGTTATGCAGCCGCTGACCATTGCCGTAATGCTGCTGGTTGCCCTGTCATTTATTTTCGGGCCGCTGCGTTCGGTCAGCATGGGGGCACGGATTATTATGGGCGTGATCACGGGGCTTATTTTTCATCTCAGCAATGAGATTTTTGGCCCGATTGTGATGGTTTACGAGATCCCGCCAGTGGTGGGCGCGGTGATGCCCAGCGTGTTATTTACCGCGACGGCGTTTTACCTGCTTAATCGCCAGCGTGGTTAGCAAAGATAACGCATTCAAAAAAGCCTGACTCAGTCAGGCTTTTTTGTTGCTGTTCTAAGCTTTGCAAGCTAGTCCAGGCTATCGTAAATGCGCTTGTTTTCTTCTTTGCTTAATACCACGACTTCGGTGCCACAGATCATATCTTGCAGCGCACGTTTGTGTTTAAAGTCGATCAGTACCAGCAGGTTACCCAGTCCCAGCAGCGCACATAATGCCCGTGCACTGGCTCTGGGCCAGCTAAGCAGCTCGCCATCTGGTGTTTGCACTTTCAGTCGCCAGGCGCGCATGCCTATGGTCTGGCCGCTCTTAGTCCAGAAATAAGCAAAAAACAGCACTGAGACGGCGATCAGCACAAATCCACGTAAAAAGGACAATAAAGGAGAGGCCTGGATCAGCGCCGAGACGTCTTCATGGTTGCCTTGCGATAGCCAGCCTGCCGAGATAAAGCCCTCAATCACTAACAAAAATACCACCATAGACAGCATTGCGAATGCAATCACGACCAGACCATCATAGATCAGAGATGCAAGACGACGGGTTAAACCCGCACGGGGAAACGAAGCCATTTAGTTCACTCATTAAAGCCGGAATATGACCTATTCTACCTGATTTTTAATCTAACACTAAAAAACCCGGCGAGTTTTCAGCAGCTGTTCATTTACCAAGCACTTGAACGACGTTTTGTAAAAAACGCTTGCTACCCTCCCGCCAATTTGTATAATGCTGGGCATAGAGACGAGGGCATATAAAACAAAGCCTAAGCTCAAAGTGGTTTTTCTTTATTTTCTCTAAGTTAGAAGATAAAAGAAAAATTATGCCAGTGTGATGGAATTGGTAGACATGACGGATTCAAAATCCGTTGCCTTCGGGCGTGGCGGTTCAAGTCCGCCCACTGGTACCACTTTTTATAACCCTGACCGATTAGGTCAGGGTTTTTTTATGCCTGAATTTTAATGTTTAGCCGAGTGTGGTGTCGGACTTGAGCCCCACGCCGGGCGTGGCACTGATGCAAGGTACGAGCCCGTCCACTGGACCCACTTTTTATAACCCTGACCGATTAGGTCAGGGTTTTTTTATGCCTGAATTTTAATGTTTAGCCGAGTGTGGTGTCGGACTTGAGCCCCACGCCGGGCGTGGCACTGATGCAAGGTAAGAGTCCGCCCACTGGACCCACTTTTTATAACCCTGACCGATTAGGTCAGGGTTTTTTTATGCCTGAATTTTAATGTTTAGCCGAGTGTGGTGTCGGACTTGAGCCCCACGCCGGGCGTGGCACTGATGCAAGGTAAGAGTCCGCCCTCTGGACCCACTTTTTATAACCCTGACTGATTAGGTCAGGGTTTTTTTATGCCTGAAATTCAAGGCGACACACTGAAGCTGTGTGGAGTCGGACTTGAGCCCCACGCCGGGCGTGGCACTGATGCAAGGTACGAGCCCGTCCACTGGACCCACTTTTTATAACCCAGCTTTTTAGCTGGGTTTTTTATGACTGAAATTTACTTCCTGTGAAATAGAGTCGGACTGGAGCCCCACGCCGGGCGTGGCACTGATGCAAGTTAAGAGTCCGCCCACGGGACCCACTTTTTATAACCCAGCTTTTTAGCTGGGTTTTTTATAGCTGAGATTCAAAGAACCATGCTGAAGTTAGAAGCAGTGTTTGGACTTGAGTGCATGGTGGGTTAATTCAATCTCCTCTTTGCTCGCTGAACGTGTACCTTAGCCAGCAGTTACCAATGCTGTTTTCACTCAGGTCATTATGTCAGTAAGGTGAGCTCAAACGTTTGTCTGAGGCGGGCTCAAATTCAATAATCGGCGATTTTTGAGAAAATGATAAATTTTTTCCAGTTTTGAACGTCTAGTAAGATCAGAGCAAGCGGTTTTTGGCCTGTGACGTTTTAATATCGCAACACGCGCTGGCTATCAGGTGCAATCCCGATAACTTTTAAAGAGGCTAAGGGATTGTTAAAATACACCTCCAGTTGCCGGTTTTATCAGTACCCAACAATTAAAAACCGCCCTATTGACCCTTATATTTCAACAATAGAGAGATAAAATGAGAACTTTAATTGTATTACTTATGGCTGCTGTTTTTTCAACAACGGTACAAGCCAGCGATGAATCGGGCGAAAAATCTATTCAACACCTTAAAGTGGCAGACGTGACTTCCATCGAAGATGCAAGAAAGATTTTCATTGAAAAAACCTCAGAAATTAGAAGCAAACGAGATCTGGACGAAGCTGAGTTACAGCAGATCCACGTGATCACGTATACGCTTGAGAAAAGCGTTGAATTTTTCACATTTAACCTTATCGGCGACAATAAAAAGCTCGCAGATGATCTTGCGGTTGTGGTAGAAAACATCCACCTGAATTCAGAAAGAAACCGTAAAGAGCAGACTAAAAAGCACCTTAATCAGTATTTTGTGTTAGCAGACAGACTGATTGCGAGTTTTTAATTCAGCACGCTGAGCATGCCTTTCTATGCTGACGAGGCCGGGTGAACCTGGCCCCGTTGTCTTCCCCACAGCTCCACAACGTATATTTATCGCAAGCGCAAATTAAGCAGGCTGGCGGATTGGGCCTATAGCGTCCTGGCAGCCGTGTCCGGCCAATTAACGTTTACATTATTGATACATATAAGGTGTTCAGGCCGGCCCTTTTGTTCCATTAATTGGTTTTGCGCAATAACTGCGTTCGACTATGCTTATCTTCAGGGTGAACAAGGGGGTTTCCATGGCCTTGATAGAGCTTATTTATGTCAGCACTGTAACTGCACCTCTGTCTGATGAGCAGTTGGTTGAGTTAAATCGTTTTTGCAAATCGACTAATCAGCTCAATGGCATTTCCGGTATGTTACTTTATGATGGACATCACTTCATGCAAGTGATTGAAGGTGAAAGAGATCATGTTGAGCGTTTGTATAAGAATATTCAACAAGATCCAAGGCATACCGAAGTGGTCGCGCTGATCATTAACGAACTGCCAAAGCGTAACTTTGCGCGTTGGTCCATGGGGGTGATTGATCTCTCCAAACATCCGAGTTATCGCAAGGTAAAAACGACACGGCCACACCGGCGGCTACCGCTCAGTTATAAGCTACTTAAGTCATTTCGCGATCAAGAAATGGAGTTTGAAGAGCGGGTCAGAAAATCCTTTGGCTAGTCAGTGGCAGGCTCAGAATGCTCTCCATTTTCATCTAAGCTCAAACTTCAGTGCGCAGAAAAGCCTAATCAAGAGCAAGTAAGTTAGCGATTTCGGCCAACAAAGCGCTCTACATTGGCAAAAAGCCGATTACACTTCTCAAGCTGACTTTGATATTCAGATGTCTCTGTACTTAATAACTCAAGGCTCTCTTTTTCCTGGCGGTATTCATTCACCATTCTTTCAAGTTTTTCTTCAAAACTTACTTTTCGCCCTTTACTCGCTGTCTTTTTTGATGATTTTCGCATGCTACTCTCAATTTGATAGATGGGGTTTATGAGAAATACGGGCCTGTCAAATTGATAATGCTGTAATAACGATTAACTTTGTATGCCGGTTTTCTATATGGGAGGTTCAGAAATAGGTAAAAACTTTTTGACTTATTTTTCTGGGGGTCAATAAAGAGATATGCATTTTACACACCATATCTCTTTATTATTAGATTAAGCTGCGGTGACGTTGGCAGCTTGTGGGCCTTTGGCGCCTTGTTCTGAATTGAAAGCTACTTTTTGCCCTTCAACCAGAGTTTTAAAACCATCACCTTCAATTGCTCTGAAGTGTACAAACACATCTGCGCCGCCATTGTCAGGTGTGATAAAGCCAAAGCCTTTAGATTCGTTAAACCACTTTACTGAACCAGTTGTTTTATTAGACATACATACCTCGATATAATCGATAAAATTTAAATTGAAGCTACTAATTCTGTAATGTAGGAAAAGATATCGCAGAGTAAGTATGACGAAGTGAATCGAAAAGAAACTGGGAAAGCTTGTACTAAATATTCATTAATAGCTCAGCTGTTTGATCTGTGACCCACTATACAGCATATAGGGTGAATAGATAGCACTTTATTTTATTTTTAGATTTTATAATGCTCAGCATAGCCGGTTATGCTGAGCATTATTATCAACTTAGTTAGTCTTCTTGCTTAGAATTGGGTAGCAGCAAATTCAGCACAATGCCCAAAATGGCACACAAGCTCACCCCTTGCAGGCTAAACTCGGTGCTGCCAAGTTGCATACCACCAATACCGAATACCAGGATCAGCGCGATGATACTCAGGTTACGCGGTGCACTGAGGTCAGTGTCTGACTTAACCAGTGTGTTTAGACCAACCACCGCAATAGAGCCAAATAGCAGGGTCATAATTCCGCCCATAACCGGGGTTGGAATGGTCTGTAGTCCAGCGCCCATCTTACCAACAAAGGCCAGTACGATGGCTATCACTGCCGTCCAGGTCATGACCTGAGGGTTGAAGTTGCGGGTAAGCATCACCGCCCCGGTGACTTCTGAGTAGGTGGTATTGGGTGGACCACCAAACAAAGAGGCCGTAGAGGTGGCCAGGCCGTCGCCCAGTAAGGTGCGGTGCAGGCCGGGTTTTTCCAGGTAATCTTTACCAGTTACGTTACTAATCGCCATCATATCGCCTATATGTTCAATGGCCGGAGCAATCGCCACGGGCACCATAAACAGGATGGCAGGCCAGTAAAACTCCGGCCAGACAAACGCGGGAACGGCCAGCCAGCTGGCATTGGTCACGGCATCAAACTGCACTATGCCGAAAAACAGCGATAAGGCATATCCGGTGATAATCCCTGCCAGAATCGGAATGAGACGAAAAATCCCTTTGGCGGTGACGGCAACCACTAAGGTCACAACGAGTGACAAGAGTGAAATGACCATCGCCTGCTCGTAGGCAACCAGCTGCACACTGCCATCGCCACTTTTGCCCATGGCCATATTAACCGCGACTGGGGCAAGCGCCAGGCCAATCACCATGATCACCGGACCGACAACAACAGGAGGTAAGATTTTATGCAGGATGTCAGCGCCCTTAAAGCGCACCAGCAAGCTCAGTAAAATATAGGCAAACCCGGCAGCCATGAGTCCACCCATGGTCGCGGGGATCCCCCACACCTGCACGCTGGCAATGATGGGCGCGATAAAAGCAAAGGAAGAGGCCAGAAAAACCGGCACCTGACCACGCGTCACAAACTGGAACACCAAAGTGCCCAGGCCTGCGGTAAACAGCGCAACGTTGGGGTCCAGGCCGGTCAGCAAGGGTACCAGTACCAGCGCGCCAAAGGCGACAAACAGCATCTGGGCACCGCTCACTATGGTTTTAAGCGATGTGAAAGACGTATTGGACATTCAGAATGTCCTACACTGTGCCAAAGATTTTATCGCCGGCATCGCCAAGGCCTGGCACTATGTAGCCTTTTTCATTCAGGTGGCTGTCCAGTGAAGCGGTGAAAATCTCTACATCCGGATGGGCTTCCAGGGTTTTGTCTACGCCTTCCGGCGCAGCAACCAGCACAATGACTTTGATCTCTTTACAGCCAGCTTTTTTCAGCATGTCGATGGTGGCAATCATAGAGCCACCGGTGGCCAGCATAGGGTCAATTACCAGACTCATGCGCTCTTCAATGTTACCAACCAGCTTCTCAAAATAGGGTACAGGCTCAAGCGTTTCCTCGTTGCGTTGCAGGCCAACCACACTGACCTTGGCGCTTGGAATTAACTGCATCACGCCTTCCATCATACCCAGCCCGGCGCGCAGGATTGGCACAACGGTAATTTTCTTGCCTTTAATGTGTTGAACTGTCAGGTCGTCTCCCTGCCAGCCCTTGATGGTGATATCTTCTAATGGAATGTCCTTAGTTGCTTCATAGGTTAGCAGAGTCCCCACTTCCTGACATAACTCGCGAAAGCTTTTTGTGCTGATCCCATGCTCACGCATCAGGCCAAGTTTATGTTGTACAAGTGGGTGTTTGATTACATGAATGCTCATTGAAAAGATACTCCAGATAAAATGTATCGCTATTTTAGCTTAGCTAATCAAGAATTACCCTGAGATAACGCAAATAATTTATTCAATGAGTTAGGTGTAGTTTACAGGGTTAAATACAAAAACCTGAGGGCCCTGCAATGGCTCAATGTGATGGTCATGGAAGTGGCACAGATTGCGCTGGCACGGCTGGTAGTGCAAGGGAGATAACACGTCGCTGCGATAGTCTGTGGCGTTGTTGCAGATAGCCAAAGTGCTTGCGCAGCAACTGTGCTTGCAAGCCGTTGTCGCGCGCCTGCTCTAATGCACGTGTGAGAATAGAAATATGGACTTTGTTCTCGGGGTGCAGGTAAAAGTGAAAGTCCAGCGGGTAGCTCAGTACCAAATGTGGCTCTATGATCAGACCGTTACTCAGGGTGTAGTCATCTATTTCGTTTAGCCCCCGAGAAAAGTAATCAAAACCTCGATTGCCATCAGTGAGCATTCTTAAAATGGTCGTATGGTCGCTGGCACTTTCAATATAGGGCAGGTGATTAGCCTGCCAGATTTGGGTGTCGTACCAGCCCGGTGCGAAGATGCCAACCAGCTTGCTGCTGCGAAAAGCCTCCAGCGACGTCACCGCGTCAAAGCGTGCCTGATTGCGCTGATGAATGAGCAGCAGCCGTTTGCCTATCAAGCCTTGTGTAAGCGGCACTGCGATCTTATGAAAAGTGGCATCACGCTGGGGCGTTGCCAGGCGCATGATCATCGTGATCTTGCCACTTTGGAGCAGACGTGACTCACGTTTATATAAAGGGTTGGGGGTCATTGTGAGGGTCAGGTTGTAGCCCAGAGCATAGAGCGACTCATGGAGTAATTCGCTCAGGTACTTTTGTAACTTGACCTGGCGTACCGGCAAAGTGATGTGCAGTTCGGGCCTTGCCTGCTGGCTGGTTTGTGCAGCCACGCAGGGGCTGAGCTGCACGAGTAATATCAAATAAAAAAAGCGCTTTACCACCCACACAAGTTTACTACCATTAAAGCCACGTCTTTGACAGTATAGGCAATTAACCGCGGCTGCCAGGCTAAAGCTTTTCTTTTTTTGTCGTTTATGTGAGAATTCGCAGCGATAAACCGAGGACCCTATGAGCAAATTCTCCGCCACATTACTGATGATAGCCGCTTTGCTTGCCTTTATTGTACAAGGTATGGCGAATGCTGTAATGGCGTGTGAAGCCCATATGCAGGGTCACGATATGCACGCTGCCATGATGCAGCATCACCATGAAGCTGCAGCACCAGAAGTAACGGACACCTCTGTTCAATTCAAGCATGACCATAGCAAGATGAGTCACACGCAGCAGCAAATGGACTGCTGTGATGATGACAGTGAGTGCATATGCCTGACGCACGCTTGCGGTAGTGCGCAGCTGCTGCCTGTTGCCGAATTTTCTCTCACTACAGACTTAGTGTTCCTTGCTGCTATTGGGCATGAGGAGCAACTCCCTGTTGCTGTTGCTCAGTCCTTATATCGGCCCCCCATTTTTGCCTGACCCAGGTGAAGTGCGTCTGAAATTCGGCGCCTGACCTGTCAATCCAACTTCTTAAGATGATTTCACTGCGCTTTGCAGTGTGATGTTTATATGATTCTGATCTGCTTTCGTTATTTGAATGGGCAGGCAGAAGAAGACGGAGGCAAATGATGTCTTTTACTACCAATAAATATGGTCTATTTCTGAGCGCCTGCTTGTTCTCGCTGCTGAGCCTGAGCAGCCAGGCTCAGCCGGGCCCGTTACAGGCGTTAACTGTTTACAAAACACCAACCTGTGGCTGCTGTAAAAAATGGCTGTCACACCTGTTGGCGCAAGGCGTTGCGGCGCAGGGCCGGGAGCTGGCGTCTTTAAGTGCGCTTAAATCACGTCACGGTATTGCACCGCGTTACCGCTCTTGTCATACCGCGCTTAGCCATGACGGCTGGGTATTTGAAGGGCATGTCCCGGCTAAGTTTATTCAGCAGTTTCTGGCCAACCCTAAAGCGGATGCCATTGGGCTGAGTGTGCCTGCCATGCCACTGGGCTCGCCTGGCATGGAAGTGGATGAGCGCTTTATGCCATACCAGGTCTTGATGCTGATGAAAGATGGCAGCCATCAGGTTTATGCGCAAATTGATACCTATGAGGAGCAGTTTTGATGTCGTTTTTAATTCCTGCAACAGCCCGTTGCGCGTTGTTGGGCGCAGTGATAATGGTAACCAGCTCTGTGCAGGCCTCTGCCGGTTTGCCTTTACAAAAAGCCATAGAGCAGGCAATTGCTCAGGATCCTTTATTGCAAAAACGCCACCATCAGCAGCAAGCCACCTATGCGCAAGGTCTTGCCGCCGGTACGCTACCCGACCCCAAAGTGTCTTTGTCTATGATGAATCTGCCGGTGGATGGCTGGCAACACGACCGCGAGGCAATGACCCAGCTTAAGGTGGGCGTGAGCCAACAGTTTGGCCGTGGCGATGAGTTAGCACTTAAACGTGAGCAGCTACAGATTGCCAGTGAAGAGTACCCTCTGTTGCGTGCCGATCGGGTTGCGCAAATACGGGCACAAGTCACTCAGCTATGGCTCGATACCTATCTGGCCGAGCGTACCATTGCTTTGATTGAGCAGGATAAAGCCCTGTTTGAGCAACTGGTCGATGTCAGTAAGGCCAGTTATGCCAATGTGGTCGGGCGGACCCGCCAGCAGGATGTGATCCGCGCGCAGCTGGAGTTGGTACAGCTCGACGACCGTCTCAGTGTTGAATACCAAAAACGAGAGTCTGCGCGTGCACAGCTGCTGGCCTGGCTGCGAGGCGCTCAGGCGCCTATCGCCTGGTCTGATATCAATTTGCCGGAGACCTTGCCTCAGCTAAAAGTGGCTGTCCCGGCAATTTTTGTGCAAGGCAAGCCGGATGCAGAGCGACTACTGGCACGCCTCACCAGCCATCCGGTGGTGCTGGCGCAGGATGTACGTATTGAGGCGGCTGGTAAAGGCGTTGTAATTGCCCGTCAGCAATATAAGCCGCAGTGGGGCGTGAATGCCAGTTATGGATATCGCAGTGATATGCCAGATGGCAGCAGCCGCGCCGACTTCTTTTCGCTGGGGGTGACGCTGGATGTGCCTTTGTTTACGGACAACCGTCAGGACCAGTGGCTGAGCTCAGCTCAGTCAAATCGCGAAGCCATCAAAACCGATAAACTACTGTTGCTGCGTGAGCTGTCCGGTCAGGTTGAAAAAGAGGCGAGCCAGCTCAGGCGATTGTCAGAGCGCCAGACCTTGTATCGGGAGCAGTTGTTACAACAAACGCACGAGCAGGCAGAAGCCGCACTCACCGCATACACCAATGATAACGGTGATTTTGCCGAGGTCGTGCGTGCCCGCATTGCCGAGCTCAATGCCAGAGTCGCGGCCAAACAAATTGACGTCGATGTTCTTAAAGCCGTTGCCAGACTGAACTATTACCTCACCACCTATCAGCCAGGAGTGAATGATGAATAATACGCTGAAACTATTGCTAGCTGGCTTATCAGGGGGCGCGCTGAGCTATGCCCTGATGACGCTGACCGCCACACCCTCTCATACCGCTGACGCAGAGGTCGATAGCAACCAGCCGCTCTACTGGGTGGCGCCAATGGACAGCAATTATCGCCGTGATAAACCCGGTAAGTCGCCCATGGGCATGGATCTGGTGCCTGTTTATGCCGAGAGTGAAGAGCAGGTGGCGGGCGCCGTCACCATTTCTCCTGAAGTGGTGAATAACCTGGGCGTGAGAACCGCTGCGGTTGAGGTGGGGCCGATGCACAGCACGATTTCGACGGTCGGTTATGTGCAATATGATGAAGACAAACTGGTGCACATTCACCCGCGGGTCGATGGCTGGGTGGAAACCCTGTACATCAAAGCGGCCGGCGAGCCGGTGGAGCAGGGGCAGCCTTTGTATTCGCTCTATTCGCCGCAGCTGGTGAATGCGCAGGAAGAATTTTTGATTGCGCTAAATCGTAACAATGCCACCCTGATCAAAGCGGCACGCGAGCGTTTAATGGCGCTGCAATTGTCGGCCGATTTTATCGCCAGCTTAGAGGCGCAGCGTCAGGTGCGTCAGACCATCACTTTCTATGCTCGCCAAAGCGGCGTAATAGCTGAGCTGAAGATCCGAGAAGGGTTTTATGTCAATCCGGGTAATACCCTGATGAGTATTGCCCAGCTGAGCCAGGTCTGGGTGGAAGCCGAAGTATTTGAGCGCGATACCGCGCTGGTCAAAGCCGGTCAGCCCGTTACCATGACGCTGGATTATCTGCCCGGTGCGCGCTGGCAGGGCAATGTAGACTATGTTTATCCAACCCTCAATGAAACCACCCGGACCCTGCGGGTACGTTTGAAGTTTGACAATGCAGCAGGGCAACTGAAACCCAATATGTTTGCTCAGGTGCAAATTCAGGCCGGCAGCAAAGCACAAGCCATGCAGGTGCCGAGCGAGGCGGTGATCCGCACCGGTAAGCAAGACAGGGTGGTTGTGGCGCTGGGCGAAGGGCGCTTTAAATCTGTGGCCGTCAGTTTGGGCCGAGTCGGGCTGCAAAGCACTGAGATCCTCGAAGGACTTCAGCAGGACGACCGGGTCGTCACTTCGGCTCACTTCCTGATTGATTCGGAGTCCAGCAAAAGCTCTGACTTTAAGCGTATGAGTGCGGATGCAAAACCGACTCAGGTCTGGATGGCGGGCACTGTAAACCACTATGAGGCGCAATCGGACGTGATAAACATAACCCATGATGCTGTGCCCGAGTGGGAATGGCCAGAAATGACCATGGACTTTCAGCTTGCCGAGACACTCGACAGCAGTGCGTTAAAAACCGGCCAGTCGCTGCATTTTGAGGTTACCAAAACGGATGCCGGGTATGAAATCACCACCATTCATATCATGGCGGAACCGACTTTGCCAACGGCGACCGTGGACGGACATATCAAGGCAATAGATGTCGCCTCTCGTATCGCCACCATCCATCGCGGTGCCATAGAAAAATGGGGGCGGGCAGCGGCCACCATGGACTTTGTGGTAGCTGAGGATATTGACCTGAGTGCGTTTAATGTTGGCGATCAGATAACCTTTACTTTTGAGGTGGGGGATGATTTTGTTGTGACCCAGATGCAGCACGGCGAGCAAGACTCAGCCATGTCTGAACATGCACATCATTAAGCCGGGAGTATTATCATGATAGCAGCAATCATAACCTGGTCTTTGCACAATCGCGTATTGGTCCTGCTGAGCACGCTGATGCTGGTGGCAGGCGGCCTGTTTGCACTGAAGCAAACCCCGGTCGATGCCATTCCGGATCTATCGGATGTCCAGGTCATAGTCAAAACCAGTTATCCGGGCCAGTCGCCACAGGTGGTCCAGGATCAGGTGACTTTTCCGCTGACCACCGCCATGTTGTCGGTCCCAGGGGCAACCACAGTAAGGGGTTACTCCTTCTATGGTGACTCCTATGTTTATGTGATCTTCGATGATGACACGGATCTTTACTGGGCGCGCAGCCGGGTACTGGAGTATCTCAGTCAGGCAGCCAACTTACTGCCACCGACTGCCAAGCCACAACTTGGACCGGACGCCACCGGGGTGGGCTGGGTGTACATTTATGCCCTGACGGATCGCTCGGGTAAGCACGACATCAGCCAGTTACGTAGTCTTCAGGACTGGTTCTTAAAATACGAGTTACAGACGGTGCCCGGGGTCTCCGAAGTGGCTTCTGTGGGTGGAATGGTTAAGCAATATCAGGTGCAGGTTGATCCCGATAAACTGCGCGCCTATAACCTGCCCCTGAGTCATATTCAGCAGGCGCTGCAACGGGGTAACCAGGAAACCGGCGCGTCAGTTATCGAAATGGCAGAGGCCGAATATATGGTGACGGCCACAGGATATATTCGTTCGGTCACCGACATTGCTCAGATCCCACTGGGCCTCAATGCACAGGGCACCGCACTGACCTTAGGTGATGTCGCGCAAATAACCATAGGCCCGCAAATGCGACGCGGCATTGCCGAGCTTAACGGCGAAGGTGAAGTGGTTGGCGGCGTGGTGGTCATGCGCTTTGGTGAAAATGCGCAGCAGACCATAGCTGGTGTGAAAGCCCGGCTGGATGAGTTGAAGGCGTCTTTACCCGAAGGGGTTGAGGTGGTCACTGTGTATGACCGCAGCCAATTGATCGAGCGGGCGGTTGATAATCTGTGGCAAAAACTGCTTGAAGAGCTTTTGGTGGTGGCCGTGATCTGTGCCGCCTTCCTGTTCCATTTGCGCTCCTCGCTGGTGGCGGTGATCACTTTGCCGCTGGGGATCCTGGTGGCCTTTATTGTCATGTATTTTCAGGGGATCAACGCCAATATCATGTCGCTTGGCGGAATTGCCATCGCCATAGGTGCGATGACCGATGGAGCAATCGTGATGATAGAAAACCTCCACAAGCACATGGAAAAGACCCCACTGACCGATGACAATCGCTGGCAGGTTGTGGCAAAAGCCGCCACGGAAGTGGGGCCTGCCCTGTTCTTTAGCTTACTGATCATCACAGTGTCATTCCTGCCGGTGTTTATTCTCGAAGCACAGGAAGGGCGCATGTTTGCGCCGCTGGCATACACTAAAACCTATGCCATGGCGGCAGCTGCCGGACTGGCAATTACCCTGGTCCCAGTGCTGATGGGTTATTTCATCCGGGGGAAAGTCACGCCGGAGCGCAAGAACCCGCTCAACCGGCTACTTATAGCCGCTTATATGCCGCTGCTGCGACAGGTGATGCGTTTCCCCAAAACTACACTGCTGGCAGCGGTCGCTCTGACTGTGGTGGGCTTTTATCCGCTCAATAAAATCGGCAGCGAGTTTATTCCGCCACTGGATGAAGGCGACCTGATGTATATGCCCACCACTTACCCGGGGATTTCCATCGGTAAAGCGCGTGAGCTGTTGCAGCAAACCGACAAACTGATTGCCACCGTGCCCGAGGTAGAGAATGTGTTTGGTAAAGTCGGACGTGCCGAATCGGCCACCGATCCCGCCCCGCTAACTATGATTGAAACCTTTATTCAGCTCAAGCCACGTAGCGAATGGCGTGAGGGAATGACCACAGATAAGCTCAAAGCCGAGCTGGACCGTCTGGTGAAACTACCGGGTGTCAGTAATGCCTGGGTAATGCCCATAAAAACCCGTATCGACATGCTCGCGACGGGGATCAAAACGCCGGTCGGGGTTAAGATTGCAGGCCCGGACTTGGCCGTTATCGAATCGCTTGGCCAGCGCCTTGAAACCATTCTCAGCAAGTTACCAGGCACGGCGTCTGTGTATTCCGAGCGGGTTGCGGGCGGGCGTTATATTAAGGTGGATATTCGCCGTGAGCAGGCCAGTCGCTTTGGGCTAAACATTGCCGATGTACAGCAGGTGGTGGCCACCGCCATTGGTGGTATGAATGTCACCCAAACCGTAGAGGGGCAGGAGCGCTACCCGGTGAATTTACGTTATCCGCAGGATTATCGTAGCTCGCCCGAGCAGCTGGCACGGTTGCCAATCGTGACGCCTACCGGTCAGCGTATTGCTCTTGGGGATGTGGCCGATGTGTACGTAGAAAGTGGCGCGCCGGGGATCAAAAGTGAAAACGCCCGCATCAATGGCTGGACCTTTGTCGACATAGACGGTGTAGACCTGGGCAGTTATGTTGAACAGGCGCGCAGTGTGGTTGCCGAAGAGCTGGAATTACCCGCCGGGTACTCATTAAACTGGGCGGGTCAGTATGAATATATGCTCCGTGCCCAGGAAAAGCTCAGTTATGTACTACCGCTGACTTTGGCAATCATCATGTTGCTGTTATACCTTAACTTCCGCCGGTTTGGCGAAGTGGCGTTGATCCTGCTGACTCTGCCTATGGCCACCGTGGGCGGTCTGTGGTTGATGTATTTGCAAGGCTTTAACTTCTCTGTCGCGGTGGGAGTTGGCTTTATTGCGCTGGCCGGTGTAGCGGTTGAGATTGGCGTACTCATGCTGGTGTATCTGGAGCAGGCGTTTAAAGATTTGCAAAGCGAGGCCAAAGCACGGCGGGTGGCGGTAAGCGAATCGCAATACATAGATGCTTTGCTACATGGTGCCGCACTGCGAGTGCGGCCGGTGATGATGACAGTCGCGACTATCATCATTGGTTTGCTGCCCATTTTGTATGGCACAGGCACTGGCTCTGAAATCATGAGCCGGATTGCCTCGCCTATGGTGGGTGGTATGCTCAGCGCACTGGTATTAGCGCTATTGGTATTGCCGGTGTGCTATAGCCTGATGAAAAAGCCCGCGCTGCAACGCTTTAACGCGCAAATACAGCAGACCCTTTAACAGCTAGGTTGGAAAAGTCAGGCCATTATTGACTTGAGTGGCGGCCAGAAACTCATCAAAGGCACTGACTTTTCCCAACAGCGCCACCTTAGTGGCGTGCCATTCACGGCGCTGATAACCGCCAATTTCCTGCCAGGCGGCCATCTCATCGGCGCTCGGGTAATAAATGGTGGCGCCATTTCTGAGCAGGCCACGTTGACAATAAAGTGCAGCGCGACGAGCCATCGACAGATGCTGAATAAAGGTTTTCTCGGCGCCTTCCCAGACGGCAATGCGCATTTTTCGTGGCAGTGATTTGAGCCACTGCTGATTAATAACCGATACCCAGCCATCCTGCACCGAATTAATCAAAGAGACGGCTCCTATGTGGCGATTGAGCCCGTTCGGGCCGTTATACAAGCCGGTGACGGACGGGTCCAGCGCATCAAAGCGCTGGTTAGCGGCCAGTGTGGCTGCTTTTTTCCAGGCCACCTGGACGGGCGTGGTGCCACAAAGCTGATAAAATTGCCTGAGTACCTGACTGGCGGGCACGCGAAAAACCACATCTATGATATCACTCGGGGTTTTCAGCAGCTTGCCATACTGGCGGGTGGAAGTCAGGCTGCGGGCGCCGGGCAGGTGATAGAGTAAAATAGCAAGCTCGCTCTGAGTTCGGATCTGCTCACTGACCTGTTGTTGCCATAGTTTTGATGTGATCAGATTCAGATAGGGCTGGGATTGCGCAGCCCAAAATGGAATATTGAGAATATCGAGCTTAGGCACTATGGGAGACAGGTTAGAAACACTTAGCAGGGCACCCTGAATGGCACCCCGTGAGACCTGTACGGCCAGCTCATGGCCCACACCTTGCTGGCCTTTATCGCGGATCTCCACACAGATTTTGCCATTAGAAAAGTCCTCAATATTGTGTTTTAGCTGCTGATGCATGTGAGGAGAAGAAAGCCACATGTCGCTGTCATAGGGAGAGGCGAAGATCAGGCGATGCCGAGCACCAGTGCAGGTTTGCTGTTGTGCAGAAAAAGCGGGTAAGCCTGCTCCGAGTAGGGGCAGCAGGGCAGCACTTTGGCGTAAAAAAGCACGCCGACTAACAGAAGATAGACTCAGGGGTTTACTTAAGCTGCTCATGCCCTCACTCAAAGTAACTGCAACCCAATCGCATCAGGTTTGAATAAGTCATAGTGTTAAAGTCTAGACTGCATTGGATTAAATGGAAAACGGGCGTGGATATCCGTTTACCAGGGCTCACCATGAATGCAGCAATATGCACAACGGGACAAACAAAGCAAAGTCAGGGCAGAGGCTCGCCGAACGCGATTATGTTGTCTAAGCTTAGGAAGAGTGGGGCAAGTCAGGAACATATTTGTGCAGTTAAAACAGTCACTTTTGTTATTTAAAGTGGCCGCAGTCGGGGCGGCGGTGATCATAGCGACAGTGAGCTGGTTCCTTTATCGGGAGCTGGACCACAGTAAGCAGCTTAACGATCACTTATTTAAACTACAAACCCAGATCCAGCGTTTGCTGGACCAGGAAGAACGCTTTGTGATCGAAAGGCAAAAAGCCTCGCTCCTGTCGATTGATGAATACCGCTACGCCTATCGCGACAGCTTTAACGAGCTGGCCGCGCTGTTGGTATCGGATCATCAGCATCTGGCGCTGTTGTTTAAACTCGACGAGCAGGTTAACCGCTTTGCCGGGTTGTATGAGCAACTGGCTTCTATGCAGGCCTTGTTGGGCTATGACAAAGACGATGGCGTGTATGGCGAGTTCCGTAACAAAGCCCATGCCCTGCAGGCACTGGCTAAGGCGGCAAAAGATCCGCAATTGGAGATCCTGCTGCTGGAGTTACGGCGGCGGGAAAAAGACTTTTTGCTCAGACTCGACAACAGCTACCTCAACCAGCATGGAGACTTGATTCTACAGGCCAAAAATCGCATCCGGGAGAAGTTCCCTGAGCGTGCAGAATCCTTTTTATTAACGCTGGAGCAGTATCAGAACGGCTTTATCGTTTATACCAATGTGCTGAAAAAGCAGGGGCTGGACCACACTCAGGGCGTACGTGGTGAACTCGGAGAGTTAAAGCTGGCGATCCGCGGCCACTTTACCATAGTGGCCAAACAGCTGTTTAGTGCTTACCAGGAAGAGCAGCAACAGCTGATCCTGATCAGTTTGTTATCCATAGTGCTAAGCAGCGGCTTTAGCTTGCTGCTTTTATATTATCTCAACAGCCGGGTGTCTGATCAGGTGATGAGCATTGGTCGGGTGCTGGTCAGAGTGGCCAAGCATGAAGACTTTTCCTTACGGGTTAACCTGCACAGTGAAGATGAAATTGCGCAGATCGGTCATCATCTGGATGAGCTGCTGGATTTTATTGAGACCCTGATGGCCCGCCTTAGCGCGGCCCAGCAGCGACTGATTGAAGAAGCCAAAATGGCCAGTCTGAGCAATATGGTCAGTGGCTTTGCCCATGAACTGAATACCCCATTGGGCATTGCCATTACCAGCCAGTCGCACCTTAAAGCCCAGGTCGAAAACATGCGCCGTGATTTAGACAGTGGCCAGCTGAAAAAAACCACCCTGACCAATCTTATCGGCGAAGCTGAATCGGCGCTATTTTTGCTCGAAAACAATTTGCATCGTACAGCCTCGCTCATTGACGACTTTAAAAAGGTATCGGCACAGCAACACTACGACACCGAAATGGAGTTTGATTTAAAAACCCTGGTGGAAGGGGTGTTTGATTGTTATCGCAGTGAGTTGCCTGAAGAAGAATACACAATAGAGATAGAAATACCGGACAACCTGATCCTCAGCAGCTACCCGAATGTGTTTAACCAGATCATCGGTTACAGCCTGAATAACAGTATATTGCATGGCAAGCACCCAGACAGGCCATTGACCATAGTAGTATCGGCGCACATTGTGAACGACTATGTGCACTTTTATTTTAAAGACGACGGACAGGGTATCGACAAGGAGTTGTTGCCGGTGATCTTTGAGCCTTTTGTGACGTCAAAACGGCACTCAGGTGGCACCGGGCTGGGTCTCAGCATTATTTACAACCTGGTGACGCAAAAATTAGGTGGGGAAATTAAAATACAAAGCCCCGCACATGGCGGGGCTTGCTTGCACATTATTCTGGCGAACACGCCGTTTAAGACAGTATCACCAGAGTAAAGTTACGGACGGTGGGTTAAGCTTTTTTGCTGGCAACCCACTCGTTCACGAACTGTTCCAGTACATTAAGTGGTACAGGACCATTCTTCAGCACTACGTCGTGGAACTGGCGGATATCGAACTTATCGCCCAGCTCTTTCTTCGCATCTTCACGCAACTTAAGAATTTCCAGCATACCGATCTTATAAGCCGTCGCCTGAGATGGGATAACAATGTGACGCTCTACCATTTTCACAGCATCTGACTTCGCGTTTGGCGTATTGTTTACATAGTAATCAATGCCTTCCTGACGCGTCCACTTCATGGCATGGATACCGGTATCGACGACCAGGCGACAAGCACGCCATAGTTCCATCGCCAGGCGGCCAAAGTCAGAATACGGGTCTTCGTACAGGCCCATTTCTTTTGGTACCAGCTCAGAGTAAAGTCCCCAGCCCTCGGTGTAAGCGGTATAGCGACCAAACTTACGGAACTTAGGCATGTTTTCTAATTCCATCGCAATGGCGATTTGCATGTGGTGGCCAGGAATACCTTCGTGGTAAGCCAGCGCTTCCATTTGATAGGTTGGCATGGCTTCCATGTCATAGAGGTTGGCATAGTAGATACCCGGGCGCGAGCCATCCGGCGCAGGCTGTTGATAGAAAGCTTTACCCGCTGATTTTTCACGGAAGGCTTCTACGCGTTTGACTATCATGTCAGCCTTTGGCTTGACGATGAACAGCTCGTCAAGGCGGCCTTTAAGGTTGTCTATCATGGCCGTTGCATCTGCCAGGTACTTAGCTTTGCCTTCTTCGGTGTTAGGCAGATAGAACTGCTCGTCGGTGCGCATAAACTCCATAAAGGCTTTCAGATCGCCCTTAAAGCCGACTTTTTCTTTGATTTCACGCATTTCGTCGTGAATACGTGCCACTTCAGACAAGCCAATTTTATGGATCTCGGCAGCTGTTAAGTCTGTGGTGGTAGTGCGCGCCAGGGCATTATTGAAGTATTTCTCACCGTCAGGGAACTTCCAGGCACCATCGCGGGTATCGGCACGCTTTTCAAGCTGCTGAAGATAACCGATCAGCATGCTGTAGGCTGGCTTAACCGCAGTTTTAAGGGCGTCAGTGGCTTCACCGATCAGTGCTTGTTTTTCGTTGTCTGCAATATCCAGCTTCTCGACCTTACGCTTAAAGTCAGCCATTAAGGTAGAATCTTCACCTTCAACGAATGGAGCACCTTTAATGATATTCTTGCTTGACTCAATCACGTGAGGGAAGACAAATTTGGGCGCAATGATGCCTTTGTCAGCACGGATCTCCAGGTCTTTTACCAGTTGGTCGAATACTGCTGGTACACCATTGAGACGTGAAATATACGCTTTGGCGTCTTTAACGTCGGTGATTTGGTGCTGGTTGATCAAAAATGCCGGAACCATAGAGTGCGTACCGTACATCTGGTTAACCGGGTAGTTGTGGAAACGCCACTGGAAGTCGGCAATTTCATTTTCTATGCCTTGCTTAAACAAGTCGTAACTGACCTGGGTCTGTGCATCCAGTTTGCTGCGATCAATGGCTTGCAGGGCAATAAGGTCTTTTTTAGCCAGTTCAAGATCTTCAATGGCACGTGCTTCCGACTGGTCATCCCATTTATCGTAGTCTTGTTTAATGCCAAGGTAAGTCTGATATACCGGGCTGCGCATCACACCGCGCATAAAGACTTCATCAAAAAAGGCGTTGGCCTTTTCAACTTCGCTTTGTACCACTTGTTGTGTTGTCGCCGTCTTGGCGGTGTTGTTTGGTTGTTCTGCTGTTTGCTGACAACCTGAGAGGAGCGCTGCTGCCACGGCTGCGGCAAGGAGTGTCATTTTACGCATGGGTTACCTTTTTTATTGTGTTCCACTTGGATTTGGGTGCTAGTGCAATGCCACCAACAAAAATAGTCTCCTGGCAGATGATTTTGCATCTGCCGGGGAGTTTTCCTGCACCATCTTAACGTATGAGCAGGTATCAGACGAACAATTCTAGCAGGTCATTGAGATATCTGTGGCCCTTAATTGTTACCAACCATGAATCGCCTTGGTCTGTCAGGAGCTTTTTAGCAATCGCCTGGTTAATGGCAGGCGTAATATCATTCAGCGACAAGCCGGTATAATCACAAAAGTCCTGCTTTTTGCACGGCGTGTGCAATCGAAAGCAGTTCATAAAGAACTCAAACGGACGGTCCGATGGCGCTACCTGCCAGCTGTCGTATAAGTACGATTTAGTCAGATCCATATAACCACGCGGGTGTTTGACCTTAACAGTACGCAGGATCTGATTGCTGTCTGGTTGGGTTATTTTGCCATGTGCGCCACAGCCAATGCCCAGGTAATCGCCGAACTGCCAGTAATTCAGGTTGTGTCGGCACTGATAGTCTGCTTTGGCATAGCCTGAGATTTCATATTGCTGATAACCGTGTTTGGCAAGCAGTGCCTGGCCTTGCTCCTGAATGTCCCACAAGATTTCGTCCTGAGGCAGTGTTGGAGGCTTAGAGGCAAACTGGGTGTTTGGCTCAATGGTGAGCTGATACCAGGACAGATGCGGCGGATTGAGATCAATCACCTGTTGCAGGTCGCTCAGTGCGTCTGCAACGGATTGGTCTGGCAGGCCGTGCATCAGGTCCATGTTAAAGCTATTAAGACCTGCGTCATGGGCTTCCTGAGCTGCATGGCGGGCTTCTTGCTCACCATGAATGCGCCCCAGAGCCTTAAGTTTATCTGCCTGTAGGCTCTGTACGCCGATGGAAATCCGGTTGATCCCCGCTGCGACATAGTGCTTAAACCGATCGGTTTCCACGGTCCCCGGATTGGCTTCCAGGGTGATTTCTATGTCGTCAGCAAAGCCAACCAGGGTTTCAATTTCGCCCAGCAGTTGCGTGTAAGCCGCGCCACTGAGCAAGCTGGGTGTGCCGCCACCAATAAAAATACTATGCAGTTTACGACCCTGTACCAGGTGCAAATCTGCGCGCAAGTCCGCAAGCAGGTGCTGAATATATTCCTGCTCGGGGATCTCGCCTTTCTGACCATGACTGTTAAAGTCGCAGTAAGGGCATTTTTGCACGCACCAGGGGACGTGAATGTACAAACTTAATGGAGGGAGTTTCACAGCTGGCCTTTAAAATGTGCCAGCAGTTGCTGTAATGCCTGACCACGATGGCTGAGGGCATTTTTCTGCGCTTTGCTCAGTTGTGCTGAAGTGCACTGGTCGCTTTCAACCCAGAACACCGGATCATAACCAAAGCCCTGCAAGCCTTGTTGATCTTCGGTAATGCGTCCTTCCCAGCTGGCCTGACAAATAACAGGAGTAGGGTCGTCGGCGTGGCGCATGTAAACCAAAACGCACCAAAAACGTGCCGTGCGCTGCGTTTCACCAGTCATCGCATCAAGCAGTTTGTCGATATTATCCTGATCGCTGGCATCTGCACCGGCAAAACGGGCAGAGTAGACGCCCGGTGCGCCCTTAAGCGCATCAACTTCCAGGCCTGAGTCGTCCGCAATTGCCGGTAAACCGGTGATTTTTGCCGCGTGGCGTGCCTTGATAATGGCGTTTTCTACAAAAGTAGTGCCTGTTTCAGCCACTTCACCAACATTAAACTGGCTTTGTGGCAGGACTTCGATATTCAGGTCTTTAAGCATACTGCCAAGTTCGGCCACTTTGCCCTGGTTGCCGGTGGCAAGAACAATTTGTCTGGTCATATTAATCTACATAAAATTTTTGCTGAAATTTAAGCACGTGTCGGGTATTACCCTGGCGGATGGTCACTTCGAAACGGTAGGTGTCTTCATGATCTACGTCCATTTGTGCCAGGTAATACACCGCATCACCCTCAACCACTTCTTTAAACGTTAAGTTGGTTTTGGTGCCGATAAGGCTGCGCGCATATCCGCTTAATGTTGCGCGCTGTGCGGTGTTGCTGGCATCGTCTGCCAGCACAGAAATATTGATGATGGCTTTGCTATTGCTGCGCGTTAAACCATAGGCGCTGGCAATGTTGGGTTGAATAAAGGTCGACGGAAAGGCGATATAATGCACCTGCCAGTCACCCAGTTGTTTATACTGACCACCCTGCGGATTATTGGCATGTGCAGGCTGAGTAAACATCAGCACCGCCAGCAAAGACATCAGTGAGAATAACGTTTTCATTATGACTACTCCAAAGACTTAACGTAGCAGGTCCATCACCAGGATCTGCAAAAACTGCATGCCGATCAGCACGACCAGGATCGACAGGTCCAGCCCGCCCAGCGGTGGAATAATTTTACGAATAGGGCGCAGCATAGGTTCAGTAAGCTGATCAAAGACTGCAGCGATGGGGTTATAACCCTGCGCGACCCAGCTCAAAATGGCACGGATAATCAGGATCCAGAACACCAGCGAAAAGGCTTCTTTGACCACAGTTAGGGCACCAGAAATGGCCGCACCCATGGCATCCCAGTAGCCGCCAAACATCAGCATCAGTACCGACATTTTGGCAAAGCCGACCAGCAGCGCCAATACCAGCGACGCCAAGTCAAACCCGCCAAAGCCCGGAATGATTTTACGCAGTGGGTTCACCGCGAAAGAAGTCGCTTTGATCACGGCCTGGCTCAGCGGGTTATAAAAGTCTGCTTTGACCAGCTGTAGCCAAAAGCGCAATAGTACGACCATTAAAAACAGGTCAAAAATAATCCCTACCAAAAATTGCATGGCGTTCATTGTGTGTCCTCTAGATTTGTTGTTCCATTTCCTGTGCCCGGGCAATGCAGGCATCCATGGCATCAGCCACGGTTTGTGGTAACTGGTTGGCTTTTAAATGTTCAACGGCTGCGTGGGTCGTGCCGCCTTTAGAGGTGACGTTGGCACGCAACTGCGCAATGCTGATATCCTGCTGAGACAGCGCCATTTCAGCGGCACCCAGCGCGGTTTGTTGTACCAGCGCACGGGCCTGCTCAGGTGAAAAGCCCAGTGCAATGGCTTTTTCTTCAATGGCTTCCATAAATAAGAAAAAATACGCGGGGGAGGAGCCCGTGACGGCAATGACATCATTAATTTGTGACTCTTCATCCAGCCAGATGGCGATGCCAGTTGATGAAAAGATCTGTTCAATATAAGCCTTTTCTTCTTCACTGATGTCTGCCCCAAACAGGCCAGAGACACCACGTCCGAGCAATGATGGTGTGTTGGGCATACAGCGTACCAGTTTAACATCCTGTGCCAGCATCTCGCGCAGACGTTTTACTGTGATACCCGCGGCAACAGACACAAACAGCTTATCGCTGATATCCAGCCCGGCATCGACAAAGGTCTGGCACAACTCGGCCATCATCTGTGGTTTAACAGACAACACGATGACATCGGCTTGTTGCACCGCTTTGAGGTTATCCTGCTCGGTAAGGACCCCGAAGTCGGCGTGAGCCTTAGCCAGCTTTTCAGCGTTGCGATTGGTTGCAATGATACTTTGCGGGGCAAATCCGTTTTTGATCATGCCGCCGATGATGGCATAGCTCATATTACCTGTGCCGATAAATGCAATCGTTTTATTAGCCATTGGGATTGTGTCACCTTATTGTCGTTTGCCAAAAATGTCCGTGCCGATGCGTACCATGGTTGCACCACCCTGAATGGCCATTTCCAGATCGCCACTCATACCCATCGACAAGGTATCCAGCTGTTGATATTGAGCCTTTAGTCTATCAAAGCAAGCCTTCATTTGGCGAAAATATTCCAGCTGTTGGTGTGGATCATCGGTTTGTGCGGTGATTGTCATCAGTCCGCGCAGCTCCAGCTGGCGCGCGTCATGGATATAAGCGGCCAGTTCGTCCAGTTCACTCAAAGCGCAGCCAGACTTTTGCTCGTCAT
Source organism: Pseudoalteromonas sp. DL2-H2.2 (assembly GCF_021532535.1). Lineage (NCBI taxonomy): Bacteria > Pseudomonadati > Pseudomonadota > Gammaproteobacteria > Alteromonadales > Pseudoalteromonadaceae > Pseudoalteromonas > Pseudoalteromonas sp. DL2-H2.2. Next base: position 329,267 of record NZ_JAKGBD010000002.1, on the reverse strand, counting down.
CACTGATATTGACCTGGATAAGGACCTTGAGCGGCATCAGGTTATTGGGTCTTTGCTCATTCAAGCGGCGCGCTATCTTCAGGCGGTCGACGCTTTGCACCCAGGAAAAATGCTCGGCAATCTGACGTGATTTATTCGACTGGATGGGGCCAATGAAATGCCATTCAATGTCTTTTTGCTGGTTAAAGTGGCGGACCTTGTCGACCGCTTCCTGAACATAAGACTCACCAAATAACCGCTGACCCGCAGCATAGGCCTGCTCGATGAGTTCGACAGGTTTGGTTTTAGACACCGCCAGCAATGCAACCTCCTGCTCGGTGGCATACTTTTGCTGTGCTTTTGCAATGCGATCATAGGCGTTGTTCAGCCGTTCTGCTATTGTAACCATATTATTATTTGCTCGTTGTGGAGTCTGAGATGGATATTACTGAATTATTGGCCTTTAGTGTGCAACACAAAGCATCGGATTTACACCTTTCATCGGGCGTTTCGCCGATGATCCGCGTTGATGGCGATGTGCGCCGGGTAAACATTCCTGCACTGGAAGCGAAGGACGTTAACAGCCTCGTTTACGATATTATGAATGATAACCAGCGCAAGGACTATGAGCAAAATCTTGAGGTAGATTTTTCTTTTGAAGTACCAAACCTGGCCCGTTTTCGTGTTAATGCGTTCAACGCCAGTCGTGGTCCTGCGGCGGTGTTTCGAACCATCCCCAGCTCAGTGCTGACGCTGGAAGACTTGGGCGCACCGGAGATTTTCCGCAAAATCTCTGATTGCCCGCGAGGCTTAGTGCTGGTGACAGGCCCAACCGGGTCGGGTAAATCCACCACCCTGGCGGCTATGGTGGATTACATTAACAGTAACAAGCACCACCATATTCTGACCATTGAAGATCCCATCGAATTTGTCCACGAAAACAAGTTGAGCCTGATCAACCAGCGTGAAGTACATCGCGATACCCACAGCTTTAACGCCGCGCTGCGCAGTGCTCTGCGTGAAGATCCCGACGTGATCCTGGTCGGTGAGCTGCGCGACCTGGAAACCATTCGCCTGGCCATGACCGCAGCCGAAACCGGTCATTTGGTGTTTGGCACACTGCACACCACCTCAGCGCCTAAGACCATCGACCGTATTATTGACGTTTTCCCCGGTGAGGAAAAAGACATGGTGCGCTCTATGCTCTCTGAGTCCCTGCAGGCGGTTATTTCACAAACCCTGGTGAAAAAAGTCGGCGGCGGGCGGGTGGCAGCCCACGAGATCATGATGGGTATTCCGGCCATCCGTAACCTCATTCGCGAAGATAAAATCGCGCAAATGTACTCGTCGATTCAGACCGGTGCAATGCATGGTATGCAGACCATGGATCAGTGTCTCACCAACTTGGTCAACCGCGGCCTGATCACCAACCAGGATGCACAGGCGAAAGCCCACGATAAGAACCAGTTTGGCACCTCATATTAAGTTCGGGAGCGCGTGATGGAACTTGTACATTACCTACAAACGATGAAAGACAAAGGCGCATCGGACTTGTTTGTGTCTGCCGGTTTGCCCGTCAGTGCCAAAATTGATGGTGAGCTACGGGCGCTGGACGATGATATGCTGGATGCCGAGGCATCACTGGCCATGGTTGAGTCGGCCATGAGCGAGAAGCAAAAGCAACAGTTTCATGGTGAGAAAGAATGTAACTTTGCGGTGGCGAACGAGATTGGCCGCTTCCGGGTATCGGCATTCTGGCAGCGAGACTGCGCGGGCATGGTGATCCGTCGTATCGTGACGGATATCCCTGAAGTCACCGACTTGGGCCTGCCCTCTGTGCTGACCGACGTGATCATGTCTAAGCGTGGTCTGGTGTTATTCGTCGGTGGTACGGGCACGGGTAAGTCAACGTCACTGGCGGCGTTACTGGGTTATCGCAATCGCAATCAGCGTGGCCATATTCTTACCATAGAAGATCCGATTGAATTTGTGCATCAGCATCGCAAGAGTATTATCACTCAGCGAGAAGTCGGGCTGGATACGGAAAGCTTTGAGTCGGCGCTGAAAAGCTCGCTGCGCCAGGCACCGGATGTGATCTTGATCGGTGAAATTCGTTCGCGCGAGACCATGGAATATGCACTGAGCTTTGCCGAAACCGGCCACCTGTGTGTGGCAACTTTGCACGCCAACAATGCCAACCAGGCCATTGACCGCATTATGCACCTGGTGCCGAAAGAAAAGCACGATAAGCTGAAATACGACCTGGCGCTCAACCTCAGAGCCATTGTGGCGCAGCAACTGGTGCCTTCGGCCAAAGGGGAAGGGCGTGTAGCGGCCATTGAGGTGATGCTGAATTCTCCAATGGTGGCGGAGCTGATTAAAAAAGGCGACATCGGCTCGATTAAAGAAACTATGTCTAAGTCGAAAGAAATGGGCATGCAAACCTTTGATCAGGCGTTGTTTGATTTGTATAAACAGCAAAGGATCAACTATGCCGATGCGCTGCATCACGCCGACTCTCCGAACGATCTGCGTTTGATGATCAAACTGCAGAACAACGAGCAAAAAGGCGCAGGCTTTTTGCAAGGGGTGACCGTTGACGGCCTGGACGATAAAAAGCGTTAACCGGGCGCTGCACCGGGCGCTATTGTGCCTGTGCTGCCTGGTGGCGAGCCCCGCAGCGCTGGCGGCTGGGGTTGCTGCTGAGCAGTCGGTTGGCCATGATGTGGTGGATATGTATATCCGCGATGATGTTTATGCCGACTATCTGCGTTTTTTGAATGGCCGTGAGCCCCTCGAAGTCAATCAGTTCTCGGGCGATTATGTGCGCAGAGATGTGGTTGATATGGTGCTGGTGCAGCAAGCGCTGGCGCTGGGAGGCTTCAGAAAATCCTTTACCTACCGACCCGGTAATATCAATTTTCGTCATTCGAACTTGCTCGAGCAGGGTAAACTGTTATTGAGCTTCGACAGTTACTGGTATGCAGATGCCAAAGCCAAGGCAGATAAACTGTTTATCAGTGATGCGGTGATCCGCCGTGGCGAGTATTTTGCCGGCATATTCTATGCCCCGGATAATCTGGCGGTTGCACGTATCACCGGGCTCAGTGAGTTACGTGAGTTGAGCGCTGTTTCCACCAGTCGCTGGCGCACGGACTGGCAAACCCTGGCAAGTCTGGGTCTCAAACATGTGATGAATGAACCGGTCTGGGCGTCGCAGGCGCAAATGGTCAATCGCCAGTGGGTCGACTTTATGCTGATGCCGCTCATGCCGAGTCTGAATAACGAATTCAGGCTGGATGAGATTGTGCTGGTGGCACACCCGAATTTAGTGGTGCAGTTTGATGGCAGCCGCCACTTTGTGGTGTCGCGCCTGCATCCGGATGGAGAAAGGGCATTTAAGGCACTACAAAGTGGTCTAAAGCAGCTCAGGGCGCGGGGGACGATCCGCCTCGCCTATGAGCAGGCAGGATTTATCCCCGACCTGAAACGCTACCGGGTGCTTAACCCCATTGCGCCTCAAAAAAACTCTCCAGAATAATAATGGCTGACATGCCATCGACCTTATCTTTAGCCAAAGAGCGATAGCCGCCTTGCTCAAACAAGCGGGCTTTGGCATCTGCGGTGGTCAGGCGTTCATCCTGAGTCTCGACTGGTAATCTGAATTGGTTGTGCAGCCGGTTGGCAAACTTTTTGGCGCGAAAGGTCAGGTCCTGATTTGTGCCGTCCATGTTCAGTGGCAAGCCAACAACCAGCAGATCTGGTTGCCACTGTTCGATATAGGGAGCGATATCCTGCCAGTCGGGGATACCGTCACGGGCTTTGACTGCGCCCAGACTACTGGCCGTGCCGGTCATCTCCTGTCCTACGGCCAGACCAATGCTGCGGGTGCCAAAATCAAAGCCAATGACCGTACGCTGGCCTGGAGCTGCTTTTTCGTTATTACTCATGCTGTGTTTCTCAATAAAATACAGGCGGTCGCCCACATGTGTCGTGGCGACGCGCTGTTAATGGGGTTGGTTGGCTCAGGCGTGGCCCGCCTCGGTGCTCAGTTGTCCGGCGTCTATACCGAGCATTTCTACCGCTTTTTCCCAGCGTTTTTCTGGTGGCGTATTAAAAATAATGGCCGGATCGGCTTCAATGATCAGCCAGGAGTTTTCCAGGATCTCTTTTTCCAGCTGCCCCTGCTCCCACCCGGAATAACCCAAAGTAATGATAAACGCGTCCGGACAATTGTGTGAGGTCAGTGACGCCAGTACATCTTTTGAGGTGGTGATCATAATGTCTGAGCTAAGCTCGCGGCTGGATGCGTAGCCGGGTTTGGGCGTGTGCAAGACAAAGCCGCGATCGGTATGAACTGGCCCACCGGCAAACACGGATTGGCTGGCGGCTGTACTGGATTTGTCGTTGTCTATTTCTATCTGGTCGAGCAGCTCACCCACAGTGACGTTAATGGGGTGATTGACGACCAGGCCCATTGCGCCTTCTTCATTGTGCTCACAAATATAGGTGACTGTGTGCTTAAAGAAGGGATCTTGCAAATTTGGCATGGCGACCAAAAAATGATTGGCGAGTGATTGCATAGCGAGACCCCCTTTTCGTTACTCTTTAGTATGGTCGAGTTTTGCCGCAATGGCATCAAAAAACTTGTCCATAATCGAAATATCATAGGCCGCTTCGATTTCTTTCACACAGGTTGGGGCTGTGACATTAATCTCGGTGAGCTTGTCTCCTATGATGTCCAGGCCCACAAAGATCAGCCCTTTTTCTTTTAAAACCGGCGCAACGGCTTCGGCAATTTTACGGTCACTGTCGCTGATCGGGCGCGCTTCTCCACGGCCACCTGCGGCCAGATTACCGCGTGTTTCGCCCCCTTGTGGAATGCGTGCCAGACAGTAAGGCATAACCTCGCCATCGACCACCAGTACGCGTTTATCGCCGTCTTTAATGGCGGGCACGTAGTTTTGTGCCATGGCAAAGCGGCTGCCATGTTCGGTGAGGGTTTCGCAGATAACACCAATATTAGGGTCGTCCTGAGTCACCCGGAAAATTGAGGCGCCACCCATGCCGTCCAGCGGCTTGAGAATGATGTCGCCATGCTTGGCCAGAAACTCACGGATCTGCGCGCTTGAGCGCGTCACTAAGGTATCCGGTGTGTGTTCGCTAAACCAGGCCGTAAACAGTTTTTCGTTGGCATCACGTAAGCTTTGTGGCTTGTTGATCACCAAAGTACCAGCTTGCTCAGCGCGCTCCAGAATGTAAGTCGCGTAAATGTACTCGGTATCAAACGGCGGATCTTTGCGCATCAGGATCACATCCAGCTCGTTCAGTGCAATGTCGTCTTTGTCGGCCAGCTCATACCAGTGATTTACATCGTCAAACACGGTTGCCTTGGCGGCGGTGGCCCGGGCTTCACCTTGGTATAAATACAAGTCCTGCATTTCCATGTAGTAAAGCTCATAACCACGTGCCTGCGCTGCCAGCATCATGGCGAAGCCAGTATCTTTTTTGATATTAAAGCCACTGATTGGATCTGAGATGATCCCAAGTTTCGCTGCCATTGGGGTAACCTTATGTAAAGTGAATCAATTCAACTGCTAAGTGTCTGCTTAGGATATAAGGGCGAAACTGGCTTTTTAAAGGGCCAGATCGCCAAACTCAAGCTGCAATGCACTGAGCACGGTCAGGGCAGCGGTTTCTGTGCGTAATACGCGTGGGCCGAGGCGAATATCAACAAACCCCTGCTGTTTGGTGGCGGCCATTTCTTCATCGGTAAACCCCCCTTCAGGGCCCACCAGGAAACGTACGCCGTGCTCGGGCTTTGGCAAGGTTTTAATTGAGTGCTCTGCTCTTGGGTGCAGTGTCAGCTTAAGTGCTTCACTGCTTTGCACCAGCCACTCATCGAGTGAGATCGGCGGGTGGATAGTCGTAATAGTGTTGCGGCCAGACTGCTCAGCGGCCGCAATGGCGATTTTTTGCCATTGCTGATGTTTTTTTGCCAGTCGCTCACCACTGAGCTTAACGCCACAGCGAGTGGTGAATAGCGGCGTGATCTCAGTGATCCCAAGCTCTACGGATTTTTGAATGGTAAAGTCCATCTTGTCGCCTCGCGAGATCCCCTGGCCAAGGTGAATGGACAGCGGCGATTCAACCTGTTTATCAATAAACTGCTCAGGGATGACCTGAACTTTCTTTTTACTGACGGCACTGATGGTGGCCAGATACTCACCGCCCTGGCCATTAAACAGGCTGAGCTTATCCCCTTCACCCATACGCAGCACACGGGCAACATGGCCGGCAGCATCATCGCCAAGGTCGATAGCGTCGCCAATAACAAGGTTAGAGGGCTGGTAAATATGAGGTATGCGCATGGTGGACTATTCCGCTGTTAAATAGCCGTAATGGTAAGGGCTTATGTACAGCGAGTCCAGCACCTATTCGGCTTTGTCGGTGTGATGCTGCGCAAAGTCAATCACCGTATCTTGGGTGGTTGCGGAGACGGTGGAATGGCAGGTCAGGTGGTTGTTGTTAAAGGGATCTCGTAGCGGATGATAGACGTATCCCCGGTCACTTTGTTCTACGGTGATACGCTGGCGGTGCAGCGAGTTAAAAATAAACCGCTGTGCTTCGTCGGCCAGATGATAGTCGAGCGCGTAGATCAACACCCCCTTTACTTTGTGATGCTCATGCAGGTAGGAAGCCAGCTCCGAGACGCTGATTTCATTGGCAAAGTCACAGTAACAATAGTCTTTAACCTGCTCCTGAAACATCATTTTCAGCATCTGTTTGGTGTTGTCACCGGCTATCAATAACTCACTGGGCACATCAGGGCGCTGCGCCTTGAGGTGCGCAGCGAACTCTCTGCTGAACTCCCAGTTGCTGTCGACCAGCAAAAAGTTTTCTAAGTTTAAACGCACTAACAGGCCTGGTTACATTGAGAACATGTTAATAAGTAAATAGCCTATTGCGCAGAAAACAGCAAACTCCAGACAGGCAATACCGATATTATCCTGATGGTCAACTTCCAGTCCAATGTCCACTCTGGGCAACGCCAGCTGGAGTAGTAAATGGCTGATCCCGTACAGCAGCAGCCACATCACGCCGCAGTGCATCACAATCACAAAGAGGTTTTCGACGACCTTGGCACCATGATAGGGCGCACTGTGCAGGCCCGCATAAATGGCCAGTGCCAGGCCAATACTTTTACCGGCATAGCGGATCCCGATGGAGGTGTTGGCCAGGTTAAAGTTCTGCTGTAACGACGCGCCCTGGTTGTAACGGGCAAAGCGCCATTCACGAATTTTACTGTCCAGTGCGCACATTAACTGCACCAGCAAAAAGCTGAGTGTTACAACCAGTAAGTTGCCAAAGCCCTGCGGGTGGATCCAGTGATACAGCCCCAGTACCAAAATGGTGTTGCCGATCAGCATGCCCGAGTCAACCACGGCGGCGCAGACATTTTGCTTCAAAATCGCTTGCTCCTCGTTGAACTGAGAGAGGATCCATTTACGGTGAATATGCTGACCAAAATAGATATATACCAGGATCAGCAGCAGAATAATGCCGCTGCGCAGCGACTCGGCCTGTAACACCATCATGCCGGTGTCATTTAAAACATACGCACAGCAGATCACGACTACGGCCAGATGTGTGGCGTAGCTGATCCCCAGTGCAAAGTTATCCCGCTTGGCGAGTTCATCCTGCAACATTTGTCGGGCGCTGAACTGAACGTATAAACGCAGAGCTATGGTGAACACGCAGATCACAACAAAACTCACTAAGATGGCGAAAAAGTTGATATTGGCTAAAGACAAATAACTCATGCTAAGTGTAAGGTGATGGCAATTACGTTTACTATAACACCGCTTTTTGCAATTGCACTGGAGATTTTTCTATGGATTTCGGTGGCTTGCCCCAGGCACTCGGGCAGCTGGCAGAGCAACGCTGTCAGGCACTGTTTGCCCAACACAAAACTAATCCGGCCGTACTCAGACTGCTGGGATTGAGTGATTTTGCGTACCGTATTTTGCAGCGTCATCCACACTGGATTGATTGGCTGCTGGACAGCGAACAGATGCAACAAAGAACTTGTCCGGCACCGCTGACAATGCCGCTCGAGGAGCTGGATGAAGCGAGTTGCTTCAGGCAGCTACGAGAATATCGTCAGCGTTACTGGCTCAAGCTAATGTGGCTTGACTTGGTCGAGGGCAATCCAATCGCCGACAGCATCGCTTATCAGTCGCGTCTCAGTGAAGTGTTGATTGACTGGGCCAATCGCTGGGCACACGCCTGTGTGGCCAAAAGTAATGGTCAGGTCTATGATGAACATCAGACGCCAGTGCCTATGCTGGTACTGGGTATGGGTAAGTTGGGCGGCGGCGAGCTGAACTTTTCCTCGGACATCGACCTTATCTTTACTTATCCGTTTGCCAAACCCACCGAAGGCGGGCGGCGCAGCATAGAAGCGCAGGTGTTTTACACTAAGGTGGCACAAAAGCTCATTGCTGCGCTCGACCAGTGTACTGCCGATGGTCAGGTGTTTCGTGTTGATATGCGCCTGCGCCCCTTTGGTGACAGCGGCCCGCTGGTGATGAGTTTTGCCGCGATGGAAGATTATTATCAGGATCAGGGCCGGGAGTGGGAGCGTTATGCCATGCTGAAGGCGCGTCTGCTTGGCGAAGAAAATCGCTACTGGGATGAGTTTAAAACCTTGATCCGCCCCTTTGTGTTTCGCCGTTATATCGACTTCTCTGTGATTGAATCGCTGCGGAAAATGAAACATATGATCGCGCAGGAAGTCAGGCGCAAAGGGCTGACCAATAACATCAAGCTGGGCGCCGGCGGGATCCGCGAAGTCGAATTTATTGTCCAGGCATTGCAGATGATCCGCGGCGGCCGTGAGCCGGAATTGCAAACACCGTCGTTACTGTCGGCCTTAGCACAGTTGCAAAACTTGTCTTTGATCCCCGCAGAAGTCGGCGAGGTGTTGTCTATGCAATACCTGTTGCTGCGCCGAACCGAGCAGTATTTACAGGCGTTTGACGACTGTCAGACGCAAACCCTGCCAGAGGATGAGCTGGGACAGCAACGCCTGAGCGTGTTGCTGGAATGCGCCAACTACAGTGAAGTGCTGGCTTTGCTAGAGCAGGCGCAAAAGGCAGTACGGGCTGAATTTACTCAGGTGATAGGTGAAGAGCCCGAGCTGGGCGAGGCGCTGGCGCCAGAATACGTCTCTGCCTGGGAGCAGCGTGATATCAGTTATCTGGAATCTGAGCTGCCTGAGGCCGTCAGTGCTGCCTGGCAGCAGTCTCTTGATGCGTTCCATCTGGGGTTGAGTAAAACCCAGATGGGTACGCGCGGCAGAGATGTACTGGACAAACTGATGCCAGCTTTACTCAGTGAAATTACCCGTGCACCGGGCACTGAAATTCTCGGGCGGGTGCTAAAAGTGATCCTGAAAATTGCCTCGCGCACCGCTTATCTCGAATTGCTATTTGAGAATCGGGGAGCGCTGCAACAACTGATCAAGTTGTGTGCACACAGTGTCTGGATTGCAGAGCAGGTGGCCCGTTATCCTATCTTGCTGGATGAGCTGATCGACCCCGCGGTGTTGTATCGGCCACTGCCGCTGAGTGCCTATTACAGCGAAGTGCAGCAGTATTTTTTGCGTATCGACAGCGAAGATCTGGAGCTTCAGATGGAAGCGCTGCGCCAGTTTAAGCAAACGCAGGCACTGCGCATTGCCGCTGCGGATGCCACCGGCGTGCTGGATATAATGAAAGTCAGCGACCACCTGACCGCACTGGCCGAAGCCATTATTGCTAAAGCCGTCGACATTGCCTGGCAGCAAATGGTGAGCCGCTACGGGGCACCTGAAGGGGCCGATGCTGAGCATAAAGGCTTTGCCGTGGTGGCGTATGGTAAAGCGGGTGGGCTGGAGCTGGGCTATAACTCAGATCTTGACCTGGTATTTGTTCACAACCGCGATGGCAACAGTGTTACCACCGGAGAGAAGTCAATTTCATCCCGCCAGTTTTACCTGAAGCTGGCACAACGGCTGATGCATCTGTTTAACACCCGTACCAACTCCGGCATTTTGTACGAACTGGATACCCGATTGCGACCGGAAGGTAATTCCGGGCTGCTGGCCATTAATATCGAAAGTTTTTACCAATATCAGCAGCAGCAGGCCTGGACCTGGGAGCATCAGGCACTGGTGCGCTCGCGCATGGTACTGGGAGAACCTGACCTGGTAGCGCGCTTTAATGATATTCGCCACGAGATACTCAGCCTGCGCCGTGACAGCACTGAGCTGCGCAAAGACATAGTGGCAATGCGTCAGAAAATGCGCGGGCACCTGGATAAGAGTGACGAGGTGGAGTTTGATTTAAAACAGGGCGTGGGCGGGATGACAGATATTGAGTTTATTGCCCAGTATCTGGTGCTTAACTATGCCCAGACTCACCCTGAACTGGCGCGCTTCCCCGATAACATTCGGATCTTCGAAATGGCCCATCATGCCGGTGTGATAGACAACGCCACTCAGGCGGCGCTGACCGAGGCATATTGCGAGTTCCGCGACCGTTATCATTTGCACAGCCTGAATGCAGGCGGGCGCTGTGTGGCAATGCATGAGGTGGCAGAACTGGTGAATTCAGTGAAAGTCGCCTGGCAAAATTTACTGGGTTAACAGTATAGGAGCAAGGTGACTTGCTCCGGCTGACGCTATTACTTGGTCAGGCGTCGACAGTTTTCACGGACAAAACGCGAAGGTTTTTGGGTGATGACTGCAGCGCGCTGGCGGTGACAGAAGAAGGTGTAGACCTCGAATTCAAAGTCATCATTGATGGCGGTGCCAACCTGATACAAGGTAGATACAAAGTTAGTGTCGACACGGAAGTTGTGTTTCACCACATAATCTTTGTCCAGATACCAAAACAGCTCAACATCTTCTTGTTTGGCATAGTTAGTCAGCACGCCACGCAGGGTCTCGCCGCTGTCAAAGCGCCGAGGCTGGATCTCACCGGTCCAGCGCTGCGGTGCGGGTTTGACCACCAGGCCGCGCTGTGCGATGGCATCGTCCAGGGGATAAGTGGGTTTGCCCAGCTCCAGGACGTATTTTTCCCGCTCGGTATTGCGCTCATTAAAATTGCGCTTGAATCCTTCGTAAAATTGGGTAAACCCGCGTGCGGCGGCATTGGTGGTATCACGAAACTCCATCGACGGGATATTGCCATACAAAAAGTAATACGCGGCCCACACCAACAACACACCTAAAGATAAGTGCTTGGCCCAGAACCACAGGTTTGATAAGCGTTTTGAACGTTTTTTAGCCATACTGTCACGACACACTTTATACTAACGATTGCTAACTCTACTTGTAATACGATGGCGCGTGCTCATCCGGACGTGTTTTAAAGCGTCGGTGCAACCACATATACTGTTCCGGGGCCTGCTCAATGGCTTGCTCCATACGCTGATTGACCCGGGTGACATCGCTACGCGGATCGTCACTTGGGAAGTCTGCCAGCGCCGGTTGGATCTCAATATGGTATTTACCACGGGCATCCCGGACGCCATGTAAGCTTAATGTCTCACAATTTTTGCTTCCTGCAAAGAGCAGTGTCCCGGTTGTAGAGGCAGTATCGGGCACCGCAAAGAAAGGCACAAATTCACAGCGGTTACGGCCATAGTCCTGATCGGGCAGATAATAGCAGAGCTTTTTGTTCTTCAATGCCTGCAACAGCCCTTTAACATCGCGCTTACCTACCAGGTACTCATTGGATCGCAACCGGCCTTTGGTCATAAAATATTCCATCAGCGGGTTGTTATGCGGGCGATAAAACCCGATCCCCATTTGTTCAGTACCCAGTACGCGACTTAGCATTTCCAGGTGCAGCATGTGGGGCACCAGTAAAAGTACGCCTTTGTCATTGGCCTGCGCCTGTTCAATGTGCTCTATCCCTTTAACTGAGCCGACAACCCGGTTCAGGCGCCACTGAGGCCACCACCAGGCCATGGAGGTTTCGAAGGTAGCGATACCGGTATTTTCCATGTTTTTTAACACCATATCGGCACGTTGCTGTGCGTCCATGTCGGGAAAACACAAGCGTAAATTGACCTCAGCAATGTGGCGGCGCTTTTTTAACAGGCGGTGCACCAGGCGACCGAGCATTTTCCCCAGCCACAGCTGAATACCTTGTGGCAGCCAGGACAGGGCATACAGAAAAAATACACTCAGCCAGGTTGGCCAGAATTTTGGGGCTAAAAATGCCAGCTTAAAGGTGGGGTTGTTAACCAAAGGTGCGCTCTCGTTCAAACTTCAAAGGGTTAGTTTAGCGATATCGGCTGGGCAGCTCAAGAGAGCGATGATGAGCGCAGACCTGGTGCGACCTATCTGCCGGGGTAAATTACAGGCAGAAAAAAACCGGTTTGCACCGGTTTTTTGTTCGAGCGAAATTGGGGTTAACCTGCAACCAGGCCTTTGTTGATGGCCTCCAGGTCGCTGCGGCTTAGTGTACCCGCTGCTTGTTTCAGCTTCAGTGTTGATAACACATACTGATAACGCAGGTCAGCCAGGTTACGCTTAGCACTGTAGAGGTTTTGGGTGCTTATTAGTACGTCAACAATGGTACGAGTACCCACTTCAAAGCCTGCTTCAGTTGCCTGTAAGGCGCTTTCTGCTGAAACAACTGCTTGCTCCAGTGCGCGGTAAGTTGCCACGTCAGACATCACCTGGTTATAAGAGGTGATCACCGAGCGGGTAACGTTACGCATAGACGCTTCTAAGTCTTCGCTGGCGGCAACATAAAGAGCGCGTGCCTGGTCGGTAGCTGCAACTGTTTTGCCACCTGAATAGATAGGCACATTGAGTGACAGGCCGATGCTGGTGCCATCGGTACGAGGCGACAATTCTGCACCTTCAGTGTTACCCAAAGAATCAGAATACGACGCTTGTAAACTCAGTGTTGGATAGTGCCCTGCCTGTGCCAGGTCAATCTGGTCTTGTGCAATGTCCAGCGCCGATTTAGCGACCTGTAGCGACAGGTTTTTCTCTTTCGCTAAGGTGATAAAGTCGTTGGACTGTCTGCTCGGCTTCACGGTCGAGAAGCTGTCAGTATTGAGCTTATCCAGTTTGGCATGATACTTACCTGTGATGGTACGCAGGGTTTCACGGGCCGTTTCAACGTTGTTCTGTGCCACAATTTCGTTGGCCACAGATTGGTCAAACTGCGCCTGAGCTTCGTGTACGTCTGTGATGGCGGTCAGGCCCACTTCGTAGCGCTGCTTGGTTTGCTCCAGCTGACGCTCGATAGCGCGTTTTTCTGCCTGCACAAACTCCAGGTTGTCCAGGGTGCTTAGTACATCAAAGTAGCCTTGTGCAACACGGACAATCAGCTCTTGTTGCTGCTGCTCATAGCTGGTCAGCGCCTGCATCGCCTGTTTCTCAGCGATGGTCAGGTTTTGCCAGGTCGCCATGCTAAAAATAGTCTGGTTCAGTGTGATACTGCGAGACAGTGAATCGCTCCAGGTATCAACAACAGTGTAGCCTGATGCATCGTTCTGACCGGGTAATGTAGACTCACCGTCGTTATCGGTGTAGCTCATTGAAAAACCCAGTGAAGGCAATAGATCGCCTAATGCAGAATCCTGGGCATACTTTTGTGCGTCAGCCTGGGCCTTAGCTTTTAATACCGTTGGGTCGTTTGCGGTGGCAATTTCGTACACTTGCAACAGATCTTCTGCCTGTGAGGCTGTGCTGGACAGGGCGCAGGCAACACCGATAAACAGAGATAGAATGCTTTTTTTCATTTTTTGCTCAGTCCTTAGACAATTTTTATTGTCGGCATGTTACCTTGTTTTCGTCAATTCCCATATAAGGAAAGGGGTAAATCAATCAGAACAAGTGTAACAGAATATAAAACTGTGCCACCTGACGCTTGAGGCAGGTAACGAGCAGTAAAATAAGATAAAATTCGAGAACACTTATGATGGGGGTTTAGGGTTAAAAATTAAACCCCGATCACGAAAAAAATGAGATGAAATATGAAACCGGTTGCACAATTTAATCATCAGGACGTGGTGTTAGATGAGCCTGAACGCTGTTATAACAAATTTTTTAAGATTGACTTGTATCGCTTTAAACATGCGCTGTTTGCCGGTGGTCAGTCGCAGACCATCCAGCGTGAGATTTTAGAGCGCGGCCATGCTGTGGCTGTATTGCCTTACGACCCTGCCACCGATCAGGTCTTACTGATTGAACAGATCCGTATTGGCGCGCTGGCAACCAAAGATTCGCCCTGGTTGCTGGAGTGTATTGCAGGCATGGCTGAGGGTAGCCAGGATTACGAAGGGGTGGTGCGCAAAGAGGCGATGGAAGAGGCCGGTCTGGCACTCGATGAGTTGCATTACATGACGTCGTATTTGTCCAGCCCGGGCGGCTCAACGGAGCGTTTATACCTTTACCTTGCTAAGGCCGATCTGAGCCAGGCGGGGGGGATCTATGGTTTGCCCGAAGAAGGCGAAGACATTAAAGTACATGTAATGCCCTTTAGCGATGCCATGGCACGGCTCGAAAATGAGGAAATTGATAACGCTGCGACGGTGATTAGTCTACAATGGTTGGCGTTACACAAAGCCAAAATGCTGGCGCAGTGGCACGCTCAGCCGATTTAAAGTGAGGTTGTTTTACACCCGGTTATGCAAAAAGAGTACATCCAGTCATTACCCAAATATATCACCCTGTGCGAGCGCAATTATTTGCGAGCGCTAAAACTGCTACCTGAGGAATCATTGGGTAACAGTCGTGAGCTGCACCTTGGCGCGGCCAGTTACCAGATCCGCATTGATGGCATTGCCCGCTACACCACAGATATTGCCGTGGTCCAAAAGCAACAGATCAGTGCCCATCTGGATGATTTTGCTTTGTCTGTACGCTTGTATCACGATGCCAAGGTGGCAGAAGTGATCCACCACGATTTTCATCAGCGCATCAAACCGTCTTATCGCTATCCGAATCCGGATATGCACCACAAAGACGAAAAATATCAGCTCAACGCCTTTTTGGCCGACTGGTTAATGGCTTGTCTGGAAAGCGGTCGGGTGCCACTCAACTGGGACGTCAACAATGGCCTGGTTTAAGCAATCACATCAGTTTAGCGCTGCACAGTTACGCCTGGCGCACATCACAGACAGCCACCTGTTTGGTAGCCGTGAGGGCTGTTATTTTGAGGTCAATACCGCCGCACACTTTGTCAGCGTGCTCGATGCACTCGCCGGGGAAGGGCTTGATGGTGTGGTGTTTGGTGGCGACTTAACTCAGGACCACAGTGCCGAGTCTTATGCGCTGTTTGCCGAACTGGTGGCGCAATCGGCGCTCGACTGCCCGCTGTTTTGGGTGCCGGGTAATCACGATGACCTGACCTTGCTGGCGCAGATCAGCGAGGGACAGATCAGTGCCGCTAAGCATTTACGGTGCGAGCAGGGCGACATATTACTGCTTAACAGCAAAGGCCCTACGCCCGCTGGCTGGTGCGAGGCTGCGCATCTGGCCGAGCTTGAGGCTGTGCTCTGCGCAGCATCAAGACCGGTACTGACGTTTTGTCATCATCATCCGCTCCCGATTGACGGCTACCTCGATAAACATATGCTGGAAAACGGCCCTCAGCTGCTCAATACACTGGTCGACAGTCAGCGTGTTGAGGCACTCATTCATGGCCATGTGCACCATGCCTATGCGCAGTCGTTTCGTACTCTGCCTGTGTATGCCACACCGGCGACGTCTATCCAGTTTGCTAAACACACCGCAGACTGGCAGCAGCATAATTTAGGGCCTGCCTATCGGCTTATTCACTGGAGCGCAAAAGGCTTGCACACTGAGGTAAAATGGCTCGCAAATTAATCTATATTCATGGCTTTAACAGCTCAGAGCAGTCCTTTAAGGCGCAACAATTAGGCCAGTGGCTTGCGCAACAATCGTTTGAGTGTACTTACCTTACGCCTCGTTTACATTACGATCCGGCCATTGCCATTGTCCAGCTTGAACACCTGCTGGATGCAGACACTGCGCTGGTTGGTAGCTCTTTGGGTGGCTACTACGCCACTTACTTGTCGCAACAACATGGTTTGCGCGCTGTGGTGGTGAACCCGGCAGTGCGCCCGTTTGAATTGTTGCATGATTATCTCGGACCTCAGTATAATCCCTATCAGCAACAGCATTACACGCTGACACACCAGCATGTAGACACTTTGCGTCAGCTCTACGTTGAGTCGCTGCACGCACCAGAAAATATATTATTGCTACAACAAAGCGGCGATGAAGTGTTACCCTATCAACAGGCAGTGAACTACTTCAGCGCCAGCCCCGGCCATATTGAGTTTGGCGGGGATCATAGTTTTATGGGTTTTGAGCGTTACTTTGACACCCTAGTCAGGTTTCTTGAAATCACCAACACAAACGAAGAAAATCAGATCCAATTATGAGTCAGCAGAATTATAATGCCGAAGCCATTGAGGTGTTGAATGGCCTGGAGCCGGTGAAACGCCGCCCTGGCATGTATACCGACACCACGCGGCCAAACCACCTGGGTCAGGAAGTCATAGACAACAGTGTCGACGAAGCCCTGGCCGGCCATGCCAGCAAGATCGATGTGATCTTGCATGAAGACAATTCGCTACAGGTGATTGACGACGGACGCGGCATGCCGGTGGATATTCACCCCGAAGAAGGGATCCCCGGGGTCGAGCTGATCCTGACCAAGCTGCACGCGGGTGGTAAATTCTCGAATAAGAACTATCAGTTTTCCGGTGGTTTGCACGGGGTCGGTATCTCGGTCGTGAATGCCTTATCAACCCGGGTTGAAATCACGGTTAAGCGCGATGCCCAGGTCTATCAGATGGCATTCGAGCATGGCGACAAGGTCGAAGACTTAGAAGTCACGGGCACGGTTGGTAAACGCAATACCGGTACCTCAGTGCAGTTTTGGCCCGATCCCAGCTATTTTGACTCCGCCAACTTCTCGCTCAGTAAGCTCAACTACCTGCTCAAAGCTAAGGCCGTGTTGTGTCCGGGCCTGCGCATTCGTTTCATCAATAAACAAACCAAAGAAACGCAGGAGTGGTGCTACGAGTCGGGCCTGGAAGATTACTTAAAAGACAGCTCTAAAGGTTTTGAGACCTTACCGCAAAGCCCGTTCGTGGGCAGCTTTAGTGGCTCCACCGAAGGCGTTGACTGGGCATTGCACTGGCTGCCAGAGGGCGGCGAGTCGATCACCGAAAGCTACGTCAACCTCATTCCCACCGCACAGGGCGGTACACACGTTAATGGCCTGCGCCAGGGCTTGCTGGAAGCCATGCGCGAGTTTTGTGAATTCCGTAACCTGTTACCACGTGGCGTTAAACTGACCCCCGACGATGTCTGGGACAAGTGTAGCTATGTGTTATCGGTGAAAATGCAGGATCCGCAGTTTGCCGGTCAGACTAAAGAAAAACTCTCATCGCGCTCCTGCGCGACCTTTGTCTCTGGAATTGTCAAAGATGCTTTCAGCCTGTGGCTGAATGAACACACCGACACCGCCGAAGCCTTGGCCGAGCTGTGTATTAGCAATGCACAAAAACGTATGCGTGCGGCCAAGAAAGTGGTGCGTAAAAAGGTCACCAGTGGCCCGGCGCTACCCGGTAAACTCACCGATTGCTCGGGTTCAGAAACCGAGCGCTCCGAGCTGTTTTTGGTGGAAGGGGACTCGGCGGGCGGCTCTGCCAAACAGGCGCGCGACCGTGAGTTTCAGGCCATCATGCCGCTGCGGGGTAAAATTTTAAATACCTGGGAGGTCGACTCCGGGCAGATTTTGGCCTCGCAGGAAGTCCACGATATTTCTGTGGCGCTGGGCATTGACCCGGACTCCGAAGACCTGTCGGCGCTGCGCTACGGCAAAGTGTGTATTCTGGCCGATGCTGACTCCGACGGGCTGCACATTGCCACTTTGTTGTGTGCCTTGTTTGTAAAGCACTTTCCTGAGCTGGTGCGCCGTGGACATGTGTATGTGGCCATGCCGCCGCTGTTCCGTATCGACGTGGGTAAAGAAGTGTATTATGCGCTGGATGAAGACGAAAAACGCGGCATTTTAGATCGCATTGAAGCTGAGAAAAAGCGCGGCAAAGTCAACGTACAACGCTTTAAAGGTTTGGGTGAAATGAACCCAATGCAGCTGCGCGAAACCACCATGGACCCCAACACCCGCCGGCTGGTGCAACTGACCCTGGATGAGCCAGAGGAAACGCTTGAAGTGATGGACATGCTACTGGCCAAGAAGCGTGCCGGTGACCGAAAGACCTGGCTGGAACAACATGGTGATAAGGCAGAAGTGTAAGCTTGCTGCCGACAACTGAATTCGGATGATTACGCCAACGCGATAACTCGTGTGCGGTACAACAAACAATAAGGTGTATCATGACAGATCCGCAAACCCTGTCCTTACAGGGGATTGAACAACTGGCGATGGGCCGCTTCACAGAAGACGCCTATCTCAATTACTCCATGTATGTGATCATGGACCGGGCCCTGCCACACATTGGTGACGGCCTGAAGCCAGTGCAACGGCGTATTGTGTATGCCATGAGCGAGCTGGGCCTGTCGGCCGCAGCCAAATATAAAAAATCTGCCCGTACTGTGGGTGACGTGCTGGGTAAATACCATCCGCACGGCGACAGCGCTTGTTACGAAGCCATGGTACTGATGGCGCAGCCATTCTCTTACCGCTACCCGCTGATAGATGGTCAGGGTAACTGGGGTGCGGCTGACGATCCTAAGTCGTTCGCTGCGATGCGTTATACCGAAGCGCGCTTGTCTAAATTCTCAGAAGTACTACTCAAAGAGTTAGGCCAGGGCACGGTTGACTGGATCCCGAACTTTGATGGCACCATGAACGAGCCTATGGTGCTACCAGCACGATTGCCGCACATTCTGCTTAATGGTGTGACCGGGATTGCCGTGGGCATGGCCACAGACATCCCGCCGCACAATGTGCGTGAGCTGGCTGAAGCCTGCTGTACCTTGCTCGATAAGCCGAAAACCACACTTGAAGAAGTGCTGGAAATGGTGCAGGCACCGGATTATCCAACCGAAGCCGAGATCATCACGCCAAAAGCAGAGATCCAGAAGATTTACACCACCGGACGCGGCTCGATTAAAATGCGTGCGGTGTATGAAGAAGATCAGGGCGAGGTAGTGATCACCGCGCTGCCTCATCAGGTATCCGGTGCCAAGGTGCTGGAGCAAATTGCGGCGCAGATGACGGCTAAAAAGCTGCCTATGGTTGCTGACTTACGTGATGAATCGGATCATGAAAACCCAACCCGCATTGTGGTGGTGCCACGCTCCAATCGCGTCAAAGTTGAGCCACTGATGGCACACTTGTTTGCCACCACAGATCTGGAAAAGAACTACCGGGTCAACCTCAACATGATTGGTCTGGATGGTCGTCCTCAGGTCAAAGACTTGCGTACTATCCTGGCCGAGTGGTTGGTGTTCCGTCGTGATACGGTGCGCCGTCGCTTGCAATATCGCCTCGATAAGGTGCTGGCGCGTTTGCATATTCTTGAAGGTTTAATGATTGCCTTTTTGAATATCGACGAAGTGATTGAAATCATCCGCACCGAAGACAAGCCCAAAGACGAGCTGATGAGCCGCTTTGGACTGTCGGACAAACAAGCCGAAGCTATTTTAGACTTAAAGCTGCGCCACCTGGCGAAGCTTGAAGAAATGAAGATCCGTGGCGAGCAGGATGAACTGAGCGCCGAGCGCGACAAGCTGGAGCAAACGCTGGGCTCAGAGCGCAGAATGTCGACGCTGCTGAAAAAAGAAATTCGCGAAGCCGCCGAATTATACGGTGATGAGCGTCGCTCACCGGTTGTTGAGCGCCTTGAAGCCAAAGCCCTGAGCGAGAAAGACCTTATTCCATCGGAGTCGGTCACTGTGGTGTTGTCTGAAAAAGGCTGGGCCCGGGTTGCCAAAGGCCACGACATTGATGCCGAAGGGCTCAATTACCGCGCCGGAGACAGTTACAAGGCATCGGCCAAAGGCCGCAGTAATCAGCCTGCGGTGTTCCTTGACAGCTCTGGCCGGGCATTTGCTACCGATGCGCACAGTTTGCCATCGGCCCGTAGTCAGGGCGAACCGATGACCGGGCGCTTCAACCTGGCCGCGGGCACCAACTTTGAACATGTAGTGATGGGTGAAGAGCAGTCGCTTTACCTGATGGCCACCGATGGCGGCTACGGCTTTATTGCCGAGTTTAACGACCTGGTCAGTAAAAACAAAAACGGTAAGGCCCTGGTCAGCATCCCGAAAGGGGCTGAGCTGATGGCCCCCATCACAGTGGGTGATGTGGCGACCGACCGGTGTATGGCCATTTCTAACGAAGGCCGGATGCTGATATTCCCGCTGCGCGACCTGCCCAAGCTGGCCAAAGGTAAAGGTAACAAGATCATCTCTATCCCGAGTGCCAAAGTACAGGCCCGCGAGGAGTTTGTAAAAGTGCTCGCCGCAATCCCGGATGGCTGTGCCGTGACCTTACATGCCGGTAAGCGCAAACTCACGCTCAAACCCGGCGACCTGGAACACTACTATGGTGAACGCGGTCGTCGTGGTAACAAACTGCCCAGGGGCCTGCAACGGGTCGATGGGTTTGAGATTGAGCATAACGGCAATGACGTTGCTGAAGCAGACGACAGCGAGCAGAAAGCAGACGAGTCTTAATGCTCCAGCAAGCAGGCATAATGCTTACTATGCCTGCTTGTTTTCCCTCACCGCTACGCTCATAAACATTCACGTTTCACAGATTGTGAATTTCTTCGCATATTCAGGTAAGTTTACTTTCCATCATCAAGCATTGCAGAAAATGGTGAGTTAGTATTTGAACACCCAGCACCTATGTTAGGACGTTATAGCTTGAATGGCGACATAGTGATATCTGTACCTGGTTGGGGTGAGAGGTATCTGGGTGGGAGCGCAATATCTGTAAACTTTCCCGTGGTATATAAAGGGGAAAAAGGCATTTTTAGTGCCTATATGATGGGAGACAGTGGTATTGCATTGCCGCAGGGGATGAGTGCACACTGCAAGCAGGAGATTGCCGATGTATGCGAAGGGCGGCTCTGCCGGTTTTTAAAATATCTGGATATAGAGCCGTCGCGCCAAACGTTCAGGGGCTAGGTTTCTTAATACTCAGTGAAACGCTAAATACCTGGTTGTTTTGTTGGGCTTCAAAACCCACATTAAATTTATCCATTAACGCGGTTACTAATTGCAATCCCAGACCAAAGTTTTCATGAGTCGATGTTTCATCTGGCGTTTGTACCGTGGGATTGCAAAAACGGATCTGGGATGGGCTGATGCTAATCTGCCAGTATTTATCGGCTTCTGATGTTTGGCAATGATGGATCACATTGGTTAATAGATTCAATATGACCAGTTCTAAAACGGTCTCAGGGACTGGCAATTTGAGTGCATTGAGCGGATCCGGCTCATTAATTCGCACATCAATTTGATGCAGGGCTATCAGTGCCTGAGACTCCGATAATACGGTGTCGAGTATATGGCGGACCTGTGTGGTATGTTGCTCTTCTGCATCTGATGTAAGCCACAGCAATGCACTGCTGATCCGGTGCATTCTCGCAATGGCCTTGTCGAGACGATGATATGACTTTAGTGAGGCTATTTCGGGTGATGAGGCACTGATCAGCTCCATCGAGTGCGACATCACTTGCAAGGGCGTTCTTATCTCATGGGCCATACCCTGGTTAAAGGCAATTTGCTGCTGCAACAGGTGTGTTTTTTGTTCTAGTGCATTCACTAATTTTTTGGCAATGACTTGAATATCTTGTTCTTCAATGTCGCACAGTGCGGCTTTGAACTCATTGATGTGCAAGTGCTCTGAAGCAATGGCATGGTGGATTTTGCTAAATGGCTGCAGTGCTTTTTCAGAGAGCTTATTAGAAAACCAGTAGGTCAGAAGTAATGTGGGCAGCAACATCAACAGTAAAATTACCAAAATATCATCAATGGCGCGGGATATGATCCCCAACTCTGAGCTATTGAGGAGCAGGACGCCAAGATCGGTTTTCATAAAATGAAAATGCTGATCACCCTGGTTAAATTCTCCAAAGTGCGCGTCAAACTCAAAGTATTTAAGCTGCTCACTGTCAGACAGAGTGAAGGCATCGGTTTGTGTGACTAAGGTCATGTTAGCGGGTAATGATCCACCTTGCTGGAGCACGTGATAGGTCTGCTTAAGTTGATCTTTAAAAACGGCATCTTCCAAAGCAAAGACAATAAACAGGGTCATACCTGAAAAGAGCAAGAACAGCGTTAATGCGAGCCATAAGCTGTGTTGCCTGACACGTGAGAGTAAGGTGGGTTGACTTGATGAATTAAACAACATGGTTCCTGGCCAGGGTAAATTTGTATCCGACTCCTTTGATCGTCTCGATAAAATCTTGATCGAAGTGGCCTTTGAGTTGTTTTCTCAGTTTGTATATGTGTGCTCTGAGCGGGTCGCTGTCTGGCGTTTCATCTGGCCATAAATGGGCATGGAGCGTTTGTGTCTTTACCACGCCTGGAGCCTGAGAAATAAGCAACTTTAATATCTCATAACCGATATTATGTAGCTGCAGGCTTGTGTGCTGATAGGTGAGCAGTAATGTCTCCGGGTCGAGTGTCACGTCGTCAAAGGTAATGACATCGGTTGGCGTGGTTGGTGGCATTGATTTCATTAATCCAACGTCGATCCGGGCAGTCAGCTCGGCAAAAGAGAAGGGTTTTTTTAAGTAATCCCAGGCACCACTGGCAAAGCCTTGCAGGATGTCTTGCTCGTGGCTACGAGAAGACATCATGATCACCGGAATTTTGGCTAAATGCTGGCCCAGTGCGTTGTCTGACAACTGACGGCAGACATCGTAACCATTCACAAATGGTAAGTTGATATCTAACAAAACGAGTTGATAACGGTTTTGCTCCAGTAAAACGAGGGCTTGTTTACCTGTGTAGGCAAAGTCGAGTTCATGTCCTTTGGGTTCCAAAAACTCAGCAATGCCTTGTGCAATATCCATATCATCTTCAACTACCAGAATGTGTGCCATGTTTAATTCACTTTATAACTCGGTTTTAGCGTTTTGAGCACGTATTTGAGGTGCGTCAATAAGGGTATAAATGTGGGGGATTAGCCACTTTTCGAGTGCAACCCAGCCATCTTCTACCTGCATCATCGCGACCACTTCAAGCTGAGATTTTGGGTCGCTCCAAAATATGGTACCGCCCATGCCACCCCAAAAGAAGGTGCCTTCCTGACGAAGATCACCGGCTGTTTCTTTAACTCCTACACCGTAACCAAAACCTACGCCTTTGTATACCCTTGGCATAAAGTGGGTGTCCAGCCCCTGCGTTTTAGTGCTGAGCATAGTGTTAACCAAGTGCTCGGATAACAGGGTCTGACCATTAAATTTCCCCTGATTCGAAAGCATGGAAACGAAGTTACTGTAATCTTGTGCAGTTGAGATAAGCCCGCCACCACCCGAGAGTAAAACCGGTTTGTTTAAATAGTCACTATCTGCGCCTTCTTCGCTAAAGAGAATTTTGTCTTTGTTGAACACATAGGCTTCTTCAAAGGTGGTCGCGTCATACTCATACATATCAACCAGTCGGTGTTCGCTGCCCTTTGGCACTGAGAAATGGGTGTCTTGCATGTTGAGTGGCTCAAAAAGATAGCGTGTCAGATAGGTATCTAAAGGCAGGCCTGACACTTTTTCGATAATGGCACCCTGAATGTCACTGGCAATCGAATACTCAAAGCGCTCCCCCGGCGTAAATTTAAGGTCTATGCCAGACAAGTCGTCAATCATCTCGTCCAGGGTATTGCCGCGGCTCAGTGGGTTAGCCAATAAGTAGCGAATATCAACCCAGCTTTTTAGCCCACCGCCATAACCAAATCCGGCGGTATGTGAGAGCAAGTGATGAATGGTGACCGTATGTGGTTGTCCATCAACTTCGAGCACATCCAGCTCAGGTAAAAATTTGCGAATATCATCCGCTAAATCGATCTGGCCTCTGTCTACTAACTGTAATAAAGCCACTGACGTGATGGGTTTACTCATTGAAAAAATACGGAACAGTGCGTCTTTTGTCATCGGCTTGGGTTTCTTGACGTTTACTTTGCCGTACGCGTTGTAATGTACCAGTTTATTTTGGTGTTTCACCATCAACACTAATCCCGGTAAGTGGTGCTCAGCGAGTAATTGCTCTATGTGTGTATCGAGCGTGTGTGAGGCCGTGTGCGCTGCGATTGGTGCTGTGGTATTGGTAACTGTGGTGTCAGACGCCGCCATTGTGTGTGATGTCAGGCCAAATAGTGCTGCACAGATCAGTGTTGTCAGTGTGCTTTTGTTTGGTTTGGTCGTCGCTATACGCATGGTGTTTCCTTAAATTGGGTGGTTGTTAGCTGTTGAGTCACAGGTTAAATCAACTCAGGTAAACTCAATGTAAAACGGCTAACGCCACTGTGAGAAAATCGTAGGACAACTTTGCGGCGCGCGTGATGACTGGAAAATCCGTGATTTTTGATGAGAAATAAAGTGTTTAACTAACCAGACATACAAGACTCAAGACACTTTCAGGATTAAAGTGATTCTCAGTCATTGCCATAGCAAGCGTCTTATTGTCTAACGGGTGGTATTTACTCCCTGCTTTGGCCTAGGCAAACAGGGAGTTCTGGAGACAATAGAAAACCTAATCTGAGCCAGTGTTAGCCCTGTACTCAGGCGATACGTTTGGCCGTGAACGGGGCTTACCCAAGCAGCGCGCGGTAGCTATTGATGGCACTGGTCTTTTCTTCTCGGATCAGGGTTACCAGGTCCAGTCCTTCGTTTTGCCAGCGCTCAGGGATCGCCATGTTATCAATGCGGAACTGATCTGAATCTTCGTTCACAATACACAACTCGTCGTGTATCGCAAAGACCCCATGGTCGAACGGCTTGCCCGGAGCTGCTTGTTTAGCATAGAACCTTTCTCTTTGATTCTTAGCCGCTTTTTTTAGTGCTCTGTGATGGCAATAGGGGTTGTTGCCGCGCTTACCAAAGAACACGTGTGCGGTCCAGTGACAGCCTGCACGGCACACAGAGGCAAATTCACAGCTGCTGCATTCGCCCCACAGGTGGCGGGTGGCATCTTCGGGTGTAGTGATGTCGTTGATGCGCAGCTCCGGACTATTCTGGTAGATGTCCTGCAACTTTCGGTCGCGAATATTACCACCTGTATATTGGTCGCTTGGTAGTGATGGGCAGCCCTTGATGCTGCCATCGGCTTCAATGCCTATTGCATTTTGACCTGCGCTACAGCCGCGAGTGAAGGCCCACTTTGCCTCTGATGCGATGGGCTCTTTCAGCAATCGCTCATATGGCCCAAAATAGCCAATGTTATTACCCATGTGTACGCGTATCCCCTCGCTGTTACCTCGCTTGGACAGGTAGGCGAGCAACGGGAACACATCCAGGAGTTCATAGGGCTGTAGTAAAATATGCGAGTTTTCGACGGCATTTCCCATAGGCACCGTGAGAGCCAATTGCCACGCGGAAATCCCTGCTTTAAGCAACTCTTCGTACAGGGAAGGGAGTTCGGCAATGGACTCGCGATTTACCTGTGAGTTACAGCCAACCGGGATCCCTGCTTCACGCAGGTGTGCAATGGTTTCAAAACACTTCTGCCAGGCGCCTTGTTTGCCTCTGAGCAGGTCGTGGCTGCGCTCCATCCCATCAATTGACAAAGAGACCGCCGCAATTCCCGCTTCCTTCATCCGTTTAGCTGTACCGAGAGAAATCCCATAGCCACCTGTTGTCATGGTTGCCTTCATGCCTTTTTTGGTGATCTCTGCTGCAATTTGTAGCCAGTCGGGGCGCATAAATGCCTCGCCCCCGATTAGGGTGACTTCTTTAATACCCAGATCTGCCATCTGTGCGACTAAATCCAGTGCTTCACTGGTGGATAATTCATCGACCCGTGCATCGCCTGCTCTCGAACCACAGTGGTTGCAGGCGAGATTGCATTTCAATGTAATTTCCCAAACCGCATAAGTTTGTCTGTATGCAGCATTTATTCGAATATCAGATCTGTGTGTTAAATTAGTCATACTGGCCCCTAATCATTTGGTATTGTGCGTATTACTAAGCAGGCTGTTAGTTAGCCAGGCTACATCCATAGATTTGTACACCCGGACCAACTGCATCTGCACACAACATGTCATGTGCCATGCCTTTGCTCAGGTAGTTGTTGCTAAGCTTTGAGCCACCCTCAATTTTTGCTAGTAGCTCTTCTGCTTCGATGACTGCTTTTACATTTTGCTTTGTGGTTTTCATGGTATTTCCTTGTATTTAGTTATCGTTGAGTATGGTCCGCAGACCTGCCAGTAACAGACTTTCTGCTACCGACGCACCGCTTTTCAAACTTCTAAAGTCTTCAATGCGGTACGCCACCTATCATGAGTGTTCTGCTGGTGGCTGTCAAAAAAGCAAAAATACAAAAATAACATTCAAAAACAATTGGTTATTCTTCTATGTTATTGGCGAAATTGAACTCAGTAAGGTTTGATAAGCAGGGAAGGAATGCTTACAGAGAGGAAGATGCTGTGCGTGACAAGCCCCGAGCATTTGTCGGGGCCGTAACCGTGGCACAAGCTGTTAGTTGGATTATGGTTCTATAACTCTGCCAAACGCGATGGCAAAGCCCGCAGCTGTTTTATTATCAACACCAACTTGCAGTTTAGCGGTTGCTGCGTGGCTAAATGCCCTGGCATAGCGCCACTGCTCACCATCATGCCATTGTGCCAGTAAAATCACCCCAGCCCCCAACCCGCCTTTGACGTGGCATTGTGGTTGGTACTTTTTCGGCAGATCACCATAAAAGCGGTTGTCGATAAGCTCGAGTGCATACTCTTCATTGCTAAGCTGGAAGGTTTTTTCGGCAGTAAAGCTGCTGCCGTGTGCACTTCCCGAAGAGTCAATCACACCGACCGACCAGTATTTAACATCGCTCATTTTATCAGGGCCATGCTGGCCTTTACTCGTCAGATCTTTGATGTGATCAGCAAGGGGAGCGCCTGCTTTTGGGAAGATTTCTTTTGCTGCAATGACAATCATAACGTGGCCTGTGTTGCCACTTTGCGATTTTTTCGACAGTGGATCACATCGCTCGCCCTCACACCAGGCGAGAATATCGCCCGACTTAAGCTCACTCAGATCCTGGTGTGCTTTCCAGTAGTCACTGGAGACTTCTGTGGTGATTGCCTTCTCTTTATCGGTCAGGCCCTTCTCATTTGCTGTTTTGCGACCCTGGCTATTCAGGGATAGCTCGTTAAAAAAGTTATAGTAAACAAATGCCTGAGGCCAATTAGGGCTTAAGGGGGTGCCAAAATCCTGCATAGCCGCATGATATTTCGTGATGGCCTGGTTAGCATGGGTGTAATTTATGTTGTCAACGGATGTGAGTGCGTAGTTGATCCACCCTGAGCAGTCGGTACGAGAGTGATAAGGACTTGAAGGATTGGCAACATTTATGTCAGGGGCGTGAGTCGTACCGGTATTTTCCGTCTTAACATTTATATGTTCATGGCTGTAGCAGTTATAGGGTAGCTCATCTTCCGGCGCATGACCTTGAGTAAAAATATTGTTTACGCTGTTCAGTGCAAACTGACAAAGCTCACTCGCGGTATCCGCTCCGCAGATAAGTTCCATAGCACGGTCGGTATCAACCATCGCATTGTCTTTATCTAGCAGACAGTAAGGATTGTCATTCGTTTGTTCTCCCGCATCTGAGCTGTCTATGCAGGTGTCTGCAAAGCTTGCGGCGCTGACACCGAGTGCCAGTAAACAAGCGAGGTAAGCTGGTTTAATAGTTGGCATAGTATTACCTATTTAATTTGATTAAAACGTTTACATCGGGCTGGCGAATGCCACGCGCAGGGTGCTAAGGTGCGTGCTAAATTTATGGTCAGGTGTATCAAAGTACAGGTAGGCCCAGCGCGTCATCTCAGCTTCCTGCCACTGGGCCAGTGTGACAACACCTGCGCCTACACCACCATTGAACTGGCACCGTGCATCATGCAGGTTGCCGCCATAATGACGCTTGTCTATCACAGCACTTTCCTGATCATGATTGCTACCATGGACACGCCAGCTGGAGTCAACAACGGCCACTTTCCAAAACTGGGTATCAGCAGGGAAAGCGCTGGTTGCCGCTTTTACCTGACTGGCAGAAACAGCATCAACGCCGACCACAATACCGGCGTAACCGCTTTCATGATCTGGCTGTGCGCCTTCGCACCACTTACCTTTACACCAGCTCAATACATCACCAACGCGCAGTTGGTTTAAATCGGTACTGGCTTGCCAGTGTGCGCTTCTTACGGTGTCTTGTGCGACGCCCTCAAAGAAGGCCTGATATTCGTGCGCCTGGGGCCAGTTGTTTGAATCACTGGCGAACGCTTTGATTTCGCTGTAGGCGTCGGTAACAGGCGCATCCTTATTGTTAAGCGCATAACTGACAAACCCGGCGCTACTAACATGTGCTGTGCTGCTGTCAGTCAGGTTCACGAAGGGCTGTGCCTGAGTGCTTTCGCGCGACTCGCGGCGGTAGCAGGTTGACTCGGGCGAGGCTGACAGAGCATTGGCGGCCTGCACGGCAGTACGGCAAAGTGTGCTTTGCTGACATTGAGATGAAACCTGGGTGAGTGCACTGCCATCGGGGACCCGCGGGGCCGGCTTGTTTATCTGTACTGTGTTATTGCCATTACCACATGCACTGAGCAGTATGACTGTGCTCAGTACCCCAACATGGGTTATTTTAGACCTGTGGGTCTTGAGGCAGTTGGTCATGTTCGTACTCCTTTCTTCTGCGCGTTTAGTTAAGGTGGTGTGAAAAGTCCGTATTACCTTAATCTAATACAGGGATTGTGCTATTACGCGGGGTTACAAATGATTAAAACAGGCAATTTTCTGCGCGTTGTTAGGTAAGGATGAAATGCCCATCGAGCTATTTTGTAACCGGGCAGGATAACTGCAAAAATAGAGTAAATATTTTAATGTTAAACGCGTCATTACTGCGGTGATTTAACAAGGAACCAGTATGAAATATTTATCTCAGTTAGTTGGCTTTATTACGTTGGCGGCCACGAGCACTGTCAGTGCCTCTGCCATACCCGACCCTCAGGTACTCTTACAGCATTATCTTGCGGGGGAGCCTAGCGATGGCGACGCGCCGTTGAGTGCTGTGATGGGCTACTTCAAGCACCATGACCAGGCGATACGTGAAATGCTTTTAAATCAATCCCCGCAATTGGCGAATGTGCTGGAAAGTGCGAGCTTTTGTTACGCCGCCATTGCCACCAAGCCCAGCCCGGATTTATTGCCCGTACTATATCAAAATCAAGGGGAGCAGTGTGCTGAAATTCAGGTGCATGAGGCGCAGCCAGGCTGGTATTACAGCGACAACCAATGTCAGTATGCAATTGCGTATAAAAATGAAAGTGACATCAGCTATTGTCTTCGAGAGTTCGACCACCAGGCAGAAAAATATGGCAGCAGCGATGATTTAAATGCCGCAAGTGATGCCTGGATGCCTGGGCTGGGCGCGACACTGCCTGCCACAACTCGCACTCAGTCGTTCACTGAGATCCCACTTATGCAAAGGGCGACGTACAAACGGACTCAGAGCGAGCTGGGGACCTGTCATCTTGAGATGCGTGTTTATAAAAATATCAACCATCATACCGCTACCCCCGTTATGATGATCCACGGTGGTGGCTGGTTAGAGCGGCTTAAAACAGCACGTATCATGGAAGCACAAATCGCTCAGCTGACTGAGGCTGGCTTTGTTGTCTACATGCCTTTTTATCGATTGGCTCAAGACAGAGAAGCCGGGCCTGCATGTAATCAGGTGACAATAGAAGAGAGTAAAAAAGATATCCGGGATGCTTATTTTTGGGCGTTGTTCAACAACTACAAGTATACGCACAGCGATAAATCAATTCGCCTGATCGGGCAATCAGCAGGCGGACACATGGCAGTGTGGTTGTCACAGCAGTTACCATTTTTTATTGAAAAAATAGCCCCTATGTTCCCGGTGGCAGATTTTGCCCATCAGTTACAGGAAGTGCAGGACGGAAGTTATAACCATGGTTACATTAAACGTATGCTGGCGACTTTGGCGGGTAAAGATGACTGGCAGGCGTTGACAGGTAATGAGCCGATCATCGTGAATAACAGCCTGCTGGAGTACATTGAGCAGTATCCGGGCATCGCACCCGAGATGTTTATCAGCCACGGCATGGTAGATGCCATCGTCTCACCGAGTCAGTCATTAAGGCTGTGTAATGCACTAGCAGGTGATATTGATGCAGGTCCTGCGCAGGTCGATATGCTTAGTTTTGACAACCAGTATGCGCGGATACACTGTCGCAACGGCAGTGAATTACACTTACTGGAGCAAGCAGGCCACCACTTTGATGGTTGCGGCCTGGGCTTATGCGATGTTGGCGGAGAAGCGGGCATCACTGCGACCTCCAAGCTGATGGAAAACATGGTTAACTGGCTGAAGTAAGTGCGTTGAATTAACCATTCAATAAGTACCAACAGCAAGCCTGGCTTCAGCCGGAGCCGGGCGTGTTAATCGCTTACGTGTCTTGCTCACGCAACCCCGTTTGCAGATGCGCGATAAGCGCGGTGACTTTTTTCTGTGGGTATTTACGGCCCGAGTAAAATGCATACAGCACCAGATCTTCCGGTTCATGCTCTAGTTTGACCTCAACTAACGTGCCAGCCTTTAGTTCCGCCTGGCACATATGCCTGGGCAAAATGGCAAATCCCAGCCCCTGTATGGCAGCGGCTTTGGCCATGTGGCCACTGTTAACTTTATAGCTGGATTGCACATGCAGGGTTTTATTGTGCTTAAATCGCCAGGGCGTGCCTTGCAGAGCGGTCAGGCTGGTAATGCAGGGCACTTTGCTCAGTGTTTCCAGTGTGTGCAGATTGGCATGGTCGGCAAGCAAAGCCGGCGCCCCGACAACACAGCTTGGCAGTGTCAGAAGGGGTTGTGCGACCCAGCCCGAATCAATCAAGGTGCCGCGCCCAAAGCGGATCACCAAGTCTAAGCCCTCCATAATACCTTCTGAGGGATTGAGCTGGGTATCGCAACTGAGCGTGATATCGGGGTGCTGATGGCAAAAGTCGGCAATAAGCGTTGCCAGGACAGGCAAATCTGGCATAACCATATTTAGGTGCCCGGATAACGCATCACTGTGCTCGCAGACCTCTGTCAGTGCATCATCCATTCTTTGTAGCAGCGGTTTTATGGTCTCATAAAGCTGTGTACCTGATGCTGTCGGGTGCATTTTCCGGGTTGTGCGCTCCAGCAGTCGGGTGTTTAAGTGTTGCTCTAATTGGGCAACATGACGGCTGATATTAGAGGTGGGCAACAGGCGTTGCTCTGCTGCCAGTTTGAAGCTCAACTTTTCATACACTGCCACAAAGCTCAGTAACCATTGAATATCGGTCCGTTCAACCATTGATTGTCTCATTATGTGGGATTTATAAAGCCATATTAGCATGTTTATCCCGCTTCGCTGCTTTGTCACACTGCGCTCATCTATTTAAGGAAGTGAACAATGCAAAAGAAACGTATAGCGATAATTGGCGCGGGTGTCGCGGGCATGGCGCTGGCAATACTGGCAAGAAAACAAGGGCATGAGGTACAAGTTTATGAGCGAGCTGCGACTCTCACAACGATGGGGGCAGGCGTTACATTGTGGCCCAATGCCATGTATGTGTTACATAAAATGGGGCTGGCACAGCAAGTGATTCGTGCAGGGGGCACGCCTGAGTCACTGTGTCAGTATGACCGCAGCGGCAACAGACAAACTACCCTGGATATTGGCGAGCTAAACCGGCACTGTGGCTATGCCAGCGTGACCATACTGCGTCGCGACTTGACTCGGATACTGGGTGAGGCGCTGACAGAGCAGGGGGTAGCCATTAAATTTGCAACCTGT
The DNA here is from genome assembly GCF_021532535.1 of Pseudoalteromonas sp. DL2-H2.2. Lineage (NCBI taxonomy): Bacteria > Pseudomonadati > Pseudomonadota > Gammaproteobacteria > Alteromonadales > Pseudoalteromonadaceae > Pseudoalteromonas > Pseudoalteromonas sp. DL2-H2.2. The sequence goes on along the minus strand of NZ_JAKGBD010000002.1, from coordinate 297,204 downwards.
GTAACCTGCAAAGAAGTAGACAGCCTAAGGCAAGAGAACGATCTGGTCGTTGGCGCTGATGGCAGAATGCAGTCGGTGGTGCGCCAACTGTTATTCGCTGAGGCGGGCACACCTCGCTACCAGGGGTTTATTAATGTGATAGGGGTCAGCAAGCTCAGGCCCGGTACGCTGGCCAATCATATTGGCGATTTTCGCCACCCCACAGAGCGCTTTGGCATAGTGCCCGTAAGGCCCGATAGTTGTTACTGGGCCGGGGCCTGGCGCACCTCACTCGATGAAAGTCGTACTCAGCATGACTGGCTGGGAGAGCTAAGGCAGCGCTTTGGCGGCTGGGCTGAAGCGGTTCAGGCCGTGCTGAGGCACCCGGAACCTGAGTCGGTGCGGCCCATTTTCGTCCATGATTTGGATCCTCTCCCATACTGGCATAAAGACAATATGATGCTGATTGGCGATGCAGCGCACGCGTCATTGCCCACCTCAGGACAAGGGGCGTGTCAGGCACTGGAAGACGCCTGGCAGCTGGCCTGCCTGATGTCTCAGCGGGACCAGCTCAGCGCCGTGTTAAGCCAGTTTTACCGACTGCGGATAGAAAAAACTACCATGGCCCAGCATGTCGGCCGACAATTAGCGCAGCAGCTTTTTTCCGGGCAAAGTGACGAATCGGCCACTCACCCTGCAATGTCTCTGGCGCAGCTGAGTCGGCTATGGATGCAGGGGCTTGATGAATAAAGTGGGCTGTTGAGCCCAGCTGCTTGTCAGGGTCTGCTACTCGGGGGGATCTCCCGGGGCTTCCTTACGTTTACGTTGTTCCTGTTTTGCTTTCGCCACATTCTTAAACACAGGGGGCGGGATAGGAAACAACGAGAGTAAGGGAAAAATCGCCATCACCAGGTAGGCTGCTTTGGGCATACCTTTGGCCCATTTCACTATCCTGACCAGGCACCACAGGCTGGTCACTATCAGGGCGAGAATAAGGCCAGCCTTTAGCAATACGGGTACAAGGGCTATACCGGAGTGATCCATCATCGTCATTTCCTTTTGCTGAATAAAAGTACTTAATAGGAACGATACGAGCAAAATTCAAGCAAATCGTATAATGCTGAGATTATTCAGAAAAGCAGCTCTTTAGGTGGTTTTCATTAATTTCTAATCCAATCTTCTTATTTTTATGTTGCTTTATTGTGTGTTTGCGCGCATTATAGACTCAGATTGCAAAGATAATAATGGAAGCACTCACTCCTAATGGAATAGGAAATCGCATCGTACAGTGGAGGTAGATGTGTCATTACTTTGTGTTGTATTAGCCTGAATTTGGATGAACCACACGAGTTTATTACCATGCTAAAAACATCACTTTCTTTGATTGCCCTGGTGGCATCTTCTGTTTCCTACGCAAATACCTGTACCGGTCAGCTGTATGGCATTAATGCTGGCCGTGGCGATGTCGGTATTTTATTTGGCCTGAACGAACAAGATAACAGCGCATTTGCACATACGCTGGCAGAATTTAGTGCCTCTGCGCTGGCGTATGATCAAACCAGTAAGCGCATGTATTATGTGTCAGCGCCCAGGCCATTTGAGTATCAGGTTGATGTGAGCCACCTGAACCTTAGTGCTGAGCAGTTAACTCATCTGCCCATAGAGGGCAAACGCTTTAAATACCTGCGCCTGGCCTACTATGATTTTGCCACCGATACCCACACGCTGGTGGGCAGAACCTCGCAGGTGCTGAGTATGGTGTATGACCCGGAGCGCGACGCGCTGTTGGGCACCGATTTTAAAAAGCTCTATGAAATCAACAAAACTACCGGTGAAGCAACCGAGTTAGGGGCATTGGGGTCACTAAAAGGTAAGTTCCGTGGCGATCTGGTTATTCAAAATGGTAACTGGTATCTGGTCACCAGTCGCAGTGTTTATCAGCTAGATAAAACCACCTTTAAGGCAACAAAGCTTGCAAATCATAGTCTTACCGCGGCCACTGGTGCGGCGTTGAATCAGGCGGGTGAAATCGTTGTCAGCCGTACTCTGATCAACGACTATGGTCATGTTAATCGCTCTAAACTCTATAAACTCAACCCTCAGTCGGGTAATACTTGTTTACTGGCTACCGTACCGGTGCGGTTGAACGATTTGGCAGTGAACACCGATCAGCCCGTGGCCTGTTACACTACACCCAGTTGCGAGACCGATCCTGAACCCACTTTCACCCTTGAAGCAATCACAGATGTGGTGTCTGAAGGGGGACAACTCGAATATCAGATTACCCTGAGCAACGCTTACTATCAGGATGTGACGCTGGATGTCAGTGTGCTGGACGATACCACGTCTGCGGGTGATTACACGCCGCCGCCTGCCAGTATTACGATAGCTGCGGGACAAGTAAGTGCAACACTCAATATTGCAACGGTGGATGATGATGAGCATGAAGACAGCGAGGCTTTCACCTTGCTGGTTGAAGGTGCAACACATACCAGCGGCTCTGCGTCTGTTACCGGCACCATAGAAGATAACGACCCGGCGTGTATACCTGATAACTACACCCGCATTCATTATCAGTTTGTCAGTGAAAGCGCAGGCTACAACAATGACTGGGGCGTGCGGGTCAATGGCAGTTATGTGAAGTTGCTGGATGAATACGGTGGCTCGGGCAGTTATGATGTCATTGAAGGCGCCAGCTACGACTATGTGTTGTCGATTAACGGTAATCCTGGCCAGCTGACCACTAACTATCGTGTGTATGGCGACAAGCAGTACTGGGAAGACCAAAACGACCGCGATTACAACGACTTTATATTGAAAGTCTGGACATCGAGCATCCAAAAAGGGTGCGACTAACCTCTGCTAAAGCGGCCTCCAACAGGAGGCCGCTTCCTTATACATCATCAATTAACAGCAAAAGATCGGTGGCCCCGACGTCTACGCCCGCCTGACTGAGTAATGTCGATATCTGACCACGGTGGTGAGTCTGATGATTAAATAAATGCGCCAGTAAACTGGCAAAGGGTTTATGATACGTCACGCCCTTGCTGTTGCGATAGGTCAACACGCTTGTCAAATCACTGTCCTGTAAATGCTGTAGTAAATCTAAGATCTGCGCATCCAGCCACTGACGATAGTCAGTTAACTGCGCTAAATCGTGAAATAAACACTGACTCAGGCTGGTGGGGTCATCCTGTGCCACCACCGCGGCCAGCACATCGGCGCAGGCTTCACAGGCGGCATAGCGTTTTAGCCAGATAAGATCTGCCACAACCAGGTGGTTTAAAGTGCCCAGTATAGAGCCAAAAAACGCCCCCCGATCCTGATTCAGGGCTGCGTTACTCAGTTGTGCGGCGGCGGTATACATTTTTTGATTCATCCACTGGTTGTAATTTGCCAGTAGTCTGAATTGGGTAAGTTGGCTCATGGGCGTGTCCTTTCGGGTGTGTTTAGTTGTGTTGATAGTGGCAGTAATACTAATACAAGTAGCTGATAATTATTCATAAATATAAACAAAAAAGGCAAGGGGTGATGAATATATTCATAGATGTCTACAGCCCTTCGCAATTCAGTTGTTGGTCCAGTTAACTTGTGGTAATTATCTGTTTACAATTTTAACCCATGGAAAAGAGAATGAAGCATAGCCCAAGGAAGCGACAGCAGGAAATTGACCGGTTTAACCGGCTGATCCAGCGCTCCATTCGCCAGATGCGCAATGAGCTTGGATTAAGTCAAAAAGATCTGGCCGCGAAAATGTCGTCAGCGGTTGACCAGTCAACGGTCAGCAACTGGGAAAGTGGCAAAACGGATATGACCAGTGCCCAGCTGCTGGATATCTTTATGATTTTTGGCAAGGACCTGGTTGCCTTGTATTTTAATTTTTTAAGTGATAAGCCACCTGCCAGTCCGGAAGAACAAAACGAAGAAGAGGATTCTTGAGATGGATTTTTATACAGTTTTTAGTTATGTGTCGCTACCATTCTTGTTGGTGGCATTAGTTTATGCTTGGAAGTATGAAAGTTCACGGTATTTCCTGCTCTTGTTAACTTTCATCGAAATAATTGACACCGCGCTGTATAAGGTTAGTTATACCTGGACGACACACTTGTATTTGTACAATATGGGGATGTGTTTGTTGTTCCTAGTGCCCATTATCTACCGAAACCGTATTGCGTATGCTTTACACAGGTTTACCGGTTGGCCTTTCTTTTTAAGAGTGTATGAAAACCATCATTTTTCGGTACAGGAGATTGGCCTTATTTTGTTGGGCTTGATTGATTTTGCTTTAGCTGCGTTCAATTACTTGGAAGTGTGGCTATATAAATTTTATGTGACTGATGGCTGGATAATGAGTAATGATGTACGCAACTTTATATTGATCACTTTGAACATACTGATGTGTTGTGGTTTATTGACTTATGTATTTAAAACGCCCGATCGAGAACGCTTTTATAAAGAGCATGGGGATAGCTTTGCCACCGACCCGACTGAGTAGCTGCACGAGAAAAACGAAAATCACCAACATTAGGTCTGCTTTAGCAAACGGGGAGTTTGCCATTGTATGCCAAAGAGTGTATTAATAATTTCATTAAGTAACACTCAGTTGTGTAAAATGTTTCATTGGAAAAGCGAGGATGCGTAGGAATGAAAAAAATCAGCAAAACAGATCTAATACAAGTAAAAGGTGGTAGTGCTAGAAAACCTGGTGAGCGAGATCTGCCAGCCAGAAGTCAGCCAATTGAGAAGCCAGCAAAGTCATAAATTTTATGGCTAGAGGAGTGGGCTTTATGTGGAGCTGCACTTTTCAAAATGTCGGCAATGGATATTTGAGTGAGCCTAGAAGGATATGTAGGAATGAAAAACATCAGCAAAGCAGATTTGTTAAAAGTTCAGGGTGGGGTTAACAAGCCTGATGATCGAGGGTTGCCAGTCAGAAGTCAGCCAATCGAAAAGCCCCCCAAGTCTTAAACCCGGTAATGCCCACGTTGAGCTCGCACTCGTCGTACACTCAGGGTGGCGCTCAGTCGCCGGGCTCGTTGTATTACCATCTTCGGGGCTATTCGGTTATCGGCTAATGCACGGGCATCAGACTGGCGGTAAAAGTGTTTTACTGCCAGTCTTTCATTCACGCCCAGGTTAAGCGGTCAGCGTATTACTTCCATTCAGTCATCATCCTGTAAAAAAACTGCGCTAGCGCAAGCAATTTTTTTTCTACTGGGCTAAAATACCCGGTTATACGTTATTCTCAGCCGTGCTGTCTGATGGGGTGCTTGTATTGGTGCTTTTTACACTCAGGTTTGTGCGGTGTTCTTTGCTCAATGACACGGGGTTTGTATGTCTGACAAGTGCTATATCACGGCGCAACAATTACTTGAAGATTCATTTCGACTGGCGGCTCAGGTTTATGAAGACGGCTTTCGTCCTGACTTTATTATCGGCATTTGGCGTGGTGGTGCGCCTATCGGGATTGCGGTTCAGGAATACTATGATTACAAGGGCATAGAAACAGACCACATTGCGGTACGTACGTCGTCTTACTATGGTATTGGCAAGCAGTCTAAAGAGATCAAAGTACACGGTTTGCATTACATTGTTGAGAACGCCAATGCGGGCGACTCTTTGCTGATTGTGGACGACGTGTTTGACTCGGGCCGCAGTATTTATGCGCTGCGTGAAAAACTCGAAGAGCTGATGCGCCTGAACCTGCCAAAAGACATTCGTGTTGCCTGTCCGTACTACAAGCCAACCAATAAAAAAGTGCCGATGACGCCGGATTACTTTATCCATGAGTCGGACGAGTGGTTGGTGTTCCCTCATGAATTATCTGGATTAACGCCGGATGAGCTGATCGCGGGCAAATCTGACCTGGCTAATATCAAAGAGCTGTTTACTAAGTAAAACAGACGCCAGTGGTATTGTGAAAGCCGCACCGGCAAACGCCCGTGCGGCTTTTTTGTGGGTGTAAATCTGTTACACTCGCGCTATTGTGCTTTTTGATATGATGTTTGCTCTCTATGACTAACGCTACGCCTGATTATCAGGCTATTTTGCAACAGGTTGCACAGCAAGTGCAGCCCTTGTCTCAGCGGGGAAAAGTGGCTGATTACATCCCCGCGCTTGCCGAGCAGTCACTGGGTCAGTTTGCCATTGCATTACATACCGCCGACGGGCAAACCTTTAGTGCCGGTCACTGTGACAGCCGCTTTACCATTCAGTCTGTTTCTAAGGTGATGACCCTGACGCTGGCATTGCAGCGTTATGGCGACGAGCTGTGGCAGCGGGTGGGCAAAGAGCCGTCGGGCACCGCATTTAACTCCCTGACTCAGCTGGAGTTTGAAAATGGCATTCCCCGTAATCCCTTTATCAATGCCGGTGCCATCGTAACCTGCGATGCCTTATTCAGCCGCCTGAGTGCGCCTATCCACACTATGCTGGAGAGCTACCGCAGCCATACCGCTAATCCTAAGGTGGGCATTAACAAGGTAGTGGCACAGTCTGAGTACGACCATCGCTATCGTAATGCGGCCATGGCCTATCTGATGAAATCATTCGGCAACTTTGATAATCAGGTTGAAGAAGTGCTGTGGTCGTATTTTAACTTTTGTGCCATTGAGCTGAATGTGTGTGAACTGGCGCAGGCGTTTTCTTATCTTTCAACCGGCGGTATCTGTCAGCAAAGCGGTCAGCGGGTACTGAGTGCTCGGCAGACCCAGCAGCTTAATTCTTTGTTGTTCACCAGTGGCTTGTACGACGCCGCCGGAGACTTTGCCTATCGGGTAGGTATGCCGGGTAAATCCGGAGTGTCGGGCACCATCATCGCGGTGGCGCCAGAGCGCTTTACGGTGGCGGTGTGGTCGCCAGGGTTAGATAAAGTGGGTAATTCCGTGGCCGGTATTGCGGCGCTGGAGTTGCTGGCTGAAAAGCTGGGCACCGCGTTGTTTTAATCGAGCGCAGAGACATAAAAAATGGGAGCCTCGGCTCCCATTTTTTATTGCTTACTGATCCCAGTAGGTTTGTTCCAGCGAGTCTTCTCGCTCTGGCAACCCACGCGACAGGCGCGGCGAATGCTGAACTAAGACTTCATAGCTGGCACGGTTAGCGTATTTGCTGATCTGCGCCAGTGAAGAATAGGTAATGGCATGCTGCTCATGCTTGGCCGAGTTGGGCACGTTGAGCTTATGGTAGACATTGGCTGATAAGTCGTGCAGTACCGCAGCCAGCGCACAATCTCCGGCACCATTGGTGTTTTTGATGGTGTCTGGGCCACCCATGTAAGGGGCGGTGTGGCTGTATGCTTTGATTGGCTGTTTACAGGCACTGCGGCGCATGGCGCGGGAGAACTCATACTGGTTGAATTCAGGAATGGCCCCTGGCAGCAGCGGGTATTCGGTTTCGCGTTTTTTCTCTTCGTCCACGTAACCGGCCATAAACAGGCCCTTTGGTCCGGCGGTACAGATCACTAAGTCGACCCAGTCCAGCGCTTTGTCGGCGGCCAACAGTGGATCGTCAAAACCTGTGATGGCTTCGCCTTCTTCCTCGTTCATGGCCAGAATATCAACGTGTTTTTCAACGAAGTCTGCCCACCACGCGGGGTCTTGTTCAATCAGGAACTTAGTGCCTAACGTCAATACCACAGGAACACCGGCATCATTGGCATACTTCACTGCCTGCATGGTTGCCTGAGTCATGGTTTCTTCGCCTGAAGTACGCATCAGATAGGCGCTGATCACCAAAGCGGAGGCGTTTTCAATCAACGACTTGTCGATAGACTCTGGTTTCAGGTGGTTCATCATACCGGCGCTGATCGCGAAGGTACGTTCGCCACTGTCGTCAATCAGGGTAAAGCAACGGCCGATGGGACCGGGCACAGGTTGCAGGTAATCAAGATCGACGCGGCTGGAGGTGTTACACAAAAACTTATAGGCATAGCTGCCTATTTGAATGTTTTCGCTCATTACGCCCAACAATACCGAGCGGCTATCCGCCAGCACGGAGTAGTTGTGCATGGTATTGCCTATGGTGCCGCCAGCAAATTCATAGTCAATCATGTCATCACGTTTCAGGCGGTCATAGAGCGCATTGGTGACATCATTGTCTATCACTTGAGACATACCGCGTTGCAGCCCAAACTCATCAAGGAAGGCCTGATCAACCTTAGCTTCGATATCTACTACGATTTGGTCAATACCACAAATGTAGTTGCGTTTAAGTCGATCAACGACATGTAACTGGTTAATTATGGGGTCTTTATCTTCGACTGGAAAATAATGTTTATGTCTTCTGCGGCCCGGAAATTTCATGTTTTACCCGTGTGTGTTGAGCTCGTCAAATAAAAAAAGCGGCGAATTATAGCTTAAATTGATATCAATGAGCCATGGCAATTTGCTAATTTTAGCAATATAACTGTCACAGTGCGCAGTTCGCGACAATACGCTAGAATATCCTCCATTTTGTACCCAGGAGCACACAGGTGGACGAACAACAGCAAGATCTTTATTGGATGCAGCAGGCACTGGAGTATGCCGACAAGGCCGAGCAGGAAAATGAGATCCCGGTTGGCGCCGTGGTGGTCAAAGACGGTGAGCTGATTGGCGCAGGCTGGAACCGCTCGATTTGTTGTCATGACCCTTCCGCGCATGCCGAGATGCTGGCGATTAGAGATGCCGGTCAGCGCGTCGAGAATTATCGGCTGGTGGATTGCACCCTGTATGTGACGTTAGAGCCTTGCCCTATGTGCGCCGGTTTGCTGGTGCACAGCCGCATTAAGCGGGTGGTGTTTGGCGCAGCGGATGCCAAAACAGGTGCCGCAGGGTCTATTATGAATCTGCTGCAAGAGCCGAAACTGAATCATCAGGTTGAAGTATTAGGTGGGGTATTGGCCCAGCAGTGTGGTGAAAAGTTGTCGGCGTTTTTCCGTCGTCGCCGTAAAGAGATCAAGGCGCAGAAAAAAGCCCGTCAGGCGGGGTTAAACGACGAGGCGGCTCAGGATTGAGCCGCTCTTTCGTCTGCCGCGATTTGGATCAACGCATAAATGCGGCGGCGTAATAAAATTTTACGGTGAATGTTGCGTAACATAACACGGCGACGGTTTGGGTTGGTGTTGCGCGTATTACGTTTAAATTGATGAGTACGACGTCTTCTTAGCATCGTAACCTCCATTTTTAGTGAGAGAACAACTACGCGCGACAGCTATATCGTAATAGTGTGTCAGCCTGATGACAGGCGCTGAAATTCACACCGGATACCTAACTGGACGCCTTGCAGATCAGTGAGTGGGTTGCTCTGAGTCCGTATTGGCTTGAAGGGCCCCATTTTCGTCTAACCAGATCAGGGCGTCGTAGTACCGGCGAACATTATCTACATAAGTTACTGCCACATCGCCGCGCGCATATCCATATTTAGTCTTTCGATAGTAGCGCTTTTTAGTCAGCAGTGGTAGTCGTTTTTTCACCTCTGCCCAGCTGGTTGCATCGCCGCCCTGACGCAGGGTTAGTTTACGCGCGTCATTCACATGACCCCACCCGACGTTATACGCAGCCAGGGCAAACCAGGTTCTGTCTGGTGCACTGATCTGTTTGGGAATGCGGTTAATGAGCTTACGCAGGTAGCGTGCGCCGCCACGAATGTTTTGCTCGGGTTTCAGTCGATGGGTTACGCCCACCTGCTTGGCTGTGCGTTGGGTCAGCATCATGATCCCGCGTACGCCGGTGGGCGATTTAGCCCTGGGGTTCCACATCGACTCCTGATAGCTCAGCGCGGCCAGTAATCGCCAGTCGAGCTGATGTTGCTCTGCGTACTGCATAAACCAGTCCTGATATTTGGACAGCGTGGTTTTGCTTGCCTCAACAAACGCCAGGGTATTGACGTAATTAAAGCGCTGAACATGGCCAAAGTACTTTTCTTCGAGCGCCGCCAGCTGCGCAGATTGTTGCATTCGGGCAAAGAATGGCGGCAGCAAAGCATACAAAGAATCGTCTTTGTCATTGCGCAAGACCCAGGCTACCGGATCGGATTGAGTGACAGAAAAGGCAATACTGACATTGGGGTGATAGCGCCGAAACAGCGCCAGTGAGTGAGAGTCGACCACAGTGTATTGTATGTCGCCGTCGATGATCCCTTGCAGCAGCTCTTCCTGATCCCGGTCATCCACACTTTGCCAGCTGAGTTCGGGATACTGCTGCTGTGCCACCTGCAACGAGATCACATGGTGGCTGTTAGCCAGCACAGTGACCGGGCCGGTTAACTGGGCAAAGTTACGTGGCCGGGTATTGCCTTGCTTAAACACCAGCTTTTGGCTGATCTCCCGGTAGCTGGGGCCAAACCGAAAATGCTCGGCACGCTGTGGATGGTAAGTGAGTCCGGCTGCGGCAATGTCCAGGTCGCCACTTTGCAGGCGCTCAAACAGTTTTTTCAGGCTGAAAAAGGGCACTATCTGTAGCTCAACCCCCAGCTCATCAGCAAACTGCTCTGCCAGCTCGTATTCAAATCCCTGTTCACCGCCAATGCCCTGATAAAAGGTGGCGGGCCCAACTAAAGTGCCAATGCGGATCGCTTGTTGCGCTTTGATCTTTTGTAATTGTGTGGCAGGCATTTTTTCGCAGCTGCTTAACAACAGCAGCATGCACAGTACCAGCACAGAGGAAAGCAAACGCATAAGTGACTTTTGGCTCCGGGTTAAACTAGGGTGACAGAGGCTTCCATGCTCGCAATTAACGGCGCTTTTGTGAAGGGGCTTTTTTTCGATAATTGCTAAATTTGAGTTAAATAAGGGGGCCAAATCGACTATAATGGCGGCCCAAAATATCGTTCAATCCTTAACCCCGGATGAAAATACCTATGTTGATCCTACGTGGTGCACCTGCACTTTCTGATTTCAAAGTTCAAAAAATCCTTAAAAGCTGTAACGATGCGCAATTGCCAGTCACTGGCGTGTATGCCGAGTTCATGCATTTTGCCGATCTGACAGCGGAACTTTCTGAGTCTGAACTGGACAAGCTGAGCAAGCTTTTAAAGTACGGCCCGACCATTGCCGAACATGCGCCTGAAGGAACCCTGATCTTAGTGACGCCGCGAATTGGCACAATTTCGCCCTGGGCTTCTAAAGCCACAGACATTGCCAACAACTGTGGTCTGGACAAAGTACACCGCGTAGAGCGTGGTATTGCCTACTATGTTGAGGGCGCGCTAAGCGCAGAGCAGACAGCTGAGGTAGCTAAGCTATTGCACGACCGCATGACCGAGTCAGTGCACAGCAAACTGGAAGACGCGGGTCAGTTATTCCGCGTAGAAGAGCCGCGCCCAATGTCGTCTGTAGACATTCTTGGCGGTGGCCGTGAAGCGCTGGTTACGGCAAACGTTGAACAAGGCTTCGCATTAGCGGACGACGAAATTGACTACCTGGTTGAAAACTTCACCAAGCTGGGTCGCAACCCGAACGACATCGAGCTATTTATGTTCGCACAGGCGAACTCTGAGCACTGTCGTCACAAAATCTTTAACGCCGACTGGACAATCGACGGCGTAGAGCAGCCTAAGTCGCTGTTCAAAATGATCAAAAACACCTTTGAGACGCACCCGGAAAATGTCCTGTCTGCTTATAAAGATAACGCAGCGGTTATGAAGGGCTCTAAAGCGGGTCGTTTCTTCCCAAACAAAGACGGTGAGTACAGCTACAATCAAGAGAATATTGAAATCTTGATGAAGGTAGAAACCCACAACCACCCAACGGCGATTGCGCCATTCTCAGGCGCATCAACCGGTTCTGGTGGTGAAATTCGCGACGAAGGCGCAACCGGTCGTGGTTCTAAGCCAAAAGCGGGTCTGGTTGGTTTTACCGTCTCTAACCTGCGTATTCCGGGCTTTGAGCAGCCGTGGGAAAGCAACTTCGGCAAGCCTGGCCGTATCGTTGATGCACTCGACATCATGATCGACGGTCCTCTGGGTGGCGCGGCGTTTAACAACGAATTTGGTCGTCCAAACCTGCTGGGTTACTTCCGTACTTACGAAGAAAAAGTAAATAGCCACAATGGCGAAGAGGTACGTGGTTACCACAAGCCAATTATGCTGGCAGGTGGTCTGGGTAACATCCGTACTGAGCACGTGCAAAAAGGTGAAATCCCGGTTGGCGCTAAGCTAATCGCACTGGGTGGCCCGGCGATGAACATCGGTCTGGGTGGCGGTGCTGCCTCATCCATGGCTTCTGGTCAGTCAAACGAAGATTTAGATTTTGCTTCTGTACAGCGTGAAAACCCGGAAATGGAGCGTCGTTGTCAGGAAGTGATCGACAAGTGCTGGCAGCTAGGTGACGAAAACCCAATCGCGTTTATCCACGATGTGGGCGCGGGTGGTCTTTCTAATGCATTCCCTGAGCTGGTAGACGACGGTGGTCGTGGTGGTAAATTCCAGCTGCGTAACATCCCGAACGATGAGCCGGGCATGGCACCGCACGAGATCTGGTGTAACGAATCACAAGAGCGTTACGTGCTTGCTGTAGCGGCAGAAGACTTTGCACGTTTTGAAGAAATTTGTAAGCGTGAGCGCGCACAATACGCAGTAATCGGTGAAGCAACTGAAGAGCGTCACCTGACCGTTGCGGATAGCCACTTTGATAACAACCCGGTCGATCTTCCGCTTGAAGTACTACTTGGTAAAGCACCTAAGATGCACCGTGACGTTGAGTCAAAGCAAGTTGAAGGCCAAGCCCTGAACACTGACAGCATCGACGTTGAAGAAGCAGCTAAGCGTTTACTTCGTCTGCCGACCATTGCTGAGAAAACATTCCTTATCACCATTGGTGACCGTACGGTTACTGGTTTAGTAGCACGTGACCAAATGGTTGGCCCCTGGCAGGTACCAGTTGCAAACTGTGCAGTAACAGCAGCGGCGTTTGATACTTACCACGGTGAAGCCATGTCAATGGGTGAGCGCACACCTGCGGCACTGCTAAACTATGGTGCATCTGCACGTTTAGCAGTAGCAGAAGCGCTGACGAACATTGCTGGCGCAAACATTGGTGGTCTTGAGAACATCAAGCTGTCTGCAAACTGGATGGCAGCAGCGGGTCACCCGGGTGAAGACGCAGGTCTTTTTGAGGCGGTTAAAGCGGTAGGTGAAGAGCTGTGTCCAGCACTTGGCCTGACTATCCCTGTGGGTAAAGACTCCATGTCAATGAAGACCACGTGGCAAGATAACGGTGAAGACAAAGCGGTAACAGCACCACTTTCTTTGATCATCACTGCATTTGGCCGTGTCGAAGACATTCGTAAAACAGTCACACCTCAGCTTCGCACTGATAAAGGTGACTCAAGCCTGATCTTAGTTGATTTAGGTGCAGGTCAAAACCGTATGGGTGCATCAAGCCTGGCACAGGTTTACAAGCAACTGGGTGACAAGACGCCAGACGTTGATAGCCCTGAGCTGTTAAAAGGCTTTTACAACGCGATGCAGGCGCTGGTAGCCGACGAGAAGCTACTGGCTTACCACGACCGCTCAGACGGTGGTCTATTCACAACGGTCGCTGAGATGGCCTTCGCAGGTCACACCGGTGTGACAGTAAACCTGGATAGCCTGACAGGCTCTGACATCGAAGCGCTTTATAACGAAGAGCTGGGTGCTGTGATCCAGGTTCGAAATTCCGACCTTGCAGCAGTTGAAGCCGTGTTAGCTGATAACGGCCTTGCGGCAATCAGCCACACTATAGGTGCACTAAACACTGAAGACAAAGTGATCTTCAACCGTGGCGGCGAAGCAGTACTTGCCAATACCCGTACTGAACTGCGTACTATCTGGGCAGAAACCACGTACAAGATGCAGGCACTGCGTGATAACCCTGAGTGTGCTAAGCAAGAATTTGATGCCAAGTTTGACGAAAAAGACCCTGGTCTGAACGTAAAACTGAGCTTCGACCTAAACGAAGACGTAGCAGCACCTTACATTGCAACTGGTGCTAAACCTAAGATGGCAATCTTGCGTGAGCAAGGCGTTAACTCACACGTTGAAATGGCAGCCGCCTTTAACCGTGCAGGCTTCGCCGCAGTCGACGTACACATGAGTGACATCCTGGAAGGTCGCTTGACGCTAGAGCAGTTCAAAGGCCTTGTAGCCTGTGGTGGCTTCTCGTACGGTGACGTACTGGGCGCGGGTGAAGGTTGGGCTAAGTCAATCCTGTTCAATGACATGGCACGTGACCAGTTCCAAACCTTCTTTGAACGCCAGGACACCTTCAGCTTAGGTGTGTGTAACGGCTGTCAGATGCTATCAACACTGAAAGAGCTGATCCCGGGCACTGAGCACTGGCCACGTTTTGTAACCAACAAGTCAGAGCGTTTTGAAGCACGCTTCAGCCTGGTTGAAGTACAAGAAAGCCCGTCGGTATTCTTCCAGGGCATGGCTGGCTCTCGTATGCCAATCGCAGTCTCACACGGTGAAGGTCATGCTGAGTTTGCCAACGACGCAGCGGTGAAAGCCGCACTTGAGTCTGGCACAGTAGCAGTTCAGTACGTTGATAACTTTGGTAAGCCAACCACGCAATACCCGAACAACCCGAATGGTTCACCAGAAGGTATTACAGGTATTACCTCAACTGACGGTCGTGCAACAGTGATGATGCCACACCCAGAGCGTGTATTCCGTGCTGTGGCTAACTCTTGGCACCCGGACGAGTGGAAAGAAGACAGCCCGTGGATGCGCATGTTCCGTAATGCACGTAAGAACGTGGGGTAAAACACGACCGAAACAACGTTTCGCAGCGTGTATTACGTCAGTCTGGATGACGAGCCGGGTCGCCGCTTCAGGACGAATCAATATGCAGTGCCCTCGTGACCGAAACGAAGTTTCGCAGTTAGTCGAACGCTTTTCAGGGACGAAAAGCCGGGTCGCCGCTTCAGGACTAATTAGTCTGCACTGCCTCAACTAGCTGAAAAGAAAAGGGTCACTTCGGTGGCCTTTTTTTATTGCTTGAAGAAAGCGAACTCTTGGCAGCGATACCCTTGACAAGAGTGGAGAGGTGACATCTCACGGGCGACGATTACAGCGTAACGTACCGGGCCACAGCGTCAGGACGAGTTAGTTTGCACGGCCTTTGTTAACTCATTAAAAAGGTCGCTTACGCGACCTTTTTCATACCTTACGATTTGCGTTTCACTCGTCTTAATGTCAGTAAAAGCGCCCCGAGCAGTGAGAAAAAGCCTAATGAACCACCTCCAGAGGAAGATGTGGCATTGTCACCATTTGTGCTGACTGAAGCCGAAGAGCGACTTGAGTCAAGAGGAAAACGATCGTCACGGTCAGAAACCCCATCATTGTCATCATCGGTGTCAGCATTATTCCCTATACCGTCTGCGTCCGTATCAACCGATTCAGACGCATCGAGTGGAAACGCATCATTCAGGTCAGCCACACCATCATTATCGTCGTCGGTGTCAGCATTATTCCCAATACCATCAGCGTCTGTATCAACCGATTCAGATGCATCGCGCGGAAATACATCGTTCAGGTCTGACACACCGTCATTGTCGTCATCGGTGTCAGCGTTGTTCCCGATACCGTCAGTGTCCGTATCAACTGATTCAGTCGCATCGAGTGGAAATGCATCATTCAGGTCTGATACGCCATCATTGTCATCATCTGGATCGGTATTGTTGCCAATGCCGTCGTTGTCAGTATCCGCAGACTCTGATGGATCCAGAGGGAATGCATCATTTGCGTCAGGGATACTGTCATTGTCATCATCGGTGTCGGTATTGTTGCCAATACCATCGCCGTCTGTATCAACTGATTCTCCGGCATTTAAAGGAAAAGCATCATTCGAATCTAATACGCCGTCATTGTCATCATCGGTGTCGGTATTGTTGCCAATACCATCGCCGTCTGTATCAACTGATTCTCCGGCATCTAAAGGAAAAGCATCGTTTGCATCTAATACACCATCATTGTCATCGTCTGGGTCGGCATTGTTACCTATATTGTCTTGGTCTGTATCCAGCCATTCTGTTGGGTCGAGTGGAAACGCGTCGCTGGTATCTTCATAACTATCATTGTCATCATCGTCGTCGTTATTGTTACCTACACCATCATTATCGGTATCCTGCCACTCTAATGGGTCAAGTGGGAAGCTATCCTCAACGTCCTGATAGCCATCACCATCGTCGTCCGTGTCGGTATTGTCTCCTAATCCATCGGAGTCAGTGTCTAACCATTCGTTAGGATTGTAGGGGAAGGCGTCGATTGAATCCTGGTAACCATCGTTATCATCATCGGGGTCTTGATCGTTAGGCATACCATCACTATCGGCATCGTGAACTTTGCCCGCATTTGCACCGATTTGGAATAATGACGCATAGGTATAAATGATGTCGTCAGCGGATGTGAATCTTGCACTAACAGTGTGACTACCATCGGGCAACTCCAAAGGAACTACGATATCTGCGGCGCTCTCTCTGGTAAAGGAAACGCTTTTCCATTCATCGTTGCCTATCTTAATTTCCACATTATTGATGTACAAGCCATATTGTGGGGAGAAGATAAGACTAGAGTTTATTTTGTCTACAATAGGTTGAGCGTAGAATACATCACCATGTTTAAGTTTTGTACCATTTAAGTACCTGATCACACGCGGATCATTTGCGGGAAAAGACAGTTCGGAATCAGCTGTATTGCCATTCAACTGGCTGCTATATTTAATGGTAAATCTCAGGTTATCACATTGGGTAATAGGCTTTGATGCCACAAAGCCATGTTCAAAATCAAAAATGCCAGCAGATAGCTGCGTTTGGGACCCATCATCCGCTATACAATTAAACTGATAATAGCTCTTCTGATAGTAGCCATTTCCCATTATATCTTTGAAAGGGAAGTCGTAAAATGTCACTTCTGAGTCGGAGATTTCTATGCCTGAGGCTAAGTAAAGTCCTTTGCCTTCTAGTCTAAGCGTGTGGTTTTCTATTGGGAGCAATGCATATTGCTGATCACCGTGCGGGTGCCGCTCGATATGGTTATCGTCCACTCTTCTAAACCTTGGGGTGCTTACAAGCGTTGATCTTCCTGGCTTGTCGTCAGTCTCGTTATACACAGCTATTGAGCGATAACCTATCTCAGGCAGAGCAGAGCTATATAGTTTTAATTCGGTTGCATTATTAAGTGGTTGATAAACGCCAAAGCCGTAATCGTAAATAACATAGTGAGTGGCTTGATGGGCTGTTTCTATTTTTACCGTGGTTGGGGTAAGCGCTGCAAAATCTATATCTAAAGGGGTGTTTTGGGGGCTATTACCGTCTATCTCATGCTCGTAACTAAAGTGGCTTATTTCGTTCCCATGGGCTGTCGGGTCGTTATATTTATAATTATTTCTGACAATCACCTTGGTGTTGTCATCCGTATCTCCAATCGCATAATAATTCTCTCGGTCACTGCTTGTCTGGCTGCTCGTATAGTTCGGATGCTCAATTTTAATCGCGCCAGACAAAAAGTCTAAGTTGCCGAGTTGGTTGCCAAAATCTGGGTGTGTCGCTGATGCGAGATAGACCCGTTTGTTGAGTTGTTGAATATCTAACAAGATATGATCATGATACGTCACCGAAAGATGGTGTGATGATGCGCCCAGTAAATTTTGCGGCATTGACGTCATCCAGCCAATATCGTGAGTGGTGATGCCATGGTAAATGGCGTTTGCAAATATATTCGCAGATGACACGTTTATGGTCCGAGGATGATTGCGGTTTACTACAAATCTACGCTCTTTGTCATTATCTGTTATGCCTACGGAAACAGAGTAAGGTGTGTTAGTTGTGACGGTCAGCTTGCGTGTATGCTCAAAATAGATGGGCAGTGAAATGTCGTCATCGCCGGAAATTACTTCGACTCTGCTATGATAAATCCCACTGGGGTGCTCGACATAAGCCAATGAACTCGTGTCCGCAATGTGTATTGCTACTTCAACGGAAGCAAAGCTATTGGGCGGTACAGTGATTTCGTTATGGGAGAGAGTGAGTTCTGTACCGCTGGGTAATTCAGAATTCAACGCCAGTTGGTAGGTTCTTGCGTTGTCGGAGTGATTAAAAATGGTAAACGGACGAGTACTTGACCAGCTAGCCTGGCTTTTATCTAGTGTACCAAGGAAAAGCGCACTCTGATCCAGGCTTGTCGTCGTGAGCAGGCTTTTTTCTATATTCAGCATGCCAGGGCCCTGTGCAAGCG
This sequence comes from Pseudoalteromonas sp. DL2-H2.2, assembly GCF_021532535.1. Classification (NCBI taxonomy): domain Bacteria; kingdom Pseudomonadati; phylum Pseudomonadota; class Gammaproteobacteria; order Alteromonadales; family Pseudoalteromonadaceae; genus Pseudoalteromonas; species Pseudoalteromonas sp. DL2-H2.2. Next base: position 279,033 of record NZ_JAKGBD010000002.1, on the reverse strand, counting down.
GGTCTAACCCCAGGTCATCGGCACCCGCAGCTAAAAGTTGTTTGGCTTGTTTCGCGGTTAACTCAGGTTTTGCCTGTTTTAGTAAAGCAATTTCACCTGTTGCATGAGCAGCAGCTATACGATCTGATGGTACTATTGTCCTCCAGTTTCCCTGTTGGGACGGCAGCGTCGTTTCGACCCAGTCACCTAATGCGGTAATCTCGGGTTTACTGAATTTTTCGGTCGCCATCGCTTTTGCAGAATATTCGGGTATCTGACCGTCTTCAGTTGCTGCAGCTACGGTTATGGCTTTTTCAGCATTAGCAGGAAATGTGCTGTTCAGAGTTCCGTATTTATTGCCTCTGGCTCTTGCAACGACAATAGTACCTGCATCAACGGCGTTGTTGACAGCCTTATTGAGCGGATGGCCTGTATCGACTTGTGAGGTGTAGTTGATTAAAACGATATCGACAGCATCATTGGTGTTAATATCGCCATCAGGATTGAGTGAGTGTTCGAGTGCTGCAATGACGTTGCTGCTGAATCCATTATAACCGAGATTCGAGTCATGCACTTTGTAAGCATGGAAAGTGACGTTTGGTGCAACGCCTTTTAGTGTGCCGTTACTACCAATAATACGGGCTGCATGAGTGCCCATGCCATGCTCATCCATTGGATCATTATCGTTGTTAAGAAAGTCATAGCCAGCGACAACTTTACATCCTATACCAAAGCACCCTCCCAAATCCGGGTGAGTATAGTCGATACCAGTATCAATAATTGCGACTGTTATGCCTTCACCTGTGTATTCTGAGTGATGACTTACTGTTGAAACAGGGCTGCTTGTTAGTGCCGTATTATTGTAATTCGTGTCACCTGCATGAATGTGCTCAGTAATTGCTTTGGCATTAAGTGGCGCCTGGTGCGATTTTTCTATAGTGCGCTTTAATGACTCAATTTCGTCTGCAATCACGTCTTTGACATAAGGCCATTTTTTTATTGCTGCTATGTGTTTTTTGTCGGCTTCAATAACCAGCGCATTGCTTACGTTACTGAATTGACTGACTACTTTGATACTGCTGGAGAGTTTGTGCAACTGAGATGTGACTTGTTTTTGTTGTGTGTTAATTTGCTCCTGAGCAAGTGATAACTTGGATTTGTAATACTCAGAGGAAGGGGAAACTGCGTCATTTCCTCCTGGCCTTAACTTATTCAGGCGGTTTTTTTCTTGCAGCACAGGTGGCGCTGTTAGTTCTATGATAAAGCGAGGTTGAGCTGTTTTTGCATCTGCTGGGGACTCGAGTTTGTTTTGTTCTGAACTAATGTGTAGGTAAGCTTGATCTCTTGTGCTATCTAGCTTTTCCATAAGCGGGTTTTGATTTGCAGGTATAGCCGTTGATATGGCAAGCGCACACGATGAAATCCCGAACAGTCCTAGTTTAGTAAAATGAGTCATATTGCTTTCTATCCTGTTAATTGGTTTTTTTATGCGTCGGTATAGAGGAAAACCTGGGTTTTTTTATGTATATCTGGTTTGTATGACTGTAGGTAGTCTAGCATATAAAATACGCAGTAATTAAAAAGGGAACGGAATATTTAGGTACAGACACGAGAGAAATGGCTTTTTATTGCCCACAAATTCACCTTGTTCATGGTTTAGTATTATTTGCCCCTTATACTTTCTGTCCTTAAGTTTTTTATGTAAATACCGATACAATGGTTGAATTAGAGGTACTCCGGTCGCAAGAAACCGGTGTCCAATAATGGCAATCAAGGAGTGAGTATGGACATACAAATACACCCAGGCAGTGCTTTAGCACACAAGCCGGCATCGCATGCACCAGTTCACAGTAACAGCGATGAGGCGTTGAATGTTAATGCTCAACAAGAGACTCAGGATAGCAAAAAAGCTGAGGTCATCCCCCCACTGCTGTCAAAAGAGCTAGACGAAGAAGCGGGGCAGTACAAAGAAGATAACCCGGTATTCAAAGAGGATTATGAGGACCTGGAAAAAGCTATGGAAGTTATCCAGGCGTTGATCCGTAAACTACAGGCACAGCTCAGTAAGCTGATACAATCTGTGCAGCAGCGCCCTTTGCAAATACGACAAAACGAAGAAACAGAAGCGTCAACAGACTCAGTACCAGTTGAGCACATAGGATTAAAGCAGTACCGTGACAGCGCTAAAGTGGACGAAATCGCATTACTTGAACAGCAGTTGTCTGAATACAAGCAGCTGGAAGCAGATATTCGCGTCAATATGATCAAAATGATCCTCGCGGAGCGAGAGCGGCTCGAAGAACTAAAGGAACAGGGCCAGTTGTAAGCGAATTTACTGACCAGCAGGTAACAAACCTGTAAGGGACTTTTGCAAACTTTACATCTTCTTACTGTGGCAGACATTACATCGCCACCAAGATCACTTACACTTATGCAAGTTTTCAATAAGTACCTGATAGCGATGCGGCGTTTTTTTCTTATTCTGTTATTTGCCCTGTTTACGATAGGGATCACTGTTTATTATTTTCGCGTGCCACTGACACTCTCCATTGGCAAGCAAATACTGACTGAAGAACAGGGCTTGCTGGAGTGCTTAGACTGGTCTGTCGATAGCTGGGACAGACTGGCAATCGAGCGGCTGTGCTGGCGCAGTGATGGCATAACGGTGGAGCTGAGTAATGCCACTTTTGACGGCGACCATTTGCAGGTGGGCAGTATGAGTGTGGTCCATCGTGCGGTTGAGACTGCAAGCGACACTGAGGTGGCGCATACGCCTGCGCCTTTACAGCTTGATTTGCCAGAGGGCATGCCGACACTCCAGATTGAGGCACTCACCGTATCGAGTTTCTTGTTACCAGCGCCGCTGAACCTGAGCGTAACCCAGCGCGATGACTTTGCGTTTACTATCAGCGGGGATGTAGAAGCCGATATCGACTTGTATGATACTGAACTGCTCAGTGCGTTGAAACTATCTAGCCCCGCTGTACAGAATGTGTTGCGTCAGGCCAACTTGCCTGTGGAAGTATCGACTTTGACAGGGGTTGTTGAAACCCGTTTTGATGGCCTGACGGTCAACGCAGATATTCAGTTACAGAGCACGTTGAGCTATGCCTTGCCTCAGTGCCAGCCTGAGATCCAGGTCAATGGCAAGATCGCCGGGCGGTGGGATCTGAGTAATCAAAGTGGCAAGGTGGATCTGAGCCAGTTGCCTGTCGATGTGAGCGTGCCTGAGTGTGAGTCGCTGCTTGCAAAGCTCCCACAGTCCTGGCAAAACAGCCTTTGGTCGGCACAGTGGCGAGCCCAAATTACCGATCCGGTGACACTGAATGCGGATAAGGTAAGCTTGCCAGAATTGCGTGTGTCTGATGGCAATGGCGTAACGTCAGTCACACTCAGTGATCTGACATATCAGGTTCCCGGACAGCAGGTGCGCAGTATACTGATGCTTTCACATCAAAGCGACGCGCTTAATTTGCTGAAGGCACAAGTCGATATGTCGCTTGTCGGTACACAGTTGGATAGCAAGGGCACAGTCACCATTGAGGTGGCGCAGGCGCCGGCTGAGCTGCCTGTTAACTGGCAGGACTTAACTTTACGCAGCGAGTTTGCGTTGCTGGGCACAGTCACAGAGCAGTTAAATTTAACCTTTGCAGTACAACCCCAGGCACAGACTGTGACAGCAGAAAACCTGAGCCTGGCGGCGCTTTCGACCAGGTTGTCTGGTCAAGCCACATTCGATATGGCTAAGCAAGATGATTCAGCGACAAAAGCCCCGTTTGAATTGCTGCAATGGCAGCTCAATTCCGATGTAGAGCGTTATCTGATCAGTGGCGTACAGGGGCGCAATCTGAGCATCATGGGACATGGCGATATCAATGCCTTGCTGGCAGCTACCGTCCATAGCGATATTCGGGTTGGCTCATTCAAACGCCAGGAAGTAAGAGGCAAAGACTTGCATCAGCAGCTTGAGTTCAGAGGTCAATTGCACAGCGAGGGCCCGGTTGGTCTGCTCACGGGCAGCTCGGTGATTGAGTTGCTGGCGCACCCTCAACTGGTGCTCAGAGATGTGGCCATGCAAAGTAGCGGCAGTATTGAGGGAAGTGAGCAACTGGCACTGAATCATACACTGACCCTGGATAACCTGGAGTTACAACTGGCGCATCGTCTGGAAGCTGGGTTAATGCCATTTACCCTGACACTGGCCGATCATGGTCTGGGGGCGCTGCAGTCATTAGCCAGCCAATTTGTGCCTAAACTTAAAATTGAGCAGGGTCTGATCAATGCTCAGGTTACGGGTGAGCTGACGCGCCAGACTTTTGATTTTGAAATGAATGTGGATGACGCCGCGTTTTTATATGAGCACCATTATGTGTCGGAGCTGGACTTGCCAATGAAGGGAAAGTGGCATGCGGGTGAGCTGATGATTGAACCTGCGCCACTGAGTATCACCGAAGTGCGCTCGGGGGCTGTGCTGACAGACGTACAAGGTCAGATAACTTCAGACAGCAATATGCCGGTGTTGCGTCAGTTCAGGGCCAATGTATTTGGCGGCCAGTTAGCGGCTGAACAAATCTTACTGAGTAAGCAAGATCAGGAGCTTTTGGTGACGGCCAGCGACCTGGACCTGATGCTGATCTCAGAAGTGGGCCGAGAGTCTGGCGTTGAGCTACATGGCCAGGTATCCGGCAGACTGCCGGTGTTTATACGCAACGGGCAGGCCGAGATCCGTGATGGCTATCTCAGCAATGTGGTGGATAGTATGCTCAAGGTAGAGGATAATGCATCATTCAATGCCCTAAAGGCTCAGCGTCCGGAATTACAAACGGTGTTTGGTGTACTGGACGAGTTGAGTATTGAAACATTAAGTGCTGACGTGAATATGGCACAAGACGGGCAGCTGGAATTGGCTGTGAAAATTGCCGGTGAAAACAAGCAGCAAAAACAGCCTGTGAATTTTAATTATACGCACAGTGAAAATATTTATACCCTGTTCAGGGCATTGCGCCTGAGCGATGAAATTACTCAGGAAGTGGAAAAAGCTTTAAACTAATAGGAGCAACTCAGCATGAAATGGATGCTAACTTTGGTGTTCGCTGTTTTGGTATCGGCTTGTACACATAAAGTACAGGTAGAAACCAAAGAGCCAATCACCATCAACTTAAACGTCAAAGTTGACCATGAGATCCGTGTTAAGGTCGACAAAGAGCTGGACGATCTGTTCAGCGATGACAGTGAACTATTCTAAGGAGCCAGATCATGAACGCATCTAAGTTACTCACCACGATTGCCGCAGCTTGCATGAGCTTTTCGGTATTGGCCATTTCTCTGGATGATGCAAAATCCCAGGGCTTAGTTGGCGAAACCGCAACCGGCTATCTGGGTGTGATTAAGGGCAACAGCGAAGTGAACAAGCTGGTAGAGGAAGTAAACAGCAAGCGCAAAGCAAAGTATCAGCAGTTGGCCAAGAAAAACGGCATCAGCCTGAGCCAGGTTGAAGTGATGGCTGCCAAGAAAACCTTTGCCAAAACGGCACCCGGTCACTTTGTGAAAGTAGACGGTAAGTGGGTTAAAAAGTAACAGTGTGGGCGGTATAATCCGCCCTGACTTTTATTTCTCTTGCAGACACTGGTGCAGTAACTGCTGCCAAAACGCGGCCCCTTTTCTGCGTGCCAGTCGGATATTGTTATCCGGAATTGACTCGGGATCATCATAACTTTCCAGTGCTTCAGCCATGCTGGCTTCACGGATCACGTGCAAAGCCGGGTAGGGCGCACGATTTGTGTAGTTGGCGGGGTCGTCCTCTTGCGCATCTGCAAACACATAATCCGGGTGGAAATTGGCAAGCTGGAAAATCCCCTCATAACCCTGTGCAACCAGCAGCGCGTTTGCCAGGTCAACCAAATCTAAAAATGCGTCAAAATCAGCAAAGCCCTGAGTGAAAATAAGCAGGCTGGTTTCGCGCTCAGGTGTCTGCGTCAGTGCCTGACACTCATCGAGCATATCCATCACGGCATCTTCGGGGGATTGCGACTCACAGACTCGATAGTGAATCGCGTTTTGCTCAACTTCCTTGCGGGCAAACGGACAAAAGTTGTATTTGACGATCACTGAGCTGACCCAGCTTTGCATCGCTTTGACGGCAATATGGTGCATTTATTTTTCCAAAAGAGAGTTGATCAGAGTAACACTGCGCGCAATGGCGCCCTGGTTGCGGGCCAGGCAAGCCTGTGCCTGTGCACCCAATTCTGTTGCACGTTGCGTTGAGCTTAAATACGCCAATAAAGTATCGGCTAACTGGTGTGAGTCAGCCACTTCAATGGCACCTTGCAGTGCAAACAGTTCCGGATAGATGTGGGCAAAGTTATAAGTGTGGGGCCCGGTCAGCACGCCAACCGAGCAGGCAGCAGCTTCAAGTGGATTATGACCACCACGTTCAATCAGGCTGCCGCCAATGTAGGCGATTTGCCCACACCCGTATAATAGCTTTAGCTCGCCCAAAGTATCTGCCAGCAACACCTGGGATGGTATTGTGTATGTCTGGCTGCGGCGGCTAGAGCTGAACCCCTGAGCTTCAATTAAGGCCGCGACTTTGTCGAACTGCTCCGGGTGCCTAGGTGCAATAATTAACAGCGCATCGGGCAGTTGAGTTAACAGTTGCTGATGCGCTGCCAATACCTGCTCGTGCTCGAGAGGGTGGGTGGAACCGGCGACCCAAACGGGACGTGTGCCAAGTTGTGCCTTAATATCGTCAATTTTATCCTGCTGGCTATCATCCAGTGCGATATCAAACTTGATTGAGCCCGTCACCGTGACTTTGTCCTGAGCCAGTCCCAGCTTTACAAAGCGCGCTGCATCATCCTGGTTGTGGCTGGCCAGTCTGCCAATCTGACGCATTAAAAATCGACTCAAAGGGGCAACTTTTTGATATCCAACGAAGGATTTCTCAGACAAACGGGCATTGATGAGGGCAACCGGACAGTGTGCCTGGTTGGCATAATAAAACAGATTTGGCCACAACTCAGTTTCCAGTACCAATAATACCTTTGGCCGCAAGTGTCGGATAAAGCGTCGCGTCGCGAAGGCAAAATCGATTGGCAAATAGCAAATGGTGATATCTCGCGCACTGTTGCCAAATAGCTGATTGAGCTGTTCGCGGCCCGTTGGGGTATTACAGGTCAGTACAAATGCATCATTCGGATGTTCTTGTAGAAGCGCCTTGATAAGCGGCGTAGCGGCCAGCACTTCTCCTACCGAGGCGCAGTGGATAACGATTGCTTGCTCTGCACGCTCTTTTGCCACTGAGCCGAAGCGCTCCGAGAAATGCGCTTTATAGTGCGGATTCTTTTTTCCTCTGATAGCGTAGAGATACAATACAATGAGAGGGCACAATGCCAGCAGTAGCAGAGAATATAAATGTCGGATCATGGCAGCCATCAGTATAAAAACGCTTATTTTAACTTGTCGGCCTGAAAAAGCGATAACACACGTACAAATTATCACAGTTGCCTTGGTGCTCAGCGGGTGGGAATTTGCTAAAATCGGGCAAAATCTCCAACTTTAAAAGGTTTTACGTTGTCCTTTCGTACTATCACGCTTTCTTCATTGTGTCTGCTAGGTGCAGCGCAGGCTTTTGCAATGCCAACGGCATTCTTACCTTTGGGTAAAGACAACATCCTGGAATATCAGATTGACCAGATGTTTGCTTTGACCGGCACCACGCCAATGTCTAAGCCGTATCGGATCACCGAAATTAATAAGACCTTATCTGAGCTTGCGCATGTAGACCCAGTCTTACATCAAAATATTAAAACGCGATTGGCTCCGTACCTTGAAAGAGACGCAATTACTCGTCGTGGCATTAAGCTGAGAGTGGATTCTGGCGACGTACAACAGCTAGCGAATGACCGAGGAAATTATAGTAGCGAGTATGCAGAGCTCTCATTCGATGGGATCTGGCGCGGCAGTAACACAAGCTTGGTTCAAATCGGCGCAGAATATCGTGTCGATGCAGGCAAGGTTGTGCCTTACAATACGTTCTACGCCATAGGTGGAGATAACTTACAACTTACTTTAGGCTACAAAGAGCACTGGTTCTCGCCGTTCAAGCATGCTGCTCAAGTGTATTCAAACAATGCCAAGACACCATTGTCAGCATCTTTAGGATTAAATCTGCCATTAGATAATTGGTGGAACTTTGATTTTGAGCTTTTCTATTCCGAGCTGGAACATGTAGAAGAGGGGATTTTATATCAGGATAAGCGTCATGATGGCACACCTAAACTTGCGGGTACGCACATCAGTTTCGAGCCTTTGGATAATTGGAAGATTGGTATCAATCGAATGATGCAATTTGGCGGTGGTCCACGTGAGGTCGGTTTTAAAGACGTTGTTAAAGCGTATTTCGACCCCGCTGGAAATGATAATTTCGAAAAAGTGGGCAGTTCTGACGCAGAATTGGGCGATCAATGGGCAAGTATCACATCTGTGTTTAAAACGAGTTGGTTGATGCCAATAGAGTGGTACCTTGAATACGGTGGAGAAGACACCAAAGAGCATAAGAACTACCAGTTCGGTAATATAGCCTCTAATTTTGGCTTCTATCTGCCTGTATTGACAAAAAGCCTGACGTTTAGATATGAATATTCCAACATGCACAGCTTGTGGTACAGGAATTACATCTATCCCGCGAACGGCAACACAATTGACGGGTTTGTGGTTGGGCATGCAGTTGCTAATCAGAGCAGCTTTCAAGATGGTGTGCCTAGCAAAGCCCACCTTGTTGAAATGACCTACCGGGAAAACACTGACTCAATGTGGCGCATTGAGTTATCTACGGTTAAAAATAGTAATTATTTTGAGGCTAATGAGATCGTATTTATTCGAAATTATGAGCAAGCCAGACAGCTTCAAATTTCGAACACCCGGCGCCTCTACGACAAGCAGGTAGAGACATCGCTGACCTACGGCAAAGATGTGTTTGGCGAAAACTACACTTGGCTATCTGTCAATGTATACTGGTAGCGACACACAGCGTTACCATTTTATTTAACACGGGTTAGTTTTGACTTTGCAACGAATACAGAGTCGCATTATTTATTAAGGATCACTATGTCAATCAATGATCACATCAAACAAAGCTATCAGGCCAGCTTAGAGCGACATATGGCGTTGTTCGCAAAAATGGCCGATTATCACTCCCAGTCTGTAGAACTACTGGCCGCCTGCAAAACAACCTTAGATGCGGGTGGTAAGGTGATTTGGTTTGGTAATGGCGGCAGTGCGGCTGATGCACAGCATTTGGCTGCCGAGTTTGTGGTTCGTTACAAGCTTGAGCGTGGTCCGCTGGCGTCCATTGCTTTGACTACAGATACGTCAATCTTAACGGCGCACAGCAACGATTATCACTTTAATACCGTATTTGAGCGCCAGGTACAGGCGCTGTGTAAACCTCAAGATCTGGTGATTGGCCTGACAACGTCAGGAACCAGTGAGAACATTAATCTGGCATTACAGGCGGCGAACGAGATTGGTGCCTATACGGTAGCACTGACAGGCCGTACTGGCGGCACAGTAAAAGACATCGCCAGATTGCCAATCATCATCGACTTCGATGAAACCGCACGTATTCAGGAAGCCCACATGTTTATCGGGCACTGGCTCTGTGAAGCAGTCGATATGGTGATTGCGGAGCAGTCAGTATGAATCTGAGTGCATTGAGAAACTTAAACCAGGCTAAGGTTCTGGTGGTCGGTGATGTGATGCTCGACCGATATTGGCATGGTGATACGGGCCGCATTTCACCTGAAGCGCCGGTGCCGGTGGTTAAGGTGAGTAGTTTGGAAGACAAGGCGGGCGGCGCGGCTAATGTGGCGAAAAATATTGCGCATTTGGATGGTCAGGTTGGACTACTGGGCTTAATTGGTGAAGATGACAATGGCCGCCAGCTGGAATCTATCCTGGCAAAAGAAAAGATTGCCTCACAACTGGTTACCGTAGCTGAGCTGCCGACGATTGCCAAAATGCGCGTGATCAGTCGTCATCAGCAGGTGGTACGACTGGACTTGGAGGAGCCCTTTGTCCACTCCCACAGTCAGCTGTTATTGACACGCCTGGAGCAAGTTGTTGAACACTATGACTTTGTGCTTTTTTCGGATTACAACAAAGGGGCGTTAACCTGTATTGAAGAGATGATTAAAGTCGCCAAAGAGGCCGGTAAAACGGTGCTTATCGACCCGAAATCGTCTGATCTGAGCCGCTATTGTGGCGCAGACTACATAACGCCAAACCTCAATGAGTTTCGTCTCGCCGGAGGAGACGCCAGCAACGAAGAGACACTGACGAGCAGTGCCCGGGCTTTGATAAAGCAAGCCGGCATTGGCGCTATGTTGCTGACGCGCTCTGAGCAGGGAATGTCGTTGATCACGCAACATGAGAAGCATGATTTTGCCGCTCAGGTGCAGGAAGTCAGCGATGTCACCGGCGCGGGTGATACTGTGATTGCAACACTGACAACTATGCTGGGTGCCGGGTTTTCGCCCAGTGAAGCGGTGGAGCTGGCCAACTTAGCGGCGGGGATTGCCGTGGCTAAACTGGGCGCTGCGACCGTAACCCCGGAGGAGCTGAGCCGTAAACTGGGGCAGTATCTGCGTCAAACCGGTGAGCATTATCAAACGCCTTATGAAGAAGTGCTCAAGCACATCGAGTTTGCCAAACAAAACGGCGAGACCATAGTGTTTACCAATGGCTGCTTTGATATTCTGCATGCCGGACACGTACGTTATCTGGCGCAAGCCAAGGCCAGGGGCGACCGGCTGGTAGTTGGTCTCAATAACGATGACTCTATTTCAAGACTGAAAGGGCCAGAGCGGCCAATCAATCCGCTCAATGAGCGTGCTATGGTGCTGTCGGCGCTGGCGTCAGTCGACTGGGTGATCCCGTTTGGTAAAGAAAGTGAGGGCGATACACCGGCTAAGCTGATTGAACAGATCAGCCCGCATATTCTCGTCAAGGGCGGGGATTATCAGGTGTCAGAAATTGCAGGTGCCGATCATGTCCTTGCCATGGGCGGTCAGGTTGAGGTGTTAGCCTTTCTCGACGGATGCTCCACATCCAATATCATTGCCAAGGCCAGAGAGACTGAGTAGCCTTGTCTGACAATGCAAAAGCCGGTTTACGCCGGCTTTTTTGTCATTGCACCCTGGTAAGTATCAATAAAACCCTGCCAGTCCTGCTCTGTACAGAAAAACTGTGTGGAACGAGATGCCTCTTTTTTTAGCGAACGGGCGAGCCGCTCAATGTTGGCCATTTGCCATTCTTTTGCAGGCATTTTGAGCGCGCCTTTGTCAAAATCAATCAAGTAGACATTGCCCTGATCATCAAACAAAATATTGTTGCAGTTTAAATCGTCGTGATAGGCTCCGGCGTGATGAAAGCGTGCCAGCGTGGTTGCGACTTGCTGCCAGTCCTGCGACGGCAGCGGTGCTGATTGTAGCCTTTCACACAAGCTTTGTGCGCCTGAGATGGCGTCCGTCAGAATATCCGCACGATAAATACCTGCCGACACGGTGACTCTGGCGCCCAGCGGCGTTGGAACTGGTAAGCCCAGGCTGGCAAGTTGAGTGAGCAAGTCCAACTCGAGATACACGCGGGTGTTTTTCAGACCGGTGAACAGATATTGATCTTTAAGCACTTTACCAATTAAGCCCCCGCGCCAGTAGTGTTTGAGGACCGCAACCTGTTGCGTTGCATAGCGCACGAACCAGGCCGCAGCGCGCCCCTGTTTTGAGGTCACAACGGCGTTTTGCCGTTGCCAGAACGTCACATCGAACCAGTCCGAAGACAAAGACTCCGGCGTATGGCGGGTACGCAGCAAGTAGTGATTAGGGTGTTGTTCTATTTTTAACATGACTTCTCTGAGGTAGCACTGCAACGACAAACGCCCAGTGTAACGACTTTTCTTGTCGGGGAAAATCTCATAGGTTGCAAAATAGTGGGTTTTATTTAAGATCGGGTGCTTATTTTCAGTTACGGGCGACATGTGTGTCTCAGGCAATTTCTTCCATTTGTATTCTCCGTCTTTCAGCCATCGGTGATGTGTGTCATGCCGTTGCGGCTGTTCAGGCCATCCAGCGCGCGCATCCACAGGCAAAAGTCACCTGGGTGATTGGCAAAGTTGAAGCCATGCTACTGGCAGACATGCCTGGGGTTGAGTTTGTTATTTTTGACAAGAAACAAGGTAAGGCTGCATTTAAGCAGCTTAGGGCGTACTTTAAAGGCCACAAGTTCGACGTCCTTTTGCATATGCAAGTGGCGTTTCGCGCCAACCTGGCTGCACGTTGCATCCCCGCCCGAGTCAAAATTGGTTTTGATAAAGGCCGCTCTAAAGAACTGCATTCATTGGTGATCAACAAGCGGATCACTCCACAGAATGAGCCCCATGTGTTGGAAGGGTTTCAGGATTTTGCCCGCGCCATCGGGGCTGAGTGTGACGCACCAACATGGGATATGCCTGTGAGCGAGGCGGATAAGCAGCAAGCCCGTGAACTGCTGCAAGGCCTGACGCGCATTTTCGTCATTTCTCCGGCTGCCAGTAAAGCAGAACGTAATTGGCTGCCAGAGCGTTATGCCGCGCTGGCTGATTATGCCGCAGCGCAGGGGTTTAGCGTGGTGCTGACAGGTGGACCGACCGAGCTGGAGCGCAAGCTCAGTGATGCCATCCTGACGCATGCACAGTGCGATATCACCAATCTGGTGGGCAAAACCAAACTTAAAACCTTACTGTGTGTGCTGGCGCAGGCGCAACTGGTGCTGGCACCGGATACCGGACCTGCTCACATGGCGGTAACGGTTGGCACGCCAGTCATTGGTTTGTATGCGCATTCAAACCCCAAACGCACTGGTCCGTATTTGTACCAGGATTATGTGGTCGAGGTGTACCATGACAACCTGATGGCACAAAAAGGCAAAAGTGCACAGCAGCTTAAATGGGGGACACGTTTAAAAGGCAGTGATTTGATGAGCCAAATCTCAGTGGAGCGGGTGACACAGATGTTCGACCAGGTAGTAAAACAGGAACAATTATGACACACAAAGCGGTATTTCTGGACCGGGACGGGGTAATCAATCAGGATCATGCCTACGTGCATAAAATCGAGGACTTTGAGTTTATTGATGGGGTGTTTGAGGCATGTCAGCAATTTCAGGCTCAGGGTTACAAGCTGGTGGTGGTGACCAACCAGTCAGGTATTGGCCGGGGATATTATGATGAAGCTCAGTTTGCACAGCTCACTGACTGGATGTGCAAGCAGTTTCTGGCCCATGGCGTGTCGATTTCAGGCGTGTACTTTTGCCCTCATCATCCGAAAAAAGCGCAACCACAGTATCTGCGTGAGTGTGAATGCCGCAAACCGAATCCCGGTATGCTGCTGCAGGCCATCGAAGAGCATGACATCGACCCGACACGCAGCGTGATGGTCGGCGATAAAGGCTCGGATATGCAGGCTGCACAGGCCGCGGGTGTACGCACTAAGATCTTGGTTGAGTCGGGTCAGACGTTCACTGAGGAGGTGCGCGCGTCTGCCGACTATGTGTGTGGAACATTGCGTCAGGTACTTGATGTACCTCCGTTTATCTCATAAGCGTTTACAAAGCGTCTGCGAACAAGATAATCACAATCCGTGCAATTAAGGTGCGAACCTTTTAAAATATAAGCAACCAATTTAATGACACAGCCGGTATTGAAAATAAATGATATCGGCGCTTCAGTGTGTGCCTGTCGCACACACCCCGTGCAACTAATGGAGACTCCCGATGAGAGCAGCGGCATTTTTCAGCCAGCTTCAGCAACAGATTGAAGAAGTAAAAGCAGAGGGTTTATACAAAAAAGAGCGTGTGATCACCTCTCAGCAGCAAGCAGAAATCGCAGTATCAACCGGCGAAAGTGTTATCAACTTCTGTGCAAACAATTACTTAGGTCTTGCTAATCACCCGGACCTGATTGCGGCTGCTCAACGCGGCCTGGATGATCATGGCTTTGGTGTGGCCTCTGTGCGCTTTATCTGTGGTACTCAGGATATCCATAAAACTCTGGAAGCTAAAGTCAGCGAATTCCTGCAAACGGAAGATACCATTTTGTACTCTTCTTGTTTTGACGCCAATGCCGGCCTATTTGAAACCATTTTGGGCCCGGAAGATGCGATTATCTCGGATTCTTTAAACCATGCGTCTATCATTGATGGTGTACGCTTGTGTAAGGCAAAGCGTTTCCGTTATGCCAATAATGACATGGCAGATCTGGAAAAGCAGCTGATCGCAGCTGATGAAGCCGGTGTAAAAACCAAGCTGATCGCAACCGACGGTGTATTCTCTATGGACGGGGTTATTTGTAACCTGTCTGAGCTATGCGATCTGGCAGATAAGTACGATGCCCTGGTTATGGTCGATGACTCACATGCCGTTGGTTTTGTTGGTGAAAACGGTCGCGGTACACCAGAATACTGTGGTGTGATGGACCGAGTGGATATCATCACAGGCACCTTAGGTAAAGCACTGGGTGGTGCATCAGGTGGCTATACTTCAGGTAAAAAAGAAATTGTTGAGTGGCTGCGTCAACGTTCTCGTCCGTACTTGTTCTCAAACTCACTGGCACCGTCTATCGTAACGGCGTCTATCAAAGTACTGGACATGATGAAAGAAGGCCAGGCGCTGCGTAACAAGCTGTGGGAAAATGCCGCGCACTTCCGTAGTAAAATGGAAGCCGCAGGCTTTACCTGTGCGGGTAAAGATCACGCCATCATCCCGGTGATGCTAGGCGATGCGAAAGTGGCCTCAGACATGGCGGATCGCCTATTGGCTGAAGGCATTTATGTTATTGGCTTCTCTTACCCGGTTGTACCGAAAGGTCAGGCGCGGATCCGTACTCAGATCTCTGCGGCACACACCACAGAGCAGCTGGACAAGGCGATTGATGCCTTTATCCGCATCGGTAAAGAACTGGGCGTGATTTAATCACTGCCCGACAGCCTTTGGCTGTGAGCGATTTATAACGCAAGCCACCGGCTTGCGTGTTTCTGACGAGTGAAAACACATGAAAGCTTTATCCAAGTTAAAAGCACAAGAAGGGATTTGGATGACGGATGCGCCCAAACCGGAAGTTGGGCATAACGATCTGCTGATCAAGATCCGTAAAACGGCCATTTGTGGCACCGATGTTCACATTTATAAATGGGACGAGTGGGCACAAAATACCATTCCAACACCTATGGTAGTGGGACATGAGTACGTAGGCGAAGTTGTAGATATGGGCCAGGAAGTACGTGGCTTTGAAATAGGCGATCGCGTATCTGGCGAAGGCCACATTACCTGTGGACATTGCCGTAACTGTCGCGCTGGTCGTGTACACCTGTGCCGCAATACCATAGGCGTGGGCGTAAACCGTGAAGGGGCGTTTGCGGAGTACCTGGTTATCCCAGCGTATAACGCGTTTAAGATCCCCGATAACATTTCTGACGAGCTGGCCTCTATCTTCGACCCATTTGGCAATGCTGTGCACACAGCGCTGTCTTTTGACCTGGTTGGTGAAGATGTGTTGATCACAGGGGCAGGCCCGATTGGTATTATGGCTGCCGCAGTGGCTAAGCATGTGGGCGCACGCCATGTGGTGATCACCGATGTCAACGAGTACCGACTAGACCTGGCACGTAAAATGGGTGCAACGCGGGCCGTGAATGTTGCCGAAGAAAAGCTTGAAGACGTGATGAAAGAGCTGGGCATGACAGAAGGGTTTGATATCGGCCTGGAAATGTCGGGCGTGCCGGTGGCGTTCAACAGCATGCTGAACAACATGAATCACGGTGGTAAAATTGCCATGCTGGGCATTCCGCCAGGTGATATGGCTGTTGACTGGAATCAGGTTATTTTCAAAGGCTTGGTGATCAAAGGTATTTATGGTCGCGAGATGTTTGAAACTTGGTACAAGATGGCGAGTCTGATCCAGTCAGGCCTGAATCTGGAACCTATTATTACCCATCAGTTCCATATTGATGAGTTCCAGCAGGGCTTTGATACCATGATCTCTGGTCAATCAGGTAAAGTGATCTTAAACTGGGACTAAGGTCCAAACGATCCTAATTCAGAACACCTCGGGTCTGTGGCCGTTAACGAGGTGTTTTTTGTGTCTGCTTATTAAATTGAGAGTACTATGAGTTTTAAACATATTTCAGTGGCCCAAACCAAAGAGATGTTGGCGCAATCTGATCTGGTTATCGCCGATATCCGTGATGCGAATTCGTTTGCGCAAGGACACATTCCTGGTGCAGAGCATTTATCGAATGATAACCTGGGACATTTCTTACAGGAAAAAGAGTTTGAGCAACCGATTATTGTGGTCTGCTATCACGGAGTCAGCTCGCAAGGGGCTGCCAATTACCTGGCAGAGCAGGGCTTTGAAGACGTGTACAGCATGGACGGTGGTTTTACACAGTGGGCGCAAGAGCTTCCGGATAACGTAGCAAAATGAAACATCTGGGCTCCTTTGATAACCCACGCGCGGTTCAGGGAGTCGCAGACTATCTGAAAACCCGGCATATTGCGTGCCGTGTTACCAGCGAGGACGGACAGGTGACGTCGTTGTGGGTTGATGAACAGCACTGGTCTCAGGCCAATCAGATCTGGCAGGAGTTTATCGCTGACCCTTATCATGAAAAGTATCTGGCGGCGTCCTGGCAACTGTCACCATCAGAGTCGCCACTGGTATATCAAGGTACTAAGCTGAATTTGTGGCAACGCTTCACCGCGCTGAGCTGGATGCTCAAAGCGGTGTTTATTATCTCTGTGGGGATATTTTTAAGCTTTTTTGTTTATGGGGTTGAACCCGTCTTTGCCGCTTTTCAGTTTGAACCACAGACCCCCTGGCGTTGGATCACACCTGCTTTCTTACACTTCGGATTGCTGCACCTGGTATTTAACCTGTCGTGGTGGTTGTATCTGGGTCACATGATTGAGCATCGCCTGGGCAGCTGGGTACTCTGGGTTATTTTTGCCGCCGGTGCATTGCTGAGTAACTGGATGCAGTACTTGCTAGCCGATGCAAACTTCGGTGGTCTCAGTGGCGTGGTCTACGCTTTGCTCGGGTTTTGCTGGATCCACTCAGCAAGGTACCCACAGTCGCCACCTTTGATTAGCACCCCGATTGTGGGCTTTATGCTGATCTGGATGGTGCTGGGCTTCACAGACGTGTTATTCGTCAACATGGCAAACTGGGCACATTTATTTGGCTTACTGGCAGGTATGGGCGTTGCTGTGTTATTACCTGTGCGCGGCAGCAGTCAGGATTAATGCAAGGCCACTGGCCTTGCTGCGCTAATGGTATAAATACTTAGTAAATAAAACTTCCCGGATGATTTCTTGTCCGGTTTCTTCTTTTAATAACGTTTTGAGCTTTTCTGCACAACGCTGGCGTATTTCTTCCCGTCCCGTCAGCGATTTAATGGTCTCTTCTGGCTCTTTACTTAAGATTTGCACAATGGCGTCGCGAAGCAGGGGCGTGTGGTGTTCAACGACGGCGATGTTGCTGACATCATCGAGCATCAAATCAACGGTAACCCGGACATAACCAAGCTTCTTATTGGACTGCCCGATGTAATTGGTGATGATATCAGGCTCAAATCCAAAGTAGCCGACGGTTGATTCTGCGCGTGAGTTTGTACTCACACAAATCAGCACAAGTGCCATCAACGCGATACAGATCCGATTCATAATAGCCTGAAAATACTTAACTAAATACCAACAATAGGATTAGTTTATACGTAAAACCGGGTTATGAACAGCAGTGAGTAAGGGAAAGGTAAACTTTTTTGCCGGAGTAAGCTTTGCTATCATGGCGCGGTTATTACCTGAATTGAATTACTGACTTGTTTAATCTGCCAAATTTATTGCGATCAAGCTGGGAACCTCTGGCCCGGCACCAGGACATTCCGGACGCCCTGCGCCCACTGTTGTGTGAAACTGGCTCTCTGACGGCTTTGCTGCGCGCGCAATGTCGTGTCTTGCATGTGGAAGTGCTCAACGAGCAGGTGCGTCAGCTTGATGGTGAAGTGCAGACGATTCTCGGTTGTGACCGCGCCCTGTGTCGGGAAGTCGTGCTATATTGTGATGATATTCCGGTGGTTTATGGGCAGAGCTGGCTCCCGGATAGTGCTGCGGTACTCGGACTCAACAATATTGGCAATACGCCACTGGGGGAGCGCTTGTTTGACCAGCAGGCCTGGCAACGCGGTGCAATTGAGGTTGCGATGCTGGATAAAGCAATGCTGCCCTCGTTTTTCCCGCTGAAAGAGACATCGAACAGTGATCTGTGTTACGCAAGGCGCAGTGTATTTACGCGTCAGAATAGCAAGGTTCTGGTGTGCGAAATTTTCCTAAATGGAGTTAAGGTATGAAGCTATCGTTGCTTCGCTCTGATCATATAGAGGAATACAAGCAGCTGATGCGTGTTGAGAAACCCATCGGCACTTTGTTGTTAATGTGGCCAACACTCTGGAGTCTGTGGATAGCGTCCGATGGTATGCCGCACTGGCACTTACTCCTTATCTTTGCGCTGGGCACTTTTATGATGCGCAGTGCAGGCTGTGTGATCAATGACTTTGCCGACCGTAAGGTTGATGGCGCTGTAAAAAGAACCGCACAACGTCCGCTTGCAAGGGGAGCCGTCAGTGAAGGCGAGGCACTCACTTTGTTTGCCCTGTTGATTGGGGCGTCTTTTGTACTGGTATTGCTGTTGAACTGGCAGACCATTTTACTGTCGTTTGGTGCTTTAGCACTGGCCAGTGTTTATCCTTTTATGAAGCGCTACACGCATTTACCTCAGGTCGTGTTGGGGGCTGCCTTCAGCTGGGGGATCCCAATGGCCTTTATGGCAGTTCAGGAGAGCGTGCCTGCCATTGCCTGGGTGTTATTTATCGCTAATCTGCTGTGGACTGTGGCCTACGACACAAAATATGCCATGGTGGATAAGGATGACGACCTTGTCATTGGAATAAAATCCACCGCTATTCTGTTTGGTCGTTGGGATCGACATGTCATTGCGGTGCTCAATCTGGCGTTTTTAGCCTGTATGGCCTGGGTGGCAACTCAGGTTACTATGTCTATATGGTTCTGGTGTGGATTTACCATTGCCGGGGTGTGGCTGGTGAAACTGCAATGGCAGATCAATGACAGAAGCAGAGATAAGTGCTTTAAGGCCTTTCTGAGTAATAATTATGTTGGTTTGGCGATGTTCGCCGGTGTGGTCGCTGGCTTGTGATGGAAACAGGGGGAAGTGAGTGAGCGAATTTTGTTTGACTCTATTCCTACGGTTGAAAACCGCGATACCCGAACAGAATATCTAGCTTAAAACTCGCTCAAATCTCCCATTTATCCAAACAGATAAGAAAACAGTTAACGCTTCCTGTTAACTGTTTACCGCTGTTGCAACGGCATTTTTCTGTGCTGTTTGCTCAATTAATGACAATAAATTACTGACGTGTGAACCACTGCCAAGCTGGTGGCTGGTTTGCACGACAATTTGTTCATGACTCGCATCCTTGTTAGTCTTGAGTAAGATCAGATCAGGGTCTTGTGCTATGACCTTAGAATGTTCAATGCTGGCTATTGCAAAGCTTTGGCTATTCTTCAGTCCGTCAATCACCTGGCTGATATTACCAATTTTGACATTGGTTGACTTGTTAAGCCCTTCAACCGCTTCATTCAACATGTTCTGTACCTGTTTAGACTGAGAGAAACAGCCATACATAGGGTACTGAGCAAGCTCGCTACGGCGAATGCTGTCTTGTGTTGCCAGCGGATGTTGTTTGGCGACAAACAAAATCAGTTGGTCTGGCAGGTGGATATCACTCACTAAGCTGGTTGCAGATTCAAGATAAACACTGATATCTATTTCGCCAAGCTGGAGCTTGCGAAGCAGATCGTGTTCACTCAAAAGTTGCATTTCAACTTTGACGTTGGGGAAATCCGCCAAAAACTGTCCACATGACGTTGGCACTATGCTACTTGCTTGAGCAGTGTAACCAACAACAACGCGCTGTTGATCACGACCAAACAAGCTTTGTTTGATAGTGTTTCTGGTTATGTCTAATTCCGATAAGGTCGACTTACAATAATTGAGAAAAAGTTCACCTTGTTCGGTCAGTTTGACGGAGCGGGTCGATCGTTTGACAAGTTCACAGCCAATCTCATCTTCCAGTGTCTGAATGCTTCTGGTGAGTGCGGAAGTACTGATATTGGTTTGTTCTGCGGCTTGCCTAAAGTGGCGTAAATTGCCTAAAGCAACGAATTGCTCGAGTTGTTCAAATCTCATGTGAAATTCCTTTTATTTCAACAAAAATGCAATGACAACGTTGATTCCCTAATACTAATACAGTTTAGAGAAACATCCAAGTGAATTTTTTACATTTCGCTTACAAAAACTAATCTGGGTACTGATCACGTATTGTGACGAATTGTTCCAGATTTTCTACAAACAGATCAACCAGTTTGGGATCAAATTGTTGACCACGCTGGCGTTTTATCTCTGTTAGAATTTCTTCAAGTGTCCAAACCGGCTTGTAACACCGCACACTTCCGAGTGCATCGAACACATCTGCAAGCGCTGTAATTCTTCCGGCAATGTCTATTTGCTCACCTTTCAAGCCTTGCGGATAACCACTGCCGTCCCACTTTTCATGGTGCTGGTGTGCTATGATTGCGCCGCATTGCAAAATATCATTTGTTGAGTTTTTTAGTATTTCATAGCCCTGTTGGGCATGAGTCTTCATTATTGCCCATTCATCGTCATTCAGTTTTCCGGGCTTATTTAGAATGACATCCGGGATGCTAATCTTGCCAATGTCGTGCAAAGGTGAAGCAAGTTTTATAATTTCGGCCCTATAATCGTTTAATCCGACCAATTTAGCCAGTAATAAACTGTAATGTGCTACTCGCTTTACATGAGAGCCGGTTTCTTTAGAACGTTTTTCTACCGCTTCACCGAGGATATAAGACAGCTCTTTTTGTGACTCTTTGACGGTTTCTCTGAGATTCAGGTTGTCGTACGCCAGCGCAATGTTATTAGCGAAAAAGGCCAGTAACTGGCAATCTGTCGGTTGCAGCAGGCCTTTCTTACTAACATAGAGCATAGTCTCTAAACCAGCCTGACTGGTAAAGTAACCGACATACTCATGATCAGACTTGCTGGACGTTTTACGGTTATGGGTCTCTATAAAACGGCTTTTCACTTTGTCTGGCAGGGCGGTTTGTTCCGGTGCTATGCCT
This sequence comes from Pseudoalteromonas sp. DL2-H2.2, assembly GCF_021532535.1. Taxonomy (NCBI): domain Bacteria; kingdom Pseudomonadati; phylum Pseudomonadota; class Gammaproteobacteria; order Alteromonadales; family Pseudoalteromonadaceae; genus Pseudoalteromonas; species Pseudoalteromonas sp. DL2-H2.2. Next base: position 257,748 of record NZ_JAKGBD010000002.1, on the reverse strand, counting down.
GCGCCAGAGGCCGCAAGCAGCTGAAATTCCGCCCCCGCGCCATTTTGTTTATTAACGGCAGCCGCACAATAGATATCGGAATCACTGAGCCCCATAACATCCGCAACATGGGATAAGATGGTGGAGGCAAAGTCCTGGACATTATTACACTTCAAAAAGCTGGAAGACGCATCAATAATGCGCTCGAGCCCTTGTTTATGGCGTTCAATGGTTTGGATGTCGCGGTGAGAGCGCAGCGCTGAGTAAAGTAAGGTCTTTAATTTCACCGCAGTGAGCTCAGTCTTGTTTTTGTAGTCATTAATGTCGTAATCACGAATGACCGACTCTTCAGGTGCTTCTCCTGGCTGCCCGGTGCGTAGGATCAGGCGAATATCATGGTTGGCCATGTCATTACGAATGAACTTAATGAGATCCAGCCCGGCATGATTACTTTCCATCACTACATCAATTAGACCCACCGATATGGAGTCTTCTGAGTTGAGGATGTCCATTGCCTGTTTTGCCGAGTAGGCATGATGAAAACGCAATGGCTTTTGCTCAAACCGAAAATCCGATAACACCAATTTGGTCACCTGATGAATGTCTTCTTCATCATCGACCACCAGGATATCCCAGCAGGCATTATCGACAGTAATATGCTCTTCATCCTTAAGTGGCTCATTTGAAAAGAGAAAATTGCTCACATAGAACCTCTGCTCAGTGCCTATTCTCTGTTAGTATAGCCAGCAAAAAAGTGAGTTGCTTATTCTTGTATTGGCTTTTTTTCAATATTGTTAAGTTCAATCTCTATGGCATCACAGGAAATATGTATCTCGTACAGGGAAAGCAATAAAGAAAGTGTCAGGCAGCACAGGCTGGCGCCAAACAGCACGACCCCTAACAGTGCCACATCAACGAATAAGGCAAACATCGACATAGTACAGAGTAAAAAGGCGATGACACCCCATACCTGCATCAGGCGAATGAGCTTGATACGCTTTTTAAGATTATCAATCTGGGCGACAACCAGGGGCCGGAGCTGGTCGCCTTCTCTGGCGTTTAACTCTCTGATCAGCTGTGCCAGCACTAAAAATCGATTGGTGTAAGCCAGCAATAATAAGGAAATGGCAGGAAATAGTAACCCGGGTGTGGTGAGCGTCATTTTTGTACTCCGTCTAAGCACGCTACAATAGTGAATATCATAGCAAAAATTTGGAGCCCGGCGATGAGTAATGCAATGCTTGAATGGACGTGCGTGTATCGTACGGATAACCCATTAGAAGCCCATATTGTGCTCGGGTTACTGGCCCAGGCACGGCTGAAAACACACGTAGAAGGGGAAGCACTGGCAGCGGCGTTGGGGGAAATGCCCTTCAGTCATAACACAATAAAAATATTTGTCTGTGCGATAAAAGTACCCGAGGCAGAAGAAATCTTGGTAAACTATCAGCAAACTAATTTATCGGAAGACTGGCAGTGTCACAGCTGCGCTGAGCACAATGGCTCGGGGTTTCAATATTGCTGGCACTGTGGAAAAAGCTATGACAAAGGCCAATAACTTTCAACGCATCAGAGAACTCAATTATTTACAAAAAGCGGTGCTTGCGGCTGCAATATTAGAACGTATGCTGCCAAATTATGGTTTATTCAGTGAAGCCACCGGGTTTGGTGACGAGACAACCCTGCGCAGTGCGTTGAATGTATGCTGGGAAAAAGTGTTGCTGCCAAAGAGCAAAATCAGCCTGGAAAAACAAATTGAAAAAATTGAGCCCAATGTTCCCGAGTTGAAAGACTTCGACATGTTTGGCACCTATGCCGCTATCGATGTTGCAACCGCGTTGCTTGGTTTTATTCAGGGCGTCATGAGTAAAGATGAAAGCGAGTTTGTCAATGTCGCCAAAATATCTCAGGCAACCGTGGCCAGGTACATAGAGTTCCTGCTTGAAGCAGAAGGTATTGAGCCCGACAATCAACATGTCAGAGAGCATCCGTTGATGCAATACGAAATTGACGTGCTTAGTGAGCTCATTGACTGTGTCGCCGAGATGCCGAGGATCGACAATCAATCGGTTAAAACCCTTAAAGCGCTGGCATTGAGCGACGGCCAGACCAACATAGGTCTGGCAATCGAAGCCTGATTTTTTGTCCAAATTTTTTGTAGTGGAGAGTTAAAATTGCGAATTTTAGGTATCGAATCATCGTGCGATGAGACGGGGATCGCCATCTATGACGATGAGCAGGGATTGCTGGCACACCAGTTATATAGCCAGGTTAAAGTCCATGCTGATTATGGCGGCGTAGTACCAGAACTGGCTTCGAGAGATCATGTTCGCAAAACCATTCCTCTTATTGAGGCCGCCTTTAAGCAAGCCGGGTGTGGACCAGAGTCGCTGGATGGCATTGCCTATACAGCGGGACCGGGTTTGGTCGGCGCCTTGCTGGTCGGAACTTCTATTGGTCGTTCTCTGGCCTTTGGCTGGAACATTCCTGCTGTGGCTGTACACCATATGGAAGGGCATTTACTGGCGCCGATGCTGGAAGACGAAATGCCTGAGTTCCCGTTCGTTGCCTTATTGGTATCGGGTGGCCACACCATGATGGTAAAAGTCGCCGGTATCGGTGAGTACGAAGTACTAGGTGAATCGGTGGATGATGCTGCCGGTGAGGCCTTTGACAAGACGGCCAAGTTATTAGGACTCGATTATCCGGGTGGCCCTATGCTGGCCAAGTTGGCAACTAAAGGCGAAGCGGGCCGTTTTGTATTCCCAAGACCCATGACAGACCGTCCCGGACTCGATTTTAGTTTTAGTGGTTTGAAAACCGCAGCGGCCAATACCATCAAGTCGGCCGGTGATGACGAACAAACGAAAGCGGATATTGCCCATGCCTTTCAGACGGCGGTTGTGGATACGCTGGCGATTAAATGTAAGCGGGCGTTAAAAGAGACGGGTATTAATCGTTTGATCATTGCAGGTGGGGTCAGTGCCAATACTGAACTGCGCACTAAGCTGGAGCGCATGATGCAGGGCATGAAAGGCAAAGTGTATTACCCGCGCACAGAATTCTGCACCGATAATGGCGCGATGATCGCCTACGCTGGTATGCAGCGTCTCAAGGCTGGTCAAACGGCAGAATTAAGCATGAAAACACAGCCTCGCTGGCCGCTGGACAGCTTACCCCCGCTATAAGCGTCTGGTTTTAATCGACGTTCTTCTTGCCGAGCTTAGGCTCGGTACCGCTCAGGAGCCGACGTATGTTGGCTCTGTGGCGAAAGATAATGACCACAGTCAAAAAGCAGACGGGCAGGGTATACAAGGGTTTGATCATCCAGGTGTATGCGGGCGCGGCTAACACGGTCACAATGGCTGCGAGTGACGAGTAGCGCGTCAATGCCAATACCAGCAACCAGGTACCTATCAACATGCCTCCCAATGACAGCCCTATCGGTAGTAGCGCGCCAAACGCCGTTGCGACCGCTTTGCCACCATTGAAATGGAAAAAGACCGGATAAATATGACCCAGGCAGGCGCATACCGCAACCACCCCCAGCCAGATTGGCTCAATGCCAAGAAAGTACGCCCCCCACACCGGAATGGTGCCCTTGAGGATGTCAAATACCAGTACCAAGGCGGCAGGGAGCCTTCCGCCGAGGCGCAAGACATTGGTTGCGCCGGGATTATTGGAGCCGGCAAAGCGGGGGTCGGGCAGTGAAAACAGCCTGGAGATCAAGATCGCGGAAGAGATTGAACCAAATAAATAAGCACAAATACATATTAAACTGACTATCACAAGCTTCCTTATTTTTTCTTGCCGCTATTTGGGCTATCATCGACGCTTTATTTTAAGGCGGCTGAGTACGTGAAAAAGCCGATCCGAATCAGTCATGTCAGGAGTTTACATGGACACGGTCTATATCTCGCAATTACACGTCGAGACCATAATAGGAGTTTACGACTTTGAAAAAGAAAGTAAACAAAGCCTTTTCTTTGATATAGAGATGAAGACCGATATCTCGGCTGCCGCACGTCAGGATGACATCACCCTTGCGGTGGACTATGCCAAGGTTAGCGAGCGCGTGATTGCCCACACCGAGGCAAGCCGGGTTGAACTGCTTGAGACGCTAGTTGAGCAACTTGCTGCTTTGATCTTACAAGAGTTTGCTATTGAGGCAGTGACAATCCGGGTAAGCAAACCGGCAGCGGTACCTCAGGCGCAAACGGTTGGCCTGGAAATTACGCGGAACAGATAATATGGCGTACGTTTTTATCAGTATTGGTTCTAATGTTGATCGTGATCGTCACTTTCGTCAGGGACTGGCGGCGCTCATCAGTCATTTTCCGGATTATGTTCATTCCGATGTCTATGAAAGCGAGCCGGTGGGGTTTAGTGGCAGGAATTTTTATAATTCGGTGTTTGCGACACACACGGATATGGCGCTATCGGATTTATGCGTTTTGCTTAAGCAGATAGAACGTGACAACGGCAGAACGCCTCAGGATAAGAAATTCAGCCCCAGAACGCTGGATCTGGATATTCTTTTTTATGACGATATGATCTGCGATACGCCTGCACAATTGCCGCGCGATGAGATCACTAAGAATGCATTTGTCTTAAGGCCGTTGGCCGAAATTGCCCCGGAATTTATTCATCCTGTGCAGGGCTGCAGTATTGCAGACATCTGGCAAGCGTACGACAACCACACACAAAAACTATGGAAAGTGGAGTTTTCCTTACCATGAGTATCATTGAAATAATTGTATTGGCGTTGATCCAAGGATTAACTGAATTTTTGCCTATTTCCAGCTCGGCGCATCTGATATTACCATCACAGATATTGGGCTGGCAGGATCAGGGCCTGGCATTTGATGTTGCCGTTCACGTCGGCTCATTGGCTGCGGTACTGATTTACTTTCGTAAAGAAGTGGCAGATATACTGAGTGCCTGGTTTAAATCGTTCGGCAAGCAAGGCACGACGGATGACAGTCGGCTGGGCTGGTGGATCATAGTGGCGACTATTCCGGGCCTGGTGATCGGGTTTTTAGCCAAAGATTTGGTTGAGGACTTTTCCCGCAGTGCCTGGGTAATTGCGGCAACCACCGTCATCTTTGGCTTGTTGCTGTGGTACGCTGATGCCACTGCAAAACAAACGAAAACCATCTATCAGCTTAACTGGCGCAGTGCCCTGATCATTGGCTTCGCTCAGGTGATAGCCGCTTTGTTACCGGGAACCTCTCGCTCGGGGATCACCATGACGGCAGGCATGATGCTGGGTCTGAACAAGCAAAGCGCAGCGCGTTTTTCATTTTTGATGTCAATCCCGATTATTGCTGCGGCAGGTGGCTACTACACGCTGAAACTGGCCACTGGTGATGAGCTAATCGACTGGAACGCCATTATTACTGGTGCTGTGTTATCGTTTGTTGCCGCCTATGCGTGTATTCATTTCTTCCTGAAAGTGATTGAGCGGATGGGGATGTTGCCGTTTGTGATCTATCGGCTGTTGCTGGGCCTGTTCCTGGTGATTTTCCTGTCAGTGTAATGCACTCAAGGCGGGCCCAACAGCCCGCCAAGGTCTATACCGTTTTACGGTAGTACACCACATCCTCAGGCCCGTCCGGGCCTGAGTGTTTTCCTTCTTTTAAAAATGTCATCGACAGCTTCTTCATGATATTAATCGAGCCCAGGTTGTCTTTCAGGGCAATGGCGCTCAAATAATCCATCTTATTCTGCTTAGCCAGATGCGCGGCAATATGCCCGGCGGCCTCGGTCGCGTAACCTTTCCCCCAGGCCATTTGCTTAAATCGCCAGCCTATCTCCAGGTCCCGTTCATCCATGTCGCCATCAAAAAAGTGCATGGGACGGATCAAAACCCAGCCCAGAAAAGTGTCGTCGTCAATCAGGCTGCAATGCCACAGGCCCCAACCTTGCGGAGGGTTGGTAAATTTGGCCAGGCGCGGCAGGTAAAACTGCTCAATTTGCTCGCGAGAAGTTGGCTGGCCATTGGTAATGTAGCGCATTACCGCAGGGTCACTGTCGAGCTCAGCGAGCAGCTCACTATCCTGTTGTGTCATAAGCCGGTATCTCAGGCGTGTTGAAGGGGCAATTATCATCATTGTTATACTGCTTTTATGGTCAGAATTGTCTAAGATAGCCGCCCCAAGTTTGAGGAGAGAAGTGTGGAAAACTCGGTACTGGCATTACGAGCTCAACAAATAGCATCCGCGCGGCGGGAATTCAAGGCCCGGGGATCAAAATTACCTCGCTGTGAACGGTGTTTACTGGCTGAACCTTTATGTATTTGTGCGGGTGTTCAAATCGCACAGTGCGACAGCGCGGTGTGTTTGCTCATGTATCATAATGAGAGTTTTAAACCTTCTAATACGGGCCGCCTGATAGCTGATATTGTCCCGGATAACCATGCGTTTCGCTGGGACCGTACCGATCCTGACCCGCGTTTACTGGCTTTATTAGCCGATCCCAGGTATCAGCCTGTGGTGGTGTTTCCGGCTGACAATGTCGAGCCGCAGCGCGTGGTCAATCGGGTAACACGGCAAAGCGATAAAGTGCCGCTGTACATTTTTCTCGACGGGACTTGGCGTGAAGCGAAAAAGATGTTTCGCAAAAGCCCTTATCTGGATCAGTTTCCGGTTTTGTCCGTGACACCAGAAAGCTTGTCGGATTATAAGCTGAGGGTAGCCCCACATGCGCACCAGTTGGGGACGGCAGAAGTGGCTTGTGTGGTTTTGGCTGAAAATGGTGAAACACAGGCTGCGGAATATCTGACCCAGCATTTTGTCGATTTTCGTGATGCGTATCTGAAAGGGAAGAAAAGCAAATTAGTGTGAGCAGTTGAACGCGTGATACCAATTTGCTTAATTAAGTGTTCTATTTTGAGGCGAGAAAATATATTCGATAACTAGGCAAAAATTTGCGAACTCATACCTTAGGTAAAGGTTCTAAATGAGAAATTTTTAACACAGTTAGCGTCATATTTGCTCCGTCAAATTGAACAGGTATTAAGTGAAATTGGTATAAATTTAAAAGGGATGGGAATAAGAAGAGCGCGACCCTTGCGGGCCGCGCTTGACGGAATCTTCTAAATAGCGTCCTGCTATGTTGATGAGATCAACTCCTTACATGCTCGTCCATGTCTCGCCTTGCGTTGTCATTCTGCGAGATGTACATCCTGTACTGTCCTTAAAGCAATCAGCGCTCCCATTTGCTGATTTAGTCCGTGCTAACCATCCTTTGTGTCGTCTTCCTGACTTGTTCCTGTTTCCCTGTATTCCTGTGCACCATCTACCTGTGCATCAACGTCCTTACTTAAACGGCATATCCTGTTGTCCGAAGCCTAATCCTAGTTCCTGACATTCCTACCGCACAAACTCCCTGACCAGCAACTCTATCCGTATCCCTGTTGCTTTGTGCTCTCCCCTTGAGATGACTAAAGTATATGAGAGTCTGGGTGAGATAACAGCACAAAAAAACGCTTTGAAATTCGGTTAAAAAAGTTGCCTGTAAAAAAACTTGTTATCTAACAAAGACCTTTTTATATTTTGCTGATAAAGTCAGCGTTATCTTCATAGATAGCGACAAGCTTAGTGAGAGATCTCTCACAATCAAATGTCCGTATGTCGCTATTTAATAAAATTGCAATATGTTGAACTATCGGCTGTATTTTGTCGGGATCCGGGTTACCATAGCCTGAGAATAGTTATTGTTATTATTTGGAGCTTATATGAAAAGTGCAATTGCAACTCTGCTTGCTGCTGTAACCAGCTTGTCTGCTGTCGCCGCGGATGAGGTGAACATCTATTCCTATCGCCAACCTTTTTTAATTCAGCCTATCCTGGATGATTTCACCAAACAAACAGGCATTAAAACTAACGTGGTGTTCGCCAAGAAAGGCCTGATTGAGCGGGTAAAGCGTGAAGGCAAACACGGCCGGGCCGATTTGGTCCTGACCTCAAACTTCAGCGCTATGATCCAGCTAGAAGAAATGGGGCTGACTAACCCTATTGATAGCGACACGGTGGATAAAAATATTCCGGCCAGCTTTCGTGATCCGGATGGTCACTGGGTCGCACTGACCAAACGCGTGCGTAATGTTTACTCTTCAAAAGACAGGGCAGGCAAGTTAACCAGTCTGAGCTATGAAGAGCTGGCTAGCCCTAAATACAAAGGCAAAATCTGTACACGCTCGGGCAAACACCCATACAACTTAGGCCTGGTCGCTTCAATGATTGCGCACCATGGCGAGGCGGAAACCAAAACCTGGCTGCAAGGGGTGAAAGCAAACCTGGCACGTAAGCCACAAGGTAATGATCGCGCACAGGTAAAAGCTGTTAAAGAAGGGCTGTGTGACCTGGCGCTGGGTAACAGCTACTACTTTGGCAAAATGCTTGAAGACAGCAAACAAAAAGCCTGGGCTGATGCGGTTTACATTAACTTCCCAAATCAGAGCGACCGTGGCTCGCACCTTAACGTTTCGGGTGTGGTAATGACCAAGTACTCGAAAAACAAAGAAAATGCCTTGAAACTGATCGAGTTTATGACCGACAATAAAGCCCAGAACATGTACGCCTCGATGAATATGGAATATCCGGTTAAGCCGGGCGTCGAATTGTCGAAACTAGTGGCATCCTGGGGCACGTTTAAGGAAGACAGTTTACCTTTGTCCGAGATCAGTAAATACCGTCCGATGGCGCTTAAGCTCATCGATGAGGTAAAATTTGACCTGTAAATGCAATTAAAACAAAGTCTGTCCCCGTGGCAGTGCATGGCGTGGTTGATAGGTATTGGCCTGTCAATCCCGCTGGCATTTCTGATTTTCGAAGCGCTGCAAGGTGAGTCGGAAGTATTTAGCCATTTATGGCAGAGTGTATTGTGGGACTATACCCGTAATACAATTGTGCTGATCGCCGGTGTTGTGGTGCTCAGTGCGTTCATAGCCTTGCCGCTGGGATGGCTTACGGCCTATTGTCGTTTTCCTGGCAAACGGGTGTTTGAGTGGTCGCTGATGCTGCCTCTGGCGCTGCCCGCTTACATTATTGCCTATGTCTATACCGATTTATTAGATTATGCCGGTCCGGTCCAAATCTGGTTACGTCAGCAATTTGGCTGGCAGGGACCGGATGATTACTGGTTTTTTGACCTGCGCACTTTGCCCGGCGCCATCGTGATGATAGCCCTGGTGCTGTATCCCTATCTGTATTTGATTTTCAAAACCGCTTTGCGCGAGCAGTCGTTTAAACTGGTGCAGGCCAGTCAGCTGATGGGCATGAGCCCGGCGCAAAGTTTCTTTAAAGTGAGCCTGCCGTTATCTCGTGGCGCGATTGTTGCAGCACTGGCGCTGATCAGCATGGAAACCATGGCCGACTTCGCCACCGTACACTATTTTGCTGTGAGCACCCTGACAACGGCCGTGTATGATACCTGGCTGGGTTATTACTCGCTGACCGCCGCCGCCAAGATCTCAGGCATTATGCTGCTGTTTTTATTTGTCGCACTGTTACTGGAGCGTATGAGTCGCAAAACCCAGGTGGTGCACGAGCGCCAGTCCGGGGTGAATGACACCCACCTTTATGATTTAACCGGTTATCAGGGGTGGCTGGCCTGGGGATTTTGTATGCTGATCCTCAGTGTGGCGTTTTTTGTGCCCGTTGGCATATTGCTCAACTATGCCTGGCATTATTTCGAGCAAGCCTGGAATGCCGAGTTTTTCAATTATGCGCTGCAAAGCTTACAGATCAGCCTGTATGTCAGCGTGATTGCGATGCTGGTCAGTTTACTGGTGGTCTACTATCAGCGCATTGAGCCGGGCAAGCTGACTAATCTACCGGGGCGTTTTGCCAGTACCGGCTATGCCTTACCGGGCACTGTGCTGGCGATTGCCGTGTTGCTGCCACTGACCTTGTTTGATACCAAACTCAATGAATGGCTGGATGGCAGTGGTTTTGAGCCAGGTTTGTTGCTCAGTGGCACTTTGTTTGCCATGATTTTTGCTTACGTGGTGCGCTTTTATGCCATTGCGCATGGGGCAGTTGAGTCCAGCTTTGTGCGGATCAGCCCAAGCATTGATATGGCCAGCCTGTCACTCGGAAAAGGGCGATTTCAGACGCTGACTCAGGTGCATATGCCACTGCTTAAGCGAGGCTTGCTGACAGCCGGTCTGCTGGTCTTTATTGAGTGCATGAAAGAGCTGCCCGCAGCGCTGTTACTGCGCCCGTTTAATTTTGAAACCCTGGCCACCCATGTTTATCAGTATGTCAGCGATGAGCAACTGGAGCTGGCCTCGATATCCGCTTTGTTTATCGTACTGGTAGGACTTGTCCCCTTATACTGGGTTAATCGCTCAATGGAACAACATAACTAATGCCAAGTTTAGAAATTCAATCGTTAAACTATCATTATGATGGTCACCCGGTGATCCAGCAGCTTGATTTGACGGTAGCTGAGAACGAAATTGTCTGCCTACTCGGTGCCAGTGGCTGTGGTAAAACCACAACTCTGAAAGCAATCGCAGGCCTGTTGCATCCCCAGCAGGGGGAGATCCGCATTAATGGCAAAAGTGTCAGCAGCGAGCGGCATTTTGTAGCACCTCAGCATCGTAACATTGGTATGATGTTTCAGGACTATGCACTGTTTCCGCATCTGACCGTTGCGCAGAATATCGCGTTCGGTTTGAATAAGCTCAGCAAAACAGAAAAACAAAATCGCGTCGCGCACATGCTGGAGCTGGTTCATCTCGAGCAATATGCCGGGCGCTTTCCTCACGAACTGTCTGGTGGTCAGCAGCAGCGTGTGGCCATTGCCAGGGCGCTTGCCTATCACCCTAACTTGTTATTGCTGGATGAACCATTTTCTAACATTGATGCGCAGGTGCGCTTTCAGCTGATCAAAGATATTCGCGATATTATTAAAGATCAGCAGGTATCGGCGATTTTTGTCAGCCATTCCAAAGATGAAGCGTTTGCCTTTGCCGACAGGCTCGCCATCATGCATCAGGGGCAAATTGCCCAGTTAGGCACACCCAAAGAGCTGTTCCAGCATCCAAGTAGTCGCCAGGTAGCAGAATTTTTGGGACAAGGTGCTTATGTGGCTGCACAGCGCCACAATGGGGCTCAGGTTGAAACCGCGTTTGGCTCCGTGGAGTCTCTGATTGATATCCAGAGCTCGGTCCAGGCCGGGCAGATTTACCTCAGACCCAGCCACATTGAGCTGTTTAATGCTGAACAGGGGCAGGTCGAAGTAGCGCAACATCGCTTTGTCGGGACCGAGTATCTGTATGCCATCGAGCTGGAAGGTCAGATGTTAGAAGTGGCCATGCCCTCTGATAAACCACTGGATCTCAGCAGGCCGGTGAGTTTGAAAATTAAGCCCCATGCGATAAACTTCTTTTCTTAAGGCATAACAATTCGTTACATTAGCTAATAGCAACTTAGTTAAGTGCGGTTGCCGGGCGTGCATAGGTACGCCCAAAAGAAACGAGCACAACCGCACCATTCGGGTTTAGCATGGCGCGTTGATTTAATGATAGGAAGGGGTGATGGCGCAAGCACAATCAGGGGTATGTGCCGAGGCAAATCTACACGGTTTGCACTTGTTTTTTAACGTACTGGATGGTCACGATGAGGCGGTGCGCTCGGCGCTCAGCCAGGCGGGCAGGTTGCAGGATGAACTCAGTGACCGTTTTTCTGAGGCCATGCTCAGCAGCTTTGTTGCCATAGGTGCCCAGTACTGGCCGCATATCTATCCCGAGTTTATTCCGCCGCAGCTGAAAAGTTTTCCCCTGATCAAAAGCAGTGAGCATTTGTGTCATAGCCAGCCATTCGACTTACTCTATGTGATCCGCTCAGACAGAGAAGATGTCAATCACCTGTTTGCCCAGAGTGTGCTGCACATGTTATCCGGGGGCGTCGAGCTGGTGGCCCAGGTGCGCGCTTTTCGTTTTCTTGATGGGCGGGACTTTAATGGTTTTGTCTATGGTGCCGACATTCCCCATGGCCGCTTTAAACGCCAGGTTGCCTTAGTGAGCAATCCGGGGGGGCTTGACGATCAGGGCAGCTATATTCATGTTCAGCGCACTCAGTTTGACCTGACCCGCTGGCAGGCGTTGCCGCTGTCGGATCAGGAGCAGCTGATGGGACGCACCCGCCTTGATAACCTGTTGATTGACGATGCGCCGCCGTACAACCATGCCCGGCTCAATGAGATTAAAGACAGCGAAGGTAAACCTCTGCTGCTGAATCAAAGTATGCCCTATGGCGATGTCTATGAGCAGGGCAGTTTATGGCTTAGCTGCGCCGCGAAAGGGGATGCGTTTGAGCAGCTGTTACACAGTCGCTTTGGCTTGTCGGGGGATGGAGATTACGATCCGCTGCTGGATTACTCTCAGGGCGATATGGGGGCGGCATTCTTTGCGCCATCGCTGCAGTTTTTACAGCAAATGGCGCAGTCTTAACCGTGATCAGACGTTATCAAAAAGCGTTTTAACCCGATCCAGGGTGGCATCAATTTCAGAGACTTTGGCGGGGGCGATAAAAATGGTGTCGTCACCTGCAATCGTACCTAGCACGCCATCGGCAGATCCCAGCGAGTCCAGCAGGCGGGCAATTAGTTGAGCGGCTCCCGGGCTGGTGCGTATGATGATCATCATTTCGTTATGTACTATGTCGATCACCAGTTGGCGCAGCGGGCTTTTTGCGGTGGGTACACCCATTTCCGCGGGTAAACAATATACCATTTCCTGTTTGGCATTGCGGGTGCGTACGGCACCGAACTTACTCAGCATACGAGAGACTTTACTTTGGCTGATGTTGTCAAATCCCTGCTCTTTAAGGGCATCGACAATTTCACCTTGAGAACCAAAGTTTTCTTCTTTTAACAGGGCCTTAAAGGCTTTGACTAGGGCTTCTTGTTTTTCCTGCGGCTGCATACTCAATACTTCTTTATGACTCAATTGTTAGGATTTTACACAAAACGCGCCTGTTACCCAAATTTCAGGACGAGAAGATTCTTCAAGCGATGGTGGTTTTCCAGATTAGAAACGTGGGACCAAGCGTAAACCATTAGTAGCAGTATCTGCCGCGAACTTTACAACTATAGTCGAAAAAAAGACGAAAATTGCGCGTATAAATTTGTTTTTGGCGGCGCTTTTCATTATCTTTACAGCACATTTAATTCCACCTTCAAATTATGGAGAATTCCAATGAAAGTTGCTGTATTAGGTGCCGCTGGCGGTATCGGTCAAGCATTGTCTCTTTTGCTTAAAAACGGTTTACCTGCTGGTTCTGAGCTTGCGCTATACGACGTAGCGCCAGTAGTACCTGGCGTAGCGGTTGACCTGTCTCACATCCCAACAGCGGTAAAAGTAGCTGGTTTTGGTAAAGACGACCTGGATGCAGCGCTGGTTGATGCAGACATCGTATTGATCCCTGCGGGTATGCCACGTAAGCCTGGTATGGACCGTGCTGACCTGTTCAATGTGAATGCGGGCATCATCAAGACTCTGGCTGAAGGCATCGTTAAAAACTGTCCTAAAGCGCTGGTTGGTGTGATCACTAACCCAGTAAACGGCACTGTGCCAATCGTTGCTGAAGTATTCAAAAAAGCAGGTACTTACGATCCAGCTCGCGTATTCGGTGTGACTACACTGGATGTTATCCGTGCAGAGACTTTCATCGCTGAGCGCAAAGGCCTGAACGTAAGCGACGTGAAAGTGCCTGTGATTGGTGGTCACTCAGGTACTACTATTCTGCCTCTGCTTTCTCAGGTTGAGGGCGCTGAGTTCTCTGACGAAGAAGTAGCTGCACTGACTAAGCGCATCCAGAATGCTGGTACTGAAGTAGTTGAAGCTAAGGCGGGTGGCGGCTCTGCAACTCTGTCTATGGGCGCGGCTGCGGCACGTTTCTGCTTCTCACTGGTTAAAGGCCTGCAAGGTGAAAACGTGGTTGAGTACGCTTATGTTGAAGGCAACACGGGCGATGCGCCTTTCTTCGCACAACCTGTACGCCTTGGCAAAAACGGCGTAGAAGAGCTGCTGCCTTACGGCGAGCTGAGCGCGTTTGAACAACAAGCAAAAGACGACATGCTGGCAACACTTGAAAAAGACATCAAAGAAGGTGTTGATTTCATGGCATAACTTGCCAGTTTACTGAGCAATACTCTTGCCCGGTAAGTGAAACGAAAAAAGCCTGACTCAGTCAGGCTTTTTTGTGTCTGATTACAAAGCCGCTAGTGCAGGATCCGGGCGCGGATCGTGCCTTCAACCGCACTTAGCTCTTTTAATGCAACTTCAGAGTGGTCGCTGTCCACATCAATCACCACGTAACCAATGCTTTCATCGGTTTGCAGGTACTGCGCTGCGATGTTGATGCCATGCTGTGCAAAAGCCTGGTTAATTTGTGTCAGCACACCAGGGCGGTTCTCATGCACGTGCAGCAAACGACTGCGGTTTGACAGTTCAGGCAGCGACACTTCCGGAAAGTTGACCGCTGTGACGGTTGAGCCGTTATCAGAGTACTTCGCCAGTTTACCCGCGACTTCTATTCCAATGTTTTCCTGTGCTTCCTGCGTGGAGCCGCCGACATGTGGTGTCAGGATCACATTGTCGAACTGGCGCAGTGGTGAGACAAACTCTTCGTCATTAGACTTAGGTTCGACCGGGAATACATCAATCGCAGCACCAGACAGTTTACCTGCGCTAAGCGCTTCAGCCAGGGCGTCGATATCCACCACAGTACCGCGTGAGGCATTGATCAGGATCGCACCCTGTTTCATTACTTCCAGCTCCGCCATGCCAATGAGGTTTTTCGTTTGCGATGTTTCCGGCACGTGTAAGCTCACCACATCAGCACGTTGCAACAACTGAGTTAAGCTTTGCACCTGTTGCGCATTGCCCAATGTCAGCTTGTCTTCAATGTCGTAAAATTCGACCTTCATGCCAATGTTTTCGGCCATGATCCCCAGCTGAGTGCCGATGTGGCCATAGCCAATGATCCCCAGTGTTTTACCACGTGCCTCAAAAGAGCCAATCGCGGATTTAAACCACTCGCCACGGTGCGCCATCGCGTTACGCTTTGGAATGCCCCGTAGCAGCAGCAGGATCTCACCCAGTACCAGTTCAGCCACCGAACGCGTATTTGAAAACGGCGCGTTAAAGACGGCAATACCACGCTGCTTGGCCGCATTCAGATCAACCTGATTGGTGCCAATACAAAAGCAGCCAATTGCAACCAGCTTATCTGCGGCTTCCAGAACGGTTTCACTCAGGTGTGTGCGCGAGCGGATCCCCACAAAGTGGACATTTTTGATCCGCTCAATCAATTCATTTTCAGGTAGCGATGTCTTCACGTACTCGATATTGCTATAACCGTTGCGTTTGAGCGTTTCAACAGCGCTCTGGTGTACGCCTTCCAACAATAAAATGCGAATTTTGTCCTTAGACAAGGATACCTTACTCATGACTCATTCCTGTTACTTAATTTGTGGCCCCTCTGGGGTCCCTGTGATGACAATGTTGGCACCGCGCTGAGCGAACAAGCCATTGGTAACAACACCGACGATTTGATTAATTTTTTCTTCCAGTTCGGCTGCCTGTGTGATGGATAATCCATGAACATCCAAAATCACATTGCCGTTATCTGTGACAACGCCCTGACGATAGACAGGATCGCCACCCAGCTTAAGCAACTCACGGGCAACATAGCTGCGCGCCATTGGGATCACTTCAACCGGTAAAGGGAATTGTCCCAGCACATCGACATGCTTAGTGTTGTCAACAATACAGATAAACTGTCTGGCAACCGCTGCCACGATTTTTTCGCGTGTCAGTGCCGCACCGCCGCCTTTGATCATCTGATTGTGTGCATTAATTTCATCCGCACCATCGACATAAATGTCCAGCTCAGACACATCATTGAGCTCAAACACTTCAATACCCAGCGCCTTGAGCTTTTCAGTCGAAGCCTCGGAGCTAGAGACGGCACCTTTAATGGTGTCTTTGACACTGCCCAGCGCATCGATAAAGTGGTTGACGGTAGAGCCTGTGCCTACGCCGACTACGGTGCCGGCTTCAACATACTGTAACGCCGCCCAGGCAGCTGCTTTTTTCATTTCATCTTGAGTCATAACGCGATCACTGTTTTAGTTGATTATTCGCTCGCAATTATACGCTCAAAGCACAAAAAAAGTATGTCAGATGCCACTAATGGCGGAATTTATGATCGGATGCTTTCGGTTATGATCCAGTGGTAACGCTTACATTACCACTGATAGCATTGTTGTGGCGTGATTATGGTTGGCAGGGGCACATCCCAGGCTTCGGTTGGCAGGGCTGCCACCTTTTGACAGTCATGGGCCAGACCTATCAATATAGGCTGTTGCCACTGTTCACGATAATAACGCGCCAGCGTGCGATCATAGTAACCACCACCCATTCCAAGGCGGTTGCCAGCGTCGTCAAATGCGACGAGCGGAAGCAGCAGGTAATCTAGCTGCGCCAGCGGGCAAATGTGGCTACAATTTAACTCTGGCTCTAAGATAGCATAGCGATTCTGCCTCATGGGTGAGTTTTTTTCATACTTCTGAAAGAGCAAAGTGACGCCGCTGAAGGGGTGGATAACCGGTAAATATAGGTCCATACCTTTGGACCAAAGTGTTTGAATTAAAAGGTTAGTTCTCAGCTCTCCATCATTTTCAAGGTAGACCCCGATACGGGCGTTTTTAGGGAGCTTCACATGTTGAGAAAAATTAATAGTTAAATTTTGTTCAGCCTCTTTTTGTTGTTCTTCTGTCAGGCTGTTACGCAATTTTCTAATAATCTTTCTAATTTCTTTCCTTGGTGTTGTGATTTTTTCATCTGAGAGTGAATTTGTTTTCATTACACAGGCACCAACTCAGGAAAAGCAAGGCTGATCCCCAGAACAACCAGTAGCAACACTAATAGTGACAGCAAGATGTACAGGAGCTTTTTAGAGCGCTTGGGCGGCTCACTGTCGAGTTCCAGTTCGCTGAACAGCGACTCATCTTCCCACTCATCTTCTTCATGCTGCTCATCTTTGACTTGTTTGCCGTCTATGCGTTGCTCCAGCTCATCCAGCTTTTCCTCAATGCGGATCAGGCTGCTGGTAATGTAGTCGAGCGCATCGAATACGCGCTCGTTGGCCGCATTTTGCGCTGTGTCAGAGCCCGCACCGGGCTGAGACTGCGATTGCAGCTTACTTTGGATCCCATACACGGCCAGTAACTTAGCCTGTTTAAGGCACTTTTGTTTGTCTGCGGGGCCAAACAGGGGTTTACCTGTGGTGAAGTCGGCCACCTTCTGTGCTGACACTTTTAGTTTTGCTGCGAGTTGCTCTGTGGCTGCCTGGCTGTCAGTACCTGGCTTGAAGCCGGAAAACACTACGCGAAATTGCTCGCTCATGAGGTTCCCTCAATATCATTACTTCGGGTCCATTATTCATGCTCGTTCCCGGCGAATTGTTGTTAACTTATTGCTGGGTAAGCGGAATAAAAAACGTGGACATCGTCAATTGTTGTTTTGAGTATACCTAACTTTTCCAATCTGTGTGTGAAGTTATCTGTGCGCGCCGTAAGAGAAAGAAAAACGGCGCCTAAGTGGGCGCCGTATGTTGGTCATTCGCTGTGTTTAATATTTCGCTGATTGGTTGTATTTGAGCGAGTCAGTAATGAATTCGCGCAAGTCCTGGTTGGCCAGGGTAAGGTCCGGACGACGCAGGTACATCATATGACCCGAGCGGTAACCCTTGAAGCGCAACCTGTGCTGCATTTTACCGCTGGGATCGAGGTGCCAGAGGTTGTACTTACCATCAAAGTAATTAGTCGCACCATCATAATAACCCGACTGCACCATCACATTCAGGTAGGGGTTTTTTGCCATGGACAGGCGCAACTGTTCACCCACTTCGTTGTTACTGCGATCCCAGGGACGTACATCGCCAAACATATTATATTTGATGTCCGTTTTATAGTTCAGCTCGTGACGGAAATAGTGATTGATAGCGGGTGTAAAGGCATGCAGCCAGGCGTCCAGCTCCGGCCAATAGTCAGGGCCTTCGCCCGCATCGCGTTTATCAATTCCCAGATAACGGGAGTCAAGGCGACCGACCGTATAGCCACGCTCGCGCAGCAGCTCTTTCCAGAAAGCGTGATTGGGAATGTCGAGGTTATTTTGCAGTACGAACTGCTGCGACAGGCCACTGAAGTACGCGACTTGTTTTGCTACTTCCTGGCGTGTCTGCTCGCTCAACATGGCGCCTTTGGCTAACGCGGGCAGGTAATGATCTAAGGTATAAGCTTCCACCTGCTTTAGTACGCTCAGCAGATCCTGCTTTTGCAAAGCTTCTGGCAGCGCCTTGTGATACCAGGCGGTTGCAGCAAAATACGGCAGCCGGTTGGCACTTTTTACAGGCCCCTGACGTTTAATGCCAATGTCTGTCGGAGAAACTAGAACCACGCCGTTTAAGAATAGCCACTGCTTGTTCTGTAGTTCATGAGCTAAGCCGGAAACACGGGTTGTGCCATAGCTTTCACCGATCAAAAATTTTGGCGACAGTGCACGGCCATGACGGTTAATGAAGGTATTTAGCCACCCGGCCAGATACTCAATATCGGCATTCACACCAAAAAAGCGTTTTTGCAGAGTCTGTTTGTCGGCCATTGTACCGTCTTGTTCGGGCAGCACGCGAGAGTAGCCGGTATTGACCGGGTTCACAAACAGAATATCTGCGACATCCAACACCGAATCCGGATTGTCTTTCAGACCGTAGGGCTGCATTGGGTAGCCTTCATCATCGATTTTTAGCACTCGGGGGCCGGTGTAAGCAATGTGCATCCAAACCGAGGCTGAGCCCGGTCCGCCATTGAATGAGATCAGCAGCGGGCGGGTGGCAGGATCTTTCACTTTGTTCTTTTTATAGTAAGTGTAGTGCAGCGTTGCGATTGGGTGACCCGCTTTATTCCACACAGGCTGAGTGCCTGTGGTTGCTGTATAGGAGAGGCGCTCCCCGTTAAAGGTCCCTTTATGCTCTGTGGTGACCTGCGCATCAATTTGTAGGGTTAGCTGACCCTGGGTATCGGCTTGTGCCAATGCTTTGTGAGGGAGTGTGGTAAGTAAGGTCGCAGAAAGTGCGAACAGTAATGGCTTCAACAACATGTTTTTTTAATTTTTTGATGAAATGAATTGGCACATTTAAGACCCATCCTGCGCAGAATTCAAAGAACTTGAGACTAACAGCCAAAAAATAGGCTACCTGAGCGAAGGTGTTAATACTTATGTCCAAATGGTTTGTTTTTTGTATCTGATTTAGGCAGGGTAAACGGAGGTTTGGCGTCTATCCGTTTCCACCTGTTTACAAATTAATTGAAGGGCGAGTTTTTTTTGTCACAGAAATCGCGTATATTTAATCCTTATGTCCGTAGTATGAAAGTATTTAGCGCTGTTAAATTCTTGTATCTCTTCCCTTTTCTCGTAGTTTTAGTAGAGCATAGTAATGCAAAGAGTATTAATCGTCGAAGACAGTAAGGTAGTGCAGCAAATCCTTCGCCACCTTGCGTCACAACACCTGGATGTGGAAATCGATTTTGCCTGGTCACTGAAAGAAACCCAGGCATTACTCGAGAGCCAACATTACACCCTGGCACTGGTTGACCTGACCTTACCAGACGCCTCTGATGGCGAGGTAGTGCAACTCACTTTAAGCCGCAATGTGCCCACTGTGGTGCTGACATCCAAAATCGATGAATACAGTCGTCAGCAGATGCTTGAAATGGGGGTCGTCGATTATGTGATTAAGGACAACCGCGACTCTTATTTGTATGCCATCAAGCTGGTATCGCGTTTACTGCGCAACGAAGGGTGTCAGGCGTTGATCGCCGATGACTCGATGATCAGCCGGGCGGTGATGCGCCAGATGCTAGAAAAGCAGTTGTTTACTGTGTTTGAAGCGCAAGATGGTGAGCAGGCGTTAAACATGCTCAACGCTAAGCCCGAGATCAAACTCTTGCTGACAGATTATGCTATGCCTACGATGGACGGCTTTGAGCTGGTAAAAGCGGTGCGTAACAGTCGCGGGCGCGATGATCTGGCCATCATTGGTTTGTCCGGTGCCGGAAGTCATGGCCTGTCTGCCAAGTTCATCAAGTACGGCGCGAATGACTTTTTGACGAAACCCTTTATGAATGAAGAGTTCCATTGTCGGGTGATGCAAACTATGGATCAGCTAAACCTGATAGCCGACATTAAAGAGTATGCGCATAGGGATTTTCTGACCGGTCTCTACAATCGTCGCTATTTTTGCCAGCACATGGATAAGGTTTTAAAAAATAAGCCAGACCAGTTTACACTGGCTTTGCTGGATCTCGACCACTTCAAAGCAATCAATGATCAGTATGGTCATCTTGGCGGTGACAAAGTCTTGTCCCAGGCCGCTGAATTGCTGAATAGTTCATTCAACCACTGCTTAGTTGCCCGAGTGGGCGGGGAAGAGTTTGCAGTACTGATGCCGGGTAATGATCTGAGCGTGGCTAAAGACAGTTGTCAGGACTTCAGAGAGCGCTTTGCCAATACCCAGTTTATGATCCAGGACCAGGCGCTGCATTGTACTCTCAGTGTCGGCATTGCCCGATGCGATAAAGCCACCCTCAGTGACGTTATGCGCGCCGCAGACAATGCGCTTTACCAGGCGAAAGAAGCGCAGCGCAATTGTGTTATGGTGAGTGAAAGCTAAACGGCCACTTACTAATCATCACTTTGCACCATTTCAAGTCAGACAAAAAATAAGCGCACCAGCACGGTGCGTTTGTTGTTTCTGTAACCCCCTACAAATACGCTAACTAATTGTAAAAAAATCACTTTTATTTTTGGCATAAAGGTTGGATTACCTTCTCCCGACAGGATCATCTGCCCTGGGGGGGCGAATAATGAAAATGATAAGCGCAATAATTAAACCATTTAAGCTGGATGAAGTCCGCGAAGCCCTGGCCGAGCTGGGCATTGAGGGTATGACCGTGGTGGATGTCAAAGGCTTTGGCCGCCAGCGTGGCCACACTGAGTTATATCGGGGAGCCGAATATCAGGTCGACTTTATTCCAAAAATTAAGCTCGAAATTGCGACACGCAGTGAAAACACTCAGCGTGTTGTCGAGGCCATTACGGCCATTGCCAGCACCGGCAAAATTGGCGACGGCAAAATCTTTGTTTATGACCTTGAGCAAATAGTCCGGATCCGTACCGGCGAACTCGACGAAGAAGCGATTTAAGGGGCGATACAATGGAAAATACGGTAATAGAACTACAATTCTCTCTGAACACCTTTTACTTTCTGGTCTCCGGCATTCTGGTGATGTGGATGGCGGCAGGTTTTGCCATGCTCGAAGCCGGGCTGGTGCGCTCTAAAAACACCACCGAGATCCTCACTAAAAACGTCGCCCTGTATGCCATTGCCTGTACCATGTTTTTACTGGTCGGCTACAACATCATGTATGTGGATAATGTTGAAGGCGGCGTAGTCCCGAATTTTGGCGCGTTGATTGGCAGTGCGGCCGCAGATGCCGATCATGCACTGGAATCAGATTTCTTCTTTCAGGTGGTGTTCGTGGCAACCGCCATGTCGATTGTATCCGGTGCGGTCGCTGAACGTATGAAGCTGTGGGCCTTTTTGCTGTTTACTGTGGTGTTGACTGGGCTTATCTATCCAATTGAAGGGTACTGGACCTGGGGCGCCGGATTCTTATCTGAGATGGGCTTTGTTGATTTTGCAGGGTCTGCGATTGTGCATGGGGCAGGTGCAGCAGCGGCACTGGCAGGTGTTTTACTGCTGGGTGCGCGTAAGGGTAAATATGGTAAAAACGGTGAAATCTACCCAATTCCCGGTTCAAACTTACCCCTGGCCACACTGGGTACCTTTATTTTGTGGATGGGCTGGTTTGGTTTTAACGGCGGCTCGCAACTGTTTTTAGCAGATAAAAGCAACGCCATCGCCGTCAGTCAGATCATGGTGAATACCAATGCGGCGGCGGCTGCTGGTGCCATTGCTGCGCTGGTGGTGTGCAAACTGATGTGGAAAAAAGCCGACCTGACCATGATCCTCAATGGTGCATTGGCAGGCCTGGTCACCATTACTGCGGAGCCGGCATCGCCTACGCCTGTACTGGCCTGTATTTTGGGCATGCTGGGCGGCTCTTTGGTGGTATTCAGTATCGTTGCGCTTGATAAGCTGCGTATTGATGACCCTGTGGGGGCCATTTCGGTGCACGGTGTGTGCGGCGCGCTGGGAATTATGATGGTGCCTTTCTCCAACAGCGATGCCAGCTTTATGACGCAGGCCATTGGCCTTGTGACCATACTGGGTTTTGTGTTTATCGCGTCTTACATCGTCTGGGGGATCATCAAAACCCTGATGGGGATCCGGGTTGGTGAAGAAGAAGAACTCAGTGGCATGGATCAACATGACTGTGGTATCGATGCCTACCCGGAGTTTGTGACTATTCGCAATAAGTAAATAAGAAATAACCAAAAAGCGCGGCTCATCGCGCTTTTTGGTTTAAGCGACCGTTAATCTGAGATAATCTAGCATCTATTCACTCTCAGTAAGCATTTCATGGTCGATGGCAGACAATAAAAAAGCACCAGGCAAACCGCGCAAGTCCACTCGTAAAACTCCAGCCAAATCTGGCAAAAAACGCACTTCTTCTGCGACTTCGTTTCGCCAGCGCTTGCGCGCTTTTCGCAGTCGAATGCTGAGCTCCTTGTGGTCATTGTGCTGGAAGCTCAGTCTGGCCATGGTGTTTGCGGTTGCCGGTTACGTGGTTTATCTGGATGCGAAAGTCAGCCGTCAGTTTGAAGGCAATAAGTGGCAGTTACCTGTACAGGTGTACGCCCGGGCTATGTCATTTTATCCGGATCAATATCTGGCTGAGCAGGAGGTGATCTGGGAGCTGGAACGACTCAATTACTCCCGGGTTAACCGCATCAAACATACCGGCCAGTTCGTGGTTCAGGGCCGTACAATCACAGTTTACCGGCGGACTTTTGAATTTTATGATGGGGTTGAACAGGCGCGTGTTTTTACTCTCAACTTTGCCGGTAAGAAGCTGGCCAGCATAGTCAATGAGCAGGGGCGGCGCATTGAAGCTGCCCGGCTGGAGCCGGTGCAAATAGCCCGAATAGGTAATGAAAGTCGTCAGGATCGCGAATTTGTGCCGCTGGATAAAATACCGGGGATCCTCAAAGATACTTTGCTGGTGGTTGAGGATAGGGCCTTCTACGAACACCATGGGGTGTCGGTCTGGTCTATTATGCGTGCTTTGTATCACAATATTCGCGCCGGGCGCACGGTGCAGGGTGGCAGTACTCTGACTCAGCAGTTGGCTAAAAACTTCTACCTGACTCGGGAGCGCTCATTACTGCGCAAAATCAACGAAGCCTTTATCGCTCTGATCCTGGATTTTCGCTACAGTAAAGACGAGATCCTCGAAGCCTATCTTAACGAGGTCTATCTGGGTCAGGCCTATAATCAGGGCGTGCATGGCATGGGGCTGGCCGCCGAATTTTACTTTGCAAAACCCGTTGATGAGCTGGAATTTGATCAGATAGCCATGTTAGTGGCCATGGTGAAAGGTCCGTCTTACTATAATCCCCGCCGCTATCCGGAGCGAACCATGGAGCGGCGCGATCTGGTATTGCGGCTGATGGCCGAAAACGGCCTGATCACCACAGGTGAATACCGTCAGGCATTGGAGCGGCCCATTGATATTCAACCGTTAAAAGAAAGCCTGATGCAGACCTACCCGGGGTACCTGGAGCTGGTGAATAGAGAGCTGCAACGCTTGCTGCCTGATGAAAACGTCGTCAATGCCGGGATCCGTGTTTTCACCTATTTTGATCTGCAAAAGCAGTCAGCTATGGAAGAAGCGGTTAGTGAGGGCTTACCTTACCTGGAACGACGCTTTTCTACCGCCCAGCTCGAAGTGGGTATGATTTCTGTGAACACTGAAAAAAGTGGTGTGTCTGCCTTGGTCGCCGGGCGTCAGTTGCGCTATTCCGGATTTAACCGGGTACTGGATACTCGCCGTAATGTTGGCTCTTTGGTCAAACCGGCAATTTACCTGTCGGCACTGGAGCAGCCAGATTACAATCTGGGCACCTTACTGGAAGATGCACCGTTGCAGGTGACCAATGCGGCGGGGAAAACCTGGCAGCCCGAAAATTTTGATCATACCTTTCGGGGCTCGGTGCCTTTGTATCGTGCATTTAGTGAGAGTATTAATATTCCGGCCGTTAATCTCGGTCTGGATGTTGGCGTAGATACGGTTGCCCGCACCATGGCGCAGCTGGGGGTCGACAGTGATATTCCTTTGTATCCTTCTATGTTGCTGGGGGCCGTTGAGTTATCCAGTTTTGACGTAGCGCAGATGTATACCACGCTGGCTGCCAATGGCCGTTACGCGCCCCTGACAAGTATCTCGGCAATCACCAACACCACAGGCAAACGTTTGTATCAGCATCGCGTTGCCAAACAGTCCCGATTCTCTCAGGAAGCCATGTATATGACGCGCTACGGACTCAAGCGCGTAACCAAGAGCGGCACGGCAAAACGCCTGAATCGCCATTTCCCTTCCATTCAGCTGGCAGGTAAAACGGGCACCAGTAATGAGCTTAGAGACAGCTGGTTTGCCGGTTTTGATCACAATACCGTGACGGTCACCTGGATCGGTCGCGACGATAACAAGCCGGCCAAGCTGACAGGCGGGCGGGGGGCACTGGAGCTGTATATTCGCTACTTAAAACCGCTCAACCCGCAGGCCATTGCCGATCAGCGCCCGACAGGTGTGCGCTGGGCATTCGTCAATGAACAAACCGGTGAGCAGGCCGCGCCCCATTGCGGACCGACCATTCAGCTGCCTGTCCGCATTGAAGAATTCAATCCCCGGCCTGGTTGTGGTTGATCCGCACGCTGAGCCGCTTAAGTTTTGAATTTGGCGATCAATTGATTTAACGTCGCCGCCATGTTGCTGAGCTTTTGCGCATCACCGCGGGTGGCTTCGGCGGAGCTTAGGGTGTGGTCAGCCAGATGGCTTATCTCACTGGACTCTGCCAGCGCCTGCTGGGTGGCAACCGCCTGGCGTTGCACCTGATCGCTTATTACATGGCCCTGCTGGTCAATGTCGGCCATGCTCTGCTCTGCGGCGCTGAGTACCTGATTGGTCTCGTTGGCCGCACTAACACCTTGCTCCATTTTTTCTACGCTGCTGAGCATTTTCTTTTGGGTGTCGTTTGATGCCTGCTGTAATGAGTGAATAATCGAATGGATCTCTTCGGTCTGTTGCTGGGTTCTTTGTGCCAGGGTACGTACTTCATCGGCCACCACGGCAAAACCGCGGCCCTGTTCACCGGCGCGCGCCGCTTCAATGGCAGCATTGAGTGCCAGTAAATTGGTTTGTTCGGCGATTTCGCTGATCCCCAGGCTTACTTTACTGATGTTCTGGCTGTCTTGTGCCAGCTTATCCAGTGCAATGCGGCTTTCTTCAAACTCTCGTTGCAGCACGGTCATATGCTCTGCCAGTCGGGTGGTATTCTCACTGCCTTGCTTAACTTGTTGCGCTGCCGTTGCAGCCAGCTCGGTGGCATGATGGGCCGAGGTCTCAACTGCATCTGCGGCATTGGCCATTTCACTGAGTGCCTGATGCACGGTTTGGATCTTGGCCTGCTGCTGCGCCACATCTTCACGGGTGTCCTGGCTTATCTGGCGCAGTTTATCCGTGGCCCCATGCAAGTCGGTGGAGGTGGTTCTGACATTACCCAGCAAATGCACAAAGGCATCCAGCACCGCATTGTACTGGCGCAGGATCTCGCTCAGTTCATCTTTACCGCGTGGTTGTGCCCGTGTGCTCAGGTCGCCAGATGAAGCACGCTGAGCGGAGGTTGAAAACTCGGCAATGGTATCCACCACCGCAAAATAAAAGCCCAGCATTAAATAGAGCGCCAGCAACAGGCTCAGTACTGACGCCAGTGCCACCAGGTTTCGGATCCAACGCTCCTGCGTCAGTTTGTCATCAAGCAGGGTTTTTAAAGTGGGGGTGGCGGTGTTGATAAGGGCAGTGAGCTGAGTCAGCACGTTTCGATGTAGGGTGTTAAATGCACTGCTGGTCAGTTCAATGTCATCTGGCTCCAGGAGCTTGTCTTTAATGGCACGGTGATAGTTATCGAGCGCACGGTTTAATGCGGTTATTTTGTCCTGAAGGCGCTTGTTGACGTATTTATTATTAGCCGTTGCCACTTCCAGCTTGTTGTTGAGCTGGGTTTTTACCACAGGCAACACTTTGTTCAGGTTTGATAGGGCGATAAAGGAGTCGGGGGTAAAGCGGCCGCTGCTGATGATCTCCTGCGCCTGCCCGGCAATATTATTCACCTGGCTAATCACATTGGGCAAGGATTCCACCAGTGAGCGGTTTAGGTAAGAGCGGCTCAGATCATTGTCGATTGCCAGTTTAGAGGTAATGGATAAATGTTCCAACTCGTCACCGGGTTTGAGCCCTTTGGCAAATGGGCTGCGCGCCAGTAGCTGGGCGTTACGCTTCGCCTGCTGGTTCAACAGGTTTTCTAAAATGGGTGGGTAATATTGCAGGCCGGCACGCTGCTGCTGACTGACCTGAATTGACTGGGTCAGGGTCGAGTTGAGAAAAAATAAACTCAGACTGAGTGGTAGCAGAAGAATACCAAATACCAGGCTGATTTTGGTTTTGTATTTTAACTGTGCCATAAAAGCAATGGCGGGGCTGGCAGCTGATCTGAGTCCTGTCATAATTTTATCTTTGTTTATAAGTCATTGGTAAGAGACCGGGTATAAGCAAAGAATAGTTCAAAGCGGTGAAAGTTTTTACTGACAGAAATAAAAAAAGCCCCGCAGGGCTTTTTAGTAAGATTAACTGTAGGTCAGTGCTCAGGCAGCAAGCTTGGCGAATGCACGCTCTGCAGCTTTGATTGTCTGTGCAATGTCATCATCGCTGTGCATGGTGCTGACAAACCCGGCTTCGAATGCTGAAGGCGCCAGATACACGCCTTCTTCCAGCATCAGGTGGAAAAAGCGTTTGAAGCGTTCCAGATCGCACTCAGTTGCCTGCTGATAAGTATCAACACGCTGCGCTTCGGTAAAGAAGAAGCCAAACATGCCACCGGCATAGTTGGTGGTCAGGGCAATACCCGCGGCATCTGCGGCTTGCTGGAATCCGTCGCACAGTTGCTTGCTCTTGGCCTCGAGGTCATCGTGCAAACCCGGTTCAGAGAGCAGTTCCAGGGCTTTCAGACCGGCAGCCATAGCGATTGGATTACCAGATAAAGTACCTGCCTGATAAACCGGGCCTACGGGCGCAATATAATCCATGATTTCACGCTTACCACCAAAGGCACCCACTGGCATACCGCCGCCAATCACTTTACCCAGACAAGTCAGGTCAGGGGTGATATTGTAATATTCCTGAGCGCCACCCAGCGCAACCCGAAAGCCAGTCATCACTTCATCGAAGATCAGAACCGATTTATGGGTATCACACACTTCGCGCAGGCCTTCCAGGAAGCCTTCAACGGGTGGAATACAGTTCATATTGCCCGCCACTGGTTCGACAATAATACAGGCGATTTGGTCCGGGTATTGTGCAAAGATGGCTTTGACTTCGTCCAGGTTATTGAACGACACGGTTAAGGTGTGCTTTGCAAAGTCTGC
This sequence comes from Pseudoalteromonas sp. DL2-H2.2, assembly GCF_021532535.1. Taxonomy (NCBI): domain Bacteria; kingdom Pseudomonadati; phylum Pseudomonadota; class Gammaproteobacteria; order Alteromonadales; family Pseudoalteromonadaceae; genus Pseudoalteromonas; species Pseudoalteromonas sp. DL2-H2.2. Next base: position 230,026 of record NZ_JAKGBD010000002.1, on the reverse strand, counting down.
CGGGATACCCGGAGAGTTAGGCACGCCCATGGTCAATGCACCAGAACCCGCTTTTACCAGCAAAGAGTCGGCGTGGCCGTGGTAGCAGCCTTCAAACTTCAGGATCTTATCTCTGCCAGTGTAGCCGCGTGCCAGACGAATGGCGCTCATGGTTGCTTCAGTACCTGAACTGACCATGCGCACTTTGTCGATTGAGGGTACCAGCGCTTTGACTTTTTCAGCCATCAGAATTTCGCTTTCAGTCGGTGCGCCATAGCTCAGGCCATTTTCAACTGCATCCAGCACGGCTTGTTTGATCTGGGGGTGGTTATGGCCCAGGATCATCGGTCCCCATGAACCCACATAATCGATATAGCGTTTACCGTCCGCATCGTAAGTATGCGGGCCTTCAGCTTTATTGATAAACAGCGGCGTGCCACCTACACCGTTAAATGCACGAACGGGTGAATTAACACCACCCGGGATAGACTCCTGGGCACGAGAGAAGAGATCTTGACTGATTGTCATAATGTGTCCTTTTGTTTTGGGCCGGGTGTATCTGAAACGTCATTCAGCTACACCCGGCCATGAAACGAAATAAGTGGATTAGGTGTCGCGCTTACGGCTGAACCAGGGCACGTCCACTTCGTATTGCTCAACCTTGTCGGCAACACCCAGTGTCAGTGCAAACAATGCCATGCGGATCAACACGCCATTTTGAACCTGGCGGAAGATGGCCAGGTTGTCGTTATTATTCAGGTCGTTATCCAGCTCGTTGGCATCGCCACGGCTGTCGCGCGGTAATGGGTGCATTAATACCGATTGCGGCTTACAGTGGGCCTCATAAATGGCCTGGCTAATGCGAAAACCACCGCGGTACTTGTTGGCTTCTTCCTGTGATGGAAAACGCTCTTCCTGAATGCGGGTCTGATAAACGATATCGGCCGCCAGGTTACCTTCCATTTTTGATACCAGTTCAATCTGGTGACCGGCGTTACTGACCGCATCCAGAATATAATCAGGCATTTGTAACCCATCTGGTGCAACCATAGAGAAACGCACGTTTTTATAGTGACACAGCAGCTTAGACAGAGAGTGGACCGTGCGGCCATACTTAAGGTCGCCAACCAGGGCGATGTGCATACCATCAATGCCACGTTCAAAACGACCTAGCTCACGTTCAATCGTGAGCAAGTCCAGCAGTGCCTGGGTTGGGTGCTCATTTGGGCCGTCACCGCCGTTGATCACTGGCACATCTGAGCCTGTTGCAAATTCCGCCACGGATCCGGCATCCGGGTGGCGCATTGCGACGGCATCGGCATAGGCGGAGATCACCCGGGCCGTGTCATACAGGGATTCGCCTTTTGCCAAAGCGGAACTTTGCATACCTGTGGTCTCTCTGACCGTGCCACCCAGCAGGTTAAAAGCGGTTCCGAAACTGACACGCGTTCGGGTACTGGGTTCAAAAAACAGGTTGGCTAATACGGCACCTTCTAATACGTTGGTGCGCTTGTACTTTTTAGCGTAGGGTTCCATTTTCTTTGCAACATTGAAAATCAGCTCAATGGCTTCTCTGTCGAGTTCGTTGACGGAGAGGATGTTTTCACCTTGGAAACTTAACATGCGGCGATTCCTAATCACAGATTGACAACAGGAGGCGGGGAGCACTCCTAACCGAGCTCGCAAAACAGGGCGTATCAGACGCACACTGCGTTGAGTAACTGGAGCGACATAATAGCACAATTCTGTTTTTTAGGCGTGGAAAATGACGGCCGAATAGCCGCCATAGTGTGAGATCAGAAAACCGGTTTCAGGATGGCGAGCATAACGATGACCAGCAGCAGTATGACCGGGAATTCGTTAAAGATACGATAGAAGCGATCGCTACGCTCGTTACGGTCGTGCTTAAAGTCTGCCAGCAGTTTAAAACAGTAGGCATGATACAAATATAATATAATCACCGGCACCAGCTTATAGTGCAGCCACAGGTTAGCGCGGAACCATTCGCGGCCATAACTGGTGATCAACAGTACCCCGAACACGGCCGTGAGCACGGCAAAGGGGGTAACAAAGTAGAGCAGCCGCCGCTCCATGATTTTTAACATGGCGGAGCAGGGTTTTTCATCGGTCATGGCATGGTAAACAAACAGCCTTGGCAAATAGAAAATACCAGCAAACCAGGCAACCATAAAAAAGATGTGCAGTGCTTTGTACACAAGTATCGTCGTCATAAAACCCCTTGGTTGTCTTAAAATGCAATTACAGCAAGCTGTTTCTCATGGTGAGAATATGGCGGATCTGATCCCACCTTAGCAAGCCCATAATTTGTTTGTTATCTTTTTGATTATACACATAGACGGCGCCGGAGCGTTTGTCTTTGAGAATATCAAATGCGTCTGCCAGCGTTGCCTGTGTACTTAGTCCCTGTAACTCGATATAAGTGATGGTCATGCTTTGTTCAGAGATCAAGCTGAGGTCATATTCGGCCAGTCGGTAACCGTGTTCTTCGTCGTAAACGATCAGCGGAGTCTGACTGTCAATGGCCGACAGGGTTTCTCTGATCTGCTCTTTGTCATCAGAATAGAGCAGCTTGAAGCCTTCTTCCATTTCTTCCATGATCCCCACTTTTTGCAGGGCCTCTTTGGCGGGAGAAACCTGATAGGGCAAGCCCTGAAAGTCCAGCTGCTGTAAGAAAATCGAGCGGTTACCAAATACCTGCAGCGCGGTAACATAGGCGCAGGAGATCACTATCATGGCCGGCACCACAATCTGTGGGCTGGAAGTCAGCTCCATCACTGCGGTCAGCGCTGCCAATGGTGCGTGCAAAGTGGCTGCCAGCAGGCCTGCCATGCCCAGTACACCATAGGTGCCCGCAACACTGACTTCGGGAGAAATAAACTGAGCAAAATACGCCATCAGTGTGCCAATTAACACTCCCAGACCGATAACCGGGCCAATGATCCCACCAGGGATCCCCAGGCCAATGGCAAAGATGGTGGCCAGTAGCTTAGCTATCAGAATGGTTGTCAGCAGTTGTAATTCACCGGGCGTCTCAACGGCGATTGTAATGGCGCTCATACCTGAGCCCATGGCTTCTGGCACCAGATATCCGATCAGACCGGCCAATAACCCAGCCAGCATCAGGCGGGGAAACATGCTGATGGGCTTAAAGGTTTTGATGATCATCATCAGGTTCTGATTAAATGCAAAGGCAATGGCACCAAGCACGAAGCCACATAAAATCAGAAATGGATAATGCCAGAAGGACAGGGTAGACACACTGATCAGCGACAGCTCCAGATCATGGCCAAACACATATTGGGTGGCAAGTGCGCCAGTTACCGCTGCGAGCATAATGGGGACGAAAATATGGATCTTGTATTCCCGCAGCACCACCTCCATGACGAAGATCACCGCTGCCAGGGGCGTGTTGAACGACGCCGCTATGCCAGCAGCCACACCACAACCGGCCAGTGTCCGTGCAGCGTTCATTGGCAGATGGAGGCGCTCAGCCAAAATACTGGCTCCGGTTGCCCCCATGTGTACTGATGGGCCTTCCCGGCCAACGGAAAAACCACTGATCAGTGCAACCGCACCGCCAAAAAACTGGTTAACCGAATTCCAGATTGGCATTTGCCCGTAGTGTTGTTTAATGCGATAGATGACAAAAGGAATGCCGAGGCGGTAGTGCTTGAAGCCCGTCAGGCTGGCAAACAGGGCGATCAGCAAGGCTGCGCCCACAGGTAACAGGACGCGCTGATGTTCAGGTAACGTAGTAAAGTCGTCCGGGCTGTCTAAAAACATCCCCTGCACCAGCAGTATGGTCAGGCGAAATAAGATGATCAATACTGCTGCAATTAAGCCCGCGCCAATTCCCAGCAAGCACAGCTGAATGGACGTTTTTGGTTTCGCTAAGCGACGGCGTAAATTATCGAGCGACATACAATATTGGCCTGTTGAAAATCTGAATTGGCGCGAGCATCAGCTCGCTTTATTGCTTGCGTACACTGAATCTAGCCCTAACCTGAATATTTTAGGACCACAAAGGTCTCCAAGCAGCGTTGTGACGTTTATCCATCGCGACGAACGCGAAGCGCATTGCTCGGTTACTCAAAGTATCTTGTGGTGCGTGGTACCCGTGATATCAACAGTTGTAGCATAGTATACTTGGTTGATAAGTGTATCAAATAATCTAAGTCCTTGTAATTAAGTAAATCAATCGGCTGGGCAAAGAAATGAGACTAAAACAGGAACAGCCCATCCGAGAATGCCAGTCTATACTTGATTAAAATAGTCAGGTATTAGATAATTCTGCTACTAAATGTACAGGGGTCGAATACACATGTCTGATCAGATACCGATTAAATTTTCCGACGCGGCGGCAAGTCGCGTGAAAGAACTTATCTCAGAAGAAGAAAACCCGAACCTTAAGCTGCGAGTGTATGTGACCGGCGGCGGATGCTCAGGGTTCCAATACGGGTTTACCTTTGACGAAAAAACCAATCCGGGTGACCTGGAAATTGAGAAAAACGGGGTGTCTATGGTAGTTGACCCGATGAGTATTCAATATTTGGTTGACGGTGAAGTTGATTATACCGAAGGCCTGGAAGGTGCGCGCTTTTTTGTCAGCAACCCCAATGCGACGACAACCTGTGGTTGCGGTGCAAGCTTCAGCGTATAAACCGCCCTTAACCTATCAAGCCAAGATACAAAAGCCATGCTATCGCATGGCTTTTTTGCATCTATATAGATTCATTGCGACCCGCTATCAGGTGCGTGCTTTGTGAAGATATTGCCGTGAAGTCAGAGCAGTGTTGTCAGCCCGGGTTGGTAAGATGCATCATCAGCGCAAAAAAACCTAATACGAAAGTGGAAAAAGCGAGAATGTAGATGAATCCGCGTTTGCCTTGTTTAAGTGGTACGCCGTTTACGCGTAAAAAGTAATACCACCCCAGACAGAGCAAAATGGGCAGCAAAAATATGAGCCGGATCATCAAAAATTCTCCCAAAATTTGTTACTTTAAGACAGATTAGCGCTAAACCACTATTTTTAAAAGAAAAAATAAATTATTTCGTATACTGGTACAAGATATAAAATTTTTGTTAAAGTGTCACAGTAATCTTACCTCTCTATTTTAGGTAAGAAAGTTGCAAATTTAATTAGGTGTTAGAGAAAAGATCGTCTATACCTAATTTGGTACATAGGAACAGGACAGATGGAACGGGTGTTTTTTCACTCAGTTTAGCTGGCTTGTCATAACATAAGCTGCCAATCGAGACGGGCAAATTTCGTACGGCAGTATCAATTAATCATCGAGTAGGAGATGTTTTATTATGATGGGGAAAACGGTTTCTTCTGAAGAGAACAGTAAGTTGACTAAGTGGCTAAAATCAAAACGTCACGAGAAAGGTCATACAATGCGCAGTCTGGCCCAGGTGTTAGGTACACCACATTCTTTCATTGGCAAAATTGAGAACCAGGAGCGTCGTTTAGACGTGATTGAGTTTCTGCGTTACTGTGAAGCGCTGGAAGTCGACCCATATGAAGGTCTGTCTCTGATCAAAGAAGAGCAGATGTAATAACACTGGGATCACCAGTATGTGCAGGTGCAAGGAGCTGCACCTCTATCCTTCTAGCATGGACCAGACACACCCATCACTTTTCCTGCTGAGACTTCCCCTGATTGTGATAGTTTTGTTCTATCTCGTAGAGTTTATGACGGATCGCATATAAAAATATCAATGAAGGTAGCACCATCAGCGCTGTCAGTGCGAAAAATACCGCCCAGTTACCGCCCAGCCAGTCATCGATGACGACGCCGCTATAGCTCGACAAAACGGTTCTGCCCAGGCTACCAAGAGACGCCAGCAGGGCGTAATGCGTTGCGCTAAAGGCACGATCGCACAACATTGAGATAAACGCCACCATGGCGACCAGTGACCAAGCCTGAGTAAACCCGTCAATAACAATGGCAAGGGCATACAAGTGTTCTTTGGGGCCCGCGACCGCTATCCAGGAAAACATCAGGTTAGATGCAGCCATAGCCACACCGCTGATAAATAAGCCTTTTACAATGCCATATTTATGATTAAAGATGCTGCCCAGAAAGGCGAAAATAATCGTAATAAGGCCGGTTCCGAGCTTAGAGTACTGGGCTATCTGACTATTACTAAAACCGATCTCTTTATAAAACACGATCGACATACGAGCCAGGAAGGCTTCGCCGATTTTGAACAAAAAGATAAAGGCCAGCAGGGCTAAGGCGGCCTTTACGCCATTACGGTTAAAGAAGCTGCGAAACGGCTCGACCAGGGTGACCGCCAGCCAGGCCAGCATACGTTGCAGTCTGCTATGTTCCAGCCCTGCAAGTTTGGATTGATATTGCGCTTGCAGCTGTTGTTGGGTGTGTTCACGATGGGATACGGGCTCACGGGCGGCCAGTGTGATACCAAACAGCATAAGCATTATCAGTGCCAGTAGGGCGTAGATTTCGGGCCAGCTGATGCCGGGTAAATCGGCGGCAAAAAACGGAATGGCACCGAGCAGGGCATAGCCACTCCACCAACCTGAGGTGGCCATGGCAGCGGCGGCCGTGGACTTTTCACTTTCCTCGGGTGGCAGAATATCGATCCGATAAGCGTCTATTGCAATATCATGGGTAGCCGCACTCAGAGCAATAATGAAACACAATAATGCAGCCTGATAAAGATCCGTCTTAAGATCGACCTGGCTTAAGGCCAGTGCAGACAAGGCAACAATCAGTTGTCCCGCGGCTATCCAGCTGCGTCGCTGGCCCAGCCATTGGGTAAGCAAGGGCAGACGCACCCGGTCCAGCAACGGAGACCATAAAAAGTTAATGGTGTAGGCGCTAAACACTATGCCAAACAAGCCTATCATGCTGCGGCTCAGGCCTTCGTCTTTCAGCCAGGCAGACATGACTGAGCCGATTAAAACCCAAGGAAAGCCCTGACTAACGCCAAAAGCAAAGACGGTGAGCAGGCGTTTATCCCGATAGTAGCTGGCGTAGTCACGCAGGCTGGATGAAATGAGCATAGTGTTTTCCAACACAGCCTGGCCCTGGCGAGCAGCAGGGCCAAGCTGATAAACGATTATTCGAAGGTTTCTTCCGGCAGCATCTCAATGCTGTGGATGATCACGGGCTTTTTCGGAATAAAGGTATAGCCCAGCTTTTTGTTGTAGTCCGTTTCAACCTGCATGATTTTGTCGAGTGTCTCGAAGCCATCAGTGACACTGCCAAATACGGCAAAGCCCCAGCCACGTCCCGGGTTGAGGTGATCGTTGTCATCCATATTAAAGAAGAACTGTCGAGTACCTGAGTGAGGCTTGTTATCCTGGTAGGCCATGGCGATGGTGTACATGTTATTTTTCAGGCCATTGCCACTTTCGTTAAAAATAGCCGGGCGCTCAAACATGCCATCATAGTCTTTGTCGTAGCCGCCGCCCTGGATCACAAAGTCTCGCTCATTGGCTTCATCTCGTTCAACGCGATGAAACACCGAGCCTTTATAGTCACCATTAATCACGTAGGTGAGAAAATTATTGACTGTGATGGGTGCGCGCGAGCGGTCCAGCTCGACGATGACTTTGCCCAGCGAGGTGTTGAGCTGTACCTTAGGGAAAAGGTTATCTTTTTGGACAAAGCGTCCTTCTTTATTGTTCGCAAAAGAGAAACAGCTGATCAGGATCAGCGTGGACATTATAAGGGTACGAAGCATAGCTTAGCCTTTTTATTGTTGCAAAAAGTCGATCAATTCTTTATCCGACAGCATGCGGGTGATCACCTGCTCTGCGAGTCGATTCAACTGTCCCTCAACCTGAGACTGATCATGTTTCAGAGGTTTACTGAATTGCGCCTCACCATTGAAGGGCTTGGAGAAGGTGCGTTGTCCTTTAGCTACCTCAACAACGAACTCAGCACGCGCTGTGCTCTCATGGCGACTCAAAGATTCGTCCACTTTAGCAATAAAGGTGCGAATGCGCAGTGTCAGTTGGGTGTCGCTGTGTTGTGCCAGTGTTGCCCCATTGGCTTCAAGCGCCTGGGCAAGCAGCCCGGTCAGGGTCACAGGTAAATCGGCATTGGGCAGGTAAACCGCAGGTTCCTGCTCCAGCACTTTAATGGTGAACTTAGTGGTTCGGTTATCAACAACTTTAATTGCCAGAGTATCTGATAACTGACTGATATTGCCCCCCTGATAGCTGGGGCTGAGGATCACTGTTTTTGGGGCAGTGCTGCATCCCGCAAGTAAACTGAGTGCTGTGCCAAAGAGGCACGCAGAGAATGCTAAGCGCATGATTAGCTCCTTTTAATAGAACTTAATACGGTAAACTTTTTATTATTGCCTATCACCTTACAATTCCCGAACAGGCGCTGCAACTTATCAAGGTAATCAAGATGACGATTGCCAATGATCCTGAGTTCTCCGCCATTTCTCAGAGTATGTTTTGCTTGCAGGAACATTTGCCAGGCGATGTGATCGGTGATTGCCTGTGCCTGATGAAACGGCGGGTTGCACAGCACCAGATCAGCAGAGTTTGGCTCAAAGTCGCTGAGGCAATCATTTTGCACAAACTGGCAGTCGCCCAGTCTGTCTGGCAAGTTACTGCTGACATTCTCTTTGGCGCTGGCCACAGCCATGGCTGATTCATCAACAAAGGTTACCTGAGCGTTCGGCATCCGTGACAGCGTTTGTAACCCAATCACGCCGTTACCACAGCCCAAATCGATTACCCGCAATGGCTTTTTACCCGCTGGCAGATAGTTGATAAAAAACCGTGCCCCGATATCCAGAGAGTCCCGGGAGAAAACATTGGCATGGTTATAAATGGTGAAGGGTGAGTTTTCCAGTGCCCAGCTGACCGGGAACTTGTCCGCAACCGGCTTACCTGTGGTCGCGCAAAAGATCAGTCTGGATTTCTTGACCGCCAGGCTGGTGGTCGGCTGTTGCAAAAAATGACTAAAACTTTTTAGGGTTGAGGTGTGAATTTCTTTGGCTTTGCCTGCGGCCACAACGGGAATATCCGCAGCCATATGGCTGAGCTGAGACAACTGATGTTGTAGCAGTCCGGCATTTTTAGGTACCTTAATTAAGATCAGATCGCACTGCGCTGGCAAGGTTGCCAGGCTATCTTGCTGCGTAAGTTTCGCGTCGTCCAGCACCCAGTCGAGTTGGTTTTCAGCGAGGTTATGACAGGTTGCCTGCTGAGCCACAAATGAATCGCTTACCTGTGTGATCTGCCACTGGGCGTGATCTTGCAACTTGGCTGCCAGCGTACAACTCAGAGCGCCAAAGGCATCATTGAGGATCAGAATATCGCGAGCGTCCGGGTAAGCTGTGGTAATATGTTCCAGCAGGTATTCGTCAGCCGCATCCCAGGCTTGCAGGCTGCGATTTTTTTGCTCGAGAGGAAAACGATGCAGGGTCAGAGCCGTGCCGGCCAGTACAGCGTCGGTGATCATGATGGGGCGAATCTCACTCATGGTTGGTGCCACTACCTTGCATAGGTGCAAAGTACAGCAAAACTAACAGAACGCGTAATATAGCATGTCGAGACTGAACAAAGAATGTTTGCCCCCGGGTTTTGAGTATCTGCCAGCATGTCTGAGCTTTGAAAAAAGTCTGGCGCTTTATGCGCATTTAGCCTCCACCCTGGTTTGGCAGCAACCTGATATCACCCTGTTTGGCCGTACCACACCAATTCCCAGATTGCAGTGTTTTGTGGCCGACAAGTCAGTGTCCTATGGCTACTCGGGCACCCAGCTTGAAAATACCCCCTGGCCACCGGTTCTGAGTGCAATGCGAACGCGCCTGACGCGTCAGTTTGGTCAGGATTTTAATGCGCTGTTGGTAAACTGGTATCGGGATGGGCAGGACAGCATGGGCTGGCACAGCGATGACGAAGCAGAGCTTGGCGCTTGTCCGACTATCTTTTCTTTATCTCTGGGTGCTACCCGTCATTTCAAAATTCGCCACAAGCAGAGCCAGGAAATCCTGACTTTGCCTCTGCCTACGGGCAGTGGTTTACTGATGACAGGACGCAGCCAGCAAGACTACCAACATGCATTGCCCAAACAAGCGCGCGTTACTCAGGGGCGAATTAACCTGACCTTCAGAACAGTTGGTTAATGACGCATAAGTGCGTATAGTAGGCGCTAAATTTTCTCCGTACTGGGAGTGAGTTATGTCAATGCAACAACAAATCTATAGTAAACTTGCCGACGCTATCGCTTGCAAACACCTTAACGTTGTCAACGAAAGCCACATGCACAGTCGAGGTAGCGAGTCGCATTTTAAGGTGATTGTCGTCAGCGACAAGTTTGCCGGGCAGCGACTGTTACAGCGCCATCGCCTGATCAATGAGGTATTAAAGGAAGAGCTTGCCAATCACATTCATGCGCTGGCCATCCACACTTATACTCCAGAAGAATATGCCGATCAGCATGGCGAAGTGCCTGATTCCCCAAGCTGCCTGGGCGGTTCAAAATTCGATAGCGAGTGATCAGACCTGTGTTTTCAGGATCTGCATTTAAACTAACGCGGTTTTCATAATACAGAATATGTAGGAATAGACATGGTCATCAAACCTAAGATCCGTGGTTTTATCTGTACAAATGCCCACCCGGTGGGTTGTACTGAGCACGTAAAAGAACAAATTGCTTATGTTAAGGCTCAGGGGCCGCTTAATAATGGTCCTAAAAATGTCCTGGTGATCGGTGCATCAACCGGTTATGGCCTGGCTTCTCGTATCACTGCTGCATTCGGCGCAGGCGCAAAAACATTGGGTATCTTTTTTGAAAAGAAAGGCACTGAGAAAAGAACCGCGTCTGCTGGCTGGTATAACACGGCGGCATTTCAGCAGGCTGCAGATGAAGCTGGCCTGTGGTCCAAGAACATTAATGGCGATGCCTTCTCCGATGAATTAAAGGCCAAAGCGATTGAAACCATCAAAGCCGAAATGGGCAAAGTAGACCTGGTTATCTACAGCCTGGCATCACCACGTCGTACCGATCCTAAGTCGGGTGAGACCTTTTCATCGGTACTTAAACCAATCGGCCAGACAGTCACCACTAAGAACCTCAATACGACAATGCGCAGCATTGAAGAAGTGTCTGTAGAAGCGGCCAGTGAGGAAGAAATTGCCAACACAGTGAAAGTGATGGGTGGTGAAGACTGGGAGTTGTGGCTGGAAGCGCTGAAAGAAGCAGATGTACTGGCCGAAGGCTTCAAAACGTCGGCTTACACTTATATTGGTAAAGAGCTGACCTGGCCTATTTACGGTCATGCGACCATAGGTAAAGCCAAAGAAGATCTTACCCGTGCGGCGGATGCCATTAAAGCATCGACACAAGCGTTGAATGGAGAAGCTTATGTGGCGTCACTGAACGCGGTAGTCACACAGGCGAGCTCGGCTATTCCGATTATGCCTTTGTACATTTCTACGTTGTTCCGGGTAACTAAAGAAGACGGCACCTACGAGGGAACCATCGAGCAGATCCACGGCTTGTTTAGCGAAAACCTGTACGGCGAAAACCCTCGTTTTGACGAAGGTGGCCACCTGTTCCAGAACTATAAAGAGCTGGAAGACGGTGTACAGGCACGTATCAAGGTGATTTGGGATAAAGTTGACACCGACAGCATCGACGAGCTGACAGATTACGCTGGTTATCACAATGAGTTCCTGAAGCTATTTGGTTTCGGCATTGAGTCTGTCGACTATGATGCAGACGTGAATACGGTGGTTGAGATTAATCACTTAATCTAGCCCGCCAACGGGCAAAATCGCTGATTTTGCCCGTTCTCCCAAATACGCAGCACAGATAAACACCCACCCTCAATACCCGTCTATTTTTCATCAATACCACTTTGGTCTATATTTAAATTCTTGCAGTGTCGTCCGATGAACTAAATCCATTGTTAAGTCGTATTATTTTCATATTTCCACTCGCATAGTCAGTACGATTAATGTTAAAATTGCGGAAATATGTAAGGACTATATACCACGGTGCTCGTTTGCGGTTGCGGACAGGTTGGCCCGACTTTGTGTATGTTGTGCCAGCTCTTTGAATCCAATACAACTTAGAGAATAGTGCCGTGGTAAGTAAAGATTTTTCAATTTCTTTCCGTTAATGTAATGCAAGTGCGTATGATCAACATAAAAAAAGGTCTGGACTTACCCATAGAGGGCGCACCACAGCAAGTTATTCATGATGGTTCTGCTGTCAAACGAGTAGCTGTGTTGGGTGAAGAGTTTATTGGTATGCGTCCAACCATGCGAGTCCGTGTGGATGACCAAGTCAAGAAAGGCCAAGTTCTTTTTGAAGACAAAAAGAATCCTGGCGTCAAGTTTACTGCGCCAGCCTCTGGTGTAGTTAAAGAAATTAACCGTGGAGCCAAGCGTGTTCTTCAGTCCGTTGTGATTGAAGTACAGGGCGATGAGCAAATCACTTTTGACAAGTTCCCGGCTGCTGAACTCGGCAACCTGGATCGCGAAAAAGTGAAAGAAGTGCTGATCGAATCGGGTCAATGGCCAGCGTTGCGTGCACGTCCTTTCAGTCGTGTAGCAGTACCTAGCGCGTCGCCAAGCTCGATCTTTGTTACCGCAATTGACACTAACCCTCTAGCTGCGGATCCTGCTGTTGTGATCGCCGATAACGTGGAAGCGTTTGAAGCTGGTCTGGCTGTGGTTTCGCGTCTGACTGACGGCAAAGTGTTTGTTTGTAAGCAAGCTGGCAGCAAGGTGCCGAGCTCTTCGCTTTCTCAGGTAGAAGTACATGAGTTTGCGGGTGTTCACCCTGCTGGTCTGGTTGGTACACACATCCACAATCTCGATGCTGTTGGCGCTAACAAGCAAGTATGGCACCTGGGATACCAGGACGTCATTGCTTTCGGTAAGCTATTCCTAAGCGGTGAAGTTTACTCAGATCGTGTTGTTGCTTTGGCCGGTCCGAGTGTAAAGAACCCGCGTCTTGTTAAAACTCAAGTTGGTGCGTCGTTAACCGATTTAGTTGCAGGTGAACTTGAAGATGGTGAAAACCGGGTCATTTCTGGCTCTGTGTTAGCTGGTAAAACAGCCGCCGGTCCTCATGCTTACCTGGGTCGTTACCATGTACAGGTTTGCGTGCTGTCTGAAGGTCGCGAGAAAGAGCTGTTTGGCTGGATCGCACCGGGTAGCACTAAGTTCTCTGTAACCCGTACTTTCATCTCTCACTTTGCGCCAAGTCGTCTGTTCAAGATGACTACCTCTACGGGTGGCTCAAAGCGTGCGATGGTGCCAATTGGTAACTATGAGCGTGTAATGCCGCTTGATATCCTGCCAACTCTGTTGTTGCGTGACCTGATCTCTGGTGATCTGGACAGCGCGATTTCATTGGGTGCGCTAGAGCTGGATGAAGAAGATCTGGCGTTGTGTACCTTCGTTTGTCCGGGCAAATACGACTATGGATCAATCTTACGTGATTGCCTGACTACAATCGAGAAGGAAGGTTAAAATGGCCTTAAAGAAATTTTTAGAAGACATTGAACCTCACTTTGAACCTGGTGGTAAACACGAGAAGTGGTATGCCCTGTACGAAGCAGTTGCAACTGTTTTCTACACGCCAGGTTATGTCAACAAAGGCGGCACTCACGTACGTGATAATATCGACCTGAAACGTATCATGATCTTAGTTTGGATGGCGACATTCCCAGCTATGTTCTTTGGTATGTTCAACATTGGTCACCAGGCAGCTATCGCGCTGGGCAATGGTTTTGAAATTGCAAACACTTGGCAGGCGGCACTTTTCCAGCTGTTTGGTGGTGAGCTTACAGCCGACTCTGGCTGGGGCGCGAAGATGTTCTACGGGGCCTGTTTCTTCCTGCCTATTTATGCGACTGTATTTATCGTTGGTGGTTTCTGGGAAGTGTTGTTTGCTTCAGTGCGTAAGCACGAAGTAAATGAAGGTTTCTTCGTAACATCGGTACTGTTTGCCCTGATCCTGCCTGCAACGATCCCGCTGTGGCAAGTTGCACTAGGTATCACCTTCGGTGTGGTAGTGGCAAAAGAAGTATTCGGTGGTACAGGCCGTAACTTCCTGAACCCGGCACTGGCTGGTCGTGCATTCCTGTTCTTCGCATACCCAGGTGACATCTCAGGTGACACAGTGTGGACAGCGGTAGACTCTTTCTCAGGTGCAACTTACCTGGGTCAGGCTGCAACAGGCGCGCTTGATTATGACAACATGGTACTGTGGTGGAACGCATTCTACGGCTTTATTCAAGGTTCAGTAGGTGAAACCTCTACACTGGCTATCATGATTGGTGGTTTGTTCCTGATTTATGTTCGTATCGCATCGTGGCGCATCGTCCTGGGTACTTTCCTGGGTATGGTTGTGATGTCTATGCTACTAAACATGATCGGCTCAGACACTAACACAGTATTTGCTATGCCTTGGCACTGGCACTTAGTACTGGGTGGTTTTGCATTCGGTATGTTCTTCATGGCAACCGACCCGGTATCTGCGTCTTTCACAGACAAAGGTAAGTGGGCCTATGGTGCATTGATTGGTGTAATGGTTGTGCTTATCCGTGTTGTTAACCCGGCATACCCAGAAGGTATGATGTTGGCAATTCTATTCGCAAACCTGTTCGCACCACTTTTCGACCACATGGTTGTGCAGTCAAATGTGAAGAGGAGATTAGCACGTGTCTAGTAACAATGAATCTATCGGCAAAACGCTAGGCGTTGTTGTTGGCCTATGTTTAGTGTGTGCGGTTGTCGTATCTTTTGCGGCAGTACAGCTTCGCCCACTGCAGCAGGCAAACAAAATCGAAGACGTGCAGCGCAACATTTTGGCGGCTGCTGGCGTTGAGAACGTTGAAAACGTGTCAGAAACCTACAATCAAGTGATCGATGCACGCGTTGTAGACATGAACACCGGTGAGTTTGTAGACACAGATCCTAACTCATTCGATTTCACTATGACTAAGTTCGATGCAGAGCGCAGTGTGGCGCTTCCTAAAGAGGAAGACATTGCAGGCGTTCAGCGTATGACGACTGAGTCTCCGGTTTACCTTGCGAAGAACAGCAACGGTAAATATGAGTCTGTGATCCTGCCAATTCAGGGTTACGGTCTTTGGGGTATCATGTACGGCTTCGTAGCATTGGATTTGGATGGTGAAACCATTCAGGCAATCAAATTCTACCAGCACACTGAAACTGCGGGTCTGGGTGGTGAAATTCAAAACCCAAGATGGACTGCAACCTGGGAAGGCAAAAAGCTACCAATCGACGTAGTGAAAGGCACAGCAGGTAACGACGTGCATAAAGTAGATGGTCTGTCTGGTGCAACGTTAACGTCTAACGGTGTTGAAAATACATTTACGTTCTGGACAGGCGACGATGCGTTTGGTCCATTCCTTGCGAAAGTACGTGAAGGGGCATTGAACTAATGGCAAACTCAAAAGAAATGAAGCAAGTCCTGTTTGGACCTGTCTTCGCAAATAACCCAATTGCACTGCAAGTACTGGGTATCTGTTCTGCGCTGGCAGTAACATCGAGCCTGAAAAACGCACTGATCATGTCAATTGCATTGACTGTGGTAACTGCGTTCTCAAGCTTGTTCATCTCTATGATCCGTAACCACATTCCGTCAAGTGTGCGGATCATCGTTCAGATGACCATCATCGCGTCTCTGGTTATCGTTGTTGACCAGGTACTTCAGGCATTTGTGTATGCCACGGCAAAAGAACTGACGGTATTCGTTGGTCTGATCATTACCAACTGTATCGTAATGGGTCGTGCAGAAGCCTACGCAATGAAGTCGCCACCTCTGATGTCATTCCTGGATGGTATCGGTAACGGTCTTGGTTACTCGGTTGTCCTGATCGCGATTGGCTTTGTACGTGAGCTGTTCGGTGCTGGTGCACTGTTCGGTGTTGAAATACTGCCACTGATCTCTAACGGCGGTTGGTACCAGCCTATGGGTCTGTTGGTTATGCCATTTAGCTCGTTCTTCCTGGTAGGTGTATTCATCTGGGCACTACGTACCTGGAAGAAAGACCAAGTAGAAGCTAAGGCATAAGGGGAGAGAGATGGAACATTATCTTAGTTTATTTGTAAAAGCGGTTTTCGTTGAAAACTTAGCGCTATCTTTCTTCCTGGGGATGTGTACTTTCCTGGCGGTATCTAAGAAAGTAACTACCTCATTCGGTCTGGGTGTTGCGGTAATCTTCGTACTGGGCGTTGCTGTACCAGTCAACAACGTGGTTTATCACGCTATCCTGGCACCGGGCGCACTTGAGTGGTTAGGTTTCCCAGAAGCTGACTTAAGCTTCCTGAAGTTCCTGACATTTATCGGTGTAATCGCGGCACTTGTACAGATCCTTGAAATGACTCTGGACAAGTTCTTCCCGGCACTTTACAACGCTCTGGGTATCTTCCTGCCTCTGATCACAGTTAACTGTGCAATCTTTGGTGCGGTATCCTTCATGGTTGAGCGTAACCTGAACTTTGGTGAGTCAGTGATCTTTGGCTTAGGTTCTGGTGTGGGCTGGGCGCTTGCTATCGTATTGCTAGCAGGTCTTCGCGAGAAAATGAAGTATGCTGATATTCCTGATGGTTTACGTGGTCTTGGTATTACCTTTATCACTGTAGGTCTGATGGGCTTTGGCTTCCTGTCATTCTCTGGTATTTCACTTTAAGGTAGCGAGGAAACTATACGATGGAAACTATTGTATTAGGTGTAAGTATGTTCATCGCTATCGTTGTGGTGTTGGTACTTATCATCATTGCAGCGAAATCTAAGCTGGTACCTAGCGGTGACATCATGATCGGCATTAATGGCGATCCTGAAAAAGCAATTAAATCTGCACCAGGCGGTAAGCTGTTAGGCTCACTGGCTGATGCTGGCATCTTCATTTCATCTGCCTGTGGTGGTGGTGGTTCATGCGGTCAGTGTCGCGTCCACGTTCACTCTGGTGGTGGTGACATTTTGCCAACTGAACTTGATCACATCACTAAAGGTGAAGCCCGCGAAGGCTGTCGTCTGGCGTGTCAGGTTGCTGTTAAAACAGACATGGAGATTGAAGTTGAAGATTCAATCTTCGGTGTGAAGAAGTGGGAATGTACTGTTATCTCTAACGATAACAAAGCAACCTTCATCAAAGAGCTTAAACTGGCTATTCCTGACGGTGAGGTTGTACCTTTCCGCGCGGGTGGTTATATCCAGATTGAAGCGCCTGTACACCATGTTAAATACGCAGACTTTGATATTCCTGATGAGTATCGTCCGGACTGGGAGCGTTTTGGCTTCTTCAAGCTGGAGTCTAAAGTAGACGAAGAAACGATCCGTGCATACTCAATGGCGAACTACCCAGAAGAGTACGGCATTATCATGCTGAACGTACGTATCGCAACTCCGCCGCCTAATAACCTGAGCCTGCCTTGTGGTAAGATGTCATCGTACATCTGGTCACTGAAAGAAGGCGACAAAGTCACGATTTCTGGCCCATTCGGTGAATTCTTCGCGAAAGACACTGATGCAGAAATGGTCTTCGTTGGTGGTGGTGCAGGTATGGCGCCAATGCGTTCACACATTTTCGACCAGCTTAAGCGTCTTAACTCTGAACGTAAGATGTCTTTCTGGTACGGTGCACGTTCTAAGCGTGAAATGTTCTACGTGGAAGATTTCGACGGCCTGCAGGCTGAAAATGATAACTTCCAGTGGCATGTTGCACTTTCTGATCCTCAGCCTGAGGATAACTGGGAAGGCTACACAGGCTTCATTCACAACGTACTTTATGAAAACTATCTGAAAGATCATGAAGCACCAGAAGACTGTGAATTCTACATGTGTGGACCACCGATGATGAACGCGGCGGTTATCAACATGCTGAAAGACCTGGGTGTTGAAGATGAAAACATCCTGCTTGATGACTTCGGTGGTTAAGCTGAAATACATATGATCTTAAAGTGGTTTTTAAGATAAAATAGAAGCCCCTTAGCAGTTTTGCTGAGGGGCTTTTTTTATGGGTAATACTCCGCACCAGGCGGGGGTTACTGTCAAATGATACCAATTTGCTTAATTAAGTGTTCTATTTTGAGGCGAGAAAATATGTTCGATAACAAGGCAAAAATTTTGCTATTTAGTTGTTCTAAATGAGAAATTTTTAACACAGTTAGCGTCATATTTGCTCCGTCAAATTGAACAGGTATTAAGTGAAATTGGTATAAATTACAAGGGATGACACTGATGCTAAGACAGAGCCAGTTTTGTTTAGTTTTTTTATTGAGCATGCTGCTTGTGGCATGTGGCCAGGCAAACAAATCAGCTGAACCTATTGTGCTACAGGGTAGTACGATGGGCACAACCTACAACATCAAAGCGTTTGCAGAGAACACCACACTGACAGAAGCGCAGTTACATACGGACGTAGAAGCGGCACTGAAAGCGGTGAACCAGTCTATGTCGACCTATATACCGGATTCTGAAATCAATCAGTTTAACCGACTGGCCGCTAACCAGGTCATGCCTGTCAGTGAGGACTTCAGAAAGGTGGTGGCAGAGTCCATTCGTCTGGGTCAGTCTACAGAAACTCTGGATGTCACCATGGGGCCGCTTATTGATTTATGGGGATTTGGCCCGGACAAACGCCCGACCAAACGGCCTTCTGACCAACAGCTGGCGCAAATGCGTGAGGAAATTGGACTGGATAAGCTTATTTTAACCGATGCGGGCCTGGCAAAAACTCTGGACCACCTGGAGCTGTCTTTTTCAGCAACCGCGAAGGGCTACGGTATAGATAAAGTGGCCGAACTCATCGAGTCTCACGGTATCACTAATTATATGGTGGAAATTGGTGGCGAACTGAGACTGTCGGGTACTAAGCCGGGTGATGAGCCCTGGCGCATCGCTATTGAGAAGCCGGATGCACCGGTTGGGCAAAGACAAATTCACAAAGTGATTGAGCCGGGTAAGAACAGTGTGGCGACGTCAGGCGATTATCGTATCTTTTATGAAATGGATGGTGAGACCTTTACTCATCTGATCGATCCGGGTACGGGTAAACCTGTCAAACACGATCTGGTGTCTGTGACGGTATTGCACCCTTCTGCGATGACGGCCGATGGACTCGCGACAGCGCTAACCGTAATGGGGACGGAACGCGCCAGAGCGTACGCCGAGCTACACGATTTAGCGGTCTACTTGATCAGCAAAAGTGATGACGGTCTGAAGGTGTATGCCAGCAGCGCATTCAAGCCTTATTTATAAGCGGATCTGTGTCGCGAACGTTTCAACTTAAGCGCGTTTAGTTATATAATGAGCACAATTCACCGTCACACATCCACACCTGTGGATGACTATGCAAAAGGGGCCTGAGATGTCACTATTTTTACTTACCTTCGGATTGCTGTTGTTGATCGCCGTTGCGATGGCGGTAGGCGTTATAGTACAGAAGAAATCAATGGCCAGTAGTTGTGGTGGACTGGGCTCCATGGGCATCGACAAGATCTGTGATTGTGACGACCCGTGCGACAAACGCAAGAAGCGTCTTAAGAAAGAGCAAATGTGGAAAGAGAATCAGATTCTTTAATCCGCAGCTTCCACCAAAAACGCAAGCCCAGGCTTGCGTTTTTGCGTTTCTGGCCCCGAATAAATGAGCCCTAATCCAATGCAACAAACCTTGTACTTTATTCGCCATGGTGAGCCACTTGAAACCGGTCGTTTGCTTGGGCGCACAGATATGCCGGCAAGCGTATCGGGTAATGAACAGGTCTTTGCCCGCCTTCAGGTGTGTGATCCGATAGCTCAGGTGATTAGCTCTCCGCTGCAGCGGTGTCAGACAGTGGCGCGCGCGTTTTGTGAATCAGCCGGCTTGCCACTCCAGGTTGACCCCAGACTCAGTGAAATGGATTTTGGCGACTGGGACGGACAAAGCTATGAGGCGCTCTGGCAGTCAACACAGTCGCCCGGAATTGGGGATTTCTGGCAGAGCCCGTGGCAGCATACGCCACCAAACGGTGAACAAATGTCAGCATTTCACTTACGCTTAAGTGACTGGTGGCAGGAGTTCACAACAACGCCCTCATCCCAGAGCACCGCCATTGTTACCCATGCGGGGGTAATTAAACAGTTGCTGGCGATCTGGTTAGGCTTGCCTGAGGGCTTTGATACGCATTTATCTCGTCTGGAGATAGGCTATGCCAAAGTGATTAAAGTAACTATCTTCTTTGATGACACCGGTCTTGCCTGGCCGAAAGTTGTGTTTTAGACGTCTGGACTTCATAATAGGCGCTAAATCTAGAATCGTATTGTATTGGCAGTCATTGGGAATGAGGTGCAAACCCTCAGCTGTCCCCGCAACTGTAACGGACTTTTATACCAATTTGCTTAATTAAGTGTTCTATTTTGAGGCGAGAAAATAGGGTCGATAACACCGCTCACGCGTCCTGCTATCGCTGAGGCACCTATGTCCATATAGGCGAGGCAAAAATTTTGCTATTTAGTTGTTCTAAATGAAAAATTTTTAACGCCGTTAGCGTCATATTTGCTCCGTCAAATTGAACAGGTACTAAGTGAAATTGGTATTAGTCTGAAGCCAGATACCAAGGCCAATACCTACACTTAAGCGGGCGCACTTAAGTCAGTACAGAAGGCCAGTCGTAGCAATACGAGTGGCCAGCTCTGCTGCCGTCCGTATTTGAGGCGGTATGACTTCACCACAAATATCCGTACATAACCTGAGCCTGAACCTCGGCAATAAGCCTGTGCTAAGCGGATTAAATTTTGCTATTGCGCGCGGTCAGTTTATTGGCCTGATTGGGCCAAACGGGGCGGGAAAATCCAGCTTATTACGCTGCCTGTATCGTTACTGGGAGCAGACTGAGGGCGAAATTCTCTATGCGGGTAAACCTGTGTCTGACTACCTCCGCCGGGCTTATGCGCGTCAGGTTGCGGTTGTTTTACAGGAGATCCCCAGTCAGTTTAACCTGGCGCTGTTTGAGGTGGTGGCGATGGGGGTCACACCACATAAAACCCTCTTTAGCACAGTCAATGCCGACGATAAGCTGCGTATTTTAGAAGCCATTGAGCGTGTGGGCCTGAGCCACAAGGCACAGCAGCAGTTTGACTCCCTGTCCGGAGGCGAAAAACAACGAGCGATGATAGCCCGGGCCATGGTTCAGCAACCTGAGTTGTTAATAATGGACGAGCCAACCAGTCATCTCGATGTGAAATACCAGATCCAGATCATGGAGCTGGCTAAAGCCATGGGGGTGACTGTGATTGCCTCTTTTCACGACCTAAACCTGGCGGCGGCGCTCAGCGACGAGTTGCTGGTGCTGGCACAAGGAACCCTGGTGGCTCAGGGCACACCTCTGGAAATCATAACCCCCGACTTACTCAGCGACATTTTTGGGGTGTGTGCCGAAGTAGAAACAGTACCCGGACTCCACAGCAGCGCAGCGGGAGTGCCCCACATTCGTTATCATTATGGGTATCAGTTATGAAGGCATTACTGATACCTGGCCTCATTTTGGCCTGCATGTTCAGCCTGCTCAGTGCGCTGTCTGTCGGGGCCGTTTCTCTGAGCTGGGGTGAAGTCTGGCTGGCATTGAGTAGTTATGACAGCAGCATACTGAGCCAAAAAATTGTGGTTGAGCTGCGATTACCCCGCACTTTACTGGCCTTTTTCGCCGGCGCCGGGCTGGCTATTGCCGGGCTCATTCTGCAAACCGTGACCCGAAACCCGCTGGCCGATCCTTACTTATTTGGCATCTCCTCTGGCGCCTCATTTGGTGTGGTGTTGCTGGTCGCGCTGTTTGGTGTGCAAAGTGCGCTGGCATTGTCCGGTGCCGCGTTTGCGGGCAGTGCTGTGGCAATGGGTCTGTTGCTGCTGATTGCCTTTCACAAAGGCACCGCCCTGGTTGAAAACATGTTGTTGTCGGGTGTCGCTTTGACCTTTTTATTCTCTGCCTTTACCAGTTTGCTGTTGTACTGGAGCGATCCGCAAGCCATCAGCGCGATTATATTCTGGAGCCTGGGTAGTTTCAGCCGCGCAGACTGGCAATGGTTGTGGCTGCCTGCATTGGTTGTTTCAGCCGGTTGTGTTTTGATGCTGTTAATGCGCCGCAGCCTGAATGCTCTGCTGGTTGGAGATGAGAGCGCGGTCACACTGGGGGTGAATGTCCACCGGCTCAGGCTGGGCATGTTAATTTTGGCATCGATGTTAACGGCCGTGATTGTCGCGGCCTGCGGTGGCGTCGGCTTTGTGGGCCTGATGATCCCCCATATCGTGCGCTTTTTTATCTCTCAGGTTCGCACTGTGGGTATGTTAGCGACGGCCTTATCAGGTGGACTCATGATGCTGTGGGTCGATGTACTTGCCCGTACCCTGATAGACAATCAGGAGCTGCCGATTGGGGTGATCACCTCAGCGATTGGCAGCGTGTTTTTCTTATCGCTGTTAATCGCCAAAAAGCGTGCCGCCAGCATCTGATCTAACCGGAAACTTTATGATCCCACAACTCAACCGCCAGCATGACACGCATATTCAGCACACCATAGATATGAAGACTAAGCCTCAGGGCGCTTTGGGCAAGCTTGAAACGCTGGCACATCAGCTGGTCACGATTTTAAGTCAGGGCATGGAGCGCAGTCAGCTTGAAAGCGAAAAACCAGATATTGTGCGTCCTCAGATGCTGATTTTTGCCGGCGATCATGGCATTGCAGGCGAAGGCGTTTCCATTGCACCCAGTGAAGTGACCGCCCAGATGGTGGCTAACTTTGCCACTGGTGGCGCGGCCATTAATGTTTTATGCGCTCAGCTTGGCTGGCAACTGAGCGTGATTGATTGTGGTATTTTGACGCCACCGGCGCCTGAGCTGAATGTGGTGTCGCAGCGTCTTGGTAATATCACCCGACCTTTGCACCTTGAACCCGCACTGAGTGAAGCGCAGTTGGAGCAAGGCCTGGCATTAGGTCAAGAAGCGGTAAAGCCTGCACTGGCATCAGGCACTAACTTATTTGCATTGGGCGAAATGGGGATCGGCAACACCACCGCGGCGGCGGCCATTTTTTCTGCCCTGAGCGGGCTGACAAGTGCTGAAACGGTCGGGCGAGGCACCGGCGTCAGCAACGAGGTAGTAGAGAAAAAGCAACAACTTATCGAGCAGGCTTTGCGATTACATCGTGAGGCATTGCATGACCCACGTGAAGTATTGCGCCGTTTAGGCGGGTTTGAGATCTGTCAGATGGTCGGTGCCATGCTGGAGATTGCCCGTGTTCAGAAGGTCATTCTGGTGGACGGCTTTATTGCGACAGCCGCAGCCATGCTGGCTTATCGGATTGACCCTGCGTGTAAAGATTATATGGTTTTCGCCCATTGCTCGGGTGAGCTTGGGCATCAGGCGATGCTGAACTGGCTCAATGTTGAGCCACTGCTGAACCTGAACATGCGACTTGGTGAGGGCACGGGTGCTGCACTGGCCTTACCCTTGTGTCAGAGCGCGCTGGCGTTTTACTATCAGATGGCCAGTTTCGAGGCCGCAGTCGTCACTCAGGTGGTTGAACCCTCATGAATGCGCTAAGACAATTTAAACTGGCGGTGATTTTTCTGACCCGTATTCCCGTTAAAGTGACGGGCGAGGTCAGCGAGCAGGATATTAATCAGGCCAGTGGCTATTTTGCCTGGGTGGGCGTGTTATTGGGTGCTCTGCTGGCCCTTATCTACTTATTGCTGAGCAGCTTCTTGCCCGAAGGCATGGCGGTATTGCTCACGCTAGGCGGCGGACTGCTGATCACCGGCGCATTCCATGAAGATGGCTTTGCCGATGTCTGGGACGGCTTTGGAGGCGGCTGGAGCGTGGCCGACAAGCTGACCATTATGAAAGACAGCCGTCTTGGCACTTATGGTGCTGCCGCATTGATCATCTTGCTGCTTAGCAAATATCAGGCTTTGCTGGCACTGAGCGAGCGCGCCCTGTATGTCTGCGGTGCGCTCATTCTAGCCCATGGCCTGAGCCGGACCATGGCGACCAGCCTGATCGGTAAACTGGACTATGTGCAGGCGGATGCGCAGAGTAAAGTGAAGCCGGTTGCCCAGTCTCTTGCCCATGAAAGTAAGCAGTTACTCTACGTTTGTGGACTGAGCTTGCTGATAGTGAGCTGGGTAGCCGGGCTGTTTACGTTATGGCAAAGCATCGTGCTGCTTGGTGTACTTTGGCTATGCCGCACGATTTGTATTTACTGGTTTAAGCGTCAGCTTGGTGGCTATACCGGAGACTGCCTGGGCGCGGCGCAGCAACTGGGTGAGGTCGCTGTGTATCTATTTTGCCTGGGTGTCTGGTTATGACAGGACGGGTGGAATTGCTCCTCGGCGGGGCTCGCTCAGGAAAAAGCAGGTTAGGTGAGCAAAGAGCCAAGCGCTGGCTGAGTGACGGCGAAGTTACCCGGCTAATTTATGTTGCCACGGCACGCCCCGGGGATGAGGAAATGGCCGCGCGGATCGCCCATCATCAGGCAACGCGCACCAGGCACTGGCAGCTAGTCGAGGAGCCCTGGGCATTAGATCAGGTTTTGAGCACGCTTGGCCCCAATGATGGCGTATTGATTGACTGCCTGACGTTATGGCTGACCACAGCGCTGTGCGACTACAGCAACTTGGCATTTCAAAGCAAGCGCGCGGCGCTGCTGAGTGCCCTGAAATCCAGCCATGCACAGATTATTCTGATCAGCAATGAAGTGGGCCACGGCATCGTGCCGCTTGGCGAGTTAAGTCGCCGTTTTGTTGATGAAGCAGGCTGGTTACATCAGGACATTGCCGCACTGGCGGATAAAGTCGATTTTGTGATGGCGGGTCTGCCGTTGACACTTAAAGGAGGGGAGCTATGAATACGTTAATGGTGCAGGGCACCACCTCTGATGCGGGTAAAAGCACACTGGTAGCTGGCTTGTGCCGGGCATTACAGCGCCGTGGCGTTAAGGTCGTTCCGTTTAAACCACAAAATATGGCACTTAACAGTGCGGTCACACCAGATGGTGGCGAGATTGGCCGGGCTCAGGCGCTACATGCCATGGCCGCTAAAGTACCGCTCAGTACCGACCTCAACCCCATCTTACTTAAGCCGAATTCAGATACCGGTGCCCAGGTCATCGTACATGGCCGAGCGCTGAGCAACATGGAAGCGGCGGGCTATCATGACTACAAAAAAGTTGCGATGCAGGCGGTACTGACCTCACACCAAAGGCTCAGCGAACAGTATGTACTGTGTGTGGTAGAAGGGGCCGGGAGCCCGGCGGAAATTAATCTGCGAGAGAACGACATTGCTAATATGGGATTTGCCTGTGAGGTAGACTGCCCGGTGATCATCATTGCGGACATCGACAAGGGTGGCGTGTTTGCTCATCTGGTTGGTACCCTGGCGCTGCTGAGCGAATATGAGCAATCCCTGGTTAAGGGGTTTGTGATCAACCGCTTTCGCGGCGATATTGCCTTACTACAAAGCGGCCTCGACTGGCTGGAGCAGCATACCGGTAAACCTGTATTGGGCGTGCTGCCTTACCTGCATGATCTGGCGCTGGATGCCGAAGATGCCGTGACTATGGCCAATCGCATCGACAGTCCTGAGGTCAAAGTAGCGGTACTGCTACTGCCACATATTAGTAATCACACCGACTTTGATACCCTGCGATTAGACCCCAAAGTGGACTTGCGTTATGTGCGCCACACCGAAACCATAGGCGCAGCCGACTTGGTGATCATTCCCGGCAGTAAAAATGTCCTTAATGACCTGGCCTTTTTACGCGCAGAAGGCTGGGACCTTGAGCTGCAACGCCATGTGCGTTACGGCGGCAAGGTGCTTGGGATCTGTGGCGGATTTCAAATGTTGGGCAATAGCATTTGCGATCCGGAGCAGGTTGAATCGACGCTGGGCGCTATTAAAGGCCTGGGACTGGCGGAATTTGATACCAAACTGACGCGTAATAAAACCCTGACTCAGGTGCAGGCAAACTGCCTTTTAAACGCACAGCAAACGCCATTGAATGGCTATGAGATCCACTGCGGGATCAGTCAGGGCCCGGCACTGGCGCAGCCATTTTTACAGTTTTTTGCACATCCATCAGGGTGGCAAGTTGATGGGTTTATCAGTGAGGACAACCAGCTGGCAGGCACCTACTTGCACGGACTGTTTGACAGTCCCGAGGGGCTAACCTGTGTACTGCACTGGGCAAGTGAAGGTCGCTACAGTGGTGGCGGATTCAATCTGGCTGAGCATCGGGAGCAGCAACTTGATCGGCTGGCAGATATGTGCGAAACCCATTTAGACATAGATAAAATTCTGGCAATCAGTGAGCAGAGGACAACATGAGCGAACACAATCAGGATAAACACAAGGCAAGGCAACAAAAAGTGAAAGAGCAGGTCGATGCCAAAATCGAACAGGCACAGGAAGAAAAAGGCATTTTGCAGGTGATCACCGGCAATGGCAAAGGTAAGTCCACTTCAGGGTTTGGCACCGTGGCCCGCTGCGTGGGGCATGGCATGAATGCAGCGGTTGTGCAGTTTATTAAAGGCATGTGGGAGTGCGGTGAGCGCAACTTGCTGGAACGTGCGGGGGTGCCGTTTGCCGTTATGAAGACAGGCTTTACCTGGGAGACACAAAACCGTGAAACGGATACCCAGGCGGCACAGGACACCTGGCAGCAGGCAAAGCTGTGGTTGCAAGACGAGAGTATCGACCTGGTGCTGCTGGATGAGCTCACTTATATGGTCAGCTATGACTATCTTGATTTGGATGAAGTGATTGAGGCGCTGGAAAACCGCCCTGCGATGCAGTCGGTGATCATCACCGGCCGTGGTGCACATCGTCGCCTGACTGAGCTGGCCGATACCGTCAGTGAGGTGCGCAATGTGAAACACGCGTTTGAAGCGGGGATCAAAGCACAAAAAGGATTCGACTTTTGATGAACAAGGTCCTTATCATCTGGCTGAGCATGGTATTCTTGTTGACTGCGATTTCAGCGAGCGCAGATGATAGCTCCGCGCCGCCTGCCAAACGGATTGTGGCTTTGGCACCACATATAGTCGAGAACTTATATGCCATTGGCGCAGGAGAGCGGATCGTCGGCACCGTGGAATACGCGGACTTTCCTGCTGAGGCCAATCAGATCCCACGTATTGGCGGTTATCATGGCATAGCTCTTGAGAAGCTGCTGGCTTTGTCGCCTGATCTGGTGATTGCCTGGCAGGGCGGTAATCAACAAGCCGACCTGGATAAGCTTGAGCAGCTCGGCATCAAAGTGGTGTACAGTGAAACCAAAGATTTAAAACAGATCCCGCACTCGCTGCGCTGGCTAGGCCAGTTAACCGCTCTGGAAGAAAACGCTGAGCAGGTGGCTCGGCGCTTTGAGCAAGGCCTGGCAAAATTGCAGGAACGTTATCGCTTGGCCACGCCTGTGTCTGTTTTTTACCAGCTGTGGCCTGCGCCTATGATGACAGTCAATGGCACCACCTGGATCCATCAAACCCTGGAGGTGTGCGGGGCCAGTAACGTGTTTGCCGATGCCACCACAGCATATCCGCAGATCAGTATCGAGAACGTGCTACATACAAAGCCACAGGTGATAGTGATCCCGCAGGAAAAATCCAAAAAAGCGCAGCCAAAAATAGACTGGCAAAAGTGGCCAGAAATCCCGGCTGCCAAGCATCAGCAATACATAGAAGTGAACGCCGATCTATTGCACCGCTATACCAGCCGGGTGCTTGAAGGACTGAGCGGATTATGTGATAAACTGGATGCTTCGCGAACTTACTATCAGAAACTCACAACCACTGGGAACTAAACATGACAACCTGGAGTGACGTGCTCGGGCACGAAAAACAACAAGCGTATTTTCAGGACACCCTAACCTATGTTGCCGAGCGTCGGGCGCAGGGCGTCACTGTCTATCCTCCTGAGGACTTTGTGTTTGAGGCGTTCAAGGCAACCCCTTTTGAGCAGGTCAAAGTCGTGATCCTAGGTCAGGACCCTTACCACGGACCTGATCAGGCTCACGGACTGTGTTTCTCTGTGTTGCCAGGCGTCAAGGCGCCGCCATCACTGGCCAATATGTATAAAGAACTGGCACAAGACATCGCGGGCTTTCAAATCCCTGACCACGGCTATTTGCTGCCCTGGGCAGAGCAGGGCGTACTGCTTCTCAACACCGTACTGACGGTGGAGCAGGGACAGGCACACTCGCATAAGCATCTTGGCTGGGAGCGCTTTACTGACGCCGTGATTGCACAGCTTAACCAACACAGCGAAGGGGTTATCTTCTTGCTGTGGGGCGCGCATGCGCAAAAGAAAGGTAAGGCGATTGACCAGCAACGTCATCACGTGTTGCACGCACCTCACCCGTCTCCGCTGTCAGCGCACCGCGGTTTTTTTGGCTGTCAGCACTTCTCGCAAACCAATACGCTATTGCAAAGCATGGGCAAAACGCCCATTGACTGGCAAGTCTGAGCTCAAACTTAGGCAACAAAAAAAGGCGCAAAATGCGCCTTTTTTGTTAAATAAAGTCAAGTTCGTCCAGGTCAATGCTGTCTGCGAAGATATCCAGTTCTTCCAATTCCTTACGCAGGCGTTGTTTGTCTTTCAGCGCTTCAATTTCACGCCACTTTCTTTTTTTGCCTTTAGATGAGGTTCTTCTCTTTGGTGCAGGACTTTCTAGTGTTGAAATAAAATCGTCTAGGCTATCCATGAATTTCTCCTATTGATGTACTAACCTCAAAGATTTGTGTTTACGCATTACCCAATTTGAATGAAAAACACACTTCAAGTAATGCTGGTATACCACAGACAAGAGAAAAGTAAAATAAAAATGTGTCTGGCAGGTTAAAAGCAGGTGACAGTTTGATGAAGCTCAAATTTGCTTCAAGTTATGCGCAAGTCAGGAAAATAAAGCGCTAGCGGGCAGGGAGGCGCAGAGCGGAGTGATAAATCGTCGGGAATAAAAAAACGCCACACAAGGTGGCGTTTTTCGCATTATATGCTTTGTGCTTATAGCGCTTTGAAGCGTGCTTCCAGGGTTTCCTGAGCCGCAGCAAAGGCACGAATACCTTCAGCCAGTTTTTCAGTGGCCATGGCATCCTGGTTGTGCAACCAGCGGAACTCGCTTTCGCTCAGAGGGGCCGGTTTCGCAATAACCTCGTACTCGCTATCCAGCAGGTAATCTTCAGCAGCTGGCAGCTCTCCCAGCTCTTCTAGCAGTGCCGGGCTGATAGTCAGCTTGTCACAGCCGGTCAGTGCAACAATCTCGCCGGTGTTACGGAAGCTGGCACCCATCACAACCGTGTTGTAGCCATGACGTTTGTAGAATTCAAAAATACTGCGTACAGACTGTACGCCTGGATCTTGTAGTGGATCGGTCGGCTTTTCCAAGCCATTGGCGACGTGCCAGTCCAGAATACGGCCAACAAATGGCGAGATCAGGAACACGTTAGCATCGGCACATGCACGGGCCTGCGCCTGACTGAATAGCAAGGTCAGGTTACATTTCACGCCTTGCTTTTCCAGCGCTT
The DNA here is from genome assembly GCF_021532535.1 of Pseudoalteromonas sp. DL2-H2.2. Classification (NCBI taxonomy): domain Bacteria; kingdom Pseudomonadati; phylum Pseudomonadota; class Gammaproteobacteria; order Alteromonadales; family Pseudoalteromonadaceae; genus Pseudoalteromonas; species Pseudoalteromonas sp. DL2-H2.2. The sequence continues at coordinate 200,488 of NZ_JAKGBD010000002.1, read as the reverse complement.
CTGCGGCTTTGATGCCTTCCCACGTAGACGCGATTTTAATTAAAATCTTGTCTTTGCTGACACCCAGCTGCTCATAGAGCGCCAGTAGCTGCTGTGCTTTGGCAATGGTCGCTTCGGTATCAAACGATAAGCGTGCATCGACTTCGGTTGAAATATAGCCAGGTACAATGTTGGCAATCTCTTTACCAATCAGTACGGCAAAGTAATCACAAGCCAGTTCCAGTTGTTGCGTTGCGTCGTCATGCTGACTTTTGGCGTAATCCCAGGCTGCTTTCAGGTAATCCTGATAAGCAGGCATCTCGGCTGCTTTTAAAAGCAGAGACGGGTTAGTGGTGGCATCTTCCGGTTGGTGTTTACGGATTGCCTCGATATCTCCGGTGTCGGCGACGATAGATGAATGCTGTTTTAGCCTATCTAATGCTGAAGTCATGCTGTCCTCATTCCAATTCATAGCAGCGTGTCAAAAAGTCTACTTTTCCTATGTTGCATTACCGTGACCTGTGTGAATAGGTCATATGTCCGTATTTGCGAGGTCACTTCACGAGAAAATCCGAATGCTGGATGCAAGAGCGCATTTCGTCAGTCGGGGTTTGCGTGACGAACTGCAAACAGGCTGGTCTGCCAGCAACTGGGCAAGCAGTGTCGAACCCCTGATGAATATTGCGCTTGCGCTCACCGGGGGATAGTGTTGAAATTGACATTTATCAATAGTTAAGTCAATAGGCAGGCCATGATCACTCTCGTTTCCCCGGCAAAAAATCTCGATTATGATACTCCGGCGCATACCGCGCGTTTTACCCAGCCCGAACTGCTCACACACAGTGAAGAATTGATCCACGTGTGTCGCGACTTATCACCGCAACAGATAGGCACGTTGATGAAGATCAGCGACAAGCTGGCGGGTCTGAATGCAGCGCGCTTTGCCGACTGGTCGCAGCCTTTTACTCCCGATAATGCCAAGCAGGCTGTACTGGCGTTTAATGGCGATGTGTACACCGGCCTGGATGCAGCGAGTATGGATGACGCAACATTGGACTATGCACAGCAACATTTGCGTATTTTGTCTGGCCTCTATGGCGTGCTTAAGCCACTGGATCTGATGCAGGCGTATCGCCTTGAGATGGGCACTAAGCTGGATAATCCGCGCGGCAAAAACCTCTATGAATTCTGGGGCCGTATCATTGCCGACAAGCTTAACGAAGCGCTTGAAGCGGCTAATAGTCAGGTATTAATCAATCTGGCATCAAATGAATACTTTAAAGCGGTAGACAAAAAGGCACTCAAAGCCGAGATCATCTCGCCTGTTTTTAAAGACTGCAAAAATGGTCAGTTCAAGGTCATCAGTTTTTATGCCAAAAAAGCCCGTGGCATGATGGCGCGTTACATTCTGGACAACCAGGTCGAGTCTCCCGAGGCATTAAAAGCGTTTGATGTGGCGGGTTACTACTACAGCGAAGAAGCCACCCAAAAAGCCAATGAGCCGGTGTTTTTGCGCGCTGAGCAAAACTAAGCAGGAGTAAAACCATGGTGACTAAAGGACTAGGGTTAGGTGTAATTATGGGCTTACTGGCTGGCTGTCAGGGCCAGTTCAGTACGCAGGCTGGTGGCGTTATTGTAACATGCGAGCATAATGAGCGTGCCTGTGTGCAGCGCTGCCAGGACGATTATGTCAGTGCCGATCCGCTTCAGGCGCGGTGTATTCAGCGTTGTTATGAACAGGCGAATCAATGCCGGGTGGGCGCGCCTGCTGAGCGTAAAACTATCCCTCCTGAGTGGGAGTGATAACCCGCATAAGGGCGACAAGCCCTCTTCTCAGATCTTTGGAGCACTATCTCATTGAATAAAAATGTCTTGCTGCTGGCCTGCTGTCAGGGCCTGATCACCACGGGAAATATTCTGCTGGTGACCATCTCTGCGCTGGTGGGGCAGCTGCTCAGCCCGTCGGCGGCGCTGACCACTTTGCCTGTGGCTATGCAGATGGCAGGGTTGTTGATGGCGACCATTCCGGCCTCGCTGATCATGGCTAAAACCGGTCGCAGACTGGGCTTCTCACTGGGTAATCTGGTCGGGATCAGTGGCACCTTGCTGGGTGTCTGGGCGCTCAGAGAAAGTCATTTTGCGCTGTTTTGTGTGGCGACCACTTTGATTGGTATCGGTATTGGTTTTGCCACCTTGTATCGATTTGCGGCCATAGAGGCCAGTGACAAGCCCGCTACGGCCATTTCGACCATTATGGCCAGTGGTGTGGTGGCAGCGATTTTAGGACCGAATCTGGCCGTTTGGGTCAATGAGGTGTATCCGGCACTTAATTATGCTAATTCATTTGTTGCGCTTAGCGGCTTGTATGTGCTCGCCTTACTGCTCCTGCAGGGCGTACGCTTTACGGAAGTGGATCCACATACCACTGATGCACCCGCCCGGACCCTGAAAGAAATCGTGACACAGAAGCAGTTTCAGCTGGCGGTGCTAGTGGCCATGATCAGCTATTCCGTGATGAACTTTCTGATGACAGCAACGCCGCTGGCCATGCATCGTCATGGCTTTGATCTGGCGGACTCCGCACTGGTGATTGAGTGGCATGTGCTGGGCATGTTCCTGCCGTCGTTTTTCACCGGCAAGCTGATTGAACGCTTCGGGGCACGCGTTATGATCCTGTTAGGCTGTGTGTTGTATCTGGCGAGTGCCGGTATTAACCTGCTGGGCGTGAGCCACTGGCATTTTTTACTGGCCTTATTTGCCCTTGGCGTAGGCTGGAACTTTATGTTTATCAGCGCCACGCAATTGGTCAGTCAGACGTATGCGCCGCAGGAGCGTGCCAAGGCACAAGCCTGTAATGAATTTCTGGTCTTCAGCATGGTGGTGGCATCCTCACTGAGTGCTGGATTTCTGGAAGCCACGGTGGGCTGGCAGACGCTCAACTTGTGGAGCATGCCTGTGGTGGTGGCCGCTTTAATAGCCACCGTTGTGCTGTCCAGAGGCAGTGTTACACCTGCACGTTTACCGGCAGGCTGAGGTAGGCAAGCACCACTTCATCGCGAAACAGGATATCCAGGTGTTTGCCCTCGTTGCGGTAGTGCTGGCACATGGCCTGGGCACTGTGTGTTTGCGCTTTTAACAGCTGGCTGGGCATATCAACACCGGCCGCGGCGCTGTGCCATTTATCGGTGAGTGCCGGTGGCGGTGCAGGCAAAGAGGGCAGCACCCGTTCGACCAGCTCAAAGGCACTGTCGCGTGCCAGTAGCAGCATGTCGTCGTTGGCGGCGGCAAACCAGCTGACTCCGGTATGGCTCACACACACCAAAGGCATAAACGGGGCCAGTGCCGGGAAAATCTCATTACGATAGACGTCGACCTCCCAGTAGCTGCGAGCAATTTTAACGAACTGCTCAAAGCTGGTAATGGCACCAAACCCAGATTCTGCAAGTAAGCGGATCTCAACCCGGGGTTTATTGGGGTTAACGGTATCATTGGCTGCATCCAGGTACCAGGGGCCGACCACCAGCGCATTCTGAAAGTACTCATCACGCAGCGAGCCCCATACCGGCTCGAGCGTCAGGCCGGTGTCCAGCAGGGCTTTGAGCGGTTGCAGAGGTGCCGCAACGGGCTCTTTTGCCAGCTCAGCTTTGAGCAGCTCCTGGATAGCATTGCGGACTTCTTTACAGCGCCCAAGCGGATAAGGCTTGCCCGCAAAGATGGGATACTTTTGTGCCAGTGCGGGGTCAATCTTCAGGCGTAAATGGGCCAGATACACTTCCAGATCGGTGACTTGTTGTGCTGTGAGCATCGGGGTTCCTGCATCAGTGAGTGCTGTATGCAGTGTAACCCCGTGTCTGACAAGATAAAAGCCGTTGGCTTATTTTATACAGCTGATCAGATAGCTGAGGATAGCATCCGGTTGAGCTGGATCGCGGCTATAATCCGGCAAGTAGGCCGGTTTATCCAGTAACTGGCGTTCAACCAGCATGTCAATGGCATCCAGCTGCGCCAGCCCGGTTTTGCCCAGATAGAGGTTATCGAGCGAGCGCTGCTGCGACAGCTTCACCACGTCTCTGAAGCCTTTCAGATACAGGTGGTCTTTGGTAAACCCGCCACCGCGAAACACCCGGGTCGTCAGGCCAAACGCTTCGGCGCTGCCCAGATAGCTGGTATCACGCAAGAACTCATACACCTGATAAAACTGCTCACCGTTGACCATTTTATCCACGGCCAGCACCCGCAGCGCCAGGGTTTTCAGGCGCATGAGGTTGATATTCCCCGACTGGAACTCACGGAAAATCGCCAGCCCTTCCTGGGTATAGGTATTGCCCGGCAGCCCCAGGCGCAGCAGATGCAGCGGCTGTTGCTCGGCATTGAGCGTGGTGAGCAGGTGCACACCAATTTCATGTTCAATCAGCGCTCGCACATCCAGCTCAGAGAACATCGCCGTGCTGTTAACCAGCAGGGTTTTCTTGCCATTATCCACCATGGCCTTGGCCACCAGCTTAGTCGACAGGCTCACCTTACAGGGCAGCTGCATCTGTGCAATGGCCTGCTCAAAGCGGCCCAGCGCCTGTTCGGCATTGATGGTTTTTGGCGCCGCCGGCTGTGGCTCAGTGGCATGAATGATAAAGCGCGCGTTGGCGATGTCATCGACGCTCGGTTCACCATAGTAACGCAGTGAGTTATACAAGAACTGCTCTTTGCCGACCTGAGTGATCACATCAATTTTGGTGGCAAAGTTATCAATCAGCTTGCGATAAATGTCTTTGATCAGCGGATCGCTGATGTCCGCCACGGGCAAGCGATAGAGCTGCTCTTTAAATTCATAGGGATCCATGCGCAGCGGACGATACTTAAACTGGGGCCGGTAATGGCTTTTGTTAAAGAAACGGCGCTTTTCCTGAGCAATGTTCGTTGGGTTCACATAATGCAAAGTGTCCAGGTTACGGGCCAGTTTATACAGCGCCAGATCGACCGACTTGATGGCCGGGTCAATGTGTTGCTGAACATGGTTAAACTGCACCATGGCTTTGGAGCAATAGCGTTTAATAAAAAACCGTGCGGTCTGGGTCAGGGCAATATGCAGATTGCGCTTGAGCTTTTCGAACACCAGCGGGTAGAGCTCCCCGGTCAGCTCGTCCATAAAGAACTTACGCACTTCCAGCGGCAGGATCAGGGTGTTTTTGTATGTTTTAGTGATAAACGTGGCCTGGTAGCCGTCACCCTGAAACACGCTATTCTCGGCAAAGCTCAGCGGTGCGCCCTGAAACTTCTTGCGGCACAGCTGCTGCCTGAGGGTATTAAACACCGGACGCCAGCGCAGTGCATCGAGCTGAGCGGTACCGAGGTTAAAGTCGGGCGCAAAGTCGTACTGGCGAACCTGCCAGTTGTAGCTGTGAATGTCGAACACCAGACAGGCACCGAACTTTTTCTCCAGTGTATCCAGTACCAGCTTAAGCACCTGATAGTAGGCCGCATGTTTAGACAGACTGAGATCGCGCTCGGTGCCATCGGGCTGCTGTTGCCAGACTTCTTTGCCCCACGCCTGAGTATAAATGGCTTGCTGCGGGGCGCGATTTAGGTCGTACTCGTAACGGGAGTCACGGGCTATCAACACAATCGGCATGGCATCAATCAGCTCGCCGGTGTGGGGATCTTCCTCTTCAAAACGGGCCTGCTCGCTTAGCGCTATATTGCCGTGCAAGGAGGTCCGCAAGCGGCTCCCGGTATGGACGGCTGTCGCCACATAAGGCACATATTCGCGGATGTGCAAATACACGGCACCGCCGGCTACTTCCCCTTCAAAGGGTTGCTGGGCGGCAAGGGCCGCGACCAGCGCTTGTTCAGACTGCATGGGCATCTTCAATTACCTGACGAAATGCATTTTTACGATGGTTTACCAGCTCTTTGGCATGCACCACACTTTCAACAAAGTCGATCACTTGTACCTGCAAACGGGTGCGATTCAGACGGTTGATGCGAGAGATCCCGCCCGGACTGAGTACATTCACTTCAATCAGCTTGCCGCCAATCACATCAATGCCCACAAAGTACAGGCCATCGCGTACCAGCTTAGGGCCTATGTGTTTACACAGGGCCTGCTCCTGCGCGGTCAGTTTGTGCTTAACCACTTTGCCACCGGCATGCACGTTAGCACGCACTTCATTACTGTCGGGAATGCGCTTCATCGCTCCAATGGGCTCGCCATTGAGCATCAGGATCCGCACATCGCCCTCTGCAGCGCCGGGTACATACTCCTGCAAAATCACATAATTGCTGCCCTTGCCAGACTCATCGCCACCAATATAAAACTCCAGCAGGGAGCTGAAACTTTGCTTGGCGCTTTTTTCCAGCACAATCACACCGCGACCACCGTAGCCGTCGAGCGGCTTGAGGATCATTTGGTCGCAGCTGGACTCGGCGAAGATCCGCTCCAGGTACTCTTTGTTTTTTGACACATGGGTGGCTGGAATAAATTCACTGGCGGTGCCCTGAAAGGACGCGGTGTACAGCTTATTGTTGGCAATACGCAGCCCGTCTATGTCGTTTACGATAAAAGTATCGTCGCGCACAGAGTCAAGAAAGTTCATGGCCAGGGTATCGAGCGGCGGATTGGCGCGCATAAAAATCACATCAAAACCGGCCAGCGGCAACTGAGTACGCTTAAACTGGGCTTTGTTGTAAAAACTAACGAAGTTGTCGGAGACCTTGTCCTGCTTGACGAACACATCGCAAAACGCGCTGGCAACGCTGTCGCGGATGGTCAGGGCATTGACTGTGGTAATGGCAACAATATGATTGCGCGATACCGCTTCGTGGATCAGGCGCAGGGTACTGTCGTTCTCGGCGTCAACCCGCTCCCACGGGTACATAATAAAACAAATTTTCACTGTCGGAATAGATCACTTAATCAGGCTTATTTTTGGCGACTATAACGACAAAAGCTGTGCTTAGCTCGCGAGTTATTTTTATCGTCAGGATAAAAAATAAAGGGGGGTATTGGAGAGGTGAACAGGAAAACTCAGGACGCCGGGCGGCGTCCTGATATGGCTCTGGTCAGGCTACTTTTTCTTTTTCGCTTTGACTTTGGCGGCCTTTTTCTTGGCTTTGATTTTTGCCGGATCTTTTTTCTTTCTCGGCAGCTTAGCTTCTTTGTGTTTTGGCTCCAGCCCTTCAATCACGCGGCGTTTTAGTTTCTGCTCCGTGTAGCGCTCAACCTTACCGAGGATCTCAGCATCATGGGCCTCAACCAGTGAAATAGCGGTGCCTTTTTTACCGGCACGACCGGTACGGCCAATACGGTGGACATAAATGTCGGCGGTCCGCGGCATATCAAAGTTAATCACATGGCTGATATCCGCAACGTCGATACCACGTGCCGCCACATCGGTGGCGATCAGAATGCGGGTGCGACCACTGTGGAAGCTGGCCATGGCGGCCATGCGCTTGTCCTGTGGCATTTCACCGCGCAGCCAGGTGGTTTTGATGTCCTGGGTGTATAACTCGCCAACCAGTTTTTCGAGACGCTCGCGAGTTTTGACAAACACAATGGCCTTAGTGACGTCTTCACTTTGCAGCAGGTTGGCCAGCATCGCCAGTTTATGCTCGTAATCATCGGCCAGATGGATCCACTGATGAATTTTACCTTTTTCTTTGCGCGATGATTCGGCTTCAAGCAGCGCCGGATCTTTTAAGATACGCTCGGCAAACAGCTCAACACTGTCGCCTTCCAGAGTCGCTGAAAACAGGAAACACTGGCGGCGATTTTTCGCTTCGTTACAGATCTTGAGCATTTCTTTTTTAAAGCCCAGGTCGAGCATGCGGTCGGCTTCATCAAGGATCAACAGCTCAACGTTATCGGCATGGAAGTTCTCGGTTTCGAGGTATTCCATTAAACGCCCCGGCGTGGCGATCAGGATATCGTTGTTCTTTTCGAAGATCTCTTTGTGACTGCCGTAGTTAATTCCCCCGGTCACCACCCCGATTTTCAGGTGCGTACCTGCTGCCAGTGCTTCGCATTGCTCAAACACCTGATAGGCCAGCTCGCGGGTCGGCGTCATGATCAGCACACGGGCAAACCCTGGGTCGCGACGCGGAAAATCCATCAAATACTGAATTGCCGGGATCAGGAACGCGGCTGTTTTACCTGTGCCCGTTGGCGCGGAAGCAAGGATATCGCGGCCCATCAGGGCCTCCGGAATGGCCAGCTGTTGAATGCTGGTGGCTTGCTCAAAGCCCATTTTTTTTATGGCAGTCAGTAGTGTGCCGTCGAGATCGAATTCAGTAAATTGCATAGTGCATCACAAATAAAGGACAATAGCGGAATTATACTTGGCAATCCGGGTTTCTCAAAGGAGCAAAATGGCAGGCTTTGCATTTAAGCAATTTACGGTGGCGCAATCGCGCAGTGCAATGAAGGTGTCGACCGACGGGGTGTTATTCGGCGCCTGGGTTTCTGTGGCCGGTGCACAGCGCATGCTCGACATTGGCGCAGGCACGGGGTTACTGAGTTTGATGTGCAAACAGCGCGCCCCATCACTTGCTATTGATGCGGTTGAAATTGATGCACAGGCCTCTCTGGATGCAAAGGATAATATTTGCGCCAGCCCCTGGCAGGGTATTTGTGTACACCAGACTTCCATTCAGACATTCGTCTCGGACCAATCTTATGATTTGGTGATCAGCAATCCGCCGTACTTTAACCACAGCTTAAAAGGGCCGGATGCCGCTCGTAACACTGCGCGCCATACCGATAGCCTGAGCTTTGTGCAGCTTATAGACGCATTTATGTACCACAGTCACGCACAAGGTCGGCTGGCGGTGATTTTGCCAGCTCAGGAAGGGCACGAGTTTATTGCACTGGCTGTTCAGCGCGGTCTATATCTGGCACGCCGTTGTAATGTGTCCATGACGCCCGACAAACCTGTGAGCAGGCTGATGCTGGAATTCCACCGCAACCAAACCACGCAGGAGCTGCACAGTTTGTGTGTGAGAAACAAAATGGGGGAGTATAGCGAGGCGTTTATTGATCTGTGTCGTGATTTCTATCTAAAAATGTGACCCAAAACGGCGGCGCAATCGGCGTTCATGCAGTAATCTTATGTAATATCTAAGATGTTTTAAAAACGCTACACTCGCAAATCATCAAATAAGACCAAACTGGGCCAATGTATGCCCGGTGCAAGGAGCCGATAATGGACCAAGATACTCAAATCATCTGTGACTTTCTGAGCGACATTAATTTGCCCCATGCGCTTTGCCCTGTTGAGGGAGAGATGTTTTTGCCGGGGCTACAAATCGTACATGGCGTGCTACATATAGACGTTGATAAACTGGTTTGCGCGGGAGACATACTCCATGAAGCGGGCCACATTGCGGTGTGTGAGCCGATATTCAGGCCACAACTGCACAAAGACGTATACAAAAACGGGCTTAAAAATGGGCGCGAAAAACAAGCGATGGACGGTGAAGAAATGGCGGCAACGGCTTGGTCTGTAGCGGCCATTAGGCACCTGGGCTTATCGATTGATCTGGTTTTCCCGGAAAACAGTTATCAGGGTATGAATCAGGCGCTGAAGGAGAGTTTCCAAAATGGAGGAGTATTTGGCGATCCACTGTTGACCGCTTGGGATATGACCTGCCCGGAAAAGGGGTTTCCTAAAATGACAAGCTGGATGCGAGAAGTGCGTTGGGTGCATGAACTGCCCGAGGCACTGGCTGAAGCCTGAAGAGATTTTCGGGGTTATACTAAAGCCCTCAGAGCAGACCCATTTTGAACGCTCTGAGGGAAGAGAGTCATGCCTGGCCGTGCTGACGTATCTTGGTGAGAAAATCAGAGATATCTACGGAGCAAAAAGTCACCATTGCAAAGAATTGGTTGAGTTTAGGTTGGCCAACATCGCGTTCCCAGTTTTCATAGGTTTTACGACATACGCCAAGCTGAGTTGCCATAGCCTGTGTTGTCACGCCTTTGTTCTTTCTTAACTTCCTGAGATCATCACCGGTAATGTATCGGGAAAAAAAGTCCATAGTGGTAGTTCCTTTGTTTATTGTTGTAAAGGTAAAGCCGGGTTGGTTCTATGCTCTTTGCCGCATTATCTGACAGTCACTTTCCCGGACGCCTATTGCTATTTCCTGCAATGGGTAATTTGTAACTCAGATCGCAATGAAAAAAATAATAATGTGCGACTTTTTTGTAGGTTATGAATTGATTCATTTACAGGCCCTGTAATGCGTAAATCATAAAGAAATACTGGCATCTTGTTCAGAGCAGGCAAAGGTGTATTTGAATCTGGTGGAGCTGTCGTTGAGATATTGGCAGTGTAAAGTTAAAAATGAATTTTGCTTAAAGCGCAGTTGTTAGAAGCGTACTCATAATGACTGACAAGACAGTAAAGAGCGCGATTAGTCTGACTGGAAGGAAGTGGTGCTGGCTAATGTGTTCATTAGCCAGCACCTGTTGCGTTATTTAATGTAGTACTTCAGCACATCCTGTTCTGGGTGAGAATACAGGGTCGGATACGGCCAGATGGTAAATTGTCGCTCCGGATTGCCATTAAAAATAGCCGCACCGGCAATATTCCATTGATAATATCCGGTATTATCGGCAAGCTGCGCCATGGTAAATGTGCCGCTATCGACATAACTACAGGGCACCCCTGTGGGCTCAGATCTGAAAATATTCAGGCCTTCGAGGTGAGGGGTGTTGTCGAAAGTGGCCGTTAAGTCTGCGGCGGTGTCGTCCAGTAGTCCCTGGCATCCTACGCCAGTTGGGTTGGTAACATTGAAGGCCGAGATCATAGATACTTTACTGTGCTCATCAACAAACATCAGTCCCTCTGTCATCGCAGCGCGCAGTGCCTGCCATCTTGAGGATTCCAGCACGCCATATTGGTCGACTCTGACAGGTTCACGGATCAGCTTTCTGTCAATACCGTCGGCATGATTGGCAAACAGCGTCCAGCCTCCGCCGAGGGTCTCCATATCGCAATACGCCACAAATGGGGCGACACTGCCATCCCCGTCCGGGTCTATCGTGTAATAGCCTGACTGGCTGGTCGGATTGGTTTGTTGAATGTCATGACAGGTTTTGCCCTGTGCCTGTGGACTGTTATTGGCAAACTCATCAACAAAGAAGCCGTAATATTCCATTTCGTCGATTTGAGTATAGTCGCCAGAGCCATGGGTGCTCAGCACCAGCAGTCGGAAGCTGCTTCCTAAAGCAGCCTTCGAGAGTTTAACGTGGCTGGTCCCTTTTTCCATCGTAATGGTTTCATGATCGGTGAATGTGATGCCATCGTCTGACACCTGAACAATTACTTCTTTGGGTGTCCGTGGTGAAAATTCTGCGTGCTTCATCGACACCTGAGTGCTAAAACCGGTGATCACAGCTTTTCTGGCAAAGGAGACTTGCAACCACTCGTTGCTGTTGGTTGGGCCAAGCCAGATCCCGTGCGTCAGCATTTCACCTGCCTGAGGGTTAATTTTCGGATTTGGATCCGTGTAATACAGGTGGCCGTCAAATGCGCCAGCCGGACTGAACTGGTTAACGGTGCCACTGGCGCTGTAGTTACCCGGTGAAAGTGAATTCGTGTAGACCAGCGCAATGTTATTATTGGCGCCCGTGGTATCACCATCGGTGACAACCGGGCGGGAGAGTGTCAAGTCTTCAAAGTGACAGAAGTACTGGATAGCAGGTGCGCCACCGGGACCATCCGCATCAATCAGATACAAGTTAGATGTTGCAGTTGGGTCACTGAGGGCAATGCTTTCACAGCTGATCCCATCGCTGGGGTACACTTCCTGATTGAGGACGTTAACCATGTCGAGTAAACGGGCATATTTTGCTTCCAGAGACTGACTGGCATTATCAACATAACGTTTGGTCACCAGATGGTTTGGCGCGATAGGATCGTTGGCGATGGCATTACCAATCACTTCCAGCGCTGCACTGGGTGACTGGGTGCCCACACCGACGGAAACGGTGGTTGATACGGTTGTTGCGCCATCACGCCAGTGTGTGGTGCCAGGCAGACCCTGATCTCCTTTGGGTCCTTGCAGGCCTTGTTCACCTTGTGGCCCCTGTATGCCTGGTTCTCCTTGTTGTCCGCGCTCACCTTGTGGCCCTTGTAACCCCTGCTCACCTTGTGGCCCCTGGAGTCCTTGCTCACCCTGTAACCCTTGTTCACCTTGTAACTCGCGCCAGAGTGCGCCATCACAGCTAAAAATCTGCTTATCTACACTGCTGTAGTATATCGAGCCTGTGTGCTCTGGGTTGCAAGGGACTGGTGCACTGGCATTAGGCGTTAATCTCAGGGCGCCGGGTATTTCCAGGTTGGCCTGCGCCAGTGGCTCAAATAATGCCGGGTAACTGTTGGGATCAGTGGGGTCAGTATTGGCCAGAAACTCAGCTAAGTTACTGGCGCTATCCTGATCTACATCTGCACTGGCATCACTTGCATCTGCTGGATTTAATCCATAGCGAATTTCCCAGTCATTGGTCATGCCATCGCCGTCATCATCCAGTGGTTTAGCCAGGCTAACTACGGAGACGGCGTCTACATCAATGGTATTGGCATCAATGCTGGTATTGTGTATTTCCAGTGCCATCGTATCTGTCAACTCAGCAAGCGCACGATGCGCCTCGGTCGGCTCAAAGGTCACATTGAGCTGGACAAATGCCCCTTCGACTAACGTGAGATCAGGAGTGACATCAACAAAGTGCTCTGCAATGCGAAAGCCAACTCTAAAGTTGGCCGGGTTAACACTGGCGCGCACGCCCAATTTAGCCTGGATCATGTAGTTGTTGGTTAAACTCAATGGCACAGGCAGGGCCTGGCTCAGGGATGCACCCTGACCAATGAAGGCGACGTTATTTACGGCTTGATGATCGGCATAATGAGCTGAGGAGAGGTTAATGATCCCCGCTTGACTATCGGAAAATGTCCAGACATCAGAGGTGTGGCTTAACTGTGCTTCAGCCAGTGTTTGTTGCTCGAACTGGCCATCCTGTACCAGTTCAGTTCCCGATGCGTGCCAGCATAATGTGGCGAGCATGGCAGGTAACACTCGTTTTTTCATGTTTTTTCCTAAGAGTAGAGTTGGATTAATGTGCGATGAATATTGTACAGGATTACGAATTAATGGTTGTTATAAATTTTTTTTTCATTCTTTAGTGTGGTTTTTGTGACACGGTTGGAGTCATTGTCGTGTGAGCGTGAAGTAACAGAGAGGGTCTGCGAATCGATGAGTTTGTTGAAGGTGACTAGGAACGGGTGAGTAAGAAGAGTGACAGGCCAATCCGGGTGCATTGCACCCGGTTAGTATTGATTAAGCACGTCTCGGATAAGCACCCAGAATACAGATCTGCCAGCCAATGGCTAAAACTGGGTTGCGAATATCAAACTCTACATTGTCAAAGTCTTTTGAAAGAGCTAGGGCCTCTATTTCAACCCCTTTGATGGGGCTCAGGAAATCGGCTTCTTCAAAGTCAGAAGGTGTGAAGAAGGATGAGGAAGATGTGTGTAGTGTAGGTTTTGGTGGCTTTATGGGCGCCATATAACTATTGCCTGTATAATCAGGGTAAGTAGTATTGGCATTGTTCGATACCATAGTGAACTGGGCTATTGCTTCAACTTTATGTGAGTGAGGGGGCAAATGATATGGTGCGAGTTTGACTTTTTCTGTTCCGCTCCTCCAGCCTAGTGGGTAATCCGATAGCCCTGGCCCTTTACCATAGCGTATCGGGCTTCTGCCACGCAGATCCGGAGTTGCAAATGTGCTGCGTCCATCTCCACCGTATTTGGTGCCTAATATAGTAAACAGTGCCTGATTCTGGTTGACTGACATTAGGCTACCATCGCATGGTGCGTAACCTTCTACAGTAAAGTCGCCGCCATACGGCATCATATCACCCTGGTATGCTTCAACTAGCATGGTTCTACCTCACAGTTAGATGTTATTAAAATAGCGATAAAAAGTGCATCAGATGGATGCAATGAATGGCATTGCCTGAAGGCGTATGGCAGGCGTAAGCCGGCTAGTCCTAGTGCGCGCCTGTTGTTCACAATAAAATCACTACCTGGCTATCTGCCAGGGCAATACTAGGTCGCTTTGTAACTTAATAATTCACATCAGGAGGATCGCCTCCCGATGCGAAGTGGTCTAATTAGCCATTATGCGCGGGATGGAAACAGTCCATTCAAACACATTTGCCAGTTAATCGTAGTAAACGGGCTCAGTAAGCTAACTTCCTGACCTAAACCTGTGTTGCCTACTGTGACCGTTGCGTTGTCGACGACTGATTCCACCTGAACGTCTGGCCCCTGGATCTCTACCAGTTGTTCTGCTTCAAATGGACTTGGCAAAAAGTAGCTCGAATCCTGCGGTTTACCAAGGTAAGCAGCGGCAGTCGGTACTGGGCTATTGGCATTGTTGGAGGCCACAGACAAGGTTGCCGTGGCCGCGCTTGATACTTGCACTGAGGCAACTGCCGAGTGAGAGTGTTCAGGGAGTTGTGCGGTTGTCAGTTGGACGGTTTCATTACCGCCTTTGCTCCCTAACGGGTAATAGGATAAGCCTGGTGCTTGTCCGTGGCTGACAGGACTTCTGCCACGCAGGTCTGGCATAGAAAAGGTGCTTCTGCCATCGCCGCCATAGAATGTGCCCAGGATGGCATACGCTGCTGAGAATTGTGAGATTGAAATGAGTTGCCCACCACACTCTGCGAATTGGCGTACTGCAAAGTTACCTGTAAACGGCATCATTTCACCGATAAATGCGTCGGCAGCCATAACATGCTCTCCCTAAATCATTGTTGTTAAAAACGTTATAGTCAAAATCAACCATACCTCATCCTTTTTCAGAAGTATATTACTTTGTATTACAGCACATACCGAATACACCAATTGGCAGGTATTAAGGGATGCGAGCCGATAAATGCTGATGATTGAGCTTAGCTCTGATCAAGAACGTGACGGGTACAGGTTGTCTGCACAAATGAGCCAGTTCACTGCCTGAACCGGGTTGCGGATATCAATAGACTCGCTCTGACCTGTGTCAAGCATCCCAACGTTGGCCGCGGCCACAGACTGAACCTCTACATTCACACCTTTGATCCCAACGGGTTGGGCAGCCTCAAATGCGTTTGGTATAAAGAAACTTTGATCCTGTGGTTTACCAAGAAATGCGCCGGTATTGGGTGCTGGTATATTGGCATAATTGTTTGCAACTGACATGGATGACGTCGTATTGCTTGTGAAAGGGGGGACCTGAACCGATGCAGTGTGATTGTGCGTAGGTAACTCATATTCAGTGAGCGTTTTTTCTTCAATACCCCCAACCATACCGATTTGATAATCATATTTTAAGTCGGGTGCCTTTCCGTGGCCAATAAGGCTGCGGCCGCGCAGATCTGGCACGGCAAAGGAGACCCGACCATCGCCACCATAAAAGGTACTCACCAATGAGTAAAGTGACGTATATTGCCCTATGCTGACTAGCTGGCCGTTACATGGTAGATAGTTCTCTACGACAAAATTACCGACAAAGGGCATGAGTTCGCCCGTAAATGCTTCTGTTGACATAAAACAATCCCTAGCGCTTTGATATTAGATACTTACACCTATTTTTATCCTACAGGCTCGAATGCCGCAAGTATATTACTTTGTATTACAGAGGGTGTATGAGATACGCTGAGAAGAGGCTTAAAGCTGATGCGCTTCTATGTCAATGGCCGCGATTCTGTAGGCTGCTTTGAGCATCACAATGAGTGCAATCACATTAAATACCAGGCTGAAGATGGCCTCAAATGCCATAATGTCGATGTCAAAAGTACGAAGATACCTTGTGATTTGGTCAACAATTTCGATGGCAATGCCTATCACAATCAGCATAAAGCCATAGTATTCAGAGGTGGCATTCAGGGCACTGTGCTGTTCAAGCGTTGGGTCGTTTTTACTTTCCAGCAAACGCTTTGAGAAGATTTTACGACCATCCATAATTGCCCCAAACCCGATCAGCAAAATGGTAATGGTCGACTCGTTATCAATCACACGCTGATAACCGTGTGTGTCCATATGCCCCAGTAAAAAACGCAGATCGTCTGCGGTAATACTGCCAACCAGCAGACTGATCAGCACCAGTGGGAACAGTAAAAATCCTCGGTTGAGCACAACCGCATAAATAATTTGTCGGGTTTTGGTCATAAGTTTTATGTAATTCGTTCAGGCAATGGTGTTGAATTTGCCTGATGGGGCTTAGCGCCTTAGTGGACGCATAAGCCCGGCACAGTTACAGCGCTTTGGCCGTCGTCAAAGCCAGCTGAGCCATCTGTGCAAAGGAAGACTGCCTGGCGTCACTGCTCAGGTGCGTGTCTAGGGTGATGTGATCGGCAACGGTTAAAATAGTCAGGGCCCTGGCACCATATTGTGCCGCGACGCCATATAAACCGGCCGCTTCCATTTCTACACCCAGGATCCCCATGCTATCCATCAGGTCAAACATTTCTGGCTGAGGAGTATAAAACAGGTCGGATGAAAATACATTGCCAACTTGCACTTTTAACGCCAGCTGTGCTGCGGTATTGACGCAAGTATTCAGCAGCTCAAAATTGGCAATGGCGGCAAAGTCATGATCTTTAAAGCGTATGCGATTTACCTTGGAGTCGGTACACGCGCCCATCGCAATAATAATATCACGCAGTTTTACCTGCTCGGACACGGCACCACAGCTGCCCACCCGGATCAGATTTTTCACTTTATATTCAGTGATCAATTCTTTGGCATAAATGGAGCAACTGGGGATCCCCATGCCGGTACCCATCACAGACAGCCTGTGGCCCTGAAAAAAGCCGGTGTAGCCAAGCATATTGCGCACATTGTTGACTTCTTTCACGTCCGTGAGAAAGTGCTCAGCAATAAACTTAGCACGCAGCGGATCGCCCGGCAGTAACACGGTATCGGCAAATGCATCGGCTGGCGCATTGATGTGAACGGTTTGGTGGGGGCTGCTCATCAGTAGTCTCCCGATAACGTTTTGGCAGAGCCTGTCAAAGTACTCAGCACATCGCTGAGTAAGCTAGATGCACCAAATCTAAAATGCTGTGAGTTGACCCAGTCGGGGCCCATAATTTGCCGGGCGGTGTCCAGATAAGCGCAGGCATCATTCACCGTACGTACGCCACCGGCGGCTTTAAAGCCAACGGCTTTGCCACTGTTTTTGATGGTATTGAGCATCACATGTGCGGCGTCTAATGTGGCATTAACCGCCACTTTGCCGGTGCTGGTTTTGATAAAGTCGGCACCCGCTGCTATGGCAATGTGCGACGCTTGTTCAATGAGTTGCGCGGTTTTAAACTCACCAGATTCTATGATGACTTTGAGCTGTGCCCCAGTGCCACATGCCGCTTTACATTGCCGCACCAGTTGCGCACCAACCTCGCTATTGCCAGCCATCAGTGCCCTGTAAGGAAACACCACGTCGACTTCGTCGGCACCGAGCACGACTGCCGCACGGGTTTGCTCAACTGCGCTGGCGATATCCTCTGAGCCATGGGGGAAGTTAGTGACCGTGGCAATCCTGATCCCCTCAGCCAGGTGCTGTTTGGCCAGAGGAATATGCTGAGGAAAAATGCAGATTGCGGCCACGGCGCCTGCCTCTGAGCTGGCCTGCTGGCAAAGCTGGATAATATCGTCGTCGCTTTCTGCGCCGGTCAGGCTGGTTAAATCCATACAATTGAGCGCCAGCTGAGCGGCCTGTTGGGGTGTTATCGATGACATAGGGAAACTCCTGATGTGCAGCCAGTATGGTGTGGTCTGGCTACTAAGAACCACTTACCCGACAATACGAAGAGGGCACAGTTCAGGCGTCGCTCACTCGTATTTTGGGAACTCGAGTGGACTTGGTTCCGTGAAGACTCGTCCCGGCGGGACACGCTAATTCCATTTAATCACCGACGTATTCTCTGCTAGTTGGTGACACTTTTCCAGTATAAAGACGCCGCCTTTTGATATGGCGCAAAGTAACTAACCGACGGGCAGCATATCCGACAATAACAGGGCGATACCCAGAAAAGACATAAAACCAGCAATGTCGGTGATGGTTGTTAATACGATGGAGGATGACTGTGCAGGGTCGAGACCAAACTTTTTCAGCGCAATGGGCACAATGGCGCCGGCACTGCCTGCTATCACCAAGGAGCAGTAAATAAACTTAAGCCCAGGCTGGAAGCGGCGGCCGTGGCAAAAAACAGCAGTGTCAGCCAAAAAACACTTCGACAAATGACCTTAATGTGCCGGGAAGTAAGTTGCACCTGCCTGGGTTGTTGTGTCTTTTGCTGGATGCTGGCCAGTGCCTTGTTGAGCACCTGAAGCAGCGTCAGTGCCAGTTTGCTCAGTAACCAGGCGCAGGCCCAGTAACAGAATCATTGCTGCGACGACCAGCTGGGGGATCAGGCTAAAAAGTAAACTTGCAGTTGCTCAAAACCGATATGTGCACTGCTTTGCCAGTCAAAAAGTGCCGAGCCATCAGCCATGACAGGTCCTGATTAAAAAAGTTGGAAAAGTTATCGTCATTGCGTTCCATCCGGTTTGCCAACCTGGAAGTTGTCAATAATGAGAGCGGGTTGGTCTTTAAGTTGCTGGTTAAAGTGTTGTATTGAACGGGGTTTGTCCAGCCAGTGATGGTGAAATATAAAAGCCACTGTGAAGGCGGTGGCTTAGATTGATAAATGTTGCTGTCTTTAAATCGCTTAATTCTGTTGTGACTTAGCGTCGAGTGGTGGATCACATCTTCGCTAACTCCCATACCTAAAAACTAACAATAAGTGACGTTAGCTTAAACTTCTTTGATTAAGCGACGCTCGCTGCGGATACCAAACCGATATCCAGGAAATAATATTTTGCACATTCGAACGGGGGTTAACAGCCAGACGGCCATTGTTTTTACAATAAAGGGGAGAGACTTAGTTGTGAATAAACTCAAAATCAATGGCGAGGTCAATCAGGTGCGCTAAATAGCCTTTGGAAACCAGTTGTTCGATAGCGACCATTTCTAGTTGATATTGCTGAGGGGTTTTGTATTTAAGCATGGTGAATTCACCAAACTCACTGCGCTTATTAGATCAAAGGGCTGGCTCTGTGTCCTGCCCTTTTTCAACACTCTGAAGCGCCTCATAGAGGCGTTTCATTAAGCTCTCTGTTTTTAAAACAAAGAGGTGTAGTTACAAAATATCACCACAGCCATTACGGCCGCAAGTGTGTGCTACACAGTGTGTTACACCATCTGCACTTAGTGAGGTATCATTACCACCACCACAGCGATAAGAAGGGTAGCTACTGTTAATGTCAGTACCACCGGCAACCTGTGGAGTCATGTTCGCTGGCAGGTTTGAATGGTCGGTAGACAGGGTTTTCATTTTCTTTTTGTTTAGTTTTAATTTCATAATCATTTCCTTGTAGATATTAAACTTTTTGTTATTTTCAAATGCACCAAATCACTTGGTACCCTTTTAAGCTACAATAACTGACGATTAAGTGCAAACTAAAAAGTAGAGTTAGTTGTAGCATTGCAGAGGCACCAACCAGACCAGGCAAAAAACTTCGCGTTCACACTCAAAATAAGCACTTTAAATAAGAAGTTTTGAACAGTTATCGGTGGATTCTATTTGATGGGCTGGTTGCAGAGTGTAAACGGAGTTTTTCTGGGGGATTTGTCAGAGGGGAGTTGCATATAGCCACTGCACAGCAGTGACTATATGCAAGAAGGGTGTGACGGGTTTATCAGGTTCTGTGAACTTACCAACCTGATAACACAGTCTCAATCCTTTGCTGGATCCCGTTTGCGTCCAGCCCCATTTCAGCATGCATTTCATTTTGAGTACCATGCTTGATAAACTCATCGGGAATACCCAGGTGCAGAATGGGTTTAAGTATATGCTTAGCGGCAAGATACTCACTGACGGCACTGCCTGCACCGCCTGCGATGGCATTATCTTCCAGTGTGACTAGCAAGTCATGCTCGGCTGCCAGCTTTTCAATCATGGCGCCATCAAGTGGCTTCACAAAGCGCATATCCACCAAACTGGCATCCAGTGCGTCTGCGACTGGTTTTGCATTGTGTAGCAAGGTACCAAAGTTAAGAAT
Source organism: Pseudoalteromonas sp. DL2-H2.2 (assembly GCF_021532535.1). NCBI lineage: Bacteria > Pseudomonadati > Pseudomonadota > Gammaproteobacteria > Alteromonadales > Pseudoalteromonadaceae > Pseudoalteromonas > Pseudoalteromonas sp. DL2-H2.2. The sequence continues at coordinate 180,368 of NZ_JAKGBD010000002.1, read as the reverse complement.
GGCGACTTTCTTACCTGAGCGCAGCTGGTTGGCTTTACCTACTTCCAGCTCAATCATCTGTGCTTCAATCTCTGCTTCACCTGCAGAACCTCGCGGGTAGCGCACTGCGGCAGGCTGTTGCAGACGATGGCCGGTGTAAAGCATCTGACGGCATTCGTTCAGGTCGCTCGGAGCCATAATTACCATGTTGGGAATACAGCGCATAAAGCTCAAATCGTATGCCCCCTGGTGCGTCTCGCCGTCGGCACCCACAATCCCGGCGCGATCAATGGCAAACAGCACCGGCAGGTTTTGTAGTGCGACGTCGTGGATCAGCTGATCGTAACCACGTTGCAAAAAGCTAGAGTAGATAGCAACGACGGGGTTAAGACCTTCACAGGCAAACCCGGCGCCTAAGGTGACGGCATGCTGCTCTGCAATGGCCACATCAAAGTATTGATTAGGGTGTTCTTTAGAAAAACGCACCATGCCGGAGCCTTCACGCATGGCCGGGGTAATGGCCATCAGCTTGGCGTCCAGCTCCGCCATGTCACACAACCAGTCGCCGAACACTTTTGAGAAAGTCGGGGCACTGGGTTTGGACTTAGGCAGGCTATGAATGCTTGGATCAAACTTAGGCACGCCGTGGTAACCGATCGGATCGGCTTCCGCAGGTTGGTAACCTTTACCTTTTTGCGTTTTAACGTGCAGCAACTGCGGACCTTTTAGGTTACGCATGTTTCTGAGCGTATCGACCAGCATATTCACGTCGTGGCCATCGATGGGGCCTATGTAGTTAAAGCCCAGCTCCTCGAAAAAGGTACCCGGTATCACCATGCCCTTGAGATGCTCCTCAACTTTGCTGGCCAGCTCCTTAACCGGTGGTACGCCTGAGAGTAACTTTTTACCGCCTTCGCGGATATTCGTGTAAAAGCTGCCGGATAAAATTCGTGCAAAGTGGTTGTTCAGCGCGCCGACATTTTCAGAGATAGACATTTCATTGTCGTTGAGGATCACCAGCATGTCTGATTTCACATCACCGGCGTGGTTCATTGCCTCGAAAGCCATGCCTGCGGTCATCGCACCATCACCAATCACGGCAACGACTTTACGCCCCTGTTGCTCCTTTTCTGCGGCAATGGCCATGGCCAGCGCTGCTGAGATAGAGGTACTGGAGTGGCCAACACTGAAGGTGTCGTACTCGCTTTCTTCACGGAACGGGAAAGGGTGCAGGCCATCTTTTTGTCGTATGGTATGCATCTTATCTCGGCGTCCGGTGAGGATTTTATGTGGGTAGGCCTGATGGCCCACATCCCACACGAGCCGATCTGCCGGCGTATTGTAGACGTAGTGCAGTGCGACTGTCAGCTCAACGGTCCCAAGGCCTGAGGCCAGGTGGCCGCTACTTTGTGAAACTGAGTTGAGCAAATAGTCGCGTAGTTCATTGCTGAACTCGGTCAGTTTGTGTTGCGGCAAAGTGCGCAGCTGCTCAGGCTGCTCTATCAATGCCAAAAGGGGATACTTGCTGTTATCAAGGCTCATATTGATTACGTTATCCTGGGCAGAGTTTACTGACTTGGTTGTCATTGTTATCTGCCATTAAATTTATGAATTCTGTTCCAGGGCTCAGCCTATTTACAAGCTGCTTTCCAGGCGCTTGATTCGGCGTGCTCAGTGCAATGCACCACAGTATAACTTAACTAGTTATTAATTTAGCGACTTATCAGTCGATTGCTAGTCTGTGCAGTGTCATTAATGGTCTCTGGCGATGATATAGTCTGCCAGCAAAGCCAGGGTTTGTGTGTCTGCATCTATGTCTTGCAGTGCCCGTTTGGCGTCCTCTACGAGTGCCTGTGCTTTTTGCTTGGCGCCTGTTAATCCCAACAGTGCAGGATACGTAGATTTATTATGTTCCAGATCAGACCCCTGAGGTTTACCCAGTACTTCTGTGTTGCCTTCAATGTCGAGAATGTCGTCCTGAACCTGAAACGCCAGACCTATATTCTGGCCATAGTCACGCAGTCGCTCCAGAGTAGTAAGCGAGACGTCGGGGGCACACAACGCGCCCAGTTCAATGGCACAGGTCAGCAGGGCGCCTGTTTTTAAGCGATGGATCCGCTCGAGCTCAGCCAAACTCACCGACTTATCAGTCGCGGCCAAATCCAGCGCCTGACCACCCACCATGCCCTGTAACCCAGATGCTTTGGCCAGTGTTTTTATCATCGCAATCTGATTTGCTGTCGGCACCGAGAATGTGTGTGTAGACAACAACTCAAACGCCAGGGTTTGTAAGGCATCACCGGCTAAAATGGCCTGTGCTTCATCAAAGGCAATATGACAGGTGGGCTTTCCTCTGCGCAGGTCGTCATCGTCCATGGCGGGCAGATCGTCATGCACTAACGAGTAGCTATGAATGCACTCAACTGCCGCGGCAGCGATATCCAGGTCGCGCGGTGAGGCGCCAAAAATTTGCCCCGTGGCGTAAACTAAAAATGGCCGTAACCGTTTGCCACCATTACTGATGCTATAGCGCGCCGCGGCAATGGCTGTCTCGTCACTGTCCAGTGTCTGGGCGAAATAGGTCGCCACAGTGTTTTCGACCTGCGCTCTGGCATGGGCAAGTTGTGCTTGTAAATCCACCGTTTATTCCAGCTCGTCCGTAAAGTCACTCAGTGGGCTTTGCTCGTCGTTACCGAGTAAAATCGCCACTTTCTGTTCTGCCTGTTGCAGCTTGTGAGAGGAGGCGTTAGCCAGTTTGATCCCACGTTCAAATTGTTTGAGGGATTGCTCCAGGGTCAACTCGCCCCGCTCCATACCCTGTACAATGCTTTCAAGCTCGTCAACGGCTTCTTCAAAGCTCATGTTTTCCGGTTTTTTTGTCGCCATGTGCAATATTCACTTTGAGCTAAATTAAAAAACGCCTAATTTTATGAGTATTACAGATTGAGGTCAAAGATCTCTCAGACTTTTTGCGTTATACAGTTCGGACGGCCTGTCAATGGTTTATGAATTCGCAATTTCAAGGCAATTTAATATAATTGAGTTAAGTTATTGCAAAACTGGCCGATAACTCTGTCGATAATAATAACTGCGTGATAGATAGCGGGTAAATTCCTTTGGAGGGTGTGTGGATTTAGCAACCGTGATTGGGATCTTAGGGGCCATAGGCTTGATTGTGATGTCCATGGTACTTAGTAGTGATGGCCAGATCGCCATGTTTTACAACACTCCATCAGTGGTTATCGTGTTTGGTGGCTCGATCTTTATCGTGCTTTCTAACTTTACCATGAGCCAGTTTTTTGGCATTGGTAAGGTGGCCGGTAAGGCCTTTATGTTCAAGCTCGAAACCCCGGAAGAGTTGATTGAAAAAGCGGTTGAGCTTGCGGACTCTGCGCGTAAAGGCGGCTTTTTGGCTCTGGAAGAAGCGGAAATTCCCAACTCGTTCATGCGCAAAGGCGTCGATATGCTGGTGGATGGTCACGACGCGGATGTAGTTAGGGCAACCTTGCAAAAAGACATAGCGCTGACCTCAACGCGTCACGAAATGGGCGCAGGTTTGTTTAAATCCCTGGCAGACATCGCGCCTGCGATGGGGATGATTGGTACCCTGATCGGCTTGGTGGCCATGTTATCTAACATGGATGACCCCAAAGCGATTGGACCAGCGATGGCCGTTGCGCTATTAACCACGCTCTATGGGGCCTTTTTGGCCAACGTGGTAGCCATTCCTATTCAGGTTAAACTGGAGCTGCGCAAAGACGAGGAAGAGCGTAACCAGCGTTTGATCCTGGATGCCATTTTGGGTATTCAGGATGGCCAGAACCCGAAAGTGATTGAAGGTATTCTGAAAAACTACCTGCCTGAGTCCAAGCGCGGTGGTGAGGCTGAGGAGTAGTTATGTCAGACGAGAACGAATGCAAATGTCCTCCCCCGGGCCTGCCTGCCTGGATGGGGACTTTTGCTGATCTGATGTCACTGCTGATGTGTTTCTTCGTTCTGCTGCTGGCGTTTTCGGAAATGGATGTACTCAAGTTCAAGCAAATTGCGGGTTCAATGAAGTTCGCATTTGGTGTTCAGAATAAAATTGAAGTCAAAGACATTCCCAAAGGCACCAGTGTGATTGCAATGGAATTCACACCAGGTAAGCCTGAGCCCACTCCCATAGAAACCATTCAGCAACAGACCGTTGAAATGACCCAGCAAATGCTGGAGTTTCAGGCGGGTGACGAAAGCTCCGCAGGTGGACGACAAGAGCAGCGCGGTAACAAACGCGGTGGCGAATCTTCCAGCACCGCCCAGGAGCAGTCTATGACTCAGGCTATCGCTGCGGCTGAACAGGAGCAGGTGAATGAGTTGGTGAAGAAAATTGCACAACAGCTCGAAAAGCAAATTATGGATGGTGCTATCGAACTGGAATCGCTCGGTCAGCAGATAATCATACGAATTCAGGAAAATGGCTCTTTCCCGTCGGGCAGTGCATTTTTGCAGCCTAAATTTAAACCCGTGATCCAGGATATAGCTCAGCTACTCAAAGATGTACCGGGCGAAATAACTGTGTCCGGACATACAGATGATTTTCAGTTTTCTAATGAGCTATATAGCAACAATTGGGATCTGTCAGCCACTCGGGCGGTGGCGGTCGCGAGCGAAATGCAAACCGTACCAGGGTTTGATAAAAATCGTATGGTGGTGGTTGGGCATGCAGATACCCGACCGCTGGTGCCCAATGAAACAGATGTAGACCGGCGCCGTAACCGACGTGTTGAAATCTCTATTATGCAGGGCAAAGCCAAAGAATCTGACCCAATAAATGTCCGTGGAAACAACTAGAAGTATTGCGTGGTACCGATTCTTGGGCTAGGCTATTCAGCGGAATTTAATCTGATAATGTTAATGGAGAAAACAATGCTTAATAAATATGCTTATATGCCGGGTTCAAATGGTGGCGGTGACGATGGAAACGAACAGCCGAAGTAAGGGCTAACGGTTTCAGATAACCATAATGACGAATATCGATATTAACAGTGACAGTTTAAAGCCGCTTTTGGGTGCCATTTTTGACAGCCAGATGATGCTTGTCTCTCTGTCAGTTATCTTGTTTTGTTTTCTGAAAGACAGGCTGGCGCTGCGATATTCGTTGTTGTGTTTTGCATTTTTTGTGAACGGGTATTTAACGCACGATCTCATTCTAGAGCTCGATACCCATATGGTATTTAGGTACATTTATTGGGCTGCTGCTGACATTCTCTTTATCGCCATCGTTGCTTATTGGGCTCTCAAAGACAAAATGTACATGTGGCAGAGTATTATTTGTCAGCTGGTTGTGATACCTGCGCCGCTATTACAGCTGTTCAGGCTGGTTGATAGACATCTCATGGAGCTGAGCTATTCAGGTTATTTTTATAAAACTATTTTACCTTTAGTCAACTACGCGACCGTGTTTTTATGTTTTGCGCCATTGATATACCTTCTTGGCCGAAAACGCGTCTCTTCACAGCCCCCTCAGGACGTCAGTTAATTGCTTGAACGTTAGTCCGTTTACTTAGGCAAATATCTGGTCTTCATTTTTCACGTTTGTGCACAATGTGTGCATCAAGCTTTTCACCTACTATTATATCTATCTCTAGCGTACCTGATAAACCAGCGTATCTGAACACTGGCTTATCTATACTTATCGTCCTGAACAATACCTGATATCAATCAGCGAATATCGATTTGGCTAATATTTAGTTCTGCACCTGTGGTGAGAACGCTCAGCTCCCCCGCGATTTTTACCGCAGTTTTAGCGCCTGTACTGTCTGGCAATGCTATGCTGGTTACACCAAATTTGCACGACTCTAGTTTATCTGTGGTGGTCAGTGCCACACTCAGACACTGAGTCACCGCGTTATCTCCGGTGCCCTGAGTTTCACAGAAGCCGGGGTTCAATGTATCTCTCTGGCTTTGTGCGACCTGAGCAAGAGAATAGGACAGTGCAAATCCATCTTGATCACAATTCAGTGTTAGCGGATTTTGATTGCTCTGTGCGGTTCCTAAAGTAAAGCGATTCTCGTCTTGGTTACGATACCAAACGGTCATTTCACTATCTGGTGTTGCTATAACGGTTTGTGCAGGCGCGCCCTGAGCACGCCAGTCATCCAGTGAGGTGAACTCCGGTAAACTCCCTGTGAATGTGATAGCAGGGCTGTAATAATAGAGTTCACCCTGTTTAACTGAGCCATTGTCTGCTCCCATCCAGGTTTGAGCACCACTGGAGCCAAAGATATTTGCTGCCAGCAGACACAGAGTCTTATCTGAACTGAGTTCGTGAGACGCATTCAGAGAAAACTTATCAGCAAACATCATCAATTGCGGTTTTGACTGTAGCTGGGCGCCCTCAATTTGCCAAAATACGGCACTGCTTTCGAACTTATTAAGCGACCTCTGGGCATTAAAGTTGTTACCGCAGCTTTGTACCAGGTTGCTGGTATCCTGGCTACTATTATCCGTTGACGCGCCATCAGAACTATCAGGGTTGGCTTTCAAAGGCTCGCTATTTTCGCCACCACAGGCGACAAGCAATGCGGCTGGAAGAATAAGGGGGATCAGGTGCTTCATACGGTCCTTCTTAACTACGGCTGGAATGTCTTAGTGGGACATTATATCGCCAGCCGCGGTTAAATCGAGGCAAAAAATGTGGTTATTTGTTAAAGCGCCGGTATCACGCCGAGCATTTGCAAACATTGGGCTGAGATGATCAGGACCCCACACAGGCCGGCACACAATAGACCCAGGTTTCCGCCTACCACCTGATAGCCGTCAGCTGGCTGATTTGCGCTGTCCGCTTGGTGCGTTTTACGCTGTTGCCAGACCATAGCGACAGGCAGAAAAATGGCCAGCACCACGAGTGCAATGGCGGCATAGCCCAGCGCCATGATAAATCCTTGCGGATAAAACAGGGCAAAGCCAAGGGGAGGTAAAAAAGTAATCAGTGCGGTGATGATACGCTCCGACACGGTATTACGCTTTTTAAATGCATCGGCAAAAAAGTCAAATAACCCCAGGCTGACACCCAAAAAGGAGGTCGCCAGTGCCAGGTCGGCAAACAGGGTAACGAAGGTACTGACCTGAGGACTATGGGCAATACTTGAGATGCTGTCGACAAACCCAGGTAAACCTTCGCTGTTTAGTAAGGCACTTTGTGCCATCACGCCCTGGCTGAGTAACTGCCAGCCAATGTAAATGACCAAAGGCAGTGAGGCACCCACTATCATTACTTTTCTCAGTGTACGAATATCAAGTCCGACATATTTAACGATAGAAGGGATCGAGCCATGAAAGCCAAATGAGGTAAAAATCACCGGCAGAGCAGAGACGATCAAGCCTTGCTCAATTGGCATATCCAGTAAATGCTGGCCACGCACATAAGGAGTCAGCACGAAAAACAAACTGGCCAGAACGACCAGCTTGATAGTGAACAATACCCGGTTGAGCTTATCCACGGTACTGGTGCCTAATGTCACGATTGTCGCAACCATAATAGCCAGAAGCACTGAGCCTGCTTGTGGAGCAATCTCCATGCTGGTCAGTGCTGTTAGCTTTTCTTGCAGTTGGGCACCCCCGCCAGCAATATAAGCGGCGCACAGTGCATAGAATAAAAACACCATAGAGAAGTTGGCAATATACTGCCCTTTCTTACCTAAAATACGTTTGGCCAGCGTATTTAATGTGGCCTCTTTGCTGGCATATTGATGCAATTCCAGCATCAGTAAGGCGGTGTAAGTCATTAAGGCCCAGGTGGCCAAAATCAACAGTAACGCGGTGGTGAACCCCAGCCCTGCGGAGGCGATGGGTAATGCCAGCATACCTGCGCCAATGGTGGTGCCGGCGACAATTAACATGCTGCCGATAGTTTTGTTTTTTTGCACACATAGCCCCTAACTTAGTGAGAGAAGCTGGCACCATATAACGGTTAACTTAAAAATGAAATAGTTTTGCTACAAATCAAGGTACAGGTATGTAATTTGTGCATTACATATCCGTTTAAGGCTATGGAAACTTGACATAAATTTGCGTAAAAAAGCCGGCGAATGCCGGCTTAAAGAGAGTGTAACTTAACGACTAACGTTATTCGTCGTCTTCTACCAGCGTCATCAGTGAGGTATTACCGCCCGATGCTGTGGTATCGATACTGATCGTTTTCTCTGTAACCAGACGGCTGATCAGCGTGTCGTAGTATTCTGCGCTGATCACCGGCAGGATAGCGCCTTTACGCGCAGCCAGCTGCTGACTGAAGTAGCCCAGGCGCGAAGAGCGCGCGGCAACCACGGCACCTGCCAGGTGAGGGTGCGCCAGGATAGCTTGTAGCTGATTTGGCTTAGCAACCTGGAATACCCCTTCGGCAACGCCGGTGGCGATAAACTTATCGCGAAACGCCTGCGCTTCCTCGTAGAACAGCTCAGAGGCAACGGTGATCACTGTGTTACCCGCCGCAAGTGCGGTGATAATTGACAGTGCCCAGAAGTTAAACGAGGTACTCTTATCGGCATAACACACCACACAACCGCGCGCCTCAAGGTGCAGGGTGTTCGATTCACCCGTTGGCCCAGGCAACACGATGTGTGAACGCATACGCTTTTCAAGGCGGTTAAGCTGTGCACGGGCATCTGCCAGTGTCAACGCTAAGTCGTCCGCCAGCTCGTCGATGATTTCAACCGTGGCGACTTTAGCAAGCAGCTGACGTACCGCAGAAACACGGTCATTCAGCGGTGTCGCACGCCAGATCTTCTCGTCGCGCAGTGAGTTTTGCATCAAAGCTTCAACCTGCTCAACGGCACCCGGGAAGTGGTGTGTTTCCAGCTCATCCGGTGTCAGGTTGGTCATCTGTACGTTATCCGGAGACGCTTTTTCTTTCACCAGGCGCAGCAGATAGTTTGGACCACCGGCTTTAGGGCCTGTACCAGACAGACCACGACCACCGAACGGCTGAACACCAACGATGGCGCCGATCATGTTGCGGTTAACATAGACATTACCCGCACGAGACATCTTCGCCAGGTACTCACAGCGTGATTCGATACGTGAGTGAACCCCCATAGTCAGGCCGTAACCTGTGCCATTGATCTGGTCAATCACCTTATCCAGCTCTTCGCCCTTGAAGCGGATGATATGTACAACCGGGCCAAAGACTTCACGTTTAAGGACAGACAAGTCAGAGATTTCATACAAGCGCGGTGCAAAGAAGTAAGCGCCGTTCTCGCTGTTATCTGGGATCTTCGCTTCGAACAACAGCTTGCCGTTGCTCTTCATATATTCAACATGCTTGGTCAGGGTGTTCAGGGCTTTTTCGTCGATCACCGGGCCAACGTCTGTCGACAACATGGCCGGGTCGCCAACATGCAGCTCCTGCAATGCACCTTGTAGCATCTTGATAATGCCATCAGCGACGTCGTCTTGCAGGAACAGTACACGCAGTGCAGAACAGCGCTGACCGGCACTTTGGAAACCAGATGAAATCACATCATCCACAACCTGCTCTGGCAGTGCCGTAGAGTCAACCACCATACAGTTCTGACCACCGGTTTCTGCGATCAGCGGTACCTGAATGTCGTTACGTTCAGCCAGAATTTGCGAGATCAAAGTGCCGGTTTCAGTAGAGCCTGTGAACATCACGGCCTGAATGCGCTCATCCGGCACAATGTGCTTACCAACTTCGCTACCACGGGCAATCACTGGCTGTACAACGTGCTCTGGCAGGCCCACAGTGCGCATCAATTCGATACAACGCAGGGCAATCATACTAGTCTGCTCAGCAGGCTTAGCAATAACCGTGTTACCCGTTACGATGGCTGCGGCAACCTGACCAAGGAAAATCGCCAGCGGGAAGTTCCACGGGCTGATACATAAAATCACGCCACGGGCTTCAAAACGCTCATCTTTCGACAGCTCTTCGGCACGCGCCGCATAGTAGCGGCAGAAGTCGACGGCTTCACGGACCTCATCTATGCCATCCTGAGTGATTTTACCGGCTTCTTTGATACAGATAGCTACCAGCTCATCGTGGTGACGCTCAAGAATATCGCCAACGCGGCGCAGCAGATCGGCACGCTCTTTTACAGGCGTTTGTGACCACTCGGCAAAGGCATTTTCGGCATTGCTCAGAATGCTTTGCATGTAGGCGTCATCGTGCATTGGAACATGGCCGACAATTTCTGTGTGGTTGGCCGGGTTACGCACGGCCATACGGCCCTCAGGAACGTCGCTTTCTTCAATGCGGTGCTCGTTGAACCAGTTGTCCAGATTCTCTTTAAATGGCGTTAGTACATTGATATCAGTCAGATCCATGCCTTTTGAGTTGGCACGCTCATCGCCGTATAGCTCGATAGGCAGGCTGATCTGCTTGTTGTACTTATTGCGCAGGCCTTGCAGGGTTTCAACCGGATCTGGCAGTAGTGACTCAACAGGCTTAGTGGTGTCTACAATGGCATTTACGAAAGAGGAGTTTGCACCGTTTTCAAGCAGACGACGTACCAGGTAGGCAAGCAAGTCTTCGTGATGGCCAACCGGTGCGTAAACACGGCACTGAATGCCTTCACTGGTCACGATTTGGTCAAACAGCGACTCACCCATACCATGCAGGCGCTGAAACTCAAACCCGGTGTTGTCGCCTTTCGCAACTTCAAGAATAGTGGCTGCTGTGTAAGCGTTGTGAGTGGCAAACTGTGGAAACAGCACATCACGGGCTTCTAATAGCTTGATTGCACACGCTTTGTACGATACGTCTGTGGTTGCTTTACGGGTAAATACCGGGAAGTGGTCCAAACCATCTTGCTGTGTGGTCTTAACTTCAGTATCCCAGTAAGCGCCTTTTACCAGACGAACCATTAGTTTGCGGCCAACGCGGCGCGCCAGGTCGGCAACCCACTCAACAACAAAAATAGCACGCTTCTGATAAGCCTGTACTGCCAGGCCAAAACCATTCCAGCCGTCCAGCTCAGGATCGGAGAATACCGCTTCAATCACGTCCAGAGAAATATCCAGTCGATCTGCTTCTTCGGCATCGACAGTAAAGCCAATATCATATTGTTTGGCAGCCAAGGCCAGTTCTTTGAGCTTAGGCACCAGCTCGTCCATTACGCGGTCGCTGTGAGAGAACTCATAGCGAGGGTGGATTGCAGAGAGCTTAACAGAGATACCTGGGCTTTTAATTGGGCCACGTCCTGCTGCGGCTTTACCGATAGCGTGGATCGCATTCATATAGCTTTGATAGTAACGCTCAGCATCGGCCATAGTGCGGGCGCCTTCGCCCAGCATATCGTACGAGTACACATAGCCTTTTTGTTCTTTTTCTGCGGCGCGGGTGATAGCGTCCTGGATGGTTTCACCCATAACAAACTGCTTACCCATGATCTTCATAGCGAAGTTTACCGACTTGCGGATCACCGGCTCACCCAGGCGGCCAATGGTACGCTTTAGTACACCAAACTGCTCTTCCTGGTTTTTGTCGCTGTAGTTGACCATTTTACCGGTGACCAGCAGGCCCCAGCTTGAAGCGTTTACGAACAGCGAGTCGCTGCTGCCTAAGTGTGAACTCCAGTCACCTTTAGCCAGCTTGTCGCGGATAAGTTGATCCTGAGTTTCTTTATCTGGCACGCGCAGCAGGGCTTCTGCCAGACACATCAATACCACGCCTTCTTCTGATGACAGAGAGAATTCGTTCAGCAGTGCGTCTACACCATTCTGGCCATCCTGATCGCGACGAATATTGAGCACCATCTGGCGCGCTCTTTCCCAGGCACGGCTACGTGCAGTTACACCCACTTCGGCCAGGGGCAGAATATGGTCGATAACTTCGTTTTCATCGATGCGGTAAAAATCGCGGATCTTCTGTCTGATAGGACAAGTGGTTGTCAAATCGCCGTTATAAAGCATAACTCAGCCTCATAAAATAAGAGTCAAAAATGATTGTAAATTGAACAGCTTAATGTAGCGGTGCGAGCAAGGTTGGTAAGCGCTTGCTAGCGGGTTGTAACTTTTAAACGTTACAGAGCACCTACAAGAAGTATCAATTACGACAATATGATGCGGTCATAATGCTAACCTTAACACACCTCAGTGTGTGTTCAACTTTTAGCCAGTCTCGCGTTCAATAAAATCTAGCGCCACGGATAAGTCTGAGGTGTGGCGGTTACGTCAAATTTCGGGGACATTCTATCGAAAAGACAGCAGAATATGCTGTCTTATTTTTTTTGATTACGGTAAATTTGCGGGTAATTGCCAAGCTGTGCAGAATTATATGCTGAATGACCACTTCAATTAAAACGCGGGTGCTCGACAGGATTGATATGGCGATCCTGGACATCCTGCAAAAAAACGCCCGTATTTCCAATGTAAATCTGGCTAAAGCCGTCAACTTGAGCCCCAGCCCTTGTTTGGATCGAGTAAAAAAGCTCGAGGCGGAAGGCTATATCGAGGGCTATGCAGCCCGCTTAAATGCCGCCAAACTGGGCCAGCACTTGGTGGCCCATGTTGAGATCACGCTCAAAAGCTCAACCGAGTCGGTATTCGAGACGTTTAAACAGCATGTGCTGGAGATCCCCAACGTGGTAGCCTGCGATATGGTGGCAGGCGGGTTCGACTACCTATTAAAGATCCGGGTACAGGATATGCGCCAGTATCGTGAGGTGTTGGGGCAGATTGTTGAAATACCGGGGGTTGGTACTAATCACACTTATATGGTGATTGAACACATCAAAGAAGATATGGGTGTGGAAGTGCTGAACTTTCAGTGATCCGGGCCCGGATGCATCCAATTTAGATAAAAATATCGGGGTTTCATATTTTGTAACAAGCTTTTGGCCGCAAGTTAGCTGTAATTAGGAACAGAATTGTTATTATAAATGAGATAAAATAACAAAATGAACTTGTGAGGCTTATGAAACTCAAGCACTTAGTTGCCGCCATTGCGGCTGTGGCAGCGCCGCTGGCCGCTGCTTACCAAACTGAGGATACGCGCCTGCTGCGCTTCCCGGATATTCACCAGGACAAGGTTACCTTTGTATATGGTGGTGATATTTACATTGCCGATACCAAATCGGGTAACAGCACCCGTCTGACCGACCACGTTGGTTTTGAGACTTTCCCTAAATTTTCACCGGACGGAAAGCGCATAGCCTTTGCTGCCGAGTACAATGGCAGCCGTCAGATTTATGTGATCAATGCCGATGGCTCTGACCTAAAGCAGCTGACCTATTATAATGATGTGGGCCCAATGCCACCACGCGGCGGCTTTGATTACCGGGTGTTTGACTGGACACCGGATGGTAAACACATTGTGTTTCGCGCCAACCGTACCCCTTGGGGTAAGCGCATGGGTCGCCCCTACATGATCCCCGCAGATGGCGGACTGGAGCAGCCACTGGCTATTCCTGAAAGCGGTGGAGGTATGCTGTCGCCTGATGGCAAAAAGTTTGTGTATACGCCCATAGACCGGGAATTCAGAACCTGGAAACGCAGCCGGGGCGGTCGTGCCCAGGATGTCTGGGTGTATGACCTGGAAAACAACACCTCAAAACAGCTGACTGAGCACAGAGCAACGGATCAGCAGCCAACCTGGGTAAATGACAGCATTTACTTTGTCTCTGACAGAGATTATACCCTGAACCTTTACAAATACCGTGATGGCAAAGCGCCGGTGAAAATGACCAACCACAGTGACTATGACGTACTGTGGCCATCGGCCGGACCAAATGCCATTGTGTATGAAAATGGCGGTTATCTGTATCGTTTTGATGAGGCAACCAAAGCCACAGAAAAGCTGACCATTAATGTGCCTGGGGTACGCAAGTATGCTATGCCTTATACCAAAAATGTTAGCAAGTTCATTGATTCAATGGATGTTTCTCACGATGGTAAGCGGGCGTTATTTACTGCGCGGGGTGAGATTTTCTCAGTACCGGTTGAGCAGGGCACAACACGCAACCTGAGTATGACGGCACAGGGGCGCGAAATTGCGGCCAGCTGGTCACCGAACGGCCGTTACATTGCATATATGAGCGATGCCACGGGCGAGTATGAGATCTACCTGAAAGACCGCGCCAACAACAACGCAGTTAAGCAGCTCACCAGCAACGGCACTATCTGGCGATTTGACCCAATCTGGTCAGCCGACAGCTCAAAGCTATTGTTTGCCGATAAAAACCACACAATGTGGTGGCTGGATGTTAAATCGGGCGAATTGCACAAGATAGATACCGGTAAATATGATGATGATGGCATCACTCAGTACACCTGGTCGCCAAACAGCGAAGATCTGATCTTTGTGAAGAACAATGCCAACCGATACGCCTCTTTGTGGCATTACAACACCCAGAGCAAAACGCTCAGTCGCCTGACGGATGACATGACCAGCGAGCAGAACCCGGCTTTCTCACCGGATGGTCAGTATTTGTATTTCACTTCAGAGCGCGATTTTAATCTGACTTTCAGCTCCTATGAGTTCGCTTATTTGTATAACGATGCAACGCGCCTGTACGCGGTTGCTGTGAACGATAAGGTCGCCTCGCTGACGCAGTTTAGCAGCGACGAAGCCGCGATTGTCAGTGACGAAAAAGATGACAAAGCCGATGAGGGTAAAGCCGATAATCAGCTCCAGGTTGAGGGCTTTATGTCACGGGTTGTGGCACTGCCCGCGAAAGCGGGCAGCTATAATGACTTGGCTGGCGTAAAAGACGGTGTACTGGCATTGTCTGAGGGCGCATTGCAGCTGATCCCGAATAAACAAGACGGTAAAGTGCAAACGGTCGCTAAGGGTGTTCAGGCCTACAAGCTGGCGGCAGGTGGCGCGCACCTGATTGTTCGCGCTGGCGGTAAATACAGTGTGATTAAGCCCCAGGCCAAGCAAGATCTGAAAGCAACACAACTTGATCTTGGCAACATGACGCTGAAGATAGACCCTAAAGTTGAGTGGCAACAAATGTATGTGGAAGGCTGGCGCACACTCAGAGACTGGTTCTATGATGAAAATCACCATGGTCAGGACTGGGATGCCATACTAAAACGCTATCAGCCAATGGCCGATGCCGTGGCACACCGCAACGATCTGGACTATGTACTGAGCGAAATTGCTGGTGAAATCAATGCCGGTCATATTTATGTTCAGTCTGGTGATGAGCCAAAAGCCAAGCGCAAGAAGCACGGCCTGTTAGGCGCTCAGATCAGTGCCCACAGCTCAGGCTTTGTGCGCATCGAAAAAATCTACCAGGGTGAGAACTGGCATGAAGAATTCCGCTCGCCGTTAGACGAACCCGGAGTGAACGCCAGTGTAGGCGATTACATAGTCTCGGTGAATGGTCGTGCGGTTAATACCGTTAGTAACTTCTACGAGCTGCTGGAAAATACCCAGGGCACGCAGGTCGAGCTGCGCCTTAACAACACACCGAGCCTGGAAGGTGCCTGGCAGGTGACCGTCAAGCCAAGTGCCAGTGAGAGCGGCCTGCGCTATCTGGAATGGGTGCATTCTCGTATGGCTTATGTAGACAAGTTATCGGGTGGCCGAATTGGCTATGTGCACTTGCCAAATACGCTGTTTGAAGGCAACCGTGCCATGTTCAAGCACTTTATGCCACAAACAACCAAAGATGCCCTGATCATCGACGACCGCTACAACGGTGGTGGCTTTATCCCTGAGCACATGATCACCTGGCTGGCGCGCAAACCGTTGAACTACTGGAAGCGCCGTGGCGTGGAGCCGACGAAAACCCCACAGTTTGCTCACGATGGTCCTAAGGCTATGTTGATCAATGGTTACTCCAGCTCAGGTGGTGACGCACTACCTTATTACTTCCGTCAGGCGGGATTAGGTAAACTGATTGGTACCCGTACCTGGGGTGGTCTGATCGGTATCTCTGGTAACCCGAGCCTGGTCGATGGTGGTCAGGTGATCGCGGCGACTTTCCGTATTCTCGATACTGAGGGTAACTGGATCATTGAAGATGTGGGTGTCAGCCCGGACATTGAAGTGATCGACCGTCCGGAGCTTATCCATGCAGGTAAAGATCCGTCAGTAGAACGTGCCGTTGAGGAGCTGCTTAAAGAAATGAAAGCAAATCCGAAGCAGCCGCTCACTGTACCGCCAGCACCTACGGAGTTTGGTCGCTAAACAAGCGAGTGAGCATTTGATGAAAAAGCGTTGAGTCTGATAGATTCAATGCATATCAATTAAAAAGGGGTGCGAGGCACCCCTTTTTATTAGCAAACAGGTGTAAGGAAAAAATAATAATGAAAAAGGTGGTGTTAATCACAGGGGCCAGCCGGGGAATTGGCGCGGCAACCGCGAACTTTCTGGCTGAGCAGGGCTACCAGGTGGCGATTAATTACAAATCGAATCATGCGGCTGCTGAGCAGGTGGTTGCTCAGATCCGCGCCCAGGGTGGTATTGCCCAGCGCTTTGCGGCCGACATCAGTGATGAATCGCAGGTAGTTGAGCTGTGTGATGAAATCAAAATGCAGCTGGGTCCAATTTCACACCTGGTCAATAATGCCGGTGTGCTGGCCACTCAAATGCGCGTGGAAGAGATGACCGCTGAGCGCATTAATCAGATGTTATGTGCTAATGTGACCCCGTACTTTATCTGCGCCAGAGAGGTGCTGAAACAGATCCGTGACCATCATCAGCCGGACCAATGTGCCATAGTCAATGTCTCATCGGCGGCTTCTTATCTGGGCGGTGCCAATGAATATGTTGATTATGCGGCGGCAAAAGGTGCCATTGACAGCTTCACGCGAGGTTTGTCTCTGGAGCTGGCAGCAGAAGGGATCCGGGTCAATTGTGTACGTCCGGGCTGCATTTATACCGATATTCATGCCGATGGCGGTGAGCCTGGCAGAGTTGATAGACTCGCTTCACTCCTGCCACTACAAAGAGGCGGCAAACCCGAAGAAGTCGCCAGTGCCATCGCCTGGTTGCTCAGTAAGCAGGCAAGCTACGCGACTGGTACTTTTATTGATTTAGCGGGTGGGAAGTAGCTTAAAATAATAGCTGGTGGCATGATAGGACACCTGGTTGAGTGCTGGTACTTGGTACCCTATAAGCTAATCTGACTCTTCCTCGCCATTGGCATAGTCTGCCATCCTCAGTCCATTGAGTATTAACTAAAGGTAGGCGGCGCACTTCCTGTGCGCCAGCTTGAAATGGGTGTCCCCAAAACTTCTTTGTTCTTCTGCTTACGTGCTTTGAATATTAGCTTTTATTTCGAAAGGATATAACCAAAAGAACTGTCACTGCTATGGTGACACTCAGTACATAGTCGTATAAATTTTCTGTGTTTAATGTGAGTAAATCATCAAATATTGACTTCACCAGAAAAGCACAACCAGCGACTGCAAAAAGTTGTAAGTACCTATTCATTGGATCCTCATAAACACCTTGTATTGCAATTGCGACCTTTTTTATTTTACGTAGTAATACAGAGTATTTTGCTCTGCGCCACTGTAAGTTCCATGGCTATAAGGCCATACATCGAATTTAACGTTGTGTTGGTATAACGACGCGCCTGCGCGCAGGTAGCCATCGCCTCGGCTGGTGGATTTTATGCTCAAAGCAATAAATGAGTAATCTAATCCTGACATGCTACACCCAGTGTTTTCGTTATGCCATAAAACGGCAATATCGTAGGGGACTTGAGGCTCAGTTAAGTCATTATTTTGTTTTACAGAAATACAGTTAGCGTTTACGAGTTTGCTTTTGCTTATTTGTGAAACCTTGTTGTGTTCATCAACAAACATCATACCCGTTGTCATAGTGTCACGAATGGCCTGCCATTGATCATTAGCAAGTACACCGATCGTGTCTAAGGTAACAGGAGAGGTGTGTACGATACTTTCAAGTCCATCGGTATGATGTGCAACTAACGCCCAGCCACCGCCATTTTGTGTCATTTCACAGTATGCATTAAACGGTGCGATGCCATTGTCGCCATCAGGGTCAATTTCGTAGAAACCAGAGCTGGCAGTTGGGTTTTGCTGCTTAATGGTGGCACAGGTAATGCCATTTGCTGGGTTTGGCTCTTCTGTTGGTACTTCAGGTGTGCCATTGCCTACAAATCCGCCATAGTATTCTAATTCTGAAATCACACGATAGTTATGCCCGTATGTAGAGTGGATCTTCAATCTGACGTATTTTCCGATTGCTGGCTGTGTAAGTTCTACGGTTTGATCATAGCTTTTGGTTAGGGTAAATGACTCATGATCAATAAAGTTGGTATTATCATCAGACACCTGTAACGTGATATCTTTTACATCCATGCCATGGCTAGCTGCACTGGTATGCACCATAATTCTAAATGACGTAATGTAAGCCTGTTTCTCAAAGGCAACCTGAAGCCAGTGTTCCTGAACCACAGTCGTTAGCCATATGCCTCGTTTAATCTTTCCTTCAGTGGCGTCATTATTTACCAGTGTTGAATAGTTATAGCCGTCGAATGCACCAGAGGCACTATCCGCAGAGTAACTTTGGCTAGTTGTGTAAGATGATTCGGTTAAACCATTTGAACCAATTAAAGCGATGTTCCCGTATTGGCCTGTTTTTTCACCAGGCTCAATCGTGAATGTGCTGGAGGTTTGTAAGCGAAGCGACATGGTATCTTTACCGTAGTGGGTGATGTCTTGTGCAAAGAGTTGGTTTTTCAAATTTAGAATATTCACCACTTCCAGTACATGGCTTGTCTCGGAGTCTTTAGATTGCTCTTCTTGTATAAAAAGCTTTCCGTTTAGGGTTTGAAAACCAGTTTGATTGGTTGCTTGATGCGTCAGGTTATAAGCCAGGTTTTCGTTCGTAAACCCATTATTAGTCTCTTTATAGATAGCAAGATAACCGATGGTTTCTTCTGCATGTGCGCTGCCAATCTCCTGCACTTCTAAGTCTGCACCTAAAGTCAGTTTTGAAACGCTAGAGGCACGTAATGTATAGGCATCACTGCGGTTTTGAGTTTGGCCACTCAATAGTACACTAGGTGCATGTGCAAAGCTTTCTTTAAAAAATAGCTGAGTATTGCCACTTTTAAGGTTAAATTTGCCGGCTTCCCATATGCTGCCATCGTCAAGCTGGTGGCGGCCATTTTCAACAACTAAAAACGACACTCGTTCTTCTTCATGCATGCCATCAAGATATGGCCACTCTTTAAATTGCACATCAAAACTTGTCGGGGTCACATTCGAAATGGAAATAACGCCTGGTTCACTGTCATTAAGTGTTGGCACCGATGAAATAATAACGGGATCAGAGTATCCGTTAAATGTAATGGTTTGTTTTTCACTGCTAACTGCAACATCTTCAATTAATGTAAATGCGTGCGCACTGTGCATTATGATGGTAATGAGTATTGCAACGATTCCAAGTCTTGCCCTCATGCAGGCTCCTTTTTATAAGTAAAAAGGGAATTGAATCAGGGGGTTAATTAAAAGTCAACAATCCTTGAATTTTGCTTCTGCAACCGGTCTGATTGCAAAAAAGTTTGTTTACATACTTGTCACCTATATACCTTTTCCAGGTATTTTGGTGGTAAAATCCAAGGGATGCGCCCTGAGCAATACAGGCTTGCAATTGCCAGGTGCGAGGAAACCGAGCAGGACACCGAGGACATCACCCTTAATTGTCGCATAGCGAAGGGCTATGTTCTAAATTGAAGTGCACTACTATAGTTTAAGTTAGCTTTTCTGCCAGTGCGCAAGGTTGTGACTAAAGAGTCTATTATGTTGAACAACACCACTTGGATACCCCAAGGCGCTCACCCATTTCAAGGGAGCGCCTCTGATAAACCCTTACAACACCTTGTTTATAAAAGGGAGTGGGTTATATTCTGTCAAATATCTGCTGCTCTGTGAGCTGATGTTTTGTCTGTATTTCGTCAATACAGGCCTGAGTATTATGATTGAAGGCACGGACCTCATTTTGCAATGTCATCAGCGTAAACAGACCACTAAACTGGCCACAGGCCAGTGTTTCTGAGTCACTTTGGGTTGCTGGCAGTGCAATATCCAGATATACGCTGGGCTTGCTCACATACACGCCCGGAGTGCCAGCGTAGGAGCGCGATACATTGGCAGCATGGTTGGAACTGGTGAAGGTATCGGCACCGTGCTGCTGAGCAATCACCGCACTGCGCAATAGCGCAAAGTCGATGGCCTGCTCAAGTGAGACACTGCCATTACCTGAGTAATGTACCCGGTAGCTATTATCGTTTAATTTTTTCTCGGAGTAGCCGCCACGAATACCCATAGACTGATACGACACGGCGCTGCATCCCACAGCGGCCAAAGTGATACACGCTAAACTAAGATTTTTTAACTGCTTCATTATGTTACTTCTTTTCTTTTTTCTAAATGACGGGCAAACCAATTGGCTTGCCCGGTTCCTTTTTCTGCTAAACCGAATAACTAATTGTTTATGCGGTTTGGTATCATGCCTGTAGCGCGACTTCTTCGTTAAAGCCCTGTACGGCAAACGTGATTGGGCTCTGATGAACAAGTTACAGCTGCACTAACGCACCGGGGGCTGAAACTGGCTGAGCAGTTTAAACTCCGGGTCGTCGGTGTGAGGGGATTGACCAAACAGCAGCTTTCTGAGTTTAATTTGCAGCTCACGTTGCTCTCCCACATCGCTGTCAAAAGGCTTATGGTACGCCCTGATATGAGTGACATTACCCAACTCAGTGACTTCCAGCCAGTCCACGTCATACAGGGCCTGTTTATCCAGCCCGACATGCTTGAAGAAATGTTGACCTAACCACATTTCAGACGACACGCCCTCAATATAGCCAGGTTTAAACCGCCAGTGGCCGGGATTAACCCGGGTATCAACGACCATTTCATCTATTGGTGGTGGCTTTCCGTTGCTGATTTTAGGGAGGTGAGCATGGTTCCAACCTTCGCTCTCATGGTACCTGATATCATCCATATTTTGTTGAATATCATAGTCTTCTTGCATTACCCGAACCATAAGAAGACCTGGATGCTGTAAGACAGATCGCCACCAAAGTTCACGTTGCTTAATTAATTCATCAAAACCCCATATTAAAAGCTGATCAAAATCCCAGTCGCTCATAGGCATAAAAGACAAGCCATGGCTAAAACTTTTAACATTTTGTGGATGATCAATCGAAAAAGTTTGAGGTCTAGTACCTACTTTATCTTTACTCTTTACAAAGTTTTCGATCTTGATGGTCCGGCAGGTGTCAATATTAATCAGCCTGGTTAACCCCTCGATGTTCATCAATGCCCGGCTAAAATCGGCCAGCTCCCAGAGCGTTAAGGCTCTGGGGAACTGGTTGGGCAAAAAGCTGATATTTAGTTTTAAGCTCATTGACCGGAAAACTCCTTAATAATAACTTTAATACCTTTGTCTCGACCTATTTGAATTAGTTTTTGAGCATCCCTATACCCACCCGGCTGTACTCGAATGTCCAACGTTCGGTTTGCATTAGGTATGGGGTTGCCACTGCTGCCGATGATACCACGCTTCGATAAATCGTCTATATGTGCTGCTGTGCGTTGTTCCCAACCAGACCCATTGGTATTAATAGACTTCAGGCTGACCACTTCATCGCCGCGATGAAAGTCAATCAGCGGGAAGTTTTGGCCTTTAACCTCAACATAGTCCCCTAGCTTATCATCCCATACCTCATACTCATCCGTATTGCCCCATCCATGCGCTTTATACTCGTTTTTGAATACTGAGTCTTGTATCTGCCTGCCTCGCTGGATAGGCTTAACTCCCGGTGCCCAGACATCATCGACTTTATGGAAGTCGCCGTATTTTCTGGGGGAGTTTACTTTAACTTGTTTGCCATCACTGCCAATGTAAAAGTAGCCGCCGGAGCTGCGCTGGAAAATGGGGAAGCCATTTTCTGAGGTGTACCCTGAGTCTGTGAAAATACCGCCACCGGGCCCTTTGAATGTGCCATCGGGTAGCTTCTCATAGTTTTCCGGGAAGTTGTGTCTGTCGTTATCCACTTCCGGACCGGGGTTTGTTTTACGGCCCTGACCTTGTCCAGGCTTGTAGTCTTTCAGATTACCTTCGGTCATCCGATTGTAAATCGCAGCTGCCTCATCCAGAGCATCATCAGGCAGCAGTCCACTGTCGCGCGCTTTTTTGATGAGTACACCAAAAGTGGCCGACGCGGTTTTACCGACCACAATCTCAACGCCCAGGTTCGTCGCAGCCCTCAGCAGAATTTGGTTTCTTTCAGCGTCGTCTTTGGCATTTTTAAGCTCAACGCCCAGCTCCGCGATAGACTCAACCGTCTGATAAAGCTCGTAGGCTTTATACAGGCCATAGCCAATTTGCAGTACAAACCAGAATGCATTGTTCTGCGCGGCATTTTCACCGGCATCTGCGGCAATGTTCACCTCGCCACCGGCAATAAAGGCAGACAGACCGGCCCCAAGTTTGGCCAGGTCGACCCCCTGAGCTTTGATACGTTGAAGCGCTTCAAACTGCTCAACCACTGACGTTGAATTAATGAGCTTGAGTTTTTCACTCGGGGTGAGGTTATCAAAGTTATTGATATCCAGGCCCAGCGCTTCGAGTTCCTGATCCAGCGCAGCTTTTTTACCGTCGTAATCCTGCTGCGAATTGAATGAATCAGCAATGACCTCGCCAATAACCGCACCACCTGCACCGGATGCACAGGCAACTCCTGAGCCTTCGCTGTCACTGACTTCTGCCGTAGCTGCCCCAATAGCACACCCCAAGGCGGCATGAGACAAATAGCGAACAGCCTGGTTTATTTCGCCATTTTCAACCAGATCACCAATTTCCTTGGCCATGCCTTCACCAAGGCTGCTAATTGCATGGGTTTTAAGATTATCGATAAAATCTTGTTTAAAACCATCAAAACTCCCACCATTAATAGCTGCTGATATACCTGCACGAACGGTGGCTGTAACGATGGCTTCTGTGGCCTGATTACCGATGGAAATGATTGTGTCTGAACTTAAAAATTGCGCATTAGGGTCAACTTTCCCGAACAGCTGCAGATCATCCAGGCCGTTCAGAACACCCGCAGTTGCCATAGAAATAGCAAGAGAGCGTAAGCCTTCACTGGAATAGATTTTCTTCATCGCGCCATCGAGGCCTTCACCATTGGCGATACTGGTTGCAGCCTGAGTGGCCAGAGTTACTGCACCGGCCTGCATGGCGGGGGCGCTAATAAAACCAAACGAGCCGATTGAGCCACCGGAACCGATGAGTTCAGCAAAACCAGGCCCCATCGCCACAGATACCGCAATGGCTATAATGGCCATGGCCGCGGGGCTGAGGGTGCTTTTCTTTTCATGCTTGTGAATTTCAACCAGCTTTTTATAAGCAAGGTCGATGTTCCCCGCAAACTCCGGATCGTTATGCAGGTCTGACATCCAGCTTAGGCTTTCATCACCGCTAAATGCGTTCAATGTATCCTGGAGTGTCTCTCCTTCATACTGCCCCAGCTCCAGCGTAATACCATGGGTGGCATTGACCTTAACCCCGCCGATAATCTGGTTGTATACCGCTGTATCGACCGTATCCTGTTTGGTTTCGGTCTTGATTTTCCAGGTGCCTTTTTTGACCTTGTTGTAGAAGTAATGGTCCTGCTCTGTGGCCAGCAGCAGGTTTACCCGGCCGTTGCGGGCATCAATACTGGTGCCGGTGCCTGAGGTTATTTGTGTGGCCTTTAAGGTAATATCACCAAACTCCGAGGCAATTCGAATGCCTTTACCGGCCTCCAGCGCTGAGCGGATCGCCATGGTCTGGAACTCTTGCTCTTCTTCTGTGGTTTTACCCCACTTGCCACTTTTGCTGCTCTGAGATTCATTGAACTCGTTCAGAATATACACACCCTGACCCGCCAGAATATCAATCACGCCCTGATCGGCATGCAGCTCTGCGGCTTTAAGCTCAATCGCACCAGAGGCCATCAGGTAAATGCTGTCGTTGGCGGAGAGTTTGGTGGTCAGGTGTTCAATTTCACTGCTTGTGTGGTCGTATTTGCCAACAGGCGCGTTGTTCACGTAGCTGGTTTGCTGAGAGAGCATGTAATTTGGGGAGACACCCACCGCAAACTGGCGTACAGGGTGTACCTTCGGTACGCCGCAACGATTTAGCGTGGGTGTCCTCGGTTCTCCGTCCTCGCTTCACACCTGCCACTGCAAATAGACGGTAAACCTGAAGAAGTCGCTAGTGCCATCGCCTGTTTGCTCAGTGAGCAGGCAAGCTATGCCACCGGTACTTTTATTGATTTAGCGGGGGGAAGTAGCTTAAAATAATAGCTGGTGGCATACAAAGTACCTTGTTGATCACTAACAAAGTGTGGGATCTCTGCGCTTTTGGTAAAGCCAACGGCCTGATAAAACTGTTCCGACTTATCACCACTTTGCGTATCCAACACTAAGAGCCTAATGCCCAGCTGACTGGCATAGGTTTCAAGGTGATGCATCAGTGATTGGGCAATGCCCTGACGCTGATAATCCGGATGTACGATCAGCTTTTCGACTTCTGCACGATGCTGGCCATTTTGTTTTTGGCAAGGTACTAGTTGCACCGAGGCAACCAACTGTTGGTTGAGGTAAGCGCCCAGTAAGAGGCGTTTTTTCTCCGTGAGCTCAGTGTTGACCTGAGACCAGTAGTCGGCCACGTCTGCGTCACAGAGTGGGTGGTAGAACCCAAGAGACGCGCCCTGAGCAACACAGGCTTGCAATTGCCAGGCAAGCGCTTGCTGCTCCACAGTGAGCTGTGCCAGAGGTTCAATTATGAGTGGCATAGTTCTCCTTTTGTATACAAGCCAGTTCTTCGCGGATCTGACGAAGTTGAGATTCGAGTTGCTGTTTTTGCTGTAAAAGCTGCGAATAGTGTGACTGAGTACGGGCCTGATTACCCCGAAGTGCCCTGTAAAGCGTTCGCTGGGATAAGGCAAACTGACTGGCTGCCTCATGAATGGTCAGTTGCTGGCTTTGTACCATATGCACTGCACGCAGCACACTGGGGTGCGTAGAAGAGAGTTTGGCGGCCATTTTAGCTTTCCTCACTATTAAACTGTTGGTCCCGCAGTGGCCATACACTGCAGTCTATTCGCCAGATCAGACTTAGGGTATCGATAAATGTATGGAGCATGTTTTCATTCCTTCCGAGTTGATATCGATTAGTAAGGAAGAACTATGCCAAAAATATAATTCAAATATTTTCAATATCTTAATAAAAGTGAAGGCATGATGAGCGTGATGGTGCACTTTACTAAAGCAAAAAGCTCACAAACATGGTGCAGTATTTGAGGGGGGATTCAGTGTGTAAAGGTTAGCTGGAAACCTCTTTGCTCAAAGCGTGACTATTTTTTACAAATAGTCACGCTCAACCCGGTATTTAAATCTGGTTAATCCTTTTTCGAGCATGACCAGCGTGGTCAAAAGTACCAACACTATCCAGATCCATGTGTTTCCATGCTGGCTATACCAGCTGTTTCCGCTCATCAGTTTTACGTCCAATAACATCGTTTCTTCAACAAACTGAGGGAGTGTATGCTGAGTCTGGCTGAGAGGATCATAAATCCCACTGATCCCATTATTGGTTACTCTGATCAGAGGGCGTTGTAGCTCCAGCGCACGCATGCGCGCTATTTGCATATGCTGATGCGGGCCGTGCGAGTCACCAAACCAGGCGTCGTTGCTCACGGTAAAGAGCATATCCGACTCGCTGCTGTAATTGTTTCTCACCAGTTCGCTGAAGGCAATTTCGTAGCAGATAGCAGGTAAAATATGCAGCCCGTTGGCAATCAGATTCGGCTGGTGCGCTTCGCCTCGCGAGAAGGATGACATAGCCAGGTTGAATAACGGTGCAATCGGTCGCAACCACTTCTCGAATGGGACAAACTCTCCGATGGGCAGCAACTGGTGCTTCTGATAACGGTTGGGATGTAAGTAGCGATAGTGACCTTGCTCATCCTCTGCATGCTGTTTACCAACCACAATCAAAGTGTTATAGACATTGCGGGTATCAAATTGATAATCCGGAATGCCGGTAATGAGTGCGCTTTGATTAAACGCGGCGGCTTTATCCAGATTGTGCAAAAAGTCGAATGCTAAGTCTTCCAGCTCTGGGATAGCGGCTTCCGGCCAGACAACTAAGTCGGCCTGCTGCCACAATGGGCGGGTCATATCCTGATATTTAGACATAGTCGGCCAGAACTGCTCAGGCTCCCAGCGCAGACTTTGCTGAATATTGCCCTGAACCAGCAAGGTTCGGGTTTGTTCGCCGTTATAGTGCACTGGGTTATCCGCTAGGCGTGTAAACAGGATGAGCGCCAGCACAGGCAGCAGGGCAATCATGGTCAGCTGATAGCGCCTTTGCCAGAGCAGGTAGTACAGCAGCGCACCAAGTAACACGCACACCAGGGTCAGGCCAAACTCGCCAATCCAGGGAGCAAGCATGTTAAGTGGTGCGTCGGTCTGGCTATAGCCAAAGCTCAGCCACGGAAACCCGGTCAGTAAGGTGCCACGCAGGTATTCAAATACCGCAAACCCACTGAGCAGCAGCGCAATGCGTTGCCAGGGTTTATCCGAAAAACGTGTTGCCAGCGCAAAGGCCAGCGCAGGGTAAATCGCCAGATAGGCGCAGAGCAGGCCCATTAACAGCAGTGAGGCCGGTAAAGGCAACCCCCCGAACTGAGCAATGGAAACATGTACCCAGCTTATTCCGGCTGCAAACCAGCCAAAGCCAAATAAAAAGCCATATTTAGCGGCGTGTCGGGTAGTGGGCTGATCTGTGACAAAACACGCTACTGCGAGCGCTACAAAAGTCAGGGGCCAGAGGCCAAACGGGGCATAACTAAAGGTCAGTGAGGCACCGCTAAGCAGTGCCAGCCACGCAAACTTATCTTTTAGTAAGGTGGTGAGTTTATTCGAAAACGTCTTCAACATGTTCAGCTTTTGGCATGGTCACCTGTAACTGCAAAATACGGCGATTGTCCGAGTTGGTAACCTTGAACTGCAATGGTGCAATATCAATGGTTTCGCCCCGGCTTGGCATATGGCCAAAAGCATGCAAGATGATCCCGCCTATGGTGTCTGCTTCTTGCGTGTCATATTCCGTTTTAAAGAAATCGTTGAATTCATCCAATGGGGTCAGCGCCTGAACGTTGAACACGTGTTTAGAGAGCTGGCGAATGGCCTGCTGTTCGTCTTCATTGTCGTGTTCATCTTCGATTTCACCTACGATGGTTTCCAGAATATCTTCGATGGTTACCAGGCCCGAAACACCGCCGTACTCATCGATGACAATGGCCATGTGATAGCGTTTTTGACGAAACTCATTGAGCAGTGCGTCAACACGTTTACTTTCTGGCACCACAACGGCAGGTCGCAAGTATTCACGGATGGTTGGCAGTTCACTGTCGCGCTGAACAATCAGCGGTAGCAGATCTTTGGCCAGTAAAATGCCTTCGACATGATCTTTGTCTTCGCAAATGACTGGAAAGCGCGAATGGCTGGATTCAACCATAGCGGGTAACTGCGACTCCAGGTCCTGATCAATATCCAGCGTCACCATTTGTGAGCGCGGGATCATGATGTCACGGACTTT
Source organism: Pseudoalteromonas sp. DL2-H2.2 (assembly GCF_021532535.1). Classification (NCBI taxonomy): domain Bacteria; kingdom Pseudomonadati; phylum Pseudomonadota; class Gammaproteobacteria; order Alteromonadales; family Pseudoalteromonadaceae; genus Pseudoalteromonas; species Pseudoalteromonas sp. DL2-H2.2. The sequence goes on along the minus strand of NZ_JAKGBD010000002.1, from coordinate 152,806 downwards.
CAGTTCAGAGACACTGAGTACGCCTTCCATCATGTCTTTGGTTTCAGGGTCGATCAGGGCTCGTTCCTGAGCGTCGGCAATTACTTCTACCAACTCTTCTTTATTTTGGGGTTCCCCTTGCAGCATCTGAGTGATGCGTCCCAGCCAGGTCTTGCTCGAAGAACCCTGACTACTTTGCGAGTTTTCGTCGCTCATTGCGGTGTGTTACTCCAGTCGGTTAAACGTCATCTCGATATGGGTCAGCAATGCCCAGATCGGCTAAGAATTCTTTTTCAAGACTTTCCATTTCATCGGCGTCCTGTTCATTTATATGGTCAAAGCCCAACAAATGCAAGCACCCGTGTACCACCATATGGGCAAAATGATCATGGAAAGTTTTTTCCTGTTCTTCGGCCTCACGAAAAACCACCTGAGGACAAATAATTAGGTCGCCAACTAAAGGCAGCTCAATCCCAGGCGGCGCTTCAAAAGGAAAAGACAGCACATTGGTTGGCTTGTCTTTGCCACGGTACTGGCTGTTCAGTTCCTGGCTTTCTGCTTCGTCTGCAATTCGTATGGTGACCTCGGCCTCTTCCTTATACGCAAGGAGTGCTTTTTCGGCCCACAACTGAAATTGTTCAGCAGAGGGCAGGTTGGCGAAGTCACTGGCAATCTGTAGATCTACCTCAAGCGACATTATGAGCGCTCCTCGTCGTTGGCGTTTGGCTGTGTATCAGCCGGCGCGGTATTGGCCTGTGCCTGTAATCTTGCCTGCTGTTTGTTAAACTTTTCCTTTCGCTCGGCTTCTTCTTTTTTCTCATAGGCCTCAACAATGCGTGCCACCACAGGGTGACGCACTACATCATGAGACTTGAAGAAGTTAAACGAAATCTCGTCTACCTCACCCAACACATCAATGGCATGGCGCAGACCAGAGCGCGCTCCGCGTGGTAAATCCACCTGAGTGATGTCACCGGTGATCACCGCTTTGGAATTAAAGCCAATCCGGGTCAGGAACATTTTCATCTGCTCTGTGGTGGTGTTCTGGCTTTCATCCAGAATAATAAAGGCGTCGTTCAGCGTTCGCCCACGCATGTAGGCCAGCGGAGCAACCTCTATCACGTTCTTTTCGATCAGGCGCTCAACCTTTTCAAAGCCCAGCATTTCGAACAGAGCGTCGTAAAGTGGGCGCAAATATGGGTCTATCTTTTGCGTTAGGTCACCGGGTAAGAAACCGAGTTTTTCGCCAGCTTCAACAGCCGGACGAGTCAGCAGAATACGACGAATTTCCTGACGCTCAAGGGCATCTACCGCCGCGGCTACCGCCAGATAGGTTTTACCTGTGCCCGCCGGACCAATTCCAAAGCAGATGTCATGGGTCAGAATATTGGCCACATACTGGCTCTGGTTGGGGTTACGAGGCTTAACCACACCACGACGTGTTTTGATAAACACTTCTTTTTCCCACACATCCGGGGCTTCCTGCTCCAGGCAGTTCGCTTCGGTGATAGCCAGGTGAACCTGATCCGGTTCGATATCCGCAAATTTACCGCGCACAGGCTGGGTTTCGACATACAGAGATTTTAAGATGTCGACGGCGGCTTTTGCCACAACCGGCTGGCCGGTGACTTTAAACCAGTTATCTCTGTGGGTAATTTCTATGCCCAGACGACGTTCGATTTGCTTCAGGTTGTCATCAAAAGGCCCGCATAAAGAAGATAGGCGGTGATTGTCGGAGGGTTCCAGATAAAATTCGATATTCTTGACTTGGTTACTCAAAACAACTTCCTAATAACAAGACGCCAGCATCAGCTGGCGTCGAAATTCCAAGACTAAGGCGTAAAGGTCGCTACACCCAGTTCGTTGGCTTCAGGTTCTGCCGGGGCACGATTTAAGATATCAGATGGCGCCACATCACGGCGTAAGTCCATCTCAGCTTCGGTCCTTAACAGCTCACCACGTAGCGAGTTCGGCAGTGCTTCTGTGATACGTACATCAACGAACTGACCGATCACTGAATGAGGGCCTTCAAAGTTCACCACTCGGTTGTTCTCGGTACGGCCACGTAATTCCATCGGATTCTTTTTCGACGGACCTTCGACCAGAATACGCTGCTCAGTGCCATGCATTTTGCGGCTGATATCCTGCGCCATTTGATTAATGCGGTTTTGTAGCAAGTACAAACGCTCTTTCTTTTCCTGTTCGGTAACATCGTCAGGCAGGTCAGACGCTGGCGTACCCGGACGCGCTGAATAGATAAAGCTGAAGCTCATATCAAAACCAATGTCGTTGATCAGATTCATGGTCGCTTCGAAGTCAGCTTTGCTTTCGCCCGGGAAGCCAATAATAAAGTCAGAACTCATGCTCAGGTTCGGACGGATCTTGCGCAGCTTGCGGATAGTCGACTTGTACTCAAGCGCCGTGTGGCCACGCTTCATCAGGTTCAGAATACGGTCTGAGCCACTTTGAACCGGCAAGTGCAGGTGATCAACCAGCTCAGGTACGTCTGCATATGCGTCGATGATGTCCGGTGTAAACTCAACCGGGTGTGAAGTGGTGTAACGAATGCGGTCGATGCCATCAATGGCCGCCACAAAGCGTAGCAGATCAGAGAAATAGCAAATTTCGCCATCGTGCATTTCGCCGCGATAGGCATTTACGTTCTGACCCAACAGGTTTACTTCACGCACACCTTGCTCTGCCAGCTGAGCAACTTCAAGTAAAACATCATCAAGCGGACGGCTTACTTCTTCACCACGAGTATAAGGTACAACGCAGAAAGTACAGTATTTAGAGCAGCCTTCCATAATGGATACGAACGCACTTGGGCCTTCCGCTTTTGGCTCTGGCAGGCGGTCAAACTTCTCGATTTCCGGGAATGAAATATCGACCACAGAGCCTTGCTTGCTCTGTACTTGTTTGATCATCTCTGGCAGACGGTGCAAAGTTTGCGGGCCAAATACGATATCAACAAAAGGCGCGCGTTGACGAATGGTATCGCCTTCCTGAGACGCCACACAGCCACCGACGCCAATCACCAGATCCGGGTTGTCGTCTTTAAGTAGCTTCCAGCGACCCAGTTGGTGGAATACTTTTTCCTGTGCTTTTTCACGAATTGAACAGGTATTGAGTAGGATCACATCCGCTTGCTCAGCTTCTTCTGTTAGCTGATAGCCGTTGGTGGAGTCAAGCAGATCCGCCATTTTCTGGGAGTCATACTCGTTCATCTGACAGCCCCAGGTTTTGATATGCAACTTTTTACTCATTGAAATAATGCCTCGTTTTCAACTCGGTGAATAGCACGGTGTGCGACGCTAAAACAACTAATATCACTAAGCCGACCCGCTCATCACCTGTTCCAGTACAGAGCATAACCTGTATCTTTGCCAGGATCTTGCGTGAAATTAGTTTAAAGGACGCGTATTTTATATGACCTAATGACACTAGCCAAGTATAGTTTTTAACTTTAGAAACCAAGATCAAGGCATCTTGTATTTGCTCGGCTACACTATGCAGGGCTGTGAACCTTTCACAGCGAATTGGGTTACAATAGCAGGATATGACTTAGCAAGCAGAACTAAGGAAAAAGGGTATGAAAAACAAAGTGCTGATAGTAGGCGGTGGCATGGTTGGCGCAGCAGCCGCCGTCAAGCTCGCGCAGCAAGGCCTGACAGTCACTGTGCTCGAAACGCATCCATTGGATGCCATGCAGGCTTTAATGGACGAGACCATAGATATTCGAGTCTCAGCCATTAATCGCTTTTCAGAAGCTTTGCTGGATGAACTCCAGGCAATGCCGTTGCTGCGCAATGCCAGACTGGCACCGTATCAGCAGCTCGAGGCATATGAGCAGGAAAATAACAGCCTGCTATTTGATTGCGAGGAGCTGGCTGCAACGCATTTAGGCCACATTGTTGAAAACCGCCTGATTCAGGCCAGTTTATGGGCACAGTTCGAACGCCTTGGTATTCAGGTCGAACAGGTTTCTGGTACGCCGCAGGCAATCAAGCAAAATACTGATTCGGTTGAGTTGATTTACTCGGAGCAAAGTTATCAGGCCGATTTACTCTTAGCAGCTGACGGCGGACGCTCGGTGGTACGCAAACTGGCTGGCATTGGGGTGACCGGTTGGCAATATCAGCAGCATTGTATGGGTGTGCTGATCAAACTGGATGCGCCACAGCAGGTAAAAACCTGGCAGCAGTTTAAGCCGTCCGGGCCGATTGCCTTTTTGCCCATGCAATATCCGTATGCCAATCTTATTTGGTATCACCATGGTAATGAGCTGGCGCAGATGAAGACGTTATCGAATGCGCAGTTAAAGCAGGAGATACAAAATCACTTTTTTGATTTACCCGGTGAGTTCGAGGTTTTACAAAGCGCGGTATTTCCACTGGCCAGACAACATGCCAATCAATACCATCAGGGGCGTGTCGTCCTGATTGGCGATTCAGCACATACCATCAATCCACTAGCAGGGCAGGGCGTTAATTTAGGGTTCAAAGATGTGGCTGCGCTGGCAAGCGCACTGGAAGGCGCTGAGGACATTGGTAACGCCGCCTTGCTGCGTCGCTATGAGCAGAGCCGTCGTAACGATAACCTGATGATGATGAGCATGATGGACGCCTGCTACTTTGGCTTCTCTAATGAAATTGCACCTTTAAGGCATTTACGCAACCTGGTGTTAAAAGTGGCTAATCATGCCGGTCCAATTAAACGTGAAGTATTGAAACATGCAATGGGTGGCGTCGTTTAGACGTCATTCATGACAGTAATAACAGATAGCAAAGTAATAAAACTAAATGGAAATTATAGTGAAAATGGAAAAGTAATTAGGGTGTTTCAGAGGAATAAAAATTGAATTTTGGATGAATTAGAACTAAATGGTGCGGAAGGAGAGACTTGAACTCTCACAACCGAAGTTACAGAAACCTGAATCCTGCGCGTCTACCAATTCCGCCACTTCCGCATCGTATATTTAGTTTATCAATGAAAAAGAAACATGAATCCTGCGTCTCATTCGAAAACAGCCAATTCCGCGACTTTTGCATCGTATATTTAGTTCATCAATGAAAAGGAAACCTGAATCCTGCGTCTTGCTTGACGACAGCCAATTCTGCAGCTTTCTCATCGTATATTTGATTTTTAAAAAGAAGAAAAGTTCTAAGATTTTAAGACAAGAGTTAAAATGGTGCGGAAAGAGAGACTTGAACTCTCACAACCGAAGTTACAGAAACCTGAATCCTGCGCGTCTACCAATTCCGCCACTTCCGCATCGTATATTTAACTGTATTTCCATCTCGTGAAGAGATGGCTGGAGTACCAGGATTTGAACCTGGGAATGGCGGGATCAAAACCCGCTGCCTTACCGCTTGGCGATACTCCAGCAATAATCCAAATCTAAATACTTTCTCAAGATTTGAAACTGGGGGATGGATGAATGAGGGATCAAAACCTCTCTCTTCTGTCCTTACCGCTTATCCATTATGGGGCGATACTCCAGCAATAATTCAAATCTTGAATCCAGATAAATCTAAGAGATAATATCCTTCTTCTTAACGCTTGATACTACAGAAATAAAAAGCGTAATCAAGAGTTTTAGTTCTAACTTGAAGAACATGGTGCGGAAGGAGAGACTTGAACTCTCACATCCGAAGATACTGGAACCTAAATCCAGCGCGTCTACCAATTCCGCCACTTCCGCATCAAATTGTATCTCTTAAAGAAGAGATGGCTGGAGTACCAGGATTTGAACCTGGGAATGGCGGGATCAAAACCCGCTGCCTTACCGCTTGGCGATACTCCAACAAAGGTATTCAAAGTTGTTTCAGTTCAAACTTCAAGAACATGGTGCGGAAGGAGAGACTTGAACTCTCACATCCGAAGATACTGGAACCTAAATCCAGCGCGTCTACCAATTCCGCCACTTCCGCATCAAATTTTATCTCTCAAAAAAGAGATGGCTGGAGTACCAGGATTTGAACCTGGGAATGGCGGGATCAAAACCCGCTGCCTTACCGCTTGGCGATACTCCAACAAAGGTATTAAAAGTTGTTTCAGTTCAAACTTCAAGAACATGGTGCGGAAGGAGAGACTTGAACTCTCACATCCGAAGATACTGGAACCTAAATCCAGCGCGTCTACCAATTCCGCCACTTCCGCAACGTGGTGGCTATGCCCTGATTTGAACAGGGGACCCCATCATTATGAGTGATGTGCTCTAACCAGCTGAGCTACATAGCCAATGGCTGGAGTACCAGGATTTGAACCTGGGAATGGCGGGATCAAAACCCGCTGCCTTACCGCTTGGCGATACTCCAACGAAATCGATTGTTTTAGTTCTTATCGAGAACATGGTGCGGAAGGAGAGACTTGAACTCTCACATCCGAAGATACTGGAACCTAAATCCAGCGCGTCTACCAATTCCGCCACTTCCGCACATCTTTTGCTTCTATATTGGAACCTAAATCCAGCGTCTATTTCTAGACATCTGGCCAATTCCGCCACTTCCGCATTTATTTGCAATTCAACTATACAATGAGTTTTGGTAGTAATTAAAGCGTGGTGGCTATGCCCTGATTTGAACAGGGGACCCCATCATTATGAGTGATGTGCTCTAACCAGCTGAGCTACATAGCCATCTCTTTAATTTCTCATCATCGCTGATGCGGGGCGTATTATGCGTATATGCCCGTATGTCGTCAACACCTTTTTTGCAAAAAAATACCTAACACAGTTTGTTTGCAGATAAATTAAGCGAAGCGGGCTGTTTTTAATGCAATTCAGCCAATAATTCCTCATACAGTGTAAGAGAAAGACAAAAAAAGCGCCATCAGGCGCTTTTTGTCAGACCAATAAACTTGGTGCATATTGAATGCAGTTACTTAGACATTGAACAAGAAGTTCATCACATCGCCGTCTTTAACGATGTAATCTTTACCTTCCTGGCGCATTTTACCTGCGTCTTTCGCACCGCTTTCACCTTGGTATTCAATGTAGTCATTAAAACCTATGGTTTGTGCACGAATAAAGCCACGCTCAAAGTCGGTGTGGATCTTACCCGCTGCCTGTGGCGCAGTCGCACCAACAGGAATAGTCCATGCGCGCACTTCTTTAACACCTGCCGTAAAGTAGGTTTGTAGTTTCAGTAGCTCGTAACCGCCACGGATCACCAGGTTAAGCCCTGGCTCTTCCAGACCAAGGTCAGCCATGAATTCAAGCTTGTCTTCTTCTTCTAGTTCAGACAGTTCAGATTCAATTGCAGCACAGACCGGGATCACAACGGCTTCTTCCGCTGCGGCAATCTCACGTACCTGGTCTAAGAATGGGTTATTTTCGAAACCATCTTCAGTCACGTTTGCGATGTACATGGTCGGCTTAATCGTTAAGAAGTTAAGCGGCTTAATCGCAGCCAGTTCTTCTTTTGTCAGCTCCAGTGAACGCAGTGTTAACCCTTCATCCAGGTGTGCTTTGACCTTTTCCAGTACTTCGTTTTGGAATTTAGCGTCTTTATCGCCACCTTTGGCTTTTTTAGCGTTACGTTGTGCTGCGCGATCGGCCGCTTCCATATCTGCTAAAACCAGCTCAGTGTTGATAACATCAATATCGTCTGCCGGGTTTACCTGGCCAGATACGTGGACGATGTTTTCGTCTTCAAAGCAGCGAACAACATGACCAATGGCATCTGTTTCGCGAATGTTTGCTAAGAATTGGTTACCCAGGCCTTCACCTTTAGATGCGCCCTTTACCAGGCCTGCGATATCAACAAACTCCATCGTGGTTGCGATGGTTTTTTGTGGATTCACAATCGCAGCCAATTGGTCCAGACGCTGATCCGGAACGGCAACTACGCCGGTGTTTGGCTCGATAGTACAAAAAGGGAAGTTCGCGGCTTCGATGCCCGCTTTGGTTAATGCATTGAATAGGGTTGACTTACCTACGTTAGGCAGGCCAACAATGCCACATTTAAAACCCATAGTTTAAAACCTTTAGTTTGCCATCAATCACAGCTGTAACGGGACGGGAGCGTCGGTGTTACGGCTTAAAAGAATGTAGTCTATTTTGTGCTTTTAACACACCGTCTTTGGCCAGAATTTCCATACAACGCACGGCTTCATCTACCACTGCATCGATTTTTTCCTGATCTGCCTGAGGGGCTTTGCCCAGCACCCAACCTGTTACTTTGTCTCTGTGTCCAGGGTGGCCAATACCTATACGCAGGCGCATAAACTCTTTGTTATTGCCCAGCTTGGCGATTATGTCTTTGAGACCATTGTGCCCACCGTGACCGCCGCCTTTTTTGATTTTGGCGACACCAGGTTCCATATCCATCTCATCATGCGCAACCAGGATCTGCTCTGGCGGGATCTTGTAAAAGTTTGCCAGGCTACCTACGGCTTTACCGCTTAGGTTCATAAAGGTGGTTGGGATCAGTAGCTTAAATTCCTGATTGTTCAGGATAAGCTTGCCACTAAGGCCATGGTGTTTTGAGTCAGGTTTGAGGGGGACGTTGTAGCGCTTGGCCAGTTCTTCGATAAACCAGGCACCGGCATTGTGACGGGTGTTTGCGTATTCGGGGCCTGGATTAGCCAGGCCCACTAGCATTTGAATAGTATTCAAGGTGCTAACACCTTAGAAATTATTCAGCAGCTTCTTCAGCTGTTTCTTCAGCAGCGCCGCCTTTAGGTGCGTTTACAGTTACAACCGCTTGGTCGTGGTCTGCACCTTTAGCTAGCTCAACAGAAGCTACACCAGCTGGAAGAGTGATGTCTGAAAGGTGTACAGTTGCGCCAACTTCGATAGCTGCTACGTCAACTTCTACGAACTCAGGAAGCTGAGCTGGCAGACACGTGATTTCGATTTCAGTTACGTGGTGAGCAACAGTGTTGCCGCCTTTAGTTGCTGCTTCTTCGTTCAGGAAGTGAACAGGCACTTTAGTGTGAAGCTTTTGAGAAGCGTCAACGCGTTGGAAGTCAAGGTGAGTTACCTTAGGCTTGTACGGGTGACGTTGGATGTCTTTCAGGATAGCTTCAACAGACTCACCACCGATGTTCAGAGTCAGGATGTGCGTGTAGAAACCTTCGTCTTCTTGCATCTGGATAACTTTGTTGTGGTCCAGAGTAAGCGAAACAGCGTCTTTGCCTGCACCGTAAAGGATAGCAGGAACTTTTTCTTCGCGACGTAGGCGGCGGCTCGCACCAGTACCCAGAGTTTCGCGTACTTCAGCGTTTAATACGTATTGTGACATGAGTGTCTCCAATTATTTTAGTTAATACTTCGAAGGGCTCGCGACCAAGCACTTCGGTAAATCACTGTACTCGCCTTGGTTGTATCCAAAGCAAGCCCAGTAAAAAGGCGCGCTAATATACCACTAACCAGCAGCCTTGCAAACCTTTGGATATAAAAAAAGCACCCTAAGGTGCTTTTTCTCTGCCAGTGAACACGGGTTAGTGTTCAAACATCGCAGAGATAGACTCTTCGTTGCTGATGCGGCGAATGGTTTCAGCCAGCATATCAGCCAGTGTCAGTACTTTGATCTTATCAACAGACTTTAGCTCGTCCGACAGCGTAATTGAGTCAGTGACAATCACTTCGTCTATCACTGAGTTGCGCAGGTTTTCTGCGGCATTACCAGACAGAACCGGGTGCGTTGCATAAGCAAATACGCGCTTAGCACCGTGCTCTTTCAGTGCAGCAGCGGCTTTACACAGCGTACCACCGGTATCAATCATATCGTCGACGATGATACAGTCACGGCCTTCCACGTCACCAATGATGTGCATGACCTGAGAAACGTTAGCCTGTGGGCGACGTTTGTCGATGATAGCCAGGTCTTTGTCATCCAGCAGTTTGGCGATTGCACGCGCACGTACGACACCACCAATATCTGGCGACACGACCACAACATCGTCAAAATCGCGCTCTTTCATGTCTTCAAGCAGCACAGGGCTACCAAACACATTGTCTACAGGCACATCGAAGAAGCCCTGGATCTGTTCAGCGTGCAGGTCTACCGTCAAAACGCGGTCAACACCAACGCTTGATAAGAAGTCCGCAACAACTTTTGCAGTGATTGGCACACGCGCAGAACGTACACGACGATCCTGACGGGCATAGCCGAAGTATGGAATAACGGCGGTAATACGACCTGCAGAAGCACGACGTAAAGCATCCACCATCACAATGAGTTCCATCAGGTTGTCATTGGTTGGTGCACAAGTGGATTGGACGATGAATACATCAGAACCACGAACATTTTCATTGATTTGAACGCTGATCTCGCCGTCGCTAAAACGGCCTACAACGGCATCACCTAATTCGATAAACAAACGTTTTGCAACTTTTTGAGCTAGCTCAGGTGTTGCGTTACCAGCGAAGAGCTTCATGTCGGGCACGGTAGGGTTCCTCAGGCACTGTAATATATATTTTGCAATGACGGCGTCTGTGACAGTGTCAAAACAGGCTAACTTAAACTATTTTACTTCATCTTTACGCCATGCAGCCAGTTGCCGGTGGGCAATTGACTCGCTTGCGCTTTGGGTAACAAAGCCGGTCCAGTGAGACGGGAGTTGTTCGAGTACACGCTGTGCCGCCTGTGCTGAATCAAATTCTGCAAAGCAGCATCCTCCGGTTCCCGTCATTCTGGACGGCGCATATTTTAGCAACCAGCTCAGGGTTTTTTCAACCTCGGGGTAGAGCTTTTTGACTAATGCCTGACAGTCGTTGTGTGTCTGGTCAATGGTCCAGCCCTCAGATAATTTCGGGGTATTTCGCGGCAGCTCTGGGTGTGTGAATACTTCCACAGTACCAACATGGACATTGGGGAAGACCACCAGATAGTGTTTTGTTGCCAGAGTATAGGGGCTCAACTCCTCTCCAACCCCTTGCGCCAGCGCTGTTTTCCCACGCACAAAGACGGGGACATCCGCACCGAGTGATAATCCGATATCTGCAAGCTGGTCAAGTGACAAGTCACATTGCCACAATGTGTTTAAGGCAAGCAAGGTGGTTGCGGCGTCTGATGAACCGCCCCCCACGCCGCCGCCCATAGGCAGTTTCTTAACCAGCTGAACATGGGCACCGAATGGTGATTGTTTATAGGGCCTGAGCGCTTCGGCAGCACGGTAAATCAAATTCTCTTGCAACGGAATGCCAGCGACATCGCCCCCGATCTCCACAATATCCTGCTTGATAAGCGAGAAAGTGAGTTCATCGCCATACTCCAGCATAGTGAACAGGGTTTCCAGTTCATGGTAGCCATCCGCACGACGGCCATTGATGTGCAAAAACAGGTTCAGTTTGGCCGGGGCCGTTAATGTCAGTGTCTTCATAAAGTCTCAAAGTGCCAGTTGCTGATACGGATCTTAATGGTGATGTCTTTGTGCGTCAGCGTTAGCCGGGTTGGCAATGTCAGTCCGTTAACGCGTTGATAGGTTTGGTAAGCAACCTGCCAGCGCAGGCCTTGCTCGTCTTGCCAGGTGGCCTGAGTTAATTGTTGTTTATCATTATACTGATTGCCAGGCGCGTCTATGTTACCCGTTAACCATTGAGGGGCCTGCGAAACAGGCAGTTGCCAGCCGCTCAGGCGGTACACCAAATCGCCGCTGTCTTCACTGGTGTAAGTGTTATCTTCGAGCGTCAGTACACTGTGCTGATCGAATTCTTGCAACTTGAGGACCTGAGTCCCGATAAAGGTATTGAGTGTCAGGGTTTGCTTTTGTTCACGATATTGCCAGTTAAAGTTGGCAGACTGACGCTCTTCGGGAGAGATAAATGCCAGCTTACCTGTGGCCCGCCAGTTGTTATATTTTTCGGGACGATTTTGCTGTGCATGCTCGTCAGGGGGCGTAATACGCTGCGCACACCCGCCCAGAAACAATAAAAACATGAGCAAAATCAAATGAAACTGTTTCAAACTGAGTTCCTTACTTTCCATATTCGATTGATTTTTGGTAAAATTAGCGGCTTTAAAGCAGGGCTTGAGCAATACTGGCAGTTATGACCATCATCGCACTTGGGATCAATCACAAAACCGCGTCCGTCGAATTGAGGGAAAAAGTCGCTTTTTCTCCGCAACAGCTATCGGATGCGCTACAGCAGCTGTCTGAGTTACCGCAGTTTAATGAGTCCGTGATTGTTTCTACCTGCAATCGGACCGAAATCTATTGTAGCCTTGGGGACTCGAATTCCCAAGCGCTTCTGGGCTGGCTGGCTGAATTTCACCAGATAGAAGAGCAAGAGCTGGCCGAAAACGTCTATGTGCATCACAATCAGGATGCCGTCAATCACCTGATGCGGGTGGCCTGTGGCCTGGACTCATTGGTGCTGGGCGAACCGCAGATTCTGGGTCAGATCAAGCAAGCTTACAACAGTGCCAAGGCACACAGCGGCATTCAGCCGGTGTTTGAACGCTTGTTTCAAAAAACGTTTTCTGTGGCCAAGCAGGTGCGCACCGAGACTGAAATTGGTGCCAGCGCTGTCTCTGTGGCGTATGCGGCCGTCAATCTGGCCAAACATATTTATGGTCAGCTGGAAAAAACCAATGTGCTATTAATCGGTGCGGGTGAAACCATAGAGCTGGTAGCCAAGCACCTGTCTCAGCACAACCCCAAAGCCATCACAGTCGCCAACCGCACTATTGAGCGGGCACAAACGCTGGCCGACGAAATAAACGCCAGTGTCATTTCTTTGGCCCAGCTGCCAGAGCAATTACACCAGGCAGACATAGTGATCAGCTCCACCGCCAGCACTTTGCCCATCATAGGTAAAGGGGTGGTTGAGCAGGCTCTGAAAAAACGCAAGCATAAGCCGATGTTGTTCGTGGACATTGCGGTGCCACGTGATATCGAAAGCCAGGTCAATGATTTAGATGCAGCTTATCTATATACAGTGGACGACCTGCAGGCGATCGTGAATGAAAACATGGCGTCGCGGGAACAGGCAGCACGCGAAGCCCAGCATATCATTGATGACAAAACCCACGAGTTTGCACAGTGGCAGCGCTCTTTGACCTCGGTGGATGTGATCCGTGACTATCGTGATTCGGCCCAGACGATTAAATTAGAGCTCGTGGAAAAGGCGTTAAATCAGCTACAATCGGGTAAGAATTCAGAAAAGGTCTTGTTAGAGCTGGCAAATAAGCTTACCAATCGACTCACTCATGCACCGACCCGGGCCATTCAGGCGGCGGCAAAAGAGGGTGATATAGAGCGCATTGCAGTATTAAAACAAGCATTAGGTATTGAGCAGGAATAAAAGTTAAATGAAAGAGTCCGTCTATCGTAAGTTGGAAACGCTGGTAGAGCGCCACGAAGAAGTGGAAGCCATGCTGGGGGATCCGGAAGTTATTGGCGATCAAAATCGTTTTCGCGCGTTATCAAAAGAATACTCAGAGCTGGAAGACGTCGTGAAGGCATTTACGGCTTATCAGCAGGCGCAAGAAAACGTGGCTGCGGCTGAAGAAATGCTGAAGGACTCAGATCCTGATATGCGCGAAATGGCGCAGGAAGAATATAAAGAAGCAAAAGAACAAATCAGTGAGCTTGAAGATCAGCTCCAGATCCTGATGCTACCGAAAGACCCCAAAGACGACAATAACGTATTTTTGGAAGTCCGTGCCGGTACGGGCGGTGACGAAGCGGCTATCTTTGCCGGTGACTTGTTCCGTATGTACAGCCGTTATGCCGAAACCCAGAAGTGGCAAGTGGAAGTAGTCAGTGCCAACGAAGGTGAACACGGTGGCTACAAAGAGATCATTGCTAACATTAAAGGCGATGGCGTGTACGGAAAGCTCAAGTTTGAGTCGGGCGCGCACCGTGTACAGCGTGTACCAGAGACTGAATCTCAGGGCCGTGTTCACACTTCAGCGTGTACCGTGGCAGTAATGGCGGAGATCCCGGAAGCGGAAGCCATCGAAATTAACCCAGCCGACCTGAAAGTCGACACCTTCCGTGCCTCGGGCGCCGGTGGTCAGCACGTTAACAAAACTGACTCTGCTATCCGTATTACCCACATCCCAACGGGCGTTGTGGTGGAGTGTCAGGACGAGCGTTCGCAGCACAAAAACCGCGCCAAAGCACTGTCGGTACTGGGCGCGCGCCTGCAACAGGCAGAAGATGAAAAACGTCAGGCTGCTGAGGCAAGCGAACGTCGTAACCTGGTAGGTAGCGGTGACCGCTCTGAGCGGATCCGGACTTACAACTATCCGCAGGGCCGTATTACGGATCACCGTATTAACCTGACGCTTTATCGTCTGAATGAAGTTGTGGCCGGTGATCTGGGTGCGGTTATCGACCCGTTAGTATTGGAGTATCAGGCTGACTTGTTGGCAGCCATGGGCGACGACTAATGACGCAACATTCAACCCTTGCCCAGGCGATTGCCTGGGCGAGCGGGCAACTTCAAAGCAGCTCAGAGTCGGCGAAACTTGATGCCGAAGTGCTGCTTTTGCATATCCTTCAGAAAAACCGTAGCTATTTATTTGCCTGGCCCGAAGCTGAACTAAACGCCGAGCAACAGCAGCGTTTTGCAACCCTAATCGCGCGTCGACAAGCGGGTGAGCCAGTTGCCCACCTTACCGGAGAGCGGGAATTCTGGAGCCTGCCTTTATACGTCAATAACAGCACACTGATCCCTCGTCCGGACACCGAAACCCTGGTTGAGCAGGCGCTTGCATTGCCTTTGTCTGCGCAGGCCAAAGTACTCGACCTGGGCACCGGGACGGGCGCCATTGTGCTGGCACTGGCATCGGAGCAACCCGGCTGGCAGCTAACCGGTGTTGATTTCTCACATGATGCGGTAGCACTGGCAGAGAAAAATCGTCAGCGCCTTGGATTTGAACATGTTGAGATCCGCCATAGTGACTGGTTTTCAGCATTAGCAGATCAGCGTTTTGATCTGATTGTCAGCAATCCGCCTTATATCTGTGAGCAAGATGAACACCTCAGCCAGGGCGACGTGCGTTTTGAGCCATTATCGGCTTTGGTCGCCCCGGAGCAAGGTTATGCCGATATCCGTCATATCATTGAGCAGGCTCTGGCCTATCTGGCGCCAGATGGTTATCTGATGTTTGAGCACGGTTATCAGCAGGCCGCTGGCGTTCAGCAGATTTTTGCACAAATGAACTATCGCAATATACTTACAATAAAAGATATGGCAGGCTGTGATAGGGTGACGATGGCGCAAAAGCCGCAATAATCCCACCTGGTTAAATCGCAGCAGTATGCATAGCCTGGACTTCTGTTCAGGATGAACATGCGCATACAGTGTCGGCTTTAAGTCCGCCAGCGGAGTATTGCTGGCGAGATATATGTATATAAGACTGTTAAGGACTCTCCAATGGATGATTTTTTGTTTTCAGACGATCCGGGTGAAGTAGAAGTACAGGAAAAAAGTGGCACCTGGAAGGTCATCATTGTTGATGATGAACCAGAAGTGCATGCGGTAACTAAACTCGCGCTCAGCGACTTTGAATTTCAGAAAAAGCGCCTGGAATTTCTCAGCGCCTATTCCGGTGAGGAAGCAAAAAAGGTGGTTATGGACCACCCCGATGCAGCCATTGTATTACTTGATGTGGTGATGGAAACGGATGATGCGGGCCTGCGAGTCGCGCAATTTATCCGTGAAACAGCAAAGAATAACAACATTCGCATTATTTTGCGTACCGGCCAGCCTGGCCAGGCACCGGAGCGTCAGGTTATCGTCAATTATGATATCAATGACTACAAGTCTAAAACAGAACTGACGGCGCAAAAGCTGTTTACTGTGGTGATGTCGAGTCTGCGCTCTTACCGGGATATCTTGTCCATTGATCAATCTCGCCAGGGGCTGGAAAAAATCATCACAGCCTCACGTAATATCTTTGCCTCACACTCCATTGATCAATTTATAGAAGGCGTTATCCAGCAGCTTACCTCGTTACTGGGAACTGTGGATGAAGCCATTTATGCCACCTCTTTGGTGGCCAGCAACGACCCTAGTGACAGCAGCGATAAACTGGTGGTGTTTACCGGTCGGGGCGAATTTGCCAGAAGCGAAGGCAAACCAATAGAAGAGGTACTGGCGCCGGAACAAATGGAAGCCTGCCGGCAGGCCTTGCAGGACCGCGGGATTGTCTACAAGGACAACTACCTGTTTGCTTACTGCTCCAGCGAATATAATCATGCGTCTATGTTGTTTGTATCGGGGATCCCTGAGTTTTTGACCGACACACAAAAACACCTGATCAAAATATTCTCGCAAAACGTACAACTGGCCTATGAAAATGTTCAGCTGCAGGCGGAAATTGAAGATACCCAGCAGGAGCTGGTATATCGCCTGAGTGAAGCGCTGGAGCAACGCTCGACTGAATCGGGTAATCACGTAAAACGTGTCGCTAACATCTGTTATGTGCTGGCCAAGCGCTATGGTCTGAGTTATCGCGAAGCCGAGTTGGTGCGACTGGCGTCTCCACTGCACGATGTGGGCAATGTGGGCATTCCCGATGCCATTTTGAACAAACCCAATAAGCTTGCGGACGAAGAGTGGGAGGTGATGAAATCTCACACTCAAAAAGGCTATCAGATCCTGCGCGATTCACGCCGTGAAATTGTCAATGCCGGCGCTATGATCGCCCGTGACCATCACGAGCGCTGGGATGGCAGCGGCTACCCGAGCGGTAAAAAAGGCGAAGAGATCCATATTTTTGGTCGCATTGCCGCAATTGCGGATGTGTACGACTCAATGCGTCATGAGCGCTGTTACCGTCCTGCTTATAATCTGGAAGAAGTGGTAGCAGAAATTAACAGCCAAAAGGGCAAGCATTTTGACCCCAAACTGGTTGATGTGTTTAATGACGCAATTGATGAGCTAGAGCAGATCCTGGCTCGCCTGGAAGATTAATTTAATCGTTTATTTATTAAGGGGCAATTTTGGACTACATGGCACTTAAACACACGCATGTGATGTTTGCAGTTTTGAGTATTATTTTGTTTTACACCCGGGCCATCTCGCGCCTGGCCAGTGGTAAACTGGCTGCCAACAAAGGGGTGTTTATCGCCAGCCACAGTGTTGATACTGTGCTGCTTATCTCGGCGGTGTCACTGGCGGTGATGGCTAGTCTCAATCCGGCGCAGCAGCCCTGGTTGATGGAAAAAATTATCCTGGTTATTGCCTACATTGCACTGGGTTTTGTAATTGCAAAATCAACCACCAAAGCCAAACAGGCAGGCGCTCTGGTGCTAGCCACACTGACCTTACTGGCTGTTGGCTACCTCGCCAGCGCCAAAAATGCCCTGATATTATAATGCTCAGGCCGGGTAGCCTTGCTGCCCGCTAACCTCCCGCAACTGGGCCTTGCTGCCCGCGCATAAAAATCCCCTTGGGAATGTGTTGAAAAATGTTACACTAGTCCATTATGACTATAGACAGTAGAAAATAGTTCGTTATTTATGACTGATATCTGGTTCGATGAACACGACACAAGTACGGATCATTTCTCGACGCCTGCCTTGTTACGTTGTATCTGGGCTGAGCCACACTGGGATGCGCAGGCCGATACCTCACACACGCTATGTTTGCTGGCCGAGCTGGAGCAGGCTGTTGACGACATTTGTCATCAAAATGATGATAAGCACAAGTGTGTGGATGCACTGCTCGATACGTTTTATACCCAATGGTTGTTTAGCGGCACGGACCAAAAAGTCCCTGAGCATTTACTAAACAACGTCTGCTATGTGTTAAAAATGCGCAGCGGCACCAGCATGGCGCTGGCCCTGATCCTGGTGCACTTAATGGAGCGCGCTAAGCTGACTGCAAGCCTGGCCATCAACCAGGGAGATGTGCTGGTTCACATCGCACTGAGTGACGAGGAAGGCTACATCATAGATCCAAGCTCTGGCCACCAGTCCTGGTATGTGATCCCGGAAAATGGCGATGATAAAGAGCAGGAGCCCATGGAGCTGGTATTTGGTGAAGAAGCCTTCAAGCTTTACCTTGCCCAGCAAAAATGGTCGTTTATTGCTGCCGAAAAATTTGGTCATGCACTGAGCTGCGTTGAAATGCTGATGGAATTACTGGGTGATGATCCTTATGAGCGTCGCGACAGGGGCTATTTGCTGAATCAACTTAACTGCCCGAAAATGGCCAAAGACGATCTACAGTTCTTTGTGGATGAATGTCCGGACGACCCGACCATAGAGCTCATTCAAAATCAAATCGCAGAGCTGGCCGATCACAATAATATCCTGCATTAAGTGAGGCCAGCAGGCACTGCATGTTAGGGAGCTTCGCCGTTTTGTTCACTTGCATACCCGGCATGGCTTCCCAAGCGGTTTTTGTATAATCAAGGAAACAGAGAGATCCCATGCAAGAGAGTAGTGTACTCATTACCAATAATGCCGTTGTGCTTGGCCTGTTAGCCATCATTCTGGGTTTTGTATTCTATACCTCCAATCTGAAAACCGGGTTCTGGGCCAAGTTTTATCGCTATGTGCCGGCCCTGTTAATGTGCTACTTCCTGCCTTCCCTATTGAATACCTTCGGTATTGTCGATGGTAGCGGTAATGATGTGTATACGGTTGCTAAGTACTTTTTACTGCCAGCCTGTCTGGTGTTGTTGACCTTAAGTATCGATCTTAAGTCCATTATGGGGCTCGGCAAGCGCGCCATCATTATGTTTCTGACCGGTACGGTTGGCGTGGTGCTTGGCGGGCCGATTGCATTGCTGATCACGGCCACTTTTATGCCGGAATTACTCGGTGTTGCCGGGCCAGAAGCCGTCTGGCGAGGTATGGCGGCGCTGGCCGGTAGCTGGATTGGCGGTGGTGCCAACATGGTGGCGATGAAAGAAATTTACGGCGCCGGCGGGGAGATCTTTACCATTATGGTAACGGTCGACATAGTGGTTGCCAACCTGTGGATGGCGGGCCTGTTATTTTTGGCCGCCAGACATAAAGACATTGATGCGCGAACCGGTGCTGATACGGCCTCGATTGAGCGCCTGATTGACAAAGTGCAGGCCTTCGAAGCCGAGCACGCAAGACGGCCCGAATTAAAAGACTTAATGCTGCTGATCGCCTTTGCCTTTGGTGCAACCGGCCTGGCGCATTTTGCCGCCGATCTGCTGGTACCCTACTTTGCCAGTAATTTCCCGGAGCTGAAGAAGTTTTCTCTGCATTCCAAACTGTTCTGGATCATCGTACTGGTCACCACCATCGGCCTTGCGCTGTCTTTCACCAAAGCCCGCAACTTTGAGGCCGTGGGCGCCTCCAAAGTGGGTAGCAGCTTCTTATACATTTTGGTCGCAACCATAGGCTTGCACATGGACATCACCAAAATCGTCGAGGCTCCTAAGTATGTGGTCATTGGTCTGATCTGGATGGCAGTGCATGTGGGGTTATTATTTTTGGTGGCTAAACTCATTAAAGCGCCCGTGTTTTACGTGGCGGTTGGCAGCAAGGCCAATATTGGTGGCGCGGCGTCTGCGCCTGTGGTTGCGTCAGCGTTCCATCCGGCACTGGCTCCGGTGGGCGTACTGTTAGCCGTATTGGGCTATGCGCTGGGCACCTACGCGGCCTGGCTATGCGGACAACTTTTACGTGTGATTGGCAGTTAGCGCTGCCAGTTAGCGACTATTTTAGGAAAAACAATGAATACACAGATTATCAAAGTAGCAGACATCGAAGTTGCTAACGACAAACCTTTTGTGCTGTTTGGTGGCATGAATGTGCTGGAGTCTCGCGACCTGGCCATGCGTATTGCCGAGCACTATGTTGAAGTGACCAGCAAACTGGGCATTCCTTATGTGTTTAAAGCCTCGTTCGACAAAGCCAACCGTTCTTCAATTAACTCATACCGTGGTCCGGGTATGGAAGAAGGGCTTAAAATCTTTGAAGAAATCAAAAGTACCTTTAACGTGCCGCTTATCACCGACGTGCATGAGCCGCATCAGGCTGCACCCGTTGCCGAAGTGGTTGATGTGATCCAGCTTCCGGCCTTTTTAGCGCGTCAGACCGACTTGGTTGTGGCCATGGCAAAAACCGGCAATGTGATTAACGTGAAGAAACCTCAGTTTCTGGCACCACACGAGATGCGCCACATCATCAAAAAGATGAGCGAAGCGGGCAACGAGCAAGTGATCTTGTGTGAACGTGGTACCAGCTTTGGTTATAACAACCTGGTGGTCGACATGCTGGGTATGGATGACATGAAGCACATGGCACCGGTTATCTTTGATGCCACACACGCCCTGCAGCGCCCGGGTGGCCGCAGCGATTCGGCCGATGGTCGTCGTGCGCAGGCGGCGGAGCTGGCACGCAGCGGTATGGCGCTGGGCCTGGCGGGCTTGTTTATTGAAGCGCACCCCAATCCAAACGAAGCCAAGTGCGATGGCCCGTGCGCACTGCCGCTGGCAAAGCTTGAAGGCTATTTGCAACAGATGAAAGCTGTGGACGATTTGGTCAAGAGCTTTGCACCGTTAGATACCAGCGCTGCCGATCTGTAACATGACACTTGCTGGCGGAGAAGACTCCGCCATTTTCATCAGCCTGGTTTGGAATTCCCGCCATGTCACGACGATTACCCCCATTAAACGCACTGAAAGCTTTTGAGGCCGCAGCCCGGCATCTGAGTTTTACTAAGGCCGCAGAAGAGCTGTTTGTCACTCAGGCAGCCATTAGCCACCAGATCAAAATTCTGGAAGAACACCTCGGGGTTAAACTCTTTTTACGTAAAAACCGCTCCTTGCTGTTAACGGAAGAAGGGCAGGGTTATTTCCTGGATATCAAAGAGCTGTTTTCTCAGCTGATCGATGCCACCGAAAGGCTATTAGCACGCGGTGCAAAAGGGTCGCTTACTGTGAGCCTGACGCCCAGTTTTGCCATTCAGTGGCTGGTGCCCAGGCTGAGCCTGTTTAATGAATTGCACCCCGACATTGATGTGCGAATAAAAGCACAGGATCTGGATGAAAACTCATTAACCGATGACGTGGATGTGGCCATTTATTATGGCCGGGGCAACTGGAGCGGCGTGCAAACCCATAAGCTGCATACTGAATACCTGGTGCCCATGTGTAGCCCTTTGCTGCTCAATGGCCCTAAGCCGCTGGATCAGCCCAGTGACCTGGCGAATCACACCCTGTTGCATGATACCACCCGACGCGCCTGGAAAGCCTGGCTGAAAACCGCCGGAGTGCGCAATGTACCGGCTAACACCGGACCAATTTTCAGTCACTCGTCTATGGTGACTCAGGCAGCGGTGCATGGCCAGGGGATCGCACTGGGCAACAGCGTATTGGCTAAACCCGACCTGGATGCGGGCCGTTTGATCATTCCATTTAGCCATCACCTGGAAAGTAAAAATGCTTACTATCTGGTGTGTCGTGAATCTCAGGCTGAATTAGGTAAAATAGTGTCCTTCAAAAACTGGATGCTGGAAATGGTAGAGCAGGAACAACAATGACGCACAGCGAAGTAAAGATTGATATCGAGTGGCATCAGGCTGACGCACCTCTGGCGCAACTTATCCTGGCCCATGGCGCAGGAGCGGGCCGCGACAGCGACTTTATGCAGGACATGGCAAACCGCCTGAGCGCGTTGGGAGTCACCGTCGGGCTGTTTGATTTTGGCTATATGCAGATGGCAAAGGCGCTTGATAAACGTCGCCCGCCGGAGCGTGCCCCTAAACTGCTGGCCCATTATCGCGATGTGCTGAGCGCGCAGCTCGACGGCTTACCTGTGTTTATCGGTGGTAAGTCTATGGGCGGGCGGATGGCATCTATGCTGGTCTGTGAAGACGATATTCAGGTACAGGGCGTGTTTGCGCTGGGTTATCCGTTCCACCCACCAGGCAAACCCGAGAAACTGCGTACCGAGCACTTTGCCGATATCCCTTGCCCGTTTGTGGTGCTGCAAGGAGAGCGCGATACGTTTGGTAATCACGCCGAGGTAACCGCTTTGGCAGCGCAAGCCGAAGAAAAGATCTGGCCTGAACTGTTATGGCTTAAAGATGGCGACCATTCGTTAAAGCCGCGCAAAGCCAGCGGCCTGACAGAAGCGCAAAACCGCCAGCTGGCAGCTGAGGCCATTGCAGCTAAAATTGCGGAGATACTCAATGGCTAAGCTATTCTTACTGCTGGGCGGGGCATTTTGTATGCTGTCGGTCATGCTGGGGGCCTTCGCCGCCCATGGCCTGAAAAGCCGTTTAAGTGACTATGCCATTGGCATATTTAAAACCGGCGCTGAATATCAGATGACCCACGGTCTGGCATTGCTGGCCGTGGCCATGCTCCTGAAATGGGGCGTGAAAGTTCAGCTCTCGGGCTATTTATTTGCGACCGGGATTGTCCTGTTCAGTGGCAGCTTGTATTTGCTGGCGCTGACCGGTGCCAAGTGGCTGGGACCGATTACGCCACTGGGCGGACTGTGTTTTATTCTTGGCTGGGCCTGGCTGCTGTTTCAGGTTGCCCGCCAGCCCTTTTAATTGATTAGAGACTTTTTATCACTATGTCTAGTGTGGTTATTTATTGCCGAAGCGGCTTTGAAAGCGATGCGGCGGCCGAAATTACGCATCACGCCGCGTTACATAATGTCGCCGGTTACGTGAAAGCTAAGCCCAATACGGGCTATGTGACCTTTGAGTGTTTTGACCCGGCTCAGAGTGAGCTGCTACTTAAGCAGGTTGATTTTTCCAGCCTGGTGTTTGCCCGCCAGTGGTTTGCGGGTGTGCTGTTAAGCAAAATGCCCGTTGAAGACCGCGTATCTGAGATCAAGCAGGTGGTTGGGGATTTTCCTTTGTGTGGCGATCTGCGGGTAGAAACCCCGGATACCAATGAAGGCAAAGAGCTGTCGAAGTTCTGTAAAAAATTCTCGACGCCACTGGCCAAAGCGCTGGAAAAGCAAAATAAGCTGACCCGCGACCACAAAGCCCACAAACCTGTGCTGCATGTGCTGTTTCTGGCAAACGACACCGCCTATGTCGGTTACTCATTCAGTCATAACAACTCGCCGTTCTTTATGGGGATCCCCAGGCTGAAAATGCCGGCAGATGCACCGAGTCGCTCAACGCTGAAGCTGGATGAAGCCTTCAATGTGTTTGTTGGTAAAGAGAACGAGCCAGAGCGGGTTCGATCTGGCATGCGCGGCGTGGATCTGGGTGCCTGTCCGGGTGGCTGGACCTACCAGCTGGTACGCCGCGGGTTGTTTGTGGCGGCAATTGATAACGGTCCGATGAACGACGATTTAATGGAAACCGGGCAGGTAAAGCACTTCCGTGAAGACGGCTTTAAATACCGCCCCGAAAAGCGCAACATCGACTGGCTGGTGTGTGACATGGTCGAAAAACCAACCCGCGTCAGCGAGCTGATGGTCGACTGGATAGTCAACGGTTTTGTCCGTGAGTTGATCTTCAACCTCAAGCTGCCCATGAAAAAGCGCTTTGATACGGTTTATGAGTGTTTAACACTGATCCACGACGAGCTGAAAAAATACGGCGTAGGCTATGAGCTACAGGCTAAACACCTCTACCACGATCGCGAAGAAGTGACCGTGCATATTCAGGTACTGAAAGTGCCGCAAAACCTCTACAGTTAAGTTATATTCGGCGGCAGTCTTGTTGATTGCCGCTCGCTCCATCCTTCATAAGATTACCACTCAAAATAAAGAGAAACGGCGGCTGATTTCGAATATCCTCATCAAAGCCGCGTGATTAAATGGTGCAGCCGTGGTTGTAAATCACCGTAGATATCGGGGTCAGTATTAAATTCGCCCAGCCTGTTCGAGATAAAAAGCAACGCCTCTCTACTTTGGTGTAAGAGTTCTATGGTGTTGACTGTTTCGTCACTTAGCTTGCCTTCTAATAAGGTCAGAAAACAATCGGCTATTGCTGATTTATCGAATTCGTCGTGCCTAAACGTGACGATAAAGCGGACAAAATAGGGAAAACAGGCCATCAGTAAATTGGCCGGCATAAACCTGAGTTCATCTGCACGATCAAGAAAATTGATTTGAAAGCGCTTTAGTATCTCTTGCTCTGACTGGTTAAAAAACACCGATTTGGCATAGATTAAATCAGGATCTGCTTCACTTTGCGCAATCGCCTCATCCCACTGGTTTTCAGATATATTTACTGACATGTCGTATTAGTCCTGACCGGATACGCAGGCCCATTACCGGTGCACTATAAAATTGTTTCTATATTAGTTCCATTTTAAGTCGTGTCCAAGACCTTTTACTTAACTTACTATTACCGACTCAAAGATGTTCTTTGGGGCGGTTAGTCAATTTGTATGAAGCATTGCATTCAGAGTTATAAATGATGTGGCTATCCACAGTGTGACTATACTTTATCCGTCCAATGACAGGAGAAAAGGAATATGAAGATACTCAGCGGGCCTATGCTCAGGCGTTTAGAGTCTAACTGTGCTTATATCTGGCTGGTGATCCAGGGGGAATTTGACGTTGCATCACTCAGTGCACAAACCTGGCTGGGGAGCGAACAGCTATCTGGTGATTGCGAGTGTACCGCTATAAAGCTGTCAGAGTCACTCCACGCCGTGATGGTGTGCCTGAAAGCGCCAGCAGGCGGCTGGCCAGAGGCAAATTCCGTGGGATATGACCTGTGTTATGAGCAGCAAAGCATGTTTCAGTCGGCCTATTTTGAGGGGCCTTTACCTCTGTATCATGGCGAAGCGTATCCCAGTTTTCGATATTACTCGCGTATCACGCAAATGATGAGTGCATCTTGTCGTAAGCCTCATGGTGCAAAGCAGGATGCGCTGGCGGCATACGACCGTAAGATTGAACAATCCGGGCCGTTGAATAAACTCCCTGATGTGTTATTTCTCACCGGCGATCAGATCTATGCCGATGATGTAGACCCGCAGGTTGCTCAATTGATCTATCAATATTCCGGTGAGCTTTTTCCTGATGAGGCACTGGCAGAGCAAGGGCAAAATAGATTGTCACTGGACTCAATTGGCTGGCGCAATCGAAATTTGTTACTGAATAAGGAAAATGGTTTTTACACAACAGCAGGGGAGTATCATTTACTTGGTTTTCGTGAGTATCTGACCATGTATCTGTTGGCCTGGGGAGGACTTTGCCGCGACCTGCCTGAACCCGTTATACCTATGCCCACGAAACATAACAACGGGGAGTTAAGCAAGCGGCAAATTGACCAAGACCGTGCTGTGTGGCGCAGTTACAATAAGGCGCGCAACTTTGTTGGTCAAAGCTGGCGAGTCCGGCGCCTGCTGGCACATGTGCCCAGCTATATGATGTGCGATGATCATGAAGTGACCGATGACTGGAACCTCAGTGCGCAAATTCAGGCGCAACTCAGTGCGCCGGGGAGCCTGGGTCAACAAGTGGTGACTAATGCGCTGACAGCATTTGCGCTTTGCCAGGCATGGGGTAATGCGCCCGAGCAATATCATGAATTAATAACGCAGACCTTGCCTGCTTTTATTGATGGTCTGACAGAATACAATGCTCAACAATATCAAGACACTTTTAAAAAACTCACCACACTAAACTTTACGGTACTCAGTGCAACACAGCCGCCAGCTTTGATATTAGACACCCGAACACAAAGGGCGTTTCGACCTGGTAAGCCATTCGCACCATTGTTAATGAACGACACCGCGCTGAGTCAGGTGAAGGCATTGTTGGCAACGCTGGAGCCGAATACGCAAGAGCTGGTGGTGGTGTCACCAGCCCCTGTGTTTGGCTTTACGGAGTTGGAACAACTGCAACTCGGAGCAGTCAGCATGCTAAAACATCAAGGGGCAACGCGATTCGATGGAGAATGTTGGATAAGCGATGCTGCACAAATGCAGGCACTGACCGACAACTTGCTGACTCTACCTGCCCTCAGCCACTGCTATTTGCTCTCTGGTGACGTGCATTATGGCTATTGCCGCAGTCATAAAAAGTCACACCCTGCGAATAGTCACAGTGTTGATTTTTGGCAGCTTACCAGCAGCTCGGTATCGAATGCGCCCACCGGGATACTGGAAACATCACTAAAAATGCTTCATCAGGGAACCGTACTGGGGTTATCCATAAATCCATTCAAACGCAAGAATACTCAGTATCTTAAGCCGGTAAACTGGCAGGGGAAATTCCTCTCTGGCCATCTTAATCTCGGCTGGCTGAACCTGACGGATAAACGTTATACCATGTCGATATTGCGCCCAAATGGTAAGTGGTCTGATTGGCAGTATGATTTAACTAAGCCGGATTTGCTGGAGTAAACATAGCCAGAAAGTCATACAAGTGAATACGCCGGTTGACCGGGGGGCGCACAGCCTGGATACTGGCTTCTCGGTCAAACTAAAAAACAAGGAAGAATCAATGGCATCACGTGGCACACTCTATTATTTATGCGGCAAAATGGGCGCGGGTAAATCCACCCTGTCGCGTAAGCTGGCTCAGGATCATCAGGCGGTGGTGCTGTCAGAGGATGACTGGCTGGCGGCGCATTACCCGGGCCAAATCCAAACCTTCGATGATTACATCGAGAAATCTCGGCTAATCAAACCTTTTATTAAAGCGCATGTGCAAAGCCTGTTGCGGCTGGGGCTGAATGTGGTGATGGATTTTCCGGCCAACACCCGGCGACAGCGTACTTGGTTTGTGGAGCTGAGTGAAGCGGTACAGGCCAAACATCAACTTTACCATCTGGATGTCTGTGATACACAATGTCTGGCGCAGCTGGCAAAGCGCCGCGTTGAACAGCCAGCGCGGGCACACTTTGATACCGAAGCGGTGTTCTATCAGGTGAGCCAGTATTTTGAGCCGCCTGAGGAAAGTGAAAACCTGACCTTAGTACAAGTGACGGACGTCAGCGGCTCAGGCGTCCAGTGAGGATGCCAGCTGTTGCTCAAGTGTCGTCAAAGTCTCACCTGCGCCATCAAAATCAAAATCCTCAATCTGGGTAAACAGCTGCTCAGCGAGTGGCTGCTGGGGTGCACCGCTTAGCGCCTCCAGTAATGTATCAGCCTGATCACTGGCATCCATATCTGAATCACTGATCAGGACTTTGAGCTGTGCAAGTAAGGCCGTTATATCAATGTCCTTATGTGCGCTTGCTGAGTGACTTGTTTCATCGCTATGTTCAATGGTTTGCTGTGCATTCAGTGCCTGCGAAATTGCATCAATCAGCGCATTCAGGCGGGTTAATAACTCGTCCATTATAGCCTGTATCGGTGCATTGTTGGCACAGGCTGTTTCTAACTTAGCGGCCAGCTGTGCCACCTGAACAGCCCCGATATTACCGGCGCTGCCTTTGAGCGTATGGGCACACCGCATTGGACCCTGTGGATCTGTGCTGGTATGTGCCTGGGCCTCGGCAAAGGCCCGTTCGAATTGCGCCTGCTTGTCACAAAAGCGCACCAACAGTTTTTTATACAGCGCTGTGTCGCCTTCGCTTATGGCGAGTCCCGCCTGGGTATCCAGCCCGGTAATCGTCGGTAGGTTCCCGGGTTCATCTGGTTCTACTAAAGGCGGCTGTTCGCTGGCGGCGGACACATTCGCAGGCTGGGCCGGGACAATCCAGCGGGCGAGCGTAGCAAACATTTTGCGCGGGTTCAGAGGTTTTTCGATAATGTCGTTCATGCCGCATTCCAGCGCTTTTTGACGGTTATCCAGCATCACACTGGCGGTCATGGCGATGACCGGTAAGTCCTGCCATTTGGGCTGCTGGCGGATGGCTTCGGTTGCGCTGTAACCGTCCATCACCGGCATCTGGCAGTCCATGAGCACACCATCGTAGTCACGCTGGTGCAGCATCTCCAGTGCCTGTTGGCCGTGCTCAGCTACATCAATCTCAATGCCATTTTTTTCTAACAAGGCAATGGCCAGCTCCTGGTTCAGGTCATTGTCTTCAACCAGCAGTAAATGCGCACCGGCGACCGCGTGAGATGGTTCCTCGGTATTCGTCTCGCTGTGTTCAGCGATATTTGGGTCGCCAAACAGGCTGAGCAGGCAGGCGGCAAGTGGCTTGGGGAAAACCGGTTTACTAAGGGTATAGCTGACACCGGCTTCTGCGCTGTCGCCGCTATGGTTTAGCAGGACGACGGGCAGCGTTGCACGCAGTGAGTCAGGTAAGATAGTCAGGCAGCGACTGTCTGCCAGAATACACTGGGCACTTTTGATAGCTGGCGCATCCGGGTCAAAGGCGTCCCGGCCGATGACCTCGGCGCTGACTCCAAAAACATGCAGGTAGCGTTTGAGCGTGCTTGCGGCATACTGGTTGTCATCGAGGATCACCGCATGTTGCATGGATAGTTCAGGCAAACGGGTATCGCTGTTGTCACACAATTTCACAACGATATCAAAGGCAAAGGTACTGCCTTCACCGGCAATACTCTGGCAGCTGATCTGGCCACCCATCAGCTCCACCAGTTTTTTGCAAATGGCCAGCCCCAGCCCGGTACCGCCGTACTTGCGGGTTGTTGAGGTATCCGCCTGGCTAAAAGATTTAAAGAGTTTCTGCTGTTGTTCATCGGTCATGCCGATGCCGGTGTCTATGACCGCAAACGCCAGTGTCAGCGTCTCTTTGTCGCCCGCCTGCGGTGACACATCAATGATCACATTGCCGCCCTGGTCGGTAAACTTAATCGCATTACTGCCCAGGTTTAGCAGCACCTGTGAGATCCGCAGCGGATCGCCTGTCAGGCGCGGTGGGATCCCCGGATCCAGCATCACACACAGCTCTATGTCTTTTTCCCGAGCTTTAATGGTAAGCAGGTCAATGCTCTGAGTCAGGGTTTCTTCCAGGTCAAACTCAATGGCTTCAATATCGAGCCGGCCCGCCTCAATTTTAGAAAAATCGAGAATGTCGTTAATGATCCCAAGGAGCGACTCGGCACTGCGATTGATTTTCTCGACATAATTGCGCTGCTGACGATTCAAAGCCGTTTGCAGTGCCAGGTAGCTCATGCCTATGATGGCATTCATAGGCGTGCGAATTTCATGGGACATATTGGATAAAAAGTCGGATTTGGCCTGGGTGGCACTTTCGGCCTTATCTTTGGCTTTTTGCAGTGCTACCTGAAGCGCTTTGGCGTCGCTGATATCCATATGAATACCAAACACTTCCTTGCCTCCCGAACCATGCTTGGCGACCACGCTGCGGCCAATACTAAGGATCCATTTCCAGCTGCCATCGGCACACTTCATACGCATTTCATGGCGAAAGGTATCGCTGTCACCGCGCGCATGGGCTAGTAAAGCATCTTCGGTTGCACTCAGGTCTTGCGGATGAATGAGCTGATGCCAGCGGCTAATGCTTGGGCCGTATCTTTGTTCCAGCTCGTCGCACTGATAGCCCAGCATTTCTGACCACACATCGTTGGTGATCAAACGGCCACTGCTGATATCCCACTCCCAGGTACCGGCATTGGCCCCCGACATAGCCAGCTCCAGCCGTTGCTCCGCCTCTTTAAGTTCACCATAAGACAAGGTATTGGCCAAAGCCACCGCCAGGTGATTGGCGACAACCCGTAAGATTGCACGCTGAGCCCGGGTCAGTGCGTGCTCATGGTTAAATTGCAGGGTAAATACGCCCAGCACTTCGCCGTCAACCACCAGCGGAGCACAAAAGACACTTTGCGTGGCCGCGCCGTGCAGGTTATCGGCGGCAGCTAATGCCAGTTTCTGCCAGTCCTGCGGGCAGGCGGCATACACAGGGCTGGCTTCTTTGACACAGTACACATCGGCACCCCGGCTGGTGCTCAGTTTGCTGATCAGCGCTGCAAACGGCTCGTCATCTTGCACGGCATAGATGTAGTCTATGTACTGTTGCTCGCGATGATAAATGCCCACCGCACAAAACTCGCAGGGCAGGGTTTGCTTAAGGTGCTGATAAATGGTTTCACAAATGACTTTCATGTCGTAGGTGGCTGCCACTTCTTTACCCACTTCGCCCAGTACCACCAGCTCCTGAGTACGCTGCGCCACTTTTTGCTCCAGCTTTAAGCTGGCCAGACGCAGCCTGCGCTCTCTGATATGTACTATGGTAACAATCGCAATGATAAGGACCGCGGGTAAGAGAGTTTTAAACCACAGGGTTTCATACCAGGCGGGCAGCGAAATGATCGCCAAGCCAATTGGTGTATCATTCCACACACCATGGTTATTGCTGCCCAGTACTTGCAGTACATACTCGCCCGGTGGCAATGAGCGGTAACTGGCGCGGGGCGTGTCTGTGATTGCACTCCAGTCGGCATCGTGGCCCAGCAGCTTGTAACGATAGCGGTTATCTTCCGTGGCGTGGTAATCCAGGGCGGCAAAATAGACCGCCAGGTTTCTGTCTCTGTGGGTAAACTCAATGCCGTTATCAAGTTTGTCGATGCGTACCCCATCGCGCTCGGCATAGGTAAAGACCAGAGGCGGCGCAGAGATATTGACGTAGACCGTCAGCGGATTAAACCCGGTGATGCCATCTATGCTGCCAAATAGGATTTGTTCGTCATAGGTCACAAAAGAGCGCGCCAGAAAGTGGTTATTCCCCAGTCCGTCGTGGGTGGTAAACTGATGGAAAATACCACTGAGCGGGTCGAGCTGAAACACGCCCCCTGAGGTGGCCAGCCACAATAACCCCAGCTCGTCGGCAACGATGGATTTAACGGCAAAATTGGCTTGTGACGTGGTGTTATTAAACCGCACAAAGCGTTTCTCATCCAGTGCATAGCGGGTCACGCCATTATTGCTGGCAAACCAAAGGTGGCGGCCGCTTTGAATACCCTGATTAATATGACGGCCATCCAGGCTGGTGGCGGTATTGTCGGGCAGATAGTGCTGTGTTTGGGTTAAATCCGGGCTAAGACGAAACAGACCGTCCCCGTCGCTGCCTATCCAGACTTGCGCATCACTGTCGATCAGTATAAAAGTCGGATCGGTATTGGGCACGAAGTGCTGAACTTCACCGCTTGGCGGGTGCCAGCGCGTGACCCTGCGCTCACCGGCAATGATCAGCCAAACCCACCCCTGTGCATCAAAATTGACATAATCGACGGGGGAGCCATCCCGCACGCCTGCAGGCATAAAGGGCGTTAAAGTGCGGTTTAGCTCATCAACCTTAAACAGCCCAAAATTAGTCCCTGCATAGAGCTGGCCATCGGCATCCCGATTGAGGTGATGCACTCTGAGCCGGTAGTCACCGGTTAGCTCCTCGGGCGAGGCAAACGGAATAAATTGCCCGTGTCCATCAAAATGCACCAGGCCCCGACCGGTGCCAAGCCACACACCCCCTTCAATGGCCTTTGCCATACTCAGCACCTGATTAAATAACCCGGAGAGTTGCTGATCTTCTAAAAAGTGGTGCCAGGCTTTAAAAGCAGGCGGGTGGGGAAATACTTTAATGACACCGGAGTAGCGCGTCGCCGCCCACATCAGCCCGGTTTGATCAATCAGCACCTGGCGAACATCGCGGTTTTGCAGTAATGCCAGCTTGCCGTCCTGTGCCGTGGGAATAAATTTCTCCTGTAAAGGAGAGAAGCGGTAGATACCGGCAAAGGTCGACAGCAGAATATCGCCCTGATGGTGCAGCAGGCTGGATACACTGGGCAGGCTCTGTTCATTGAGCTGATAGGTATGAAACCGCTGAGTATCCGGATCAAAGCGGCCAAAGCTGGTGCGGGTGGCCACCCAGAGTCGGCCATCGGCGGCAACGGAGACCTGGCGGACTTCCGGGTGGTCGAGTGACTGTGGCGCAACCTTAAAAGCACTGAACTGGCCACTTTGGCGGTCAAGCCGGTAGAGCCCATCCGAGGTGGCGCACCAGATATTACCGGCTTGATCTTCGGCAATACTCCATACCCGGTTGTTGCCCAGGCTGGTGGGGGTATTTGGGTCGTGGGTAAAACGCTCGAATCCGCTGCCATCGGCTTTGAGACGATTGAGCCCGCCGCCATTGGTGCCAACCCAGAGGCTGCCATCCTGGCTTTCGAACAGCGCCTGTACTTTGTCCGCCCCCAGCGAATACGCATCACCCGGGTCATGACGAAAATGCTGAAACCCTTGCTGAGCGCCCAAAAACAGGTTCAGGCCACCGCCCCAGGTACCGGCCCACAAACGGCCACGAGTGTCGAACAGCAATACACTGACACTGTCGGCAGACAGCGAGCTGGGATCGCCCGGAATGTGCCTGAAATTACTAAACTGATAGCCATCGTAACGTTTTATACCATCGGCGCTGCCAAACCACATAAAGCCCTGCTGATCTTTGCTGACGGCATAGATCTGAGGGGTATTCAGGCCGTTATAGGTGGCGATATTTTCAATTTTGCGCGTGGTGGCCAGCACTTTTTGTGTCAATACAGCACATAACAGCCATATCACCGCTAAACTAACAGTGAGTGCTAAGCCCCGACGCCGTGGTCGGGTTGTGCATAAGACAGAAATGACTGGCATAACGTTGGCCTGTTGGCGGTTTATTGATTCGTTGTACAAAGGTTAGACAGATATTAGAAACCTGTGCACAATAACAGCAAATAAATTTTCCGGCGCTGTAACCCCTTAACTGTGCCAGGCTTGATTTTGGGACTGCTGGCTTTAGGAGAAAAGAATGGACAATGGCAGTGCAGTAACCACTATGACTATCCTGGTTGTTGAACCGCACGAGACCATACGCTCCATGGTGGCCAATATCGTCACCGGACTTGGACGAGTTAATGTGTTGCAAAGCCCCAACGGTGCCGACGCCCTCGACAAGCTGCAATATCAGGATATTCATCTGATTATTGCGGACTGGATGCTGCCCAAGCTGGCGGGGATCGACTTATTAAAAGAAGTACGAAAGAATCCGCGCACAGCGGCTATCCCGTTTGTGATGACAGCTACGTCGATACAACAATCTCAGGTCCTGCAGGCCATTAAATGTGGTGTGTCTGAATATGTGGTTAAGCCGTTTTCCAGCAAAATTATGCTGGAGCGACTGCGCCGTGCGCTCAACAAACCGGTCAGGCCATACCACGGCGAAGTTGCTGAAGAAGAAGCAGTGGTGGAGCAGCCTATTCAGGTGCTGGTGGTCGATGATGTGGCAGACAACATCAAGATCATCGGTGATGTGTTGCGCAAGGAATATAAGGTGAAAGCAGCACTGAGTGGTGCCAAGGCATTGCAGATCTGCGCCGCAGAGCCGCAACCCGATCTGGTCCTGCTGGATATTATGATGCCGGGCATGGACGGGCTGGAAGTCTGCCGTCGCCTTAAAGATGACCCTCATACCCAGCATATTACAGTGATTTTTTTAACCGCGCTGGAGCAAACAGAGCACGTAGTGCGAGGGCTGGAGCTTGGGGCGGTCGACTATATAACTAAGCCCGCTAACCCGTCGGTGGTTAAATCGCGGGTACGCGCGCACTGTCGCAACATTGAATCGAACCGCCTGATGCGTGCGCAGATTGATGCCATGATCGACAATGCCAGATTGCGCGACGAATTTGACAGCTTGGCACAGACTAACCTGGCAAAACCGGTGTCAGACATTCGCAGTTCAACGGCGCTGCTGGCACGTCATATTAAAGAGCCGGAGCGGGCACGGCGTTATCTTAGTTTTATTCAGCACAGCTGTTTGCGGCTTCAGCATGCCATGGACAGCATGTCGGCCATGGCTAAAATCGAAGCGAATGAGTATCAGCTAAATCCTATCAGCCACCCGATACACAAAATCATTGAAGCCGTGCTGGAAGATTTGGCTCCGCTGGTTGAAGCCTCAAAAATCCAGCTGCGCACTGTGGTCTCTAAAGATTTACTGTTTTTTGGTGAACCGGCCTTGTGTTACACCTTATTCCACAACCTTATCAGCAATGCGCTGGAAGCGGTTAAGGCCAAGCCCCTGGTGACCATCAGTGCGCAGCCTGCGGAGCAACAGCTGACGGTGATCATTCAAAACCCCGATCCGGTGCCGGACGGAGTCAGAACCCGTTTTTTCGAGAAGTTTGTGACTTTTGGTAAGCCTGACCGCGCTGGTGTTGGTACTTACACGGCCAAATTGCTTACAGAAGCGCAGCAGGGACAGATAGATTTTAATACCGACGAGCAGCGCGGCACTGAGGTCACGGTCAGTCTGCCGTTAGGAGAAAAAGCCAGCTAGCCTGCCGGGCAACCTTTGTGCCCGGCAGGCTGGCATCAGCGGTTAGCTGCGAAATTGCGTGCGGTAATTCTCTACCCACAATTTGGTTGCACCACACACTGCCGCCGGCATCACAATCAGGTTAACAATCGGAATGCTGGTCAGCACCATAACTGCAAACCCAAAGCCATAGGACAGCCCCTGGTGTGCTTTTAAGGTGTCTTTCATCTCTTTGAAAGAGATTTTGTGGTTATCAAAGGGATAGTCGTTATACTGCACGCTGTACATCCAGCATGAAAACAACACCCAGAGTATCTGGCCAATGAAAGGCAGCATCCACAGCAGGATGAAAAAGCCAATGGCGCGTGGCAGATAGTAAACCAGCTTGCTCCATTCGCGGCCCAACATACGGGGCACATCTTTCACCAAATCGGCAAAGCCATCGTCGTTAATTGGCTGTCCGGTCAGATGCAGTTCAACTTTTTCAGATAATAAACCATTGAACGGTGCCGCAATAAAGTTTGTGATCACCGTAAACACCATGCTGTAACTGAATAAAATCACTAAGATGGCAATGGGCCACATTAACCATTCCAGCCAGCTGAGCCAGTCCGGCAGTAAGCCATTCAGGTAGGCAAAGCCCTGTGTCAGCCAGTCATACAGGAAAAATAACGAGCCGCCAAATAGCGTCACATTGATAAGCAGTGGAATAAACACAAAGCGTTTTAGTCCTTTCTGGCTTAACAGCGAAAAGCCAGCGACAAAATACTCCATACCTTTGGTCAGTTGCATTGAAATACCTCTGTACTGAAAGTTCTGTCCTCATTATAAAACTGCGCAACACAAAAAGGGCAGCCTAATCAGTAACAAATTGTACATGCCATGCCATCTTCTTGTGTTTTCGATGGTTTCCGGAAGAGCAGACACAACACGCCAATCATGGGCTAAAGCAAGGGAAAATTAATTTTCAGATTATTGCACTTTGCTGGTTGAAACCACACCAGCTTGCCTATACATTGAAAATATCGGCTTTGGGAGTTTGTTCATGCAATCGCGTTACTGGGTTTTAGTATTGTGCCTGATGGTGTCACTGACAGTGAACGCCAGCGGCGGCAATGTGTCAGTACATACCGCGCAATTGAGCCAATTTCTGACTGACAACGATGACGATGATAACGGTAAACTCGACAGCGATCCGGTCATTGTTTTATACCGTGTGCACGATGAAGCCACAGCGCTGCCATTGTGTTTGCGCACCGAAGCTTGCACCCATTATCCCACTCTTACCTATTACCAGCAGGGGATCCGTGCCCCGCCAGCTTTGTCTTAAGTCCACTTTAAATTCTTGATAGTTATTTTTGTGCGCCTGTCATTTTAAGGCGGCGCGCGTTGTGTGCTTAAAGTCATGGCGAGTCTTGATACAGGCTAACCACTGACGCGACTCTGAAGTAGAGGTGCAATATGAATACGTTTAACCGACTGAATACGCTGGATGTAACCACCGAGCTGGCCGTGCAGGCCAATCCCTTGTCTGTAACTGGTGATAACGACGGGCTTGATCGTCTGACGGTTTCGGCACAAAAGTATATGCATAACCTGGATGGTCAGACAGCCATTTATCTGGACCCGGATACCAGCATTGACGATGCCACGCTGGTGCTAAATAAAACCCATGTAGCGTCTATGTTTGTGGCACAAAAAGGGCAGTTACAGGGGATCATCTCTCAGGCCCGGCTTGGCAGCCGGCATATATTAAAAGAAGCGCAGTTACGCGGATGTCAGCGTAATGAGCTGGTGGTGAGCGATGTGATGTTGCCGTTGCAAACCCTCAAGCAGGTAAATCTGAACAAATTACGAGATGCCAGCGCCGGGGATGTGCTGGTGACCATGGAATCGCATGGTCTGGATTACCTGCTGGTGACGGAGCCTGAGACCAACCAGATCTGCGGGTATTTTGATTTGGTCGAGCTGATTAAAGTCGGTGGTCGTCCGGTAAATCAGCTGCGCCCCGCCGAGCATTTTAACGACATTGTGGTGTCTGTACTGCATCACGCAGAGCGCTGATACCCATTGGCAGCGTACTGCCCAACCGATTTATTTCCTAAAGTTAATGTAAATTAACGCCAAGGCACCTGAGGGTGCCTTTTTTATCGCAAGCTCTGTTACTCTGGAAATTTTACGCCATGGCGCTTGGCGTACCAGTAGCACAAGGGCAGCTCAATCAGGGTAAAGGTTATGACCGTAAACCAGGCCCAGTTAACCTCAAACAAGACCAAAGAAAAAGCCAATCCGGAACCATAATAAACCGAACCGACTATTGCGAGTGACACCAAAGTGGCTACCAGATCCTGAATGGAGACCTTTTTCAAGTCATTGCCAGCGTAACGCGGGTAAATGACAAAATAGGCCAAACACAAAATAATGACGTTGAGCAGGATAACCTGAAGTTCAATGGACATAAATACAGCTTATAGATACGAATGAGTGGCTATTTTACGGCCCACAAAGGGACTTTGGCAAGCAAGCGGGTGGATGGCGCTGCCTTTTCCCTGCTATTGCGGTTATACTTTGCAGGTAAACCAATGAGGTAGGTATGCTGTCGAAAAATCAACAAAAGCTGCTCCGTGCGCTGGCGCAAAAAAAATATCGTAAACAATATGGCCAATACCTGGTACAGGGGGCCAAAAATGTGCAGGAGCTGCTGAGCGCTGGCAAGCCGGTGAAACAGATCTTTGCCACTGCCGAGTTTATTGCCGACCACCAGTTGCTGTTGAATAATCATGAAGTAGTGACGTGTGATGAGGCCGAGCTGAGTAAAGTCAGTACTCTGGTCAGTAACAATGCGGCCATTGCCATTGCTGAGACAGAGCCGCAAGCTGAGTTGAATACCCAAGGGCTGGTCCTGGCGCTGGACGGCGTATCCGACCCCGGCAACCTGGGCACCATTATTCGTGTTGCGGACTGGTATGGTTTGCGCCAGATTGTGCTTAGCGAGCACTGTGCCGACCACCTTAATCCCAAAGTGATCAGTGCAACTATGGGCTCTTTTGCCCGGGTTGATGTGATCAGAACCGATCTATGCGCGTTGCTAAAAACCTACGATGGGCCAATTTATGGGGCTTTCCTGGAAGGTCAAAGCGTGCATACTACGTCGTTTACAGCGCAAGGTATTTTGGTGATGGGCAGCGAGTCGCACGGGATCAGTGATGCGGTGGCACAGCATATCAATCAGCCTGTCACCATTCCGGCATTTGGCGGCGCGGAGTCGCTGAATGTGGCGATGGCCACGGGGATCATCCTCGATAACATCAAGCGCCACGGTTAAGGTGGTGGCTTTGAACCTGTGTGATTGCACTTAAGCTTTTGTTTCTATGCGCCTGAGTAGCATTAAACTGGCCGGCTTTAAATCTTTTGTCGAGCCTACCAAAATCCCTTTCCCGGAGCCGATGACCTGTGTTGTCGGTCCAAACGGGTGTGGCAAATCTAACGTGATTGATGCGGTGCGCTGGGTGTTGGGTGAAAGTTCCGCCAAAAACCTCCGTGGCGATGCCATGACCGACGTGATCTTCAACGGTTCAACCCACCGCAAACCCGTCTCTCAGGCTTCCGTTGAGCTGCTGTTCGATAATACTCAAGGGCGCTTGCCCGGGTCTATGGCCGACCGCACCCAGGTTGCGATAAAGCGTCTGGTGACTCGGGATGGCCAGTCGCTGTATTTTCTCAATGGCAGTAAATGCCGCAAACGTGACATCACCGATATTTTTCTTGGCACCGGCCTTGGCCCGCGCAGTTATGCCATCATAGAGCAGGGGATGATCTCGCGACTGATTGAGAGTAAACCGCAGGAGCTGCGTATTTTTTTGGAAGAAGCCGCCGGGGTGTCCAAATATAAAGAGCGCCGCCGGGAAACCCAGACGCGGATCAAAAGCACCCGGGAGAACCTGGAGCGGTTGCTGGATATGCGTCAGGAGCTGCAAAATCAGCTCGACAGACTGGCCAAACAGGCCGAAGCCGCACGCCAGTACCGAGATCTCAAGGCCCAGGAGCGTACCCTGAAAGGCCAGCTGGCGGTGTTAAAGTGGCAGGAATTACATGCCAAACAGCAGGAAAAAACCACTCAGATTGCTAAGCTGAACGAGCAGCTGACCTTTTTAGAGCAGGCTCACGGCGGGCACGACGATGTACTGGCGAGCTTTGAGCAGCAGGTCACCCATTTCAGTGATGCGCAGGCAACATTACAACAGCAGCTGCACAGTACACAAACCCAGTTAACCCGCATTGAACAACAAAAGATCCACCTGAGTGAGAAACGTCGTGAACTGGCAGATAAACACACCCAGTTGAATGAAGAAATTGCGCAAGCTCAGGCGCTTTATGAACAACAACAGCAGCATTGTGCAGAGCTCGATGAGCTGTGTGAAGCGCATCAGGAAGCAACTCAAATCAGTGCCGAAAAGCTCGCTGAAGCTGAGTTACTTATTGATGAAAAAATGCAGCAGCTACAAACACAGGAAGCAAGCAGCCAGACGGCGCAACAGGCGCTGGAAAAAGCACGCCAGCATACTCAGCAGTGCCAGCTGGCGCTGCAACGCCTGACACAACAGAGGCAGCATCAGAGCCAGCGGCAGGCACAACTGGAGCAGCAACAAGCCCAGCACAGTGCGCAAAACCCGGCACAGACGCTCGCCGAGCAGCAAAAGGCCCATCAGGAGCTGGTTCATGCAATGGCCATCTCGCAACAAGAAAATCAGCGTCTGAGCGCAGAGCTACAACGTCTGAGCGAAGCCAAAACGGCACTGCAGAACAAATGTCAGGCGCAACAAGTCAGGCTTGGACAGGCGCAGGCTCAGGTTCAGGCGCTGGAAAAACTTACCCGTGCCCAGCAAGGCGACAGCCAGGATGCGCCAGGCGAGCCACTGCTTCGTGTACTGAGAGCTGAGCCGGGGCTTGAAGCGATTGTAGAGCGTGCCATGTTTGGGCTGGGGTCATTGCGGATCACTGAACAAGACTACGCCAGCCGTATCTGGCCTGCGCCTGAGGGCGAAAAAACGCCGGGCAGTGTGGCAACGCTTGTGCAGTCCGAGATTTACCCGGACTTTCTCAATCAGATTGAATGGCTGGGGCAGGCTCGCCATTTTAGCGCCCGTGGTGCGTTTTTTGCCGCTATCGATGACGAAGGCACCCTGTATGGCGGCAACTGGCAGGCGCAGAAGGAAGATGCACAGTCGGGTAGCCTGCTTGCCCATTACAGCGAACTGCGCGCTCACAAGGCTGCATTGCCACAAATTGAAGCACAGCTGAGTGAGCTGGAAGCGTCGCTGACGCCTTTGGAGAGCGCTGTGACAACGTGTTCACAACAGTTGGAAGTGAACAAGCAAGCGGTCCATGAGGCGGCCAAACAGGTGGCCAGCAGCCAGACCCGGGTCGATATGTTGCTCGCTCAGCAAGCCAGCTGGCAGCAGCAAAGCAGCCAGCTTGAGCGCAGCCAGCTTGAGCTGGACGAGCAGGGTGAATTGCTGGTGGCGCAGCTTGAAGAAAGCGAGCAGGCCCTGTGGCAGGCAGAAGAAGCACAAGAGCAGTTGCAACAGCAAATGAACCAGGCGGGTGAGGCACTCGAAGCACTCAAGCGGGCGCATCAGCATCAGCAACAGCAGCAGCGTGATATTCAGCAACAGCATCATCAGGCCAAAATGAAGCTCCAGCAGGCGCAAAGCGATGCACAACTGGGTCAGACCAAACTCAGCCATCTGGCGCAAAGTCTAAAGCAGGGCACTGAAGCGCTGGATCAGGTGCAGCAGCAACTAAGCAGCTGCGATGAGCCCGGAGTTGAGTTGGAACAACAGCAAACCGAGCTGCTGATCCGTCATACTGAATTGGAGCAGGCTGCAAAGGAAACGGCAGCAAAGCTGAGTGACGCAAAACAGCAACTCGCCGACAAACAGCTGGCACTTAAAGATGCCCAGGCAAAAAGCACCCAGCTTAAAGAGCAACGCCAGCAGCTAGCGCTTCAGGAGCAAAGCCTGATGGTCAAGGCGCAGGCCGCGCTTGAACCTTTAGTTGAGCTTCGTCAGACACTTAAAGACGTATTAGCGCAGCTACCGGAAGATGCGCAGGCCAGCAGTCATCAGGGCAAGCTGACCCGGATTGGGCAGCAGCTGAGTTTGCTCGGTGCCGTTAACCTGGCGGCGATTGAAGAATTTGATGAGGCGCAGCAGCGCAAGCGTTACCTTGACGAGCAGCTGGATGACCTCAGTGCGGCACTGGAAACGCTCGAAGGCGCCATTCGTAAGATTGACCGCGAAACACGTAGTCGTTTTAAAAGCACCTTTGATCAGGTTAATCAGGGGCTGGCGGAGCTGTTTCCCAAAGTATTTGGCGGCGGTAGCGCCTATCTGGAACTGACCAGTGATGACCTGCTGGAGAGTGGGGTGAGCATCATGGCAAGACCACCGGGTAAGAAAAACTCGACAATTCATCTGTTAAGTGGTGGAGAAAAAGCCCTGACCGCATTATCATTGGTATTTTCAATATTTAGACTAAATCCAGCCCCGTTTTGTATGCTGGATGAAGTAGATGCACCGCTGGACGATGCGAACGTTGGACGCTTCTGCCGACTGGTCGAAGAAATGTCGCAAACGGTGCAGTTTATTTACATCAGCCACAACAAGGTCGCAATGGAAATGGCGGGCCGGCTGACGGGGGTAACCATGGCGGAACCCGGGGTTTCACGTATGGTTGCCGTAGACATAGAACAAGCAGTGCAAATGGCGCATGCATAATAAGTAAAGGTGAGCAATGGCCACAGAATTAAGATGGGCATTAATCGTGATCAGTGCACTGATCATTGGTGGATTATTGATACATGGCTTATGGTCGGTGAGAAAAAAAGAGAACCAGGACACCGATAACCCCGCAGCCAATAAGAAACCCGCAGCTGCGCCTCAGCCGCAGCGCGAGGAAGAGCCTCAGCTGGATGAAATGAGCTTTTCTGCCGTCGATGAAGACAAAGAGTCTGCACTAGCCCAAAGTCAAAGCGAAGCGGCAGAAACACCAGCAGACTCTGCTGAGCAACAGGAAGAGGCGCCGCAGGAGGCCGCTTCACAGGAAACAGCGCCGCAGGACTTTATTATTCTCCATATCGAAATGCCAGAAGGCCTGACAATGGCGGGCTCTAAGTTGTTGCCATGTGTATTGAGTCTTGGCTTTAAGTACTCGGATGAAGGCTTTTTCAACCGTCATGTAGAGTCATCCGGCAATGGCCCGGTCTTGTTCCGGTTAGTGAATATGTATAACCCGGGCACGTTCGATATCGATAATATGGAACAGTTCAGCACCGGTGGCGTTAGCCTGTTTATGACGTTGCCGTGCGAAGGCGACAGCATGGCGGCGTTCAATATGCTGCACAGCGCCGCGAAAAAGCTTGCCGATGAATTTGGTGCCAGTGTGCTGGACAGCAGTCGTGAGCCACTCACTGTGAATACCACCCGTGCCTATGTTGAAAAGGTGCGTGAATATACCGTTTAAGCGTTAATACTGCCTGCGGGCATAGACGCGACAGAGCCACGGACTTAGGTCCGTGGCTTTTTGTGTTATTAAGAGGTTGTAATGTCAGAAACTATCAGCAAACAAATCAATGAATTAAGACAGCAGTTGGAAAGTTATAACTACCAGTACTATGTCTTGGATCAGCCCACGGTACCCGATGCCGAATATGACCGGGTAATGCGCGCTCTGATTGAGCTGGAAACCCAGCATCCTGACTATCTAACCCCGGATTCGCCCTCACAAAAAGTGGGTGGCGCTGCGCTGAGCAAATTTGAGCAGGTAACGCATCAGGTGCCTATGTTGTCTCTGGACAATGCATTTGATGAGGCTGAATTCAATGCCTTTAATCGTCGCATTAAAGAGCGCCTGCTGCACAACGACGAGCTGGATTTTTGTTGCGAGCCAAAGCTGGATGGGCTGGCCGTGTCGATTCTCTACCGTGGTGGGGTGCTGGTTCAGGCCGCAACTCGCGGTGATGGTCAGGTAGGTGAAAATATCACCGAAAACGTGAAAACCATACGTAATATTCCGCTGCGTTTGCGTGGTGACAATATTCCGGCTGAGCTGGAAGTACGTGGTGAAGTTTTTATGGACAAGGCCGGATTTGCACGACTGAACGAAACCGCAGCAAAGCGTGATGAAAAAACCTTTGCGAACCCGCGCAATGCGGCGGCGGGCAGCCTGCGTCAGCTGGACCCTAAAATTACTGCCAAACGTCCACTGATGTTTTACGCCTATTCAATGGGCGTAGTGCAGGGCGCTGAGCTGGCTGATACCCATTATGCGCAGTTGCAGCAGTTAAAAGACTGGGGCTTGCCTATGTGCCCGCAAACTAAGCGGGTAACGGGTGCCAGCGCGGCTTATCAATACTACGAAGCCATTATGGCCGAGCGCGACGCGTTGCCGTATGAAATTGATGGCGTGGTTATCAAGGTTGATAATAAACCGTTTCAGGAGCAGCTGGGCTTTGTTGCGCGTGCTCCGCGCTGGGCCATTGCATTTAAATTTCCGGCTCAGGAAGAATTAACGCAGTTGCTGGACGTGGAGTTTCAGGTGGGCCGGACCGGCGCCATCACGCCAGTTGCGCGGCTGGAGCCGGTGTTTGTTGGCGGCGTGACCGTCTCGAATGCGACTTTGCACAACCGTGACGAAATCGACCGCCTGGGTGTCAAAGTGGGCGATACTGTGATCATCCGACGCGCCGGTGATGTGATCCCGCAGATCACTCAGGTGGTACTGGAAAAAAGGCCTGAAGATGCCCGCGATATCACTTTCCCGGATACCTGTCCGG
Source organism: Pseudoalteromonas sp. DL2-H2.2 (assembly GCF_021532535.1). Lineage (NCBI taxonomy): Bacteria > Pseudomonadati > Pseudomonadota > Gammaproteobacteria > Alteromonadales > Pseudoalteromonadaceae > Pseudoalteromonas > Pseudoalteromonas sp. DL2-H2.2. The sequence continues at coordinate 109,937 of NZ_JAKGBD010000002.1, read as the reverse complement.
TATGTGATTCCCACGTTGAGCGAGTTGAAGGTGAAGCCGTTGCACGTTGCACCGGTGGCCTGGTGTGCCGCGCGCAACGCAAAGAAGCGATTAAACACTTTGCATCGCGTAAGGCGCTGGACATCGACGGCCTGGGCGACAAGATTGTTGAGCAACTGGTTGAGCGGGAACTGATCACCACACCGGCGGAATTATTTACCCTGCGTCAGGGCCACTTTGAGTCACTGGAGCGCATGGGCCCTAAATCAGCCAAGAACCTGGTAGGCGCGCTTGAAGAGGCCAAACAAACAACCTTGGCCAAGTTTTTATATGCCCTTGGGATCCGCGAAGTGGGCGAAGCCACTGCACAAAATCTGGCAAATCACTATCTGACGCTTGAAAAGGTGATGAATGCCTCCATTGAGAGTCTACAGGAAGTAAGTGATGTGGGTGTTGTGGTTGCTCAGCATATTCACGCGTTTTTCAGTGAACCACACAATCAAAAAGTGGTGAGCGATCTACTTGAGCAAGGGTTGCACTGGCCTGAAATTGCTGCAAAAGCAGAAAGTGAGCAGCCACTTGCTGGCCTGACTTACGTATTGACGGGTACGCTGAGCCAGCTTAACCGCAACGACGCTAAAGCGCGATTACAGGCACTTGGAGCTAAAGTGTCCGGGAGTGTCTCTAAGAACACGCACGCACTGGTGGCAGGCGAAAAAGCCGGGTCTAAGCTAACCAAGGCGCAGGATCTGGGGATCGATATCCTGGATGAAGCAGCACTGATTGCATTGCTTGACTCACATCAGGGCTAATACCAATTTCACTTAATACCTGTTCAATTTGAAGGAGCAAATAGGACGCTAACTGTGTTAAAAATCTCTCATTTAGAGCAACTAAATAGCGAAATTTTTGCCTTGTTATCGACCCTATTTTCTCGCCTCAAAATAGAACACTTAATTAAGCAAATTGGTATAAACAACAGGCGGGCTGATTAGCCCGCCATCAAATGAGAGAAGTGGTATGAGCAAGTTACAGGCGGGGTACGGGCCCGAGTACTGGGATAAATACGGGGTATATCGCACGCCTGTTGGATTTAATCTGACCTTACTGGTGTTGCTCAGGCCGTTGTTCCTTTGGCTGGTTTCAGCTCTGACCTGGCGTCCAGACCTTGATCTCATGTCCTTGTTTTTCCATTCAAAGCAGCATTTTTTTGTGGCAGTGATGATAGCCAGCCTGGCCCTGATCCCAACGGTCTTGTTTTCTTTGCGCAGGCCAACCAGCTCACCTAAGTTAGCCCGCTACTGGCGTCATATGCGCTGGCCATTGCTGATAGCCGCCTGTCTGGATTTGGCGTGGCTGGGGATGCAAATTGTTCAGGCACACTATCAATTCTCTTTCTATTTGGCCATTCAGGCTGTACTAGTCTGCTGGGTTATTTTGTATTTGCTCAAAAGTCGATACTTAACGTGTTTTTTTGGGGATTGGCCTGAACCTGAAAATAATTGACTTGACGCTGGAGGGCAGACAACTAAACATAAGGGCGATCGTGGATTTCATATTGGCGTAAAAATATCACGCTAGTCTGATCCGGACTGGCTTGTGTCACTCTATAACAATAAGACAAAATGCTTGTGCTTGCCGATATGGAGTCACCCAATATCAACCGGAGAAAGAGACATGTTAACTTGGCGAGATATTCTGCAGTTCGCAGACAACGGCAACCCACAGCCACCCCGGCGGGTTGAAAAAAACCTGATGCAGTGGCAGGCGCTGCTTGAACCTTCCGTATTTCATATCACACGTAACCGGGGCACTGAGCGTCCGTTCAGCTCGCAAAGCTGTAGTGTATTCTCACCGGGTAAATACCACTGTGCCTGCTGTGACCAACTGTTGTTTGATGCCGAAGAAAAGTATGACAGTGGCTCTGGTTGGCCTGCATTTACTCAACCTTACAGCGCTGATTCTGTGGCCTATAAACTGGACAGATCGCACGGTATGGACAGGGTAGAGATAGTGTGTAATGTGTGTGATGCCCACCTGGGACATGTGTTTCCGGATGGCCCTAAGCCCAGCGGCTTACGCTATTGCGTGAACGCACTGGCGCTGAAAAAGCACGAAGAAGGCACGCATTGAGCAGCACTTCTGCCTGATTAAGGCTTAAAATCCAGGTTCATTTCTGCAAGCTGTGCCTGCAGTTTCTCAAATCGCTCCTGCTGTTCAGGCTCTAGGTGCGCGGCGCTGAGTGTTTTGTAGCATTTGGCAGCCAGATTTGAGTTGAACGAGGTGGCTTTCTTCCCTGTTGCGTCGGCAAGACACTGGAGCAAATTGAGCGCAATACTGGCGTTTTTAGGCATGACCCTAAATGCTTGTGTAAAGGCTTCCAGTGCGACATCCAACTGCCCCTTCTGAAATTGCTTTACGGCATGATTGTTTAACTCTTTTGGTCCCATAGTGATATTGCGACGTTCATCCTGCTGTTGTTGTAGCAGGTGCATAAAGGCGGGATCGTTTTGTTGCTGGTGACGTTCGCAGTGCGTGATGATCTGACCAAATAAGGCCTCAGCTTTGTGCTGAAACCCTAGCTCATGAAATGCTTTTGCTTTATCTAATGCGGCATCAACCGAGCGGATCTGAGGCTCATCTTCCAGTTGCTCCATCAGTTGTCGCGCTTTGCTGTGCTCATCTTTAAGATAATGCAGCCGCGCGTTCAGCACATCAATTTGAGTCTGGTTATTTGCATTGGGAAACTGCTTTTTGAGATCGCTCAGATATTGTTGGGTTTGCCGGGTGAGGCGGGTGATCTGATCGTGTTGATCTGTGCTCAGTGCAAAATCAATTCCGGCGCGGGCGGCGTTTAAATAGACCTCAGGGCTGTCGTGCATTGAAAACCGTGCAAAATTGGCGATTTCTTTTTGTGCGTTGTAACTGCATTCATAATCGTGATTGATCCGAGCTACCGTGCTGAGTGATTTCTGTCTTTCGATATTACGAGGTGCAATCTGGGAGGCCTGCACTAAAGATACCTGAGCTTCCTCAAACTGATTGAGCTTTAGCTCCAGGCGAGACAACAAATCCAACGCGGCCAGGCGAGTTTCACTTTTTTCTATCAAAGACTTAAGCATCTTCTGCGCCATGATGTCTTCGTTATTAGCGATCAAGGTTTCCACCAGGCCGAGCTTGGCCCAGGTAAACTTTTGCAATTCGAGAACAGAGCGGTAGAACTGTTTGGCCTCGTCATATTGCTTGAGCTGCAACAGGGTCTCACCTTTTAGCTTGAGCAATATCGGGCTGTAAGCGTGCTCACCGCTTTCAAGCTCCGAATTAATCAGTTTTAGCGCCTTCGAGTAGTTTTCATCGTCAATCAGGTTGTAGAGCGTTTTAAGGCTACGTTTACGTTTTAGTACACGCTCGATGCGTGATTTGAGTTCTTTAATACTGAAAGGCTTTACCAGGAAGTCATCAGGCTGTAACTCAACAATACTGTGTACCAGTTCGGGGCTGGTTTCGGCTGAGGTGAAAATAAACCCGGTACTTTGACGGATCAGGCGCTTTTTAAGTAGCTCTTCGTAAAGCTGATACCCATTCTGGCGTTTGCTCAGGTCAAATGAGCAGATAATCAAATCAAACTTATGATGGATACAGCTTTCCTTTGCCAATTGGGCATTTTCGGCAAACTGGACGTTTTTATATGCCAGCTGGTCCAGCGACTGTTTAATGTAGCTCAGCGCCAGTTGCTGTTCTTCCACGATCAAAATTTTTGCATTTACAAAGGGTTGAACAGACATAAAGTGAAAGCTAAAGGAATAAACTCGGAATGCTTTTAGTCTAGTCGTTTATCTTTTCTTTTGAAACATAAGGATTAAAAAGCTTGGTAAGAATACAGAGAAAGTAGGGGGCTGGGCATTGTTTTGGATGAGTGCGATGCTGCATTGACGAAAATATGGTTGATAGAGCAAAAAATAAAAGAGTGTAGTTGGTGATATTTTTGAAGTGATGGTGGGTTGTACTGAACTTGAACCAGTGACCCTCGCCTTGATTAGGAATGAGCGCGATGCCGCATCGACTAAATCATGGATATAGAATAAAGAGAATTTAACTGACTATTTTTGAAGTGATGGTGGGTTGTACTGGACTTGAACCAGTGACCCTCGCCTTGTAAGGGCGATGCTCTCCCAACTGAGCTAACAACCCATGCATAGATGCAGGTACATACTCTGTATTTCCGAAGAAATGGTGGGTTGTACTGGACTTGAACCAGTGACCCTCGCCTTGTAAGGGCGATGCTCTCCCAACTGAGCTAACAACCCAGAGTATTTTTTACTAAGTCTTTAAGATGGTGGGTTGTACTGACTTTAATTCACAACCCTTGCCTTGGTAAGAATGAGCGCGATGCTGCATCGACCAAGTTCACCAAATTAATGGTGGGTTGTACTGACTTTAATTCATAACCCTTGCCTTGGTAAGAATGAGCGCGATGCTGCATCGACCAAGTTCACCAAATTAATGGTGGGTTGTACTGGACTTGAACCAGTGACCCTCGCCTTGTAAGGGCGATGCTCTCCCAACTGAGCTAACAACCCATCTTAAAATTCTGTCAGAGTTTAGTTTTAGTTATGGTGGGTTGTACTGACTTTAATTCAGTAACCCTTGCCTTGGTATGAATGAGCGCGATGCTGCATCGACCAAGTTCACCAAATTAATGGTGGGTTGTACTGGACTTGAACCAGTGACCCTCGCCTTGTAAGGGCGATGCTCTCCCAACTGAGCTAACAACCCATAACTATTCTGACTTTTGCGTATTGAGCCATAATTTTTTGTTCTATATAGACAATGAAATTATGGTGGGTTGTACTGGACTTGAACCAGTGACCCTCGCCTTGTAAGGGCGATGCTCTCCCAACTGAGCTAACAACCCAATACGCTGTTTCGAATGTGGTGGGTTGTACTGGACTTGAACCAGTGACCCTCGCCTTGTAAGGGCGATGCTCTCCCAACTGAGCTAACAACCCACATTCGAAACACAAGACACATTGCCGTGTCGTTGTGGGGCGCTATTATATGTTTCCTTTCAAAGGAGTCAACACAAAATCCTGATTTTTTATCTGTATGCTTCTTTTGTGTTCAGGTGTTCGTTTTTTAGGTATTTCTCTTCATTATATGTCTAAGCAATATATTTTCCGCCAGGTAAAGTGAGCGGCGGGGTGGTGGAGATGTTGAGTGCTGTTTTTAGGCAGGAAGGTTGGGCGGGGGAGTTAAAAGCATTTGTTTCGAGGTGGAGATCCGCTTGCAAAAGAAATGAGTTGTCCATGGATATTCTGGCTTTTTATCAGTGTCCAATTGAGTAGCAGTCTGTGTCTCCTTGTTCAAAATACTGAGAGATCAAGTACAAGGATATACATAATCTATAATAGCTGGTTTTAAATTAAGCAAAAACAGGCACTTCTATTGATTGAACCGCTCAATTCGCTTATATTCTGTGCTCTTGGGGTGTTTTTACAGCAGTTGGAAAAAACTTGCAGAAAAGGTGTTGACTTTGTTTTCTGTGATGCATAGAATGCGCCCCGCACTCAGCGATGCAGCGTTACAGTTTCATTGCTACTGGTGAGGGGCTATAGCTCAGCTGGGAGAGCGCTTGCATGGCATGCAAGAGGTCGGCGGTTCGATCCCGCCTAGCTCCACCAAATTCAGTGCATAAATGTCCTAGTGATATAATATTTGGAACTGGCTTCGAATGCTGTTTCTAAATGATTGTGTCCCCTTCGTCTAGAGGCCTAGGACACCGCCCTTTCACGGCGGTAACAGGGGTTCGAATCCCCTAGGGGACGCCACTTACTTTAGTAAGTACCAAACTCGCATGGTAAGAGTCTAAATAACCAGTCCTAGTGACAAAAGATTTTGTTAAAGGAAGTTCGGTCTCGCTGGCTCGACTTACACGCTAACAAAAAATTATTGAAGCGGTGCTTCAATAAGCAAATTTTTTGTCCCCTTCGTCTAGAGGCCTAGGACACCGCCCTTTCACGGCGGTAACAGGGGTTCGAATCCCCTAGGGGACGCCACTTACTTTTGTAAGTACCAAACTCGTATAGTAAGAGTATAAACAACTAGTCCTAGTGACACATTCAGTGTCCCCTTCGTCTAGAGGCCTAGGACACCGCCCTTTCACGGCGGTAACAGGGGTTCGAATCCCCTAGGGGACGCCACTTACTTTAGTAAGTACCAAACTCGTATAGTAAGAGTATAAACAACTAGTCCTAGTGACAAAATATTTTGTTAAAGGAAGTTCGGTCTCGCTGGCTCGACTTTCACGCTAACAAAAAATTATTGAAGCGGTGCTTCAATAAGCAAATTTTTTGTCCCCTTCGTCTAGAGGCCTAGGACACCGCCCTTTCACGGCGGTAACAGGGGTTCGAATCCCCTAGGGGACGCCACTTACTTTAGTAAGTACCAAACTCGTATAGTAAGAGTCTAAATAACTAGTCCTAGTGACACATTCAGTGTCCCCTTCGTCTAGAGGCCTAGGACACCGCCCTTTCACGGCGGTAACAGGGGTTCGAATCCCCTAGGGGACGCCACTTACTTTTGTAAGTACCAAACTCGTATAGTAAGAGTATAAACAACTAGTCCTAGTGACACTTTCAGTGTCCCCTTCGTCTAGAGGCCTAGGACACCGCCCTTTCACGGCGGTAACAGGGGTTCGAATCCCCTAGGGGACGCCACTTACTTTTTAGTAAGTACCAAACTCGCATGGTAAGAGTCTAAATAACCAGTCCTAGTGACACAGAACATTCTGTAAGAGAGAGAATAATGCCGTTCGCTTTTGCTGGCAAAAGACTCACCTCAACTCAGAATTAGCAAATCAGTGATTTGCTAGACAAATTCTGCGTCCCCTTCGTCTAGAGGCCTAGGACACCGCCCTTTCACGGCGGTAACAGGGGTTCGAATCCCCTAGGGGACGCCACTCTTCTCAGCAGTACCATTTCATTCAATAAAACTTCCTGTTTATTTTTTTCGACTCCTTTTAATATCTATCAATCTTAAATTTCAATATTTAAATGAATTTTTTCATATATTTCATTTACTTAAATTATTTGATTTAAAACAAGGTTAAGGCTTTATTAACAAGCTCAACTACGAAAAATGGGTTAGTATCGCGTTTTTTAGGTGAGTGTCATGGCCAAAAATCGTACCGATTATACGGATAAAGAGAATGATTATCCGGTCTCTTATAACCTGCTGTCTACTACAGATACTAAAGGGCGGATCACGTATGCAAATCAAAGCTTTTGTGATGTCGCAGGCTTTGAGTTGGACGAACTAGAAGGCCAACCACATAACCTGGTGCGTCATCCAACCATGCCCAAAGCCGCCTTCAAAGATCTCTGGCAGTTCATTGGCTCCGGTAAGCCCTGGATGGGCATAGTCAAAAATCGCTGCAAAAATGGTGATCATTACTGGGTTAACGCCTACGTCACGCCAATCAAAGACAAGCAGGGTCAGACTGCCGAGTACCAGTCGGTCAGAACCAAGCCAGAACGAGATGTTGTAAAACGGGCTGAAAACATTTATCAGCAGCTCGATAAAGGCGTTGCACCAGCTAAATTGACCCGCTCATCTCTGTCTTTGTCTGCGCAGATGATGTTGATCCTGGTGGTGTCGTATATTTTGAGCATGGTATTTACCAGTTTGCCTGCGCCATGGAACTATATTCTGGAGACATTGCTGCTAACAGGCGTACTTGCACTGACATATCAGCGATTATCCCCGGTGCGCCAGTTGAGTGAAAAAGCCAAGCAAGTCTATGACAACCCGCTGATGCAAAAAATTTACCTTAATAAAGTCAATGATGTCGCAGCCATTGAACTGGCGCTGCTGGCTCGGGGGTCTGAACTACGCGCCGTACTTGGCAGGGTTCAGGATGCCAGCCAGCTGGTCGATCAGCACGCCCAGGAAACGGTGTCTGAATGCCACAGTAATACTGAGTTATTGCAGGAGCAACAGAGCCAGACTGCGTCTTTGGCTACAGCCATGAATGAAATGACCGCAGCGATTGCGGATATTGCCGGCAATACCAGCGATGCAGCGAACCGCTCTGAAGGGGCATTGCGCTCGGTGCTGGATTCAAATTCTGTCGTGCAAGCAAGTATGCAGACCAATCACACTTTATGTGAAGAATTGAGCCGAACTCAGCGCGATATTGCCGAGCTGAATGAACAAACCGTGCATATTGGTGGCGTTGTTGATGTGATCCGGGACATTTCTGAGCAGACCAATTTGCTGGCGTTGAATGCGGCGATAGAAGCAGCCAGGGCCGGTGAACAGGGCAGAGGGTTTGCAGTGGTGGCCGATGAAGTCAGAGCCCTGGCACAACGCACTCAGGACTCGACCAGAGAGATTGATGACATAGTTGCAGGGCTCAAACAACGCGCTGAGCGTGCGGTAGAAGCCATTCAAAACGGAGTCGATAAATCCACTCAGTGTGTGGCGCAGGCGGAACAAACCAAAGAGAACCTGGCCTCGATAGAGCACATGGTGAAAGATATTTCTGCGCTAAATTACGAAATCGCCACCGCGACCGATCAAATGTCGGGCGCCAGTAATGAGATCAACGATAAAGCGGTCAGTATTTCAGGGCTGGCGAACGCATCCATGCAAAGCGCAGACAACACTACCACCGCGATGCGAAACACAGAGCTGGCGCTGGCAGATCAGGCTGCACTGGTTGATCAATTCCTGCTCAGGCTTAGCCATTAAAGAAAAATGTTAAAAATATGTGATTAGAAAATTCCTTGCTGGTATGATTTCACTTGGGTAATTTATGTGGCAAAATCGCCGCTTTTAACCTGAATATGCATATAATACCAACTTCACTTAATACCTGTTCAATTTGACGGTGCAAATATGACGCTAACGGCGTTAAAAATTTTTCATTTAGAACAACTAAATAGCAAAATTTTTGCCTTATTATCGACCCTATTTTCTCGCCTCAAAATAGAACACTTAATTAAGCAAGTTGGTATAAAAATCACACAAAGGGATAATGAATGAGTAATTTACAGAAAACTTTAAAAACAGGTGCTGCTGCACTGGTTTTGACATTGGCTAACACACAAATCAGTGTTGCCGGCGTTGATGGCGGCTACTTCTCCGGTAAAAAGCAAGACTGCGAGATCTGGCGAGACGTGGCACCTTACAACTGGGCCAACACCACTCGTGGTAATCAGTCTATGATTTTTTACTGCAACCGTGGCGGTTATACCGTCACCACGGTTGAGTTAAAGATCAAGCGTTTGAGCGACAACACCGTCGTATTTCGTGAAAAAAGAAAACAAAACCTCACGTCAGGATATGGCCACGGTTTTTATCCTGATCTGAGCGCCAATATCAACGAAGAATATAAAATGGAACTGGATTATACCTTCGTAAAATTGAAGCAGGGCAAGCCGGTCTGGAACAATAAAAAAACCAAAACCTGCAAACGTACTTTCACCCCAACCAATGCTAATTCAACGCGCGGTGAAGTATTCTGGTCAATCAAGAGTGCGGGCACAGCCTATCATAACAATGGTTGTCAGGGCGTACGCTTCGATATTCACTAAGCGCACCTCGGGCTGGCGCAATAAGGTCAGCCTTAACTTTACAGCCGGGATATAACGATGAAAGCAAAATACCTGATGATCAACGTGTTGTGCTTTATGCTCGGCTTTCTTGTGGCCGCCGTGTTACTGCATAAAGAAGTACCCCAGCACTATACCCCAGTAGGCGACATTGAAAGCCCCGACACTATCCTCATACCTCAGGCAGAGGAACGCTCACTGCCATTCAACACAGCGCAGCCAACCCCAGAAAAACGGCTTTACACCAGCGCTTCGCCTATCCCCCCAGAGCTCAAAGGTGAGCCTGAGAACAAAGACGAAGACAAGGCCAGGCTACTATCAATAGCGCAGGACATAGGGTTAGACAGCGGTAGTTACCCGGATCTGGCTGGTTATGAAAATCAGGATATTACCAGACTGATTGAACAGCATCTGCTGACAAACCTGCGTGCTTCACAGGGCGATGTGTATGCTCAGTTTGATGAGGTAGAGCATTACCTGGAAGCCATGCCACAGATTGCCTCCGTGCAATTTTTTACTGACTTACTGGCACAGGCTGAGCACAAAGGTGCGCTGTCTCAGAGTTTTGCCATCCACCTTATGGCGCAAAGCGTGGAGCAGTTTGAACCAGGTACAGAGCCGCTCAGCCAGATGCAGGATATTGTCGCTACAGCCCGGCACAGCGAGAGTGAACTGGTACGTCTGAGTGCCTTGGAGTCTCTGGCAACAATGAGCGCGGATCAGGCACAACTAAAGCACCAGCTTGAACAGTTTCAGGCTGATGAGTCTACGGTGATACAGGCAAAAATTACGCTGCTTAACTATCATATGGCACTGGCAGATAAGTTAAATAATCATTGAGCGGCACCTTAGCGCTTTTTTAATAAAAGGGGGCGCAAGTTTTAAGGCTGCTATATGACCACACAGAAATAAATTTAATCAGGTGATCCTTTTAAACTTGGTTTTGTTATAATATAACATTATTCCAAGTTCAATTGTTCAGACAAGGCATCTGATATGCAAGCACCTGATCCTACTTCGGCCACGCTCAGCGTTGAGCAAATGCTGGCTGCGCCCGAATCCGACTATATGAATGCCGCACAACAGGCATTTTTCAGACAACGTTTGGTGGAGCTACACGATTCAACCAGAGCACGTATCCGTGATACCAAAGCGCAAATAATGAACCCACCCGAATTAGTCGATTTGAGTGACAGAGCATCGTGGGAGGAACAGTGCCTGATCCTGATGCGCATTGTTGACCGTGAGCAGAAGCTGTTACCCAAAATCCAGCAGGCGCTGGAGCGTATTCGGCTCAATGAATATGGCTATTGTCTGGAAACGGGGGAGCCTATTGGCATTGCCCGTTTACTGGCAAGGCCTACAGCAGAGCTGTGCGCTGATGTAAAGCTGTGCTCCGAACTCAAAGAGCACATGTACGTCAAAGAAAGGCATGTCTGACAAAACCTGAACCCACACATATCTACCGTCAAAAACTGTGTAAGGTGATCAAGCAATGGCTAAGTTAAATACATCAAATTTATTGCCCGTGACCGTGCTGTCCGGTTTTTTAGGGGCAGGAAAAACCACGGTGCTGAACCATATTCTGAGCAACCGTGAGGGGCTAAAAGTGGCCGTTATCGTCAATGATATGAGTGAAATCAACATTGACGCTGCGACGGTACAAAATGAAGTCAGCCTCAACCGGGCTGAAGAAAAGCTGGTTGAGATGAGCAATGGCTGTATCTGTTGCACACTCAGAGAAGATCTGCTTGAAGAGGTTAATCGGCTGGCTAAATCGGGCAAATATGACTACCTGGTGATTGAGTCGACCGGTATTTCGGAACCTCTGCCCGTGGCCGAAACTTTTACCTTTGCGGATGAGCAAGGAGTAAGCTTATCTGACATCGCCACACTGGATACTATGGTCACCGTAGTAGATGCGGTGAACTTTCTGAAAGATTACGACCGCGCAGAGGCTTTGCAGGACGTTGGGGAAAGCCTGGGTGAAGAAGATGAGCGTAGTGTGGCAGATTTACTGGTTGAGCAGGTCGAGTTTGCCGATGTGTTGTTGATCAGCAAAACAGATCTTATCTCAGGTACCGAGCTTAAACGTTTGCAAAGTATTCTGCGCACACTCAATACAGACGCTGAGCAAATCCCTATGGCACATGGTCAGGTGCCCCTGGCGCAGGTGTTAAATACCAAAAAGTTCAGTTTTGAAAAAGCTCAGCAGGCGCCGGGCTGGCTCAAAGAGCTGCGGGGCGAGCACATTCCGGAAACGGAGGAGTTTGGCATCAGCAGTTTTACCTTTTGTGCCAGAAGGCCCTTTCACCCGCAAAAGTTCTATGACTTTTTGCACAGTGATGAACTGGCCGGCAAGCTTATCCGCTCAAAAGGGTTTTTCTGGCTGGCAACCAGACCTCAAATTGCTGGCAGCTGGAGTCAGGCTGGCGGTATCGCAAGGCATGGTGCAGCGGGACTATTTTGGAAAGCTGTACCACGAGATCAGTGGCCAGAAGACCCGGAATATATTGCCGCCATTGAAGAGCACTGGGTTGAGCCTTTTGGTGACATGCGCCAGGAATTAGTATTTATTGGTCAGGGCCTGGACAAAGCCGAGATTATCCGTCGCCTGAATGCCTGTTTGCTCAGCGAAGAGGAGGTATTAAAAGGCCAGCAAGCGTGGAAAACACTGCCGGACCCTTTTCCTTCCTGGGCGCACTAAACAAACAGTAGCCAGGCAGTAATAGCGCATGGGAATCAGGGTGTAGCGAATAATATCACCCTCTTTGCCTTGCAGGCCGACAACACTGGCGGCGGTGATATGCCCCAAAGGCACCTGCCAGATAAAATAAGCTGATAAGGAGGTCACGAGCAGGCTAAATGGCATGGCCTGCTTAGCAGGCAGTCTGAGCAGGACCAGCAGGACAAATACGCTGAAAAAAGGCACCAGGGCCGTGAACAGTTGTGGTAGCGTCATCAGAGTTTAAGAAGTCCATTACTTAATGAGATGAGCTTAGCATGCCAATAAGACAATGAATATGCTGTTTATTACTGAGCAGCCATGGTCTTATTGGCGCGATAGGTTAGCCAGAGGTTTTTTCTTTGAACTCACACAAGTCTTCAATAATACAGCTGCCACACTTGGGCTTTCTGGCCACACAGGTGTAGCGGCCCAGCAAAATCAGCCAGTGATGGACATCCACTTTGAACTCTTTGGGGACTACCTTTTCGAGCTTTTCTTCAACCGCGACGACGTCTTTGCCCATGGCAAATTTGGTGCGGTTTGATACACGGAAAATATGGGTATCTACGGCGATGGTAGGCCAGCCGAAGGCACAATTGAGCACCACGTTGGCAGTCTTGCGGCCCACGCCGGGCAGAGCTTCCAGCGCTTCGCGATTTTCCGGCACTTCGCCGCCATGCTGCTCCATCAAAATGTGGCACATTTTGTAGACGTTGTTGGCTTTGGAGTTAAATAAGCCGATGGTTTTGATGTAGTCCCTCAGGCCATCCACACCCAGATCAATAATCCCCTGTGGTGTGTTAGCGACTGGGAACAGCTTACGGGTGGCTTTATTGACGCTCACGTCTGTGGCCTGGGCTGATAAAGTGACGGCGACCAGCAGCTCAAACGGGGAGGTATATTCCAGTTCAGTTTCCGGGTTAGGGTTGTCATCCCGCAGACGGGTGAGAATTTCGAGTCGTTTTGCTTTATTCATAGTACTGACTTACTTGCTGTTGATCCTATCTGAGCTCAGCGGGAGAGTGACGGCTCTCCCATAGCGCGTTAATCTAAGCTGGTGACCCGAGCTCGGGGGGCTTTTTCCGGACTGGCGACGGGCTCAGCCTGGGCCTCTTTACGTGCATCAATATAGTTTTTGGCAGCGATGATTAACCCCAACCCTAAAAAGGCACCCGGTGGTAAAATGGCCACCAGAAATTGACTGTCGAATTCTATGACTTCGATGCGCAGTGCGGTTGCCCAGTCACCCAGTAACAGGTTAGCACCATCAAACAGCGTGCCCTGACCAATCAGCTCGCGCATGGCGCCCAGTAATACCAGTACAGCACCAAATCCCAGCCCCATCATGATACCGTCCCACGCAGACAACAGGGGCGTATTTTTTGAGGCATAGGCTTCAGCCCGGCCTATGATGGCGCAGTTGGTCACAATCAGCGGAATAAAGATCCCAAGTGACTGGTATAGACCAAAAGTATAGGCGTTCATCAACAGCTGCACTATGGTTACAAAGGCGGCGATGATCATCACAAACACCGGGATCCGGATGTCTTTGGGGACCCAGTTTCGCACAATTGAGACTGTGACATTGGATCCAACCAATACCAGTAAAGTGGCCAGCCCCAGGCCCAAAGCGTTGGTTATCGTGCTGGTGACGGCCAGCAACGGGCACAGGCCCAGCAGCTGTACCAGCGCCGGGTTGTTTTTCCACATGCCCTCATGGGCGAGTTGTTTAAATTCACTCATTGGTGGCCTCCTGGCAGTGGTTTGGCGCTGCGAACAGCGCGTCAAAATTGCTGCGAGCGTACCAGGCGGCGGCATTTACGCTCTGCACAACGGCGCGAGGCGTAATTGTTGCGCCGGTAAACTGGTCAAACTGGCCACCGTCTTTTTGCACATTGAAGGCCGGGTCTTTGGCTTGCGTAACCCTGGTCGCGGCAAAGGTGGTGATCCAGTCCGATTTGGCCAGCTCAACTTTGTCGCCAAGCCCCGGGGTTTCCTCGTGGCGGGTAACTCGCACGCCGGCAATTTCACCTGTGGGATAGACTGCGCTCAGAATGTCGATATTGCCGCTATAGCCGCGCGGCGTAATATGCTGTACCAACAAGGCGACCGGCTCACCCTGCAGTCGGGCTCGATAGATAATGTGCGGGCCATTCGGGCCCAGCTCAGGTGCATTGCTGATGGCACAATCCAGATAGAGCTCGTTATCGTATTGCGCCTGGGGAATAACCTGAGTCAGTATGCGCATCAGGTGACGTTGCTCCTGCTTGGCGATTTCTGGCGCGGTAAAGCTTTGTACCAATGCCACACTGCCGGTGGTGGCCAGTGCAAAGGCGGTCAGGATCAGGCCGTTCTTTTTCATTGATGACAGGATCATGAGCTTGCTCCATGCCCGTAAGTACGAGGTTGCGTATAATAATCAATCAAAGGCACCGCCATGTTCATGATCAGCACAGCAAAGGCGACGGCGTCCGGGTAACCGCCAAAATGACGGATCAGATAAACCAGCAGACCGATCAGCGCGCCGTAGATTAAGCGGCCGCGATTGGTGGTACTGGCCGATACAGGATCGGTAGCAATGAAAAATGCCCCCAGCATAGTGGCACCGCTAAGCAGGTGAAACAGCGTACCTGCCTGTGTGGCCGGCGACAGCGCGTAACCTAAGCCACTGCACACCGCCAGCGTCACGATAAATGCCACCGGGATGTGCCAGTTAATGACCTTGGTTTTTAGCAGGTACAAACCGCCCAACAGGTAAGCCAGGTTAACCCATTGCCAGCCTTGTCCGGCATATTCTCCGAACGCGATACTATTAGTGGCTTCAGAGACAGTCAGATTCTGAGATACGGCTGTTTTGACATGATCCAGTGGTGTGGCAGAGGTGGTGCCATCAATCACCTGGCGGGCTTCCGCCAGTGGAGCGCCCGACAGGGTGTGTTCAGTAAAAATCAGTGCCAGCTGGTCCAAAGCGGACAGCGGTGTTGCTTGTATCTCCATGATGGGTGTCCAGCTGGTCATTTGCACCGGGAAAGAGATAAGCAGCAACACATAAGCGGCCATAGCCGGGTTGAACAGGTTAAAACCCAGGCCGCCATATAATTGTTTGACGATGACAATGGCAAATACACAACCAATTACAGTGACCCACCAAGGCGCCAGTGGTGGAATACTCACAGCAAGCAGCACGGCGGTTAGCCAGGCACTGCCATCACTGAGCGTTGGCCACACAGGTCGACCACGCAGTTTCATCATAGCAGCTTCGCTGAGGCTGACTGTCAGCAATGCCAGTACCAGCTGGAATAAGGTGCCTGGACCAAAAAAGTAACTCTGCACCAGGATGCCGGGGATACAGGCGGCGATGACCGTCAGCATCAGACGGCTGAGGGTTTTGTGGCTGTGATTGTGGGGCGATGAAGCCATGGTTAATTTCATGACAGATCATTTCCTTCTTGGTCTTTGGCGGCGGCCTGCTTTTTAGCTTTTGCGCGCGCCACAGCGGCTTTAATCGCCGCCTGACGTTTTTCTTCGGCGCTCAGGGGCGCATCATTCGCGGGCGAATCTTGCTCAGGTGCTGAGCTGGCCTGCTCTATATCCGCTTGCTGCTCGGCTTCTTTGGCTGCTTTCTTCGCCTTAGCACGGGCAATTGCAGCGGCCACGGCAGCCTTGCGGGGATCTTCCGGTTCAGCGTCTGCCTCGTCCGTTACTGTATCCGCTTGCTGCTCAGCCTCTTTGGCGGCTTTCTTCGCTTTTGCACGGGCTATCGCAGCGGCTACGGCGGCTTTACGGGGATCTTCCTGTTCAACGTCTGCCTCATCCGTTACTGTATCGGCTTGCTGCTCAGCCTCTTTGGCCGCTTTCTTCGCTTTAGCACGGGCAATTGCAGCGGCCACGGCGGCTTTGCGAGGATCTTCCGGTTCAGCGTCTGCCTCGACAGGTTGTGCCTCGTCTGGCTGCTCGGCCTCTTTCTTCGCTTTAGCACGGGCAATCGCAGCGGCCACGGCAGCTTTACGGGGATCTACCGGCTCAGCGTCTGTCTCGACGGGTTGCGCCTCATCTGGCTGCTCGGCCTCTTTGGCCGCTTTCTTCGCTTTAGCACGGGCAATCGCGGCGGCTACAGCGGCTTTACGAGGATCTTCGGTACCTGCATCACCCGACGATTGCGCTGTGTCGTCGTCCTGTTGCGCCGCTTTTTTCGCTTTAGCACGGGCAATCGCGGCGGCTACGGCGGCTTTACGCGGATCGTCACTTGCTGCGGGCGCTGTAGCTGAAGACTCTGGTGCGTCGTTTTGTTGTGATGCTTTTTTGGCTTTAGCGCGGGCAATCGCTGCGGCAACGGCATCTTTACGTGAGCCTTCTCCGCCTGCGTGCATTTCAGGTGTCGCTTGTGCGTCTTTTTCAGCTTTGTACTGACGCGCTTTTTCTTTGCGCTTAGCACGCTCCAGTGCCACTTCTGAATTATCCGGCTCCAGTGTGCCATCGGCCGACTTTTTAGCTTTGGCCCGTTCAATTGCGGCTTGTACGGCAGACTGGCTGTCTTTTTTCTGTTTGACGCGTTCCATTGCGGCGCTGACCTTATCGCTTTGCTCTGCACTGCGAGTATTGCTGCGCGCTGAGCGTTTATGGCGATTCTGCCGCTCTTCCTGCTCCCGTTCAAGGCGCTCTTTACGTGCCTCAAACCGCTCCTTTGCACGCTCCGCTTTCACTTTTTCCAGTTTCTGTTCGCGGATCTCGGCTTTGGCAACCCGGTAGTACTGCACCAGTGGAATCTCACTCGGACAGACATAGGCACAGGCACCACATTCAATGCAGTCGAACAGGTTGTGCTCTTCCAGTTTGTCGTACTCTTTGCCTTTGGCAAACCATTGCAGCTGTTGCGGCAGCAGGGTTTGCGGACAAGCATCAGCACAGGCACTACAACGAATACAAGCCTGTTCGGGGCCTGCAACCGCCAGCTCCTGATTATCTGGCGCAAGAATACAGTTGGTGGTTTTAACCACCGGAATACGAACCGTTGGCAGCGTAAAGCCCATCATAGGACCACCCATGATAACACGCTGCTCGGCGACAGGTTCAAAGCCCTGGCAGGTTAGTAAGTGCTTAATTTCACTGCCAAGCAGCGCCCAGACATTTTGTGGCGTCTGAATGGTATTGCCGGTTACAGTAACAACACGCTCAATCAGCGGCTTGCCTTTACATATGGCTTCGCTGACGGCAAACAAAGTACCGACATTTTGTACCAGCACACCCACGTCTGCCGGGATCCCACCGCTTGGCACTTCCTTTGAGGTGAGCACCTGGATCAGCTGCTTCTCACCACCGGATGGGTACTTGACGGGCAGGCCACGGACCAGGATCTTATCGTTATGAGCCGCTGCGGCGGTCATTGCCTGAATGGCTTCAGGTTTGTTGGTTTCAATGCCCACCAAAACGTATTGAGGATTAAGCAGGTGCTGCATAATTTCGATGCCTTGCACAATTTGCTCGGCATGTTCGCGCATCAGCAGGTCATCGGCTGTGATGTATGGTTCACACTCCACACCGTTGACCACCAAAAATTCGACGGGTTTATGTTTGGCACTGTCGGCTTTGACATAAGTCGGGAAGCCGGCGCCACCCATGCCTGCGATGCCTGCATGGTGGATAATGTCGATCAATGCCTGCTTGTCGAGCTGGGTATAGTCGGCAACCGGGTTCAGCTCGCACCACTTATCTTCACCGTCGGGCGTCAGGACAATGCTCAGCTCAGGCAGCGCAGAGGGGTGCGCCGAAGGCATAGGTTTAATGTCGCTTATCACGCCGGACGTTGGTGCATGCACTGGTAGTGACCAGTTTGCGCCGGGGCGGGTAAGTGGCTGCCCTTTACGCACAGAGTCACCTTTGTTGACCAGCAACTGGCCATTGGCACCTATGTGTTGCTTCAGAGGTAGCACCAGATAGTCGGGCAGGGGAATACGACCAATACTCGCCTGATTTGACACAGATTTTTGCTCCGGTGGATGGATGCCGCCGGGAAACTGCCACAATTTACCGTGTTCAATTTGTTCAAGTAAAGTTTCCACTTAAACCTCTTAGTCGATTTGCTTCACGGGAATGGCGTCAATTTGCCACTTCCAGGTTTGAACGGTTTGTGCCACCGGGATCATATCAATACAATCGACAGGGCAGGGGTCGACACACAGGTCGCAGCCGGTACATTCATCGGCAATTACTGTATGCATCTGGCGGGTTGCGCCGACAATGGCGTCCACCGGGCAGGCCTGAATACACTTAGTGCAACCAATGCACTCATCTTCGCGTATGTAGGCAACTTTTTTGATGGGCTCCGCTTCTTCGCCACCAGCCAGAGGTTTGGCTTCAACGCCCATTAAGTCGGCCAGTTTTTTCACCGTGGCCTCGCCACCAGGCGGGCATTTGTTAACGTCATCGCCGTTGGCAATTGCTTCTGCATAAGGGCGACAACCAGGGTAGCCACATTGGCCACATTGTGTTTGTGGCAAAATGGCATCTACCTGATCAACAATCGGGTTGCTTTCAACCCGGTACTTAACGGCTGCATAGCCGAGGATAAGGCCAAATACCAGCGCCAGTGCGCCGATGGCTATCAGTGCATAAAACAGTGTCATCTCAGAACTTCACCAATCCAGAAAAACCCATAAAGGCCAGTGACATTAGACCGGCTGTGATCATGGCTATTGAAGCGCCCTTAAACGGCGCAGGCACATCTGCGACGGCCAGTCGCTCTCGCAGGGCGGCAAATAAGACCAGTACCAATGAAAAACCTACCGCAGCACCAAAGCCGTACACAGCGGAACCGATAAAAGTGTGGTCATTTTTGATATTAAGTAGCGCAACCCCTAATACCGCACAGTTGGTGGTGATCAGCGGCAAAAAGATCCCAAGTAAACGATACAGGGTGGGGCTGGTTTTACGCACTACCATCTCTGTAAACTGCACCACAACGGCAATCACCAGAATAAAGCTCATGGTACGCAAGAAGGTGAGGTCCAGGGGCAATAAAATATACTGATTGACCAGATAACTGGTCACGGATGCCAGCGTCAGAACAAAGGTCGTCGCAAGTGACATACCAATGGCGGTTTCGAGTTTACCCGAGACACCCATAAATGGGCACAAGCCGAGGAATTGCACCAATACAAAGTTATTTACCAGCACTGTGCCAATAAGCAACAGAATATACTCTGTCATGCTTGCCCCTTAGTGTGAATGAATTTACAGAGAACCAGAATAGACTGAGAATTCTAACAATTTCGGGCCAGAGATCACAGTATTTAGCCAGGGGAGGGAGGGGAAAGTTTGTTAAAAATGGCTAGTAAAGTTGACAATAGGGCGACAGGTTCGCCCTATTGTCATCAGAGTATTAAATTTCTTTTGGCTTTTCGATGTAGTAACCCTGCACGCCGTCCAGGCATAGGGTTTCAACAATGTGCTTTTCTTCCTGACTTTCGACCCCTTCGGCAAATACACTGACCCCAATGCGGTGCGCCAGGTCGACCATCAGTCGCATAAAGTACTGGTTGTTTTTGTCTTCTTCCAGGCCGCGGGTATAGCTGGCATCCATCTTAATAAAGTCGGGTTTCAGGTCGCGGAAGAACTTGAAGGAGGTGAGTCCAACACCAAAGCGCTCAACCGTGATCCGGGCGCCAACCCGATGCACCATGTCGATAAAGCGCTTACTGGCTTTAATATTCTGCTGTAAGCCGAATTCGCTCACCTCAAAGATAAGCTTAGACGCCAGATTGGCTTCTTTTAGCAGTCGACGCTCAAGCCAGATAACAAACTGATCACTGTGGGCACTGGACGCTGTCACATTGATACCAAAGAATTTCTCATTGAAATTACGCGACTTAATCATCTCGATTGAGGTGTCGATAATAAGCTGGTCGATTTCTACCGCCATCTCCAGCTTTTCGGCCATCGCCAGGAATGAGGCGGTTGGCAGCATCTGTCCGTCTTCGGTTTTAAAACGTGCCTGTATTTCGGCGTAGGCTTTGACATTTTTGCCAATCGGCATAATGTTCTGCATCATCAGCATCACGCGGCGGCTTTCTATCACTTCACGGATAACACGTCGCCAGTTTTGATTGCCAAATCCGGCACCGACATTGTTGACCAGATCTGTTTCGCGCTGCAGGTGCCAGGCGTTGGCTTGTTTGCTTTGTGCCATACTCATGGCGTTATCCACGACCGACAGCAACTCGCCCAATGGCTTACCCGACTCGTAAGGCACAATACCGGTATTGGCAACTGAGCTCAGCTCCTGGTTTTGCTGATACTGAGTAAACCTGGCTTGCAAGGTTTCGCCAAAGCGCTCAGCTTCTTTAGAGGGGATATTCGGTAAAATAACGGCAAAGTCTGAGCTGTTAAGGCGGAATACCTGGCTACCTGTGTAAGTACCGCTGACATGTTTGACGATGTCTGCAATGCCTTTGATATACAAGTCGCCTTTTTGGTAGCCCCGGGTCTGGTTGATCATTTGCAGCTCACTGCAACGTATCATTGCCAGCGAGCCAAAACTCTTGTCACTGGCCGACTCAATTTGGTGCTCGTAATATTCAACAAACATATTGCGGTTACCAAGACCGGTCACCACATCTTTATAGGCTTCTTGTTTAATAGACTGAGCAGCTGACTTAATGTCTTCCTGCTTGCTCTTTAAAAAGTGTGCCAGTCGGTTGAAAGAGGGCGCCAGTTCAGCACCCAGCTCAGCGACTTTATTGGTATTAAAATCCTGATCTATGCTTTCTGAGACCTGATTTTGAGTAATGTAGATATCAACGGCATCAGCAACGGTCATACTCACATTACGATTGAGCTTACGGTAAATGGTCTTCATATAGAAGATGGGAATAAAAGCCATCAACGCGGAAATGATGATCATAAAAATCATCGCTTGTTGTAGCAATTGCGCCTGGCTCTGCACATTGATCAGAAACTCAATTTTAATGTCTTTGCTTTTATTCACCGCAAATTGTGGCCGAACTGAGTTCATCGCATTGGCAATCACGCCTGCCAGAGCCGGCATTTCGCTCTGGGTGTTAATATTCAGTACGGTTTGTCCGGCAAAATCGCGGACTATAAAGGAGGAGAATACATTGCCACTGCCCAAAGATAAGCGTATGTGCTCGGGCGTGACATCCGCCATGGTTTTTTCCTGAATGTAGTTACTCACCATGCTTTGTGCATTTTGTTGAGCTCTGCTAACGGCATTATCAAAGCTG
This sequence comes from Pseudoalteromonas sp. DL2-H2.2, assembly GCF_021532535.1. Taxonomy (NCBI): domain Bacteria; kingdom Pseudomonadati; phylum Pseudomonadota; class Gammaproteobacteria; order Alteromonadales; family Pseudoalteromonadaceae; genus Pseudoalteromonas; species Pseudoalteromonas sp. DL2-H2.2. Next base: position 88,377 of record NZ_JAKGBD010000002.1, on the reverse strand, counting down.
CTTGCGACCAAGAAGCTACCAAGCGCAGAAAAAACAATCCAGGAAATGAGCTGGAGAAATATGAGTTTTTTAAAACCTGCCATTGTTATTCATCTACCTGAAATTGGGATTAAATTCCGTTCGTCGACTGACTTGCATGAGCAGCTTTTTTGAGGAGTGAAATAGCCGCCTAGAATGCCTGTAGGGTAGAGCATTCATGATAAAAAGTCTAATATATTCGAACAATTGCCAAAGAGAAGTAAAGAAAAATTAGATAATTCTGGAGAAGTATAGTGAATTGGCTCCCCCTCCCCGACTCGAACGGGGGACCTGCGGATTAACAGTCCGTCGCTCTAACCAACTGAGCTAAGGGGGAACAAATAAGATGACTCAAAATGGCTCCCCCTCCCCGACTCGAACGGGGGACCTGCGGATTAACAGTCCGTCGCTCTAACCAACTGAGCTAAGGGGGAAGCATGTCTCTCAACGGGGCGAAATATTAATGACCGCTTGGCAAGGTGTCAACAATAAAAATCATTGAATTGTAAAAAAGCGGTTCGTTCGTTGAATTAATGCGCGATTTGCCCCTTTTTTAGCTGACTTTTGGGGCCTCTGGAGTGATGAGTATTAATTAGGAGGTGCGTGTGGCAGATCTGGACAAGTCGCGAAATGTATATTTTTTAGTGCTTATGTCTTATTTTTGTTCGAAGCGTGGCTTTTTTGCACTTTCTCTGTGATCAATCATGATTCTGCTGTGCGATCCGAGAAAGATCCGAGTGAAGATCGAATAACAATCCAGTGTAATTGGAATTTATTGCACAAAAATTACTCAACATATGCAGATTTATTGCATATATATGTTAGTTAATATGGTAACTTCTTTCTTATCAATGGTTTACTATGCTTTTAGCTCTATTGCCCCAAATTTGCAATATTCTAATATTGGTCTAGCAACATAAGATCAGGCTGTGAATTGCAGTCTGATCCCCGCTTGGCGGATGAAGGATCAGCGTCAATAACGAGATCCTTTGTTTGGATCCTAGCCTAGGCCTTTATTTTTAAAGGCTGAGATAAGTTATCCACCGAATCTGTGGATAACATTGTTTATTAAACTTTAAAAAGTGCTACGAAGCCATATATTCCGGGGCATAGCGACGATGCAAGTATTTTGGTGAAAAATAATTAGTTATTAATTTTCAATTGGTTACTAAAATTGCACCATACTGGAAAGAGAAATGACCAATATGACGAATTTATTTCGCATGAGCACCAATAATGTGCAAAAAGTAACCCGGCTCAACTTGCAGTACGATAAAAAACCGACTTTTTCCTAAATATGTTTGAGTTGGCGTGAAACACCCCAATAAAACAATTTTTAACGCTGTGCCAGAGCCTCGATAGCACAAGAAGCTTAGTTTGCGTATGTTTTGCGCGATACGTGTCATGGCGAGAAAACGCTGGTAAGTCTAAATCATCGCACAGCGCTATGATGCGCTACCTATGTTATGCATCTTGTATCAGGTATGTACACGCCATCGGTGTTTAATTAAGTGCATCACAGAGGGGGATCCTTTAGAATACTCGCTTCCAAATGAGGTAAAACAAACTATGTCCGCAGTTCGTCAATCAAATACCGGCAGTGATATTCTCAATGGGTCTATAGCGGCTACGCTCAGGCGTATGACCGTGCCCATGATTTTTGGCATGATCACGCTGATGAGTTTTAACTTAGTCGATACCTTCTTTATTAGCTTGCTTGGTACCGAGCCGCTGGCTGCGGTGAGTTTTACCTTTCCTGTTACTTTTACGGTGATCAGCCTGGCAATTGGCCTTGGTATCGGCACGTCGGCGGTAATCGCAAAAGCACTGGGTGCCAATAACATGGAAGAAGCAAAGTTTGATGGGTTTGTCGCTTTGCTGGTGTCTGCGCTGATGGTGGCTATCTTGTCTGCTGCGGGTTACGCATTGATTGAGCCTATTTTTACCTTACTGGGTGCCGGCCCACAGACCATGCCGTATATTTATGACTATATTTCTATCTGGTTTGCAGGTGCCGTCTTTTTGATTATGCCAATGATAGGTAACTCTATCCTCAGAGCCAGCGGCGACACCAAAACGCCAAGCCTGATCATGGGATTGGGCGGGCTTATCAATGCCATTTTGGATCCCTTGCTTATTTTTGGCTATGGACCGTTTCCTGAACTGGGTGTGAAAGGTGCAGCGATCGCCAGTGTGATTGCCTGGAGCGTCGGTGTGGTGTTCATTTTATATTTGTTGGCAGTGAAGAAGCGTTTACTACAGATATCGAGTCCGCAGCAAAGCATTAGTCAGGCGACCAGTAAAATATTAAAGATAGGTTTGCCTGCTGCCGGGGCGAATATGCTTACGCCAATCGCGATGGCGGTGATGACAGCGATTATTGCAACCTATGGTGCAGAAGCTGTGGCGGCGTTTGGGGTAGGCAGTCGTATCGAATCGATTGCCAGTCTGGTGGTGTTGGCGTTATCTATGACCTTACCGCCGTTTGTGAGTCAAAACTTTGGTGCGCAGAAGTATCAGCGAGTTGAAGATGCATACCGCACAACACTGAAGTTTGTGATGGCATGGCAGTTTGGCATCTATATTGTGCTTATTGCGGCATCGCATTGGATCAGTGTGGCATTTGGCGATGAACCTCAGGTGGTCGATATTATTAAGCTATTCATTTATACCTTGCCACTGAGTTATGGTTTGCAAGGGGTGATCATTCTTACCAACTCATCCTTTAATGCGTTACATAAGCCGATGCGGGCTTTGGTTCTGAGTATAGTGCGTTTGTTTGTGTTTTATGTCCCTTGCGCTTATCTGGGGTCACACATTGCAGGCATTCAAGGGCTGTTTATTGGCGCCGCAATTGGTAACCTGTTTACGGCAATGCTGGCGTATAGATGGTTTATGAGCACTTTGGGTGCGATGCAAGTAAGTCAACCTCAATCACAGGAGAAAACGGTATGAGTGATGTCTTTGACCTGGTGTCCGAGTTTTCACCCAGTGGCGATCAACCCACCGCTATTGCACAATTGTGTGATGGGCTGGAAGCCGGTCTGGCGCATCAGACCCTACTGGGTGCGACCGGTACAGGTAAAACTTTTACTATGGCCAATATTATTCATACGTTAAACCGGCCAACCATTATCATGGCGCACAATAAAACGCTGGCCGCACAGTTATACGGAGAGATGAAAGAGTTTTTCCCCAATAACGCGGTGGAGTATTTTGTTTCTTACTATGACTATTATCAGCCCGAAGCCTATGTGGTTGCCAGCGACACCTTCATTGAAAAAGATGCCTCAATCAATGAGCATATTGAGCAAATGCGTTTGTCTGCGACAAAAGCTTTGCTGGAGCGTAGGGATACCATCATAGTTGCGTCTGTATCTGCCATTTATGGTTTGGGCGACCCTGACTCTTACATGAAGATGATGCTGTTGCTTAAAGTGGGTGAAACCATGGAGCAGCGGGCCATGCTCAGACGCCTGGCTGAACTGCAATATACCCGCAATGATATGGACTTTAGTCGCGGTACTTATCGGGTGAGGGGAGAGGTGATCGATATCTTCCCGGCAGAATCGGATACTTATGCTATCCGGGTGGAAATGTTCGATGAAGAAATCGAGCGCATTAGTATGTTTGATCCCCTGACCGGCGCGGTCGAAAAGCATTTAGTGCGTGCAACCATTTACCCCAAAACTCACTATGTAACGCCGCGCGAAAAAATTCTCGACGCGATAGAAAACATCAAGCAGGAACTCAAAGAGCGCCGCAACAAATTACTGGCCGATAACCGCCTGGTCGAAGAGCAGCGGGTTGCACAGCGCACGCAATACGACATTGAAATGATGACCGAGCTGGGTTATTGCTCGGGCATTGAAAACTATAGCCGTTATTTATCAGGTCGTGCACCGGGCGAGCCGCCGCCAACATTACTGGATTACTTGCCAGATGATGCACTGATGATCATAGATGAATCTCACGTGACTGTGTCGCAGATAGGCGCCATGTACAAGGGCGACCGCAGTCGTAAAGAGAACCTGGTGGAATACGGCTTCAGATTACCGTCTGCAATGGACAACCGGCCTTTGAAATTTGAAGAGTTTGAGGCGATTGCGCCGCAAACCATCTATGTGTCAGCTACGCCAGGCGACTATGAACTAGAACGCTCAAGTGGCGAGGTCGCCGAGCAGGTTATTCGCCCGACAGGGCTGCTTGATCCCGTGCTGGAAGTACGCCCCGTTGCCACTCAGGTGGACGACTTGCTGTCTGAAATCTATCGCCGGGTTGAGCTGCAGGAGCGGGTGCTGGTGACCACGCTGACGAAACGCATGGCCGAAGACCTGACAGATTATCTCAATGATCATGATGTTCGGGTACGCTATCTACATTCGGATATTGATACTGTGGAACGGATGGAAATTATCCGCGATTTGCGCAAAGGCGTGTTTGACGTGTTAGTCGGCATTAACCTGTTACGTGAAGGGCTCGATATGCCCGAAGTATCTCTGGTTGCTATTTTGGATGCGGATAAGGAAGGCTTTTTACGCTCGACCCGTTCATTGATCCAGACCATTGGCCGGGCTGCCCGACACATCAATGGTAAAGCCATTCTGTATGGTGATGTGATCACTAAATCCATGCGAAAGGCCATTGATGAAACGGAGCGACGCCGGGCTATTCAGCACGCCTACAATGAGAAACATGGTCTGAAACCGCAGGCTCTGGTTAAGAAGATCACCGATGTGATGGACCTGGGCGAGGAAGTATCGGCTGAACAGGCAGCGGCATCGAAAGCGGCGAGAAAGCCATCGGCTGCTAAGCAGAATCAAAGTGTGACTGACCTGACCGAGCAGATAAAACAGCTTGAGGCGCAGATGATGCAATATGCCCGAGAGTTAGAGTTTGAAAAAGCGGCAGCTATTCGGGATGAGGTACATCTATTGCAGCAGCAATTGTTAAAAAGTTAACGTTTGATGCGAAAAGCGCAGCCAGTAGCTGCGCTTTTATTATCTGAATTAGAAGCGATAGCTTACGCCTAAACCGAAGTTAGTCGTGTCCAGATCACCCATATCCATGTATTGAATACTGGCATTAAGCGACATGCCATTGTCCCAGTCGTACTGCCAGCCTGCTTCCGTCAGGAAACTAACGCCATCTTCTTCAACCATGGTTTTGCCTTTGTAGCCAATCTCGTAGTCATAGTAGTGAGCACCAAGTTTGGCGTACAGGTAGTTGCTATCCGACAGCTGATACTGGCCCTTAACTGCCAGCACGAAGTTATCGTAATCTAGCTCATTCGCACCGAGGCCGAACAGCGCCTTGTCGTTGCGTGTACAGGTGAACTTGTCATCGCTGTCATCTTTACATTCCCATTCATCCGCTTCCATACCTGTGTTGTAGGCGGCTTCCAGCGCCCAGGTAGAGTCGTACTGATAGTTGTAGTAAAAATACACATGTGTCACACCGTCGCCGTCTTGGCTTGAGCTTTTGTAAGAGGCGTCGCCACCAAATAGCTGAGCACCTACGCGGTGCTGCTCGTTATGCTGGGCAGCCTGAGTTGCAAAAGAAGCTGAAACTGCAAAAACAAGTGAGAGGAGAGAGAAAGTTTTCATTGCCGTCATTCCGTTTGGTTAACTTGCCGACAAGTGTATGCAGACACCTTGTGAGAGTCTGTTTGCGGGGTGTCATAAAATGTAAGCGCATGTAGAGTGGCTGTAAGCAACTATGAATACGCTCACTCAGGGAGGTCGATGGCGTTACCGGTAGCATCACAGATAGCGCGCAAATCCTCTTCTCTAATCGGGTTAGCAGCGGCGTTACTGCGGATCAGCACTATTTCGATAGCCGGCAGGGCGGGTAAATCCGAGTGGCTGATAATTGGCAGGCCCCGTGCGCTACTTTTCGCCAGCGCACCCACTGCCAAGCCCGCTTTAACCAGAGCGCGCAAAGCAGAAGCGCTCCCGCAGTTAGCGATTACTTTGAATGGCCGCTCCTGTTTCATTAATCCTTCGATGGCGGCCTGATGGAAACGACAGTCTCGCTGGAATATGGCCAGTGACAAACTGGGATCGGGGTGGAAGCTGCCAACCCAGACGCCTTGATCATGATAGAGTAATACCCCTTCCTCAGAATCCGGACTGCGGGTGATCACAGCTAAATCTAACTCGCCACGGTCCAGCGCATCTTTGATCCGGTTGCTGGACATACAGTGAATGTCCAGTTCCAGGTTTGGCCAATGTCGATGTAGTTGGCTTACTAACCTGGGCAAAATTGCATCGGCGTAATCGTCCGGACAGCCAAGCCTGAGTAAGGTTGTTCCCTCATTACGCCGCATATGGGACAGCGTGTCATCGTGTAACCGCACCAGCTGTCGGGCGTAGCGCATTAAAGTGTGTCCATCCTGAGTCAGGTGTAATTTTCGCCCGGACTTTTCAAACAAGGGCCTGCCTACTTCCTGCTGGAGCTTTTTCATCTGCATGCTGATGGCTGATTGAGTGCGATACAGTTGGCTGGCAGCCCGGGTAAAACTGCCATTTTCGACACAGGCGATGAAACTACGCAGAGAGTCTATATCCATATCTATAAGAAATGTTGATGTTTGATATCAGAATTATCCGCTGGTTTGAGCTGATAAAGCAACCTAAAGTAATGCTAACTAAAAATGTATCACTGAACTGAGGCGCATTATGAAACTCTATATCGGGAATAAAAATTACTCTACCTGGTCGCTGAGAGCTTGGCTGCTTATTGAAAAGTATAAACTAAATTTTGAGGAAGTGGCACTCAAGTTAGAAACACCCGCCTTCTACCAAACCTTGTCTGAGCTCAGCCCAACGCAGAAAGTCCCCTTGCTTGTGGATGGAGATTTGGTCGTCTGGGAATCTTTGGCTATCTGTGAATATATCAATGAAGCTTATCTTTTCGGACAGGCTTGGCCTTGCTGCCCTAAATTACGGGCCAGAGCGCGGACGTTGAGTGCACAAATGCACAGTGGCTTTTTGGCACTCAGGGCTGAAATGCCAATGAATATCAGAGCACAGCGGCGTGTAGAGTTATCCCCAGCTGCCCAGAAAGACATAGTGCGTATTGCCCAGATCTGGCGTCAACAGTTGACAGAGTTCGGCGCTCAGGAAGGCTGGTTATTTGGCAGCTGGAGCATTGTTGATGCGATGTTTGCACCTGTTGTGATGCGCTTTATCAGCTATGGTGTTGAGTTAGGTCCTTTGGAAAAAGCGTATATGGAAAAAGTCCTTGCCTGCCCGGCGATACAAAAGTGGCGTGCTGAAGCATTACTGGAAAAGGACATAGTGGAAAGTGATGAAGCGGGTGTACCATACCCCTAATCTCAGTCACTTTTTATCTGCCGGAGTTATTTGCATATTGCCTCCTTAATTGAGTAGTACACTTACTCTTGTGTATTACTCAATAATGGAGGTGCCTTATGCTTATCCCCGTTGATGCCAACAATCTGCCTGTTTATCTCAATCTGGCACAGGCTTATGAAGCCGAGTTTTCTGCCCTGACTGATAAAGCCCCTGGGACTGATGGCCTGTTTGCACTGGATACTGTGTTAGAAGGCAGTGTGACAGGTTATCTCTGGTATGACGGTGAAACGCCAGTAGGGTTGGCGGCGATATCGCGGCATGGAGAGAGTGAGTTTGAGGTGTGTGAGTTTTACATTGTGCCGCGTTATCGTAAAGCGGGGCTGGGTGCCCGATTTGCCCGGGCTATCTGGGATAAATTGCCCGGATTTTGGACCATTAAGCAGATCGCTGGTGCTGAGTATGCAACGCAATTCTGGCGCCGCGCCATTGCGACAGCTGGTATAGCGAAGATGACTGAAGATACCTATCTGGATCCATATTGGGGGACTGTGACCCGTCAGCAGTTTCACTACAATACCTGCACGTGAGTCATGAAGAGCAGGCCCGGATCTGTGTCAGTATGTTCTGGCAATCCGGTAGTGCCATAAAGTGCGGCACCGGGTAATCGGGGTGTGCCTCATCGAGCGCCATGACCGCCAGAGACTGAATGTCGTCACTCAGTACTTCAGTGAGTTGGGTTTGAATATTTAACTGTGCCAGTAGCTGGGTAATATGGGCAATAAGGTCCTGCGCTTGTTGTTCGACGGGGTAATCCAGTGAAGTCAGGCTGCAATGGCAGGCAATCATGGCTAATTGACGGTGTATCCTGCTGCCGTACCAGTGCAAAACAGGCAACAGCAAAACGGCGTTGGCCAGACCGTGCGGGGTGCCGTACCTGGCTGTAAGCTGATGCGAAATGGCATGAATATAACCCACGGAGGTTCGGGTGAACGCCTGTCCGGCTAGAAAGGAGGCATAGAGCAGTTTTTCCCTCGCTTTTTGGTCCTGACCATTATGGTAGGCCGTGGGTAAGTGAGCAAATATCTGCGAACAAGCTTCGAGTGCTCTGTCATTCGTAAGCTTGGTAGCGTTAATGCTTAAAATGGCTTCAATGGCGTGTGTCAGGGCATCGATGGCTGTGGTTGCTGTGATCCCGCCTGGCAGTGAGGTGGTAAGCTGGCTGAGCAAAACCGCTCGTTGTGGCACCAGGCAAAAGTCTGCGGCCGCGAGCTTTTTACCCTGCTTTTCATCGTTAAATACCGCCGCAACCGTGGTCTCGGAGCCTGTGCCTGCCGTCGTTGGTATCGCAATGTTTGGTGGTAGTGTTTTGAGCACTTTAAACAAGCCAGAAAACGTCTTTACTGGGCGCTTTGGTCTGACGACACGGGCACCGATTAACTTTGCCGCATCCAGCACAGAACCACCACCAACACTCACGATTGCCACACAGTGGTGTTGGTTGTATACCTGATAGCCCTGTTCAATGTTCTTGATTGTCGGGTTAGGCTGCACCTGATCATAAACTACGGGGCTTAGGTTTTGGGCGTAAAGCGCGGTAAGTACGGGTTGGATTATGCCACGCTCATTGAGCACCTTATCTGTAACAACCAGAACCTGAGCATCATCGGGTAAAGACAGGTCTGCTATAGCATCCTTCAGCCCCTGGGTGCCTTGGTATAACTGTGGTTCCGGAATACCGATAAATCTGACTATCGATTTTAAAACAAAGTGGTAGCAACGATAGAGTAAGTGCATGACTGTACAGGCTCGCTTGGTTGTTTATTGCACAGAAGCATAGCCGAAAGTACCAAAGATTGGCAAAGTTTTTAATAGTAGGTGATTGTATTTACGATGTTTTGGGAGGTGTATGAGTCAGCGAGTGCTGACTCATATGAAAGGCAATTAGACAACGCCACGCGGCAGGCGGCAGTCATGGTCCTTTTCAGCCAGCTCGATGATCCAAGCTTCTTCTGCGGTATAGCCATCGTCATTGGCTTTAACAACCGTGAATGGCGCTGCTTTTTTAACAGCAGGCGCTGCGGCCTTCTTTGTTGCTTTTTTCTTTGGCGCAGGTTGTTCTGTCGCGGCTGTCCCTGAAGTTAGCTCTTCGGTCAAAGCTGCTACATCTGCCAGACGCATATTTTTACCACCGTCAATGCTGTACCAGCCAGGCTTAGTGGTGATCTCTGGCTTTTTGCCGTGGGCTGCTTCATATGCGGCTTCAAATGCACTTAAAACTTCAGTTTTATCTAGTTTACTCATCGTAAATCCCAGTCGTGTTATACGCGGATACGCAGGTTAAGATTAAACGATATTTATACCTATTTTTGAGGTATTTTTCAATTTTTTGCGTTTTTAAGCTCTGATTCATCGCAAATCAGTACCTGCTTGAGTGTGCTATGTGCGACTTTTGCACTAATTTATACCAATTTGCCCCTTCAAATTAAACCGCTATTAAGTGACATGGGTATTAGAGCGCCTGCGGGTCTAACATTCGACGTAGCAAAATCCACTGTTGCCCCAGTGCTTCATGCGCATAGGTGGTTACCGCTTTTAATACGGATGCACTGGCAATAAAGCGTCGGTAGCCCTGTGAGTTTGCATAGCTATAAAACTGCACAGGGGCTGCAAGGGTATCTATGCCCTGAGCAGAGAATAAATCCTGTGCGCGTGCCATATGGCTGGCAGAGGTGATCAGTGCCACTTTACTGTCAACTAGTCTGGTTGCGAGCAACAATGCTTCTTCGGCTGTATCCCGGGCTTGTGGATTTTGGATTATCTTAGTTGCAGGAACCCCCAGTGAGATTGCGGTGTCTGCCATCAGAGCACTACTGGTCGTTTTTCCATATCCGGCACCCGAAACAACCAACTGAGCCTGTGGATAGTGCTGTAGTAATCTGAGCCCTTCGGTAAGACGAGACAATGCGCACCCAGAGAGTTGTAGGTTGGCAGTCAGTCGAGGTGCCGGGCTCATGCCACACCCAAGCACGACGATATAGTCCATATCTTTGTGTTTGTTCACTGCGAATGGACTCAACTTCGCCTCCGTTGGGTTTATCAGTTTGTCAGCAACAAAAGGTGTGCTGACAGCCCACAGGCCTACCACGAGCAGCCAGCTCATCAGGTAAGATTTACGGTGTGTTTTAGCAATAAACAATAAGCAGAGCGCAAGCAGTAGTAGCGTCACCGGTAAGGGCATTAACAGTGAGCCAATTACTTTCTTTATCTCAAACATCACAAGTTGTCCGTTTACTTAGTTTGCGCTTAGTTTACCCCTATTGTCAGGCAATTGCGTCATGTAAATCAGCAGGCCTGGAACTTAACGTGCGACAGATTGCTTGCAGGTGTTCAGAAAGTGCCGGTACACCGGGTTGTCTTTCATGTTCTTTTAGTAGTAGCGTCACCGGTAAGGGCATTAACAGTGAGCCAATTACCTTTTTCATCTCAAACATCACAAGTTGTCCGTTTACTTAGTTTGCGCTTAGTTTACTCCTATTGTCAGGCAATTGCGTTACGTAAATATGCAGACTTGTAACTTAGCGTGCGACAGACTGCTTGCAGGTGTTCAGAAAGTGCCGGTACACCGGGTTGTCTTTCATGTTCTTTTTCATTGCCAGGTACATAGGGCGGCTTAAACCCAGTGCACCCAGAGGGATAGACTTGATCAGCCCCTGACTTTCGTAGGGCGTAACCAGCCAGTCAGGCAGCGCAGCAACGCCCATACCGGCACTGACTAACTGAAAAATCAACAGCCCCTGATCGACCGTTTTCAGTGTGCCGTCAAAGCGAGCGTTTTGAATAAAGTGTTTAAATATATCCTGGCGCTCTTTAGGAATTGGGTAAGAAATGATGGTTTCGTCTTTTAAATCGAGCGCCGTAACATAGGCTTTTTTAGCCAGTTCATGGTCTGGTGCGACAATCAGTTTCAGTTTAAAGTCGAAGATATGAGCATACTCAACCTGCTCTGGCTCGCGAATATCAGAAGTCAGGACTAGGTCGAGTTCATCACTGAGCAACTCCGGAATAGCGTCGTAGCTAAAGCCACGTTCGTAATCGACTTTGATGTCAGGCCAGAAGTTATTGAATTCTTTGATAGTGGGCAATAACCAATGGAAGCAGGCGTGGCACTCAACACTGAGTCGTAGTTGTGAGATGGGTTGATTCAGGCTTTCTTTGAGGCGGCACTTGGTTGCTTCAACTTTGGGTAATACATCATTGGCCAGCTCCAGCAGCAACATACCCTGTGGAGTGAATCGCACGGGCTGGGTCTTGCGCTCGAATAACTGACAATCCAGTTTATTTTCCAGATCTTTGATTTGGTGAGAGAGTGCTGACTGAGTTAGGAATAACTCACGCGCCGTATTGACCAGTGATCCGGTTTCTTTCAGGGTCGCTATGGTTTTTAAGTGCTTTATATCTATCATCATCAACAAATCTCATTCTAAACGTGAGTAAAACTCAGATTACACCCATATTACGCTGTGAACCCTAGCTATTCAACGTCTAGACGTCTATAAATCCAGCAGCGATTGACTAAATATTTACAAAATTACTATAGCACTATTTTTGACAGCGTTGTCATTCTTTATTTGACTTTTTTCCAAAAAATTACAATTTAATTTTACTCAAGTTGCTCTCAAGGCGCTACTGAGGCAAAAAGTTTAGCTCTGTTAACTTGGAAACTTTGATGAGAGCGCTGCAGGGAACAAGCTAATCTACTGTATTTCGCAAAACAGTTAGCACATAGAGTGAGTAGTTACACTTTACCAGTGGATTGGGTGCAAAGCCGCTTGACTGAGTATAAGTGATGGAGCACCTTCGGTTATTCGCGCTGTTAGTTCTTAATTGGGCTGCTAAAGAAGTTAAGCTGGAGTTGTAAGGCAAGCGCATTGAGCTGAGCAAGCTAATGCGCTTTAACTACTTGCATTACGCCAAAGTGGGGGCGGTTGCGAGTTTAATCTGCTCCGTTTGTAAAAAGGCCATAGCCTGTGCTGCTTTTAGCGGGCGGGAAACCAAAAACCCTTGCCCATACTGGCACGCTTTGGTGCTGAGTAACTGAAACTGCTGCGAGGTTTCTATGCCTTCGGCGACTACTTCCAGATCCAGGGATTTTGCCAGCGATAAAATGGCATCAACCAGCGGGTTTTCTTCATCTGTTAACTGACTAATAAAACTCTTATCGATTTTTAGTACGTGGATGGGTAGCTGATGCAGGTATCCCAGCGCAGAGTAGCCGGTGCCAAAATCATCCAGATAGAGCTTTACGCCGTAAGGTGACAAGCCGTTGATGACTTTGGTGGCCAGGTTGAGGTTTTCAATCAAACCCGATTCTGTAATTTCAAGGCTGAGCGCGCCCTGGCTTAAGCCATAGTTGCGATACAAGGAGGCTATTTGATCGACAAACTCCAGGCTAGCAAAATGGCGAGATGACACATTGACCGTCAGACAGATATTGCCAGCCCCGGCATCCTGCCACTGCGCAATTTGTTTTGCCGCCAGTTCAAGCAAATGTAAATCAAGTTCTATGATCTGGCCTGTTTGCTCGGCGATGGGAATAAAGTCATCTGGCGTGACCAGCCCATTTTTGGGGTGATGCCAGCGTACCAGAGACTCAAAGCTGACCACCCTGGGCTGAGTTAGCGAAAAAATTGGTTGATAATACAGCTCAAACTCACCATTTTTAATGCCGTTTTGTAGGTCGTTTTCTATGTCGGCTTGTTGCTTGAGCTTTTTACGCATTTCATTATTGAAATATCGGATCTGACTGCGTCCAGCTGATTTGGCTTCATACATGGCGGCATCGGCTTGCTGAAGCAGGGTAATGGCACTGTCTGAGTCGCTGGAGGTAAATGCAACCCCGATGCTGCTGGAGGCTTGCAACAAATGGCCATCGATTTGAATGGGCTTGGCAATGGCACCAGTGATCCGTTCCAGTGCCAGTTCCACTTGTTGCTTGTCGCTAATGTTCTCCATAAAAATGGCGAACTCATCGCCGCCCAGACGCGCAAAGGTATCTGTTTTGCGGATACTGGCCTTAATAAGCCCAACAATGGCCACCAAAAAATGGTCGCCAACATCATGCCCCAGCGCGTCATTAATGCTTTTGAATCGGTCCAGATCAAGATACAGCAGGCAGTGCTGGCGCTCAGGCTGACTTCTGCCCAACGATAAAATAGCGTGTTTAATGCGCTCCAGCATCAGATAGCGGTTTGCCAGGCCCGTCAGGTCGTCATGCAGAGCCCGGTGCTCCAGTGCCTGCCGGGCAAGACGTCTGTCTATGGCCATACTAAGCTGGCGGCTGATGTAGGTCAAAATGGCTTTATGATGCTGACTAAAAGCCCGGTCGTTATCGTAGCTTTGCAGCACCACTACGCCTTGATACTGATCGTTGACGACGAAGGGCACACCAAGCCATGAACGAGGTGAGCGGCCAACCATTTTGAAGTTTTGCTTCTTAATATGAGTCAGAAATTGCTGGTGGTCGCACAATAAAGGGTGCTGTTGTTTAATAATATAATAGGACGCAGTGTGTTTTATTTGCTCTTTGGAGACTTTCTGGTGCGCGCTGCATTTCACCCCTGCCTCTATAAGGTAATCGATCTCCAGAACATCCTGCTGGGTATCGTACAGCCCAATAAAGCAGTTCTCCGCCGGGAGCTGCGAGCAGATGATGCTATAAAGCTCATCATAAAAAGCTTCCAGATTACGCGACTGATAGGTGATATTGGCGATTTTTAGCAGGCACGTTTCCAGTTGTTGTGCCTGGTGTAGTTGCTCTACCGTTGCCTTGAGGTGATCCAGTGTACGAACCTGATGGATTTTGGCGCTGAGTAAATGTGCCACCGTAGAGAGGATCTGCAAATGTGCCTGGGTGAAGTAATCCGCCTCAGGATGCTCACAGTCAATAACGCCCAGCAATGTATTTTCGTATACCAAAGGTACGCACAGCTCTGAGAGCGCAGGCCGGGCATCGGCAATATACATAGGTTCCAGCGCCACGTTGCCAGAAATAAACGGTTGTTTGGTTCGCGCAACATGTCCTGTGATCCCCGCCGCAATGGGGATCTTCTGTTGGCTTACCTGGTGGCAGATGTCTTTGTGTGCCACGCCCATACTGGCGACCACATCGAGAAACTGGCCAGCCGGATCACTAAGATAAATAACGCAATCCACGAACCCCAGCTTGCTCACAACCTGACTGGTAACATACTCAAAGAGTTCATCGAGATGGGTGATTTGTAGTAGTGACGATGAAAACTGGTTAATGATGCTTAACTGTTCGGTTTTTGATTCTAGTTTTGCTTCTGACAGTATTGGCATGACACAGGCCTGATTACTTAATCTTCTACTATGTTAACGCTCTTAAATGATGCGTTACAGTCAATGTTGCAATTAAATTGCTATTGGCTGTAAACCTGATGACACTTTTACGACATATTCGGGTACAAGCTGTGGGCTGATTGGGCTTAAAAACTTTACTAACTAGCTGGCTCAGCCTATGATCGGGCAAATTCAGTAGTGGGAAAGAGCAATGACAAGTAAACAGACCTTAACAATCACTCGTCCGGACGATTGGCATGTGCATCTTCGCGATGGCGCGGTACTCGTTGATACAGTGCGCGATATCAGTCGCTATATGGGGCGGGCCATCATTATGCCTAACCTGGTACCACCGGCAACTTGTACGCAAAGTGCACTGGCATATCGTGAGCGAATTCTTGCTGCAAAGCCAAACGGACAATTTGAGCCTTTAATGGTATTGTATTTGACTGACAACACCAGTGCTGAAGAGATCCGTGCGGCGCAGGCCAGTGGCCATATTGTCGCTGCGAAGTTATATCCTGCGGGCGCAACCACCAATTCGGACTCTGGTGTAACCGACGTTGAAAACATTTACCCAATCCTGGAAGTGATGCAGGAAGTCGGTATGCTGTTACTGGTGCATGGTGAGGTGACCGATTCTTCGATAGATATTTTCGACCGTGAAAAGGTATTCATTGATACTAAGCTCAGAAAAGTAGTCGATGCCTTTCCTAAGCTGAAAATCGTGCTTGAGCACATTACCACGCAAGATGCGGTTGAGTTTGTTGAATCAGCACCTGACAATGTTGCTGCTACGATTACGGCGCATCATCTACTATACAACCGCAACCACATGCTGGCCGGTGGCATTCGTCCACATTATTACTGCCTGCCAATTCTCAAGCGTAATACCCATCAGCAGGCATTATTGCGAGCGGCAACCAGCGGTAGCAAAAAGTTCTTCCTGGGTACTGATTCGGCACCTCATGCTAAAGATAAAAAAGAAGCCGCTTGTGGTTGTGCCGGTGCTTACACCGCCCACGCCGCCATTGAATTATATGCAGAGGCATTTGAAGAAGCCGGCGCACTGGATAAGCTCGAGGGCTTTGCCAGTCACTTTGGTGCGGATTTTTACGGGTTGCCTCGCAATACCGATACCATCACTCTGGAAAAAAGCAGCTGGCAAGTGCCAGAGTCTTATCCGCTCGGAGATACTCAGGTTGTGCCAATCAAAGCCGGTGCCAGCATCGACTGGCAGGTTGTTGCTGAGTAAGCATTAGAACAGAGATATTAAGGCAGCCGTCGCTGCCTTTTTTGTGCAACTTGATGCCGTGAGATTTAAGTAAAAGTCAGGGGGGGGTCGCTTTTTGTAAAACCGTATTTAAGGCCTCATCCATTTTTTCGATAAAGTCTGCTTTATATGGGTACTTTCCTTCATACCCCTTCAGATAGCCGATGTGAGCACTGCGGCTCAGTACCACATGGTCCTCAACAAATGATTGTGCACTTAAGCCGGGCAGTTGGTCTTGCAGATCGCTGATCCCAATCAAGGTCGAGAGCCTGTCGTTGATATAGCAGTCGACCCTCTTTTTATACAGCTTGATGATGTTGGCACGGGTATTTTTGTTTTCCCAAACAATAATACGTCCGGCTTTTCTCGCTTCTTTTAGCGCATCGTCCAGGATCAAAAAGCCTGCATTCAACCCGATATTAATGGGCGCCAGCTCGCCATCACGCTGAGCGATATTTTGTAAAGTGATGCCGGGGTTGCAAAACGCCACGACCTCTTCTTGTTTTAACGCGACCGAGTAAGGCCAGATATAAGGGCGTGTATCAAGGTGGATATAAGGTGGCATCAGTGCAAACGCTTCACCCTGCTCGAGTGCTGCAACGCCTCTTTTCCAGGGAATAGGGCGTAACTCAACCTGGTATTCTTCTTTGATGAGCTTGGCGGCTTCCAGAATGAGTGTCGGATAAATGCCGACCAGTTTTCCATCCTGAACATACGAGTAGGGTGGATAGCTGTCGTCAGCCAAAATAGTGACTGGTATCGGGCTTGCGGCACGGACAATATTGCTCGTAAAAATGCTAAACCACACCAGCAGGCGCATCACTTGTATATAACCAGAATATGCGCGATGCAGACACCTGCGTTGATTTGCCTTAGCTACTTCTGACACGGCTGTACTTCCAGAGGGAACCCTTATTTTAACTTTAGATAAGATCTGTTCAGATGCCAGTATTGGATAGGTTTACATGGTTATTACTGAAAGCTTTGTGCGCTGTAAGCTGGCGTAATGTCATCATTATTAAGTAACGATTACAATCTCATGCCCAACAGTTGGGAATTTCTTATTCCCGGGATACCTACTGTTGCAAGATTCGACGTCAGGACACTCAGATAGGCACAGGCATGGCACATCTTTTATTAGCACAAACCAATGATCATATCCTTCTCAAACCGCGTCACCGTTTTGGTCGAGCACAGGATGAGGTCGACACTCAGGTGTTTGGCATCGAAATCTCGCGCCACCATGCTGTGATTGTCTGGACAGGCGAGCAATGGACGCTCAAAGACACCAGTAAAAATGGCGTGTTTGTAAACCAAATTAAGATATCATCTGAAGTAGACACTGTGCTGAGCCTGGGTGATGTGATCACTTTTTCAGATTTACACCCTCACAGCTTTGTCGTAAGTTCTTTGGCCCCGCCGACTCAATCTGGCTGATGAGTTAAAGCTTGCGGCCCATGACGACAAATTGCAAATCGGGAAACAAAATACCTGGCTGAGGCGGCAGCAGTACTTTAAAGTGGTGTGCCTGCATCGCTGCAACTCGTGAAATCGGGCAATCTAACACAATATATCGGCAGCCCAACTGGTTAGCTAGCAGCAAGCGTGCCTTAATAAGTTGGGTCGCTAACCCTTGGCTTCGCCACTGCGTAGCGACGGCAAGTCGTCCCCAGGTGGCCAATGGGGTGATCAATTGGTCGCTTAGTGGTTGGTAAAGTTGTTGTTCGGGCAAATGTGCAAGATGCCCGCACAGGTTCATTCTGGCGGTTGCGACAATATTTCCCTGATTTTTTGCCAGCCAGATATATGCCTCATCGTCTGCGCGCTCAAGCCAGGAGTCTGACGTTGCACAATGACGGACGGTTTGTCCTTGCTCGCGCCATATTGAGCTTCGAAACTGCCCCAGTCTGAGTTTATCTGCATCACTCAAGGTGCCCGGGGTGTAACATTGCAGAGAATAGGTTTTTAATTGCGGTTGGGTGAACGCTGTCATCATGATCCTTTATATGATAGCAATAGCCGTACAACCCTAGTTCATATTTGAGAACATGCCAGATTTTGTTTGAAATTGAGACGAGGTAGGTGAGGGAAGCAGGTGCGGTGTGCACCTGCTATGAAGACATTAACTATGATAGTTTTCGCAGGCTTCGAGCGTGTTCTCAATCAGGCTTGCAACTGTCATTGGTCCAACGCCACCAGGTACTGGCGTGATGAAGCTGGCACGTTGCTCGGCAACATCATATTGTACATCGCCGACCAATTTGCCAGACTCAAGCCTGTTAATGCCAACATCGATGACCATGGCGCCTTCTTTTATCCAGTCACCCGGAATGAATTCTGGTTTACCGACGGCAACGACCAGTAGATCGGCACGGCGCACGTGGGCTTCGAGATCTTGGGTAAATTTGTGGCAAACGGTCGTCGTACAGCCTGCCAGCAACAACTCGAGTGACATGGGGCGACCAACTATATTGGATGCACCCACAACAACGGCATGCATACCTTTATACCTTACGCCGGTTGAGTCGAGTAAGGTGATGATCCCTTTGGGCGTGCAGGGGCGCAGCGCTGGCATACGCTGTGCCAGTCGTCCGACGTTATAAGGGTGGAAACCATCAACATCTTTGTGCGGGTGGATTCGTTCCAGCACTTTCTCTGCATCGAGCCCGTCAGGTAAAGGCAATTGCACCAGGATACCGTCAACGCTTGGATCCTGATTGAGCGTGTCCACCAACTCCAGCAATTGCGCCTCACTTGTGTCTGCGGGTAGATCATATGACTTAGATACGAAGCCGACTTCTTCACACGCTTTGCGCTTTGAGCCGACGTATACCTGGCTGGCGGGGTCCTGGCCAACCAGTACAACTGCTAGTCCTGGTGCTCTGAGTCCCTGATTGATCCGCGCTGCAACGCGGTTAGCTACGGTATTGCGAACCTGTTTCGCAATGACTTTACCGTCGATGATGTTTGCCGTCATGACTGACCTTTAAATTTAAGGGTTAATTACTTGAACGATTATAGAGTGTATTAAAGGGGGTACTCTATTTATTGGTGGCATGTGAGTTATTGAAATCAGTACTAAGCATGATAGGACAAAACTCAAAAAGCCGTCGCTATTTTCTCAAAAATCCCCTGAATAGCCAAGCTGGATCCGTCGCCGGGCGCTTTTATTACCATTGCAGCTGAAGAAATTGCTGGAAAACCAATCGTTTTGTTATATTAATTAAACGTTTTGCAGTAAAAATAGTCAGTTGACATGATTTCTAAAAAAAATGTTTGACCTCATCCGGGCAAATCACTATTATGCACCCCGTTGTCAACGAGGGGCTCGCAAGAGAAACTCTGAAATAACAAATTTCGGCGATTAGCGCAGCTTGGTAGCGCACTTGGTTTGGGTCCAAGGGGTCGCAGGTTCAAATCCTGCATCGCCGACCACTTTCTTTACTTTAAAGAGAGTAATCAACGAAAGTTGGTGGTATGCACGAAGAAGCATTCTTTGCGCCGCGCCCGTAGCTCAGTTGGATAGAGCAACGGCCTTCTAAGCCGTCGGTCGAAGGTTCGAATCCTTCCGGGTGCGCCATTTTA
The DNA here is from genome assembly GCF_021532535.1 of Pseudoalteromonas sp. DL2-H2.2. NCBI lineage: Bacteria > Pseudomonadati > Pseudomonadota > Gammaproteobacteria > Alteromonadales > Pseudoalteromonadaceae > Pseudoalteromonas > Pseudoalteromonas sp. DL2-H2.2. Next base: position 68,823 of record NZ_JAKGBD010000002.1, on the reverse strand, counting down.
AAATCCACATTTGTAGTGGCGGCTGTAGCTCAGTTGGTAGAGCCCCGGATTGTGATTCCGGTTGTCGCGAGTTCAAGCCTCGTCAGTCGCCCCATCTACAAAACCTATATGTTCGGCGATTAGCGCAGCTTGGTAGCGCACTTGGTTTGGGTCCAAGGGGTCGCAGGTTCAAATCCTGCATCGCCGACCACTTTCAAAATTGATATATTCGGCGATTAGCGCAGCTTGGTAGCGCACTTGGTTTGGGTCCAAGGGGTCGCAGGTTCAAATCCTGCATCGCCGACCATCTCTTCTCTTCTACTTGTTCTAAATCTGTTTTATTTCCTTAATTTTGTCCTAAGCAACATCAATTATTTGCTGTGATTGCTCGACTCTCCCGTTTTATAGGTTATAATGCCGCGTCTATTATTTAACATAGCGCCCTGTATGGGCAGGCAGCAAGTCTGACGGGGATCAGCACTGATTCTTAAACATCAAATGTAGGGATGTTTTCAACGGTGATCTGCTTAATCGAGATTGAGCGGATATGATGCTCTGCTGTCATCTGGTCTGATAAAAAGTCGACTTGTTTGTAAGGAAGGCGCGTTGTCGCCAAAAATGAAAATTGAGGTTATATCATGCAAGTTTCTGTTGAGACGACTCAAGGTCTTGAGCGCCGTCTGACTATCACAGTTCCAGCTGAGAACGTTGAGACTGAAGTAAAAAAACGCTTACAACAACTGGCTAAAACACAGCGTATCGACGGCTTCCGTCCGGGTAAAGTACCAGTATCTGTTATCAAAAAGCGCTACGGTGCTGCGGTAATGCAGGAAGTTGCGGGCGAGCTGATGCAACGCAACTATATCGAAGCGATTGTTTCTGAAAAGATCAACCCAGCTGGCGCACCTACTTTTGCTCCTAAGTCTCTGGAGTCAGGTAAGGACCTGGAGTTCGATGCAACTTTTGAAGTTTATCCTGAAGTTGAGCTGAAAGATCTTGAGAAGATCTCAGTTGAGAAGCCAGTGGTTGACGTAACTGAAGATGACCTGGCTAACATGCTGGAAACTCTGCGCAAGCAACACGCAAGCTGGACTGAAAGCGACGCTGCTGCAGGCGAGAAAGACCGTGTAACTATCGACTTCCTGGGTACAGTTGAAGGCGAAGAGTTCGAAGGTGGTAAAGCGGAAGATTTCCCTCTTGAGCTTGGTCAAGGCCGCATGATCCCTGGTTTCGAAGATGGCATCATCGGTAAGAAAGCAGGCGAAGAAGTGGTTGCAGACGTAACTTTCCCTGAAGAATACCACGCTGAAAACCTGAAGGGTAAAGCGGCACAGTTCAAGATCACTGTGAAGAAAGTTGAAGTTCAGGAACTGCCTGAACTGACTGACGAATTCGCAACTAAGTTCGGTGTTGCTGAAGGCGGTGTTGACGCACTGAAAGAAGAAGTGAAGAAAAACATGACGCGTGAACTTGGTCAGGCTGTTAAAGCTCAGATCAAAGATCAAGCGATCAAAGGTCTTCTAGAAACGAACGAAGTTGAAGTACCTAAAGCACTTATCGACCAGGAAATCGATGCGCTACGTCAGCAAGCTGCACAGCGTTTCGGTGGCGATGCTAAGAACATGCCTGAGCTACCAGCTGAGCTGTTCCACGAGCAAGCAGTAACACGCGTTAAAACGGGTCTGCTGTTAGGCGAAGTGATCAAAGCGAACGACATCAAAGTAGATGATGCAAAAGTTGAAGAGCTAATCGAAACAGTTGCTTCTGCTTACGAAGATCCAAGTGAAGTAGTTGCTTACTACAAAGGCAACGACCAACTTATGCAGCAAATGCGTAATGTTGCAATGGAAGAGCAAGCGGTAGATGCGATTCTGGCAGCAGCTCAGGTTGCTGATGTTGAGAAGTCTTTCGACGACATCATGAACCCACAACAGGCGGCTCAGTAAGCCCTTTTGATATCGTCAAAGACGAAATCATTGACTTACTGTTAAGCTAACGTTTAAATGGCTCGTATTGCTCTGTGTTTTGCAGCGCTGCGAGCCATTTTTGTTTGTTTTCTCAAAGCAACACTATTGTGCGTATACTTTTGTTTATCAGCACCTTTTGTATAAACTTATACCTCAAAACCAGCTTGTTGTAACTCGGGTAAACAAATCCTGCTTGTCCTGTGTATTGAGACTGACAAGCAGCCAGGTTTTGCAGTGCACTTCCCTGTTTATAAGGAATCTATAAAATGAATGACGGTATGTTTGATCCTCTAAACGCGTTAGTCCCTATGGTTGTTGAGCAAACAGCGAAAGGCGAGCGTTCGTATGACATTTATTCTCGCTTGCTTAAAGAGCGCATTATCTTTTTGACCGGTCAGGTTGAGGACCATATGGCAAACCTGATTGTTGCTCAGCTGCTTTTCTTGGAATCAGAAAGCCCTGAAAAAGACATTTATCTGTACATTAACTCACCGGGTGGCTCAGTGACTGCAGGTATGTCGATTTACGATACAATGAATTTTATCAAGCCAGATGTGAGCACTGTGTGTGTTGGCCAGGCTGCCAGCATGGGTGCCTTCCTGCTTTCTGGCGGTGCTAAAGGCAAACGCTACTGCCTGCCAAACTCACGCGTTATGATCCATCAACCGCTGGGTGGTTTCCAGGGCCAGGCATCAGACTTTGAGATCCACGCCAAAGAGATCCTGACGATCAAAGAGAAACTGAATCGCCTGTTGGCTGAACATACTGGCCAGCCTTACGATGTCGTGGCCAATGACACGGATCGTGACAACTTTATGAACGCCGAGCAAGCCGTTGAATACGGTCTGGTTGATGCCGTTCATAGCAGCAGAAACATCAAGTAATCTGTTTCGGGCAGGCGTATTTCTAAACACTGTTAGATAAATGCGGTTGGCCCGGCTATGCTAAAGGCAAAATTCTTTGGTATAGTTAAAATATGTTTTATGTTATCGCAGTAGATAACTGACCAAATTTAAGAGGTAGCTGAATGTCAGACACTCCTACAGACGGCGACAAGAATAGTAAGCTCTTATACTGCTCATTTTGTGGTAAGAGCCAACACGAAGTACGCAAGTTGATCGCTGGTCCGTCAGTGTACATTTGTGATGAATGCGTCGAACTGTGTAACGACATCATTAGAGAAGAAATCAAGGATATAGCGCCGCAACACGATTCGTCTGATAAATTGCCGGTACCTAGAGAGATCCGCAATCACCTTGATGACTATGTGATTGGCCAGGAGCACGCTAAAAAAGTGCTTTCGGTTGCTGTGTACAACCATTACAAGCGACTGAAAAACCAGGGCCTGAAAGGCGATGTGGAACTGGGCAAGAGTAATATCCTGCTGATCGGTCCAACAGGTAGTGGTAAAACGCTACTAGCAGAAACGCTAGCACGTTTACTGGATGTGCCTTTCACTATGGCTGACGCCACCACTCTAACCGAAGCTGGTTATGTGGGTGAGGATGTTGAAAACATTATCCAGAAGCTCTTACAAAAGTGCGACTACGACGTTGAAAAAGCACAGCGCGGCATTGTTTACATTGATGAAATCGATAAGATTTCACGTAAATCTGATAACCCGTCCATCACCCGTGACGTATCGGGCGAAGGCGTTCAGCAAGCACTGTTAAAACTGATTGAAGGGACCGTTGCCTCGGTGCCGCCACAAGGCGGGCGTAAGCATCCTCAGCAAGAGTTTTTGCAAGTCGACACATCGAAGATCCTGTTTATCTGTGGCGGCGCATTTGCGGGTCTGGATAAGGTGATTGAGCAGCGCAGTCATACCAACACAGGTATTGGCTTCGGCGCTCAGGTGAAACTCTCAGACAGCGAACGTTCACTGAGTGAGACCTTTAAAGATGTTGAACCGGAAGATCTGGTCAAGTATGGTTTGATCCCTGAGTTTATCGGTCGTTTGCCTGTGGTTGCAACTTTGACTGAACTGGACGAAGACGCTCTGATCCAAATCTTGAATGAGCCTAAAAATGCGCTGACCAAGCAATATGGTGCATTGTTCAAGATGGAAGGGGTTGAGCTTGAGTTCCGTGAAGACGCGCTTAAGGCCATTGCTCGTAAAGCGATGGACAGAAAAACCGGCGCACGCGGACTACGCTCCATTGTAGAAGGTGTCCTGCTGGATACTATGTACGAACTGCCGTCCATCGAAGACGTAACTAAAGTTGTGGTAGATGAAACCGTCATTAAAGGTGAATCTGACCCAATTTTGATTTACGAAAACAACAGTCAGGATAAAGCTGCATCGGAGTAACGAGCGAGTTTTATCGCAAAAAGGAGCCTCAGGCTCCTTTTTTTGTCTACAGTTTAGTTGTACCAGCAAACTATATTACCAATTTCACTTAATACCTGTTCAATTTGACGGAGCAAATATGACGCTAACAGCGTTAAAAATTTCTCATTTAGGACAACTAAATAGCAAAATTTTTGCCTTGTTATCGAGCCTATTTTCTCGCCTCAAAATAGAACACTTAATTAAGCAAATTGGTATAAACTCAAACTAGAAATCGATACGGATTGGTATTTAGGTTGAACTTTTTAAAGGCAATCCCCATATACCTCCCTAATCCTTGAAATTAATGAAGTGCGAAGAGAATATAATGACGCTTGAGAGAATGGATCGAGTCGAAATACCCGTATTGGCACTGCGTGATGTGGTCGTATACCCTCATATGGTGATCCCGTTGTTTGTAGGCAGAGAAAAATCAATAAAATGCCTAGAAGCCGCGATGGAGAATGACAAGCAAATTTTTTTGGTGGCGCAAAAAGAAGCGTCAATAGACGACCCAGACACTGATGATATCTATCAGGTTGGCACCGTCGCTACCGTACTGCAACTACTTAAATTACCTGATGGCACCGTAAAGGTATTAGTTGAAGGCACTCAGCGCGCCAAGATAGAAAAGTTTTTGGTGACCGACGAGTACTTCATGGCAGAAGCGCAATTTATTGCGTCTGAAAACATTGAAGGCCCGGAGCAAGATATCTTCATCCGCAGTGCTATCAGTCAATTTGAAGGCTATGTAAAACTCAATAAGAAGATCCCGCCAGAAGTGCTGACTTCGGTTTCCGGGATTGATGAAACGGCGCGCCTTGCTGACACTATGGCTGCGCACATGCCTATCAAAGTACCTGAAAAGCAGAAAGTGCTCGAGCTATATAATGTCACTGAGCGATTAGAATATCTGATGGCGTTGATGGAAGGTGAAATTGACCTGCTACAGGTTGAGAAGAAGATCCGGTCACGCGTTAAAAAGCAGATGGAAAAATCGCAGCGCGAGTATTACCTCAATGAACAAATGAAAGCCATCCAGAAAGAGCTGGGTGAGCTGGACGATGTCCCGGATGAATTTGAAGCGCTGAAAAAGCGCATCGCAGAAGCGCAAATGCCCAAAGAGGCAGAAGAAAAAGCCACCTCCGAGCTGAACAAGTTGAAAATGATGTCGCCTATGTCGGCTGAAGCAACTGTGGTTCGCTCTTACATTGATACGCTGATCGGTGTGCCGTGGAAAAAACGCTCTAAGGTTAAAAAAGACTTGGCGAATGCGCAGAAAATCCTTGATGCTGACCACTACGGTCTGGAGAAAGTCAAAGATCGTATTATTGAATATCTTGCGGTTCAGCAGCGCACCAACAAGCTAAAAGGCCCAATTCTGTGTCTTGTGGGCCCGCCTGGGGTGGGTAAAACCAGCTTGGGGCAATCTATTGCACGTTCAACGGGTCGTAAGTATGTCCGTATGGCACTGGGTGGCGTGCGTGATGAAGCGGAGATCCGCGGTCACAGACGTACCTACATTGGTTCAATGCCAGGTAAATTGATCCAGAGCATGACCAAAGTGGGTGTAAAGAATCCCCTGTTCTTGCTGGACGAAATCGACAAAATGTCTTCTGATATGCGTGGCGACCCAGCTTCAGCTTTGCTTGAAGTGCTGGATCCTGAGCAAAACAGCAGCTTTGCCGACCATTATCTGGAAGTCGAATATGACCTGTCGGATGTGATGTTTGTTGCGACCTCTAACAGCTTTAACATCCCAGGCCCACTGCTTGACAGAATGGAAGTGATCCGTCTGTCGGGTTACACCGAAGATGAAAAACTGAATATCTCTAAACAGCACCTTATCCCGAAACAAATCAAGCGTAACGGGTTGAAAGAGCATGAAATTGAAATTGAAGACAGCGCGATCATAGATACCATACGTTACTATACCCGAGAAGCCGGTGTACGTAACTTGGAGCGTGAACTGTCAAAGCTGTGTCGTAAAGCGGTTAAGAGTATCCTGCTGAGTAAGTCCAAAGACAAGGTGGTGATCAACGGCCAAAACCTGGAAAGTTACCTGGGTGTTCAGCGTTTCGATTATGGTAAAGCAGAAGATGGCGATCGTGTTGGCCTGGTCACAGGTTTAGCCTGGACTGAAGTGGGCGGTGACTTACTGACCATTGAATGTGCGGCGGTACCAGGAAAAGGCAAATTAGCCTATACCGGTTCGCTTGGCGATGTAATGCAAGAGTCGATTCAGGCTGCCATGACCGTGGTACGCAATCGTGCCGAAAAGCTTAGGATCAATGAAGACTTCTATGAGAAACGTGACATCCATGTACACGTGCCTGAAGGTGCGACGCCAAAAGACGGCCCAAGTGCCGGTATTGCCATGGTCACAGCTCTGGTTTCCAGTCTGACCGGTAACCCGGTGCGCAGCGATGTGGCGATGACAGGTGAAATTACGTTACGCGGTGAAGTCCTCCCTATTGGTGGACTGAAAGAGAAGCTGTTAGCCGCGCACCGTGGTGGCATTAAAACGGTGGTCATTCCGAAGAAGAATGAGCGTGACTTGAAAGAGATCCCGCAAAACGTGCTGGAAGGTCTGGAAATCCACCCAGTGAGCTGGATTGATGACGTTTTATCTCTGGCACTCGCTCATCCAGTAGACAGTTTTGCCATTGAGTCGCAAAAGTCGGCCGGGTAAAGCAGAAAAAGTACATAAAAGTGCGTAAAAAGGGTTTTCAAATCTATATGGTATGCTAACTTAAGCACTGGATTAGCCTGGTAGCTTGCAACCCGCATGGTTACTAGGCTTTGAGACATTAGATGAAATAGAGAATCGTCAGATTTCTCTGAGTTAACTACAAAAGTGATGTTAGTGGTAAGCCCTCATCGCTCTTGATAATAACAATGTAAGAGGATGATATTGTGAATAAATCTCAATTAATCGATCAAATCGCAGCTGATGCTGATATTTCTAAAGCGGCTGCTGGTCGTGCTCTGGATTCATTCATTGAGTCAGTAACTGGTGCGCTAAAAGACGGTGACTCAGTTGCCCTAGTCGGTTTTGGTACTTTCTCAGTGCGTGAGCGTGCAGCGCGTACTGGTCGTAACCCACAAACTGGTGCGGCAATCGAAATCGCTGCAGCTAACATCCCATCTTTCAAAGCCGGTAAAACTCTGAAAGACGCGGTAAACTAAGCAGATTTCGCTCAGTCTGTCCGGTGACCTATGTTAAAATAGTGTGATTGGGCCAGATAAGCTTCAAGAAAAAAAGCGTATCTGCTAAGATACGCTTTTTTTATACCAGCTGGATAATGACGCACAGTCGCCTGACCAATGGCGATTTGGCTCAATGGGCTGAGTTGCATGTAAGTTTGCACTTCTGTGCTTGCAATTGCCGCACTTATCCATATAAATAGGTACAGAGATAAAACAGGGCGCTGGAGTATTGTGTTCAGCGAGCTTGGATACGCACATAAACCCACAGTACCGAGTGTGCTTGGACTTACGTGCTTGGACTTAGATAAGAGATAGAATAAATGCTAGAAAAGATTAGAGAAGGCTCACAGGGCCCGGCAGCCAAAATTATTCTTGGTGTAGTGATCTTGTCTTTTGCGTTGGCAGGGATCGGTGGTTACCTAGGTCAAACCACTGAGCAGGCCGTAGCAGAAGTTAACGGAGTTAAGATCACACAAGTGGAATTCTCCCGCGCCTATGAAAGTGAACGTCAACGGCTGGAGCGTCAGTTTGGTGAGTACTTTACACAAATCTCGGCAGATCCAGCATACATGGCTCAGATCCGCAGTGGGATCATTGACCGTCTGGTACAACAAGAACTACAAAACCAGCTAGCGATTGAGTTAGGCCTGAGAGTGAGTGACGAGCAAGTGAAGCAAGCCATTTTTGAGATGCCTTACTTTCAGTCAGGTGGCCAGTTCAGTAACGACAGATATCTGCAGCTGATCCGCCAGATGAACTTCCAGCCAGACTCTTTCCGAGAGTACCTGCGTGAAGAAATGACCCGTGATCAGTTGGTTTCTGCGGTTGCTGGGTCTGATTTTGTGTTGGACAACGAGCTAAAGCAAACGCTCGCTCTGCAACAACAAACACGTGACATTGATTACGTTGAGCTGAGCAAAGAAACAGTTAAAGATGAGGTATCCGTAACTGATGCTGAAATTTCTGACTACTATCAGCTCAATCAGGAGCAGTTCCAGGCGCCAGAGCAAATTGCGTTACAATATCTGGAGCTTAAGTCTGAAGATATTACCCTGGATCAGCCGGTCACTGACGAAGAAGTACGTGCTTACTATGAAGAAAACCAGGCGCAATACCTGGAAGAAGAACGTCGTCGTGTAGCACATATTCTGATTGAAAGCATTGACGATGCCGAAGCGGCGAAGCAAAAAGCGACCGCTTTGTACGAGCAGCTACAAGGTGGCAAAGACTTTGCCGAGCTGGCACAAAGCGAATCTGACGACATCGCTTCAGCAGAAATCGGTGGTGATCTGGATTGGATCGAGCGTGACATGATGGAGCCTGAGTTCGAAGAAGCGGCATTCGCGCTGGCAAATGTCGGTGATATCTCTCCTGTTGTCGAAACTGAATTTGGTTTTCACATTATCAAGCTAACCGATCTACAGGCGCAACAGTCAAAAGCATTCGAAGAGGTTGCAGCTGACTTGCGTGCAGAGTTGGAAAGTACTGCTAAAGCCAATGCGTTTTACGAGAAACAATCTCAAATCGCAGAGTTGGCGTTCGAAGTGGCAGATACTTTGGAAGATGCCGCGGCTGTCGCGGATATTGAGCTGAAGAGCACAGAGTTGGTATCGCGTATGGCGTTGCCTGCACCGCTTAACGATCCAAGCATTGCTAATGCTATTTTCACGCCTGAGCTGATCGAAGACAGAGTTAACTCAGAAGTGCTTGAAGCAGGCAACGAGCACATTGTTGTGGTTCGTGTTCTGGACCACAAGCCAGCGACTGTGAAGCCGCTGGAAGAGGTGACTGCGCAGATCAAAACACGTCTTGAGAACGAAAAAGCGTCTGAGCTGATTAAAGAAAAAGCGAACACGCTATATGCTCAGCTGGAAGAAGGCAAAGCACTGCGCGATATCGCTGCGGCAGAATCAGTCGAAGTGAAAAGCGAAACAGCCCTGAAACGTCAAAGCTTTACCGTTGCGCCGGAGATTGTCCAACAGGCATTCAAACTGGCACACCCGGATAGCGACCAGGCTCAGTCTGCGCTGGTTGAGCTAAATAGTGGTGATGCCGCGTTGTTGGTGCTTAAAGGGGTTACAACCACAGCGGTCACTGGTGAAGTGGAGCCACAGCAGAAGCAAAACATCACCATGTCTGTGGTGAACAAAAACTTCCTTGCTCTGTTGAGCGCTCTGGAGTCCGATGCTGAGGTGGTTCGTCCAACTTTACAATTTAGCGACGAAATGCAGTAAGTTACGCATAATCGAAGAGCTAAACGAAAAAACGCCGGGACCCCGGCGTTTTTTTATGTCTGAATTAACGAAGTCTCAGTGTTTATACCAATTTGCTTAATTAAGTGTTCTATTTTGAGGCGAGAAAATATGTTCGATAACCAGGCAAAAATTTGCGAACTTATACCTTAGGTAAAGGTTCTAAATAAGAAATTTTTAACACAGTTAGCGTCATATTTGCTCCGTCAAATTGAACAGCTATTAAGTGAAATTGGTATTAAACTGCTAGCAGCTTTTGCATAACCTTAGACTGAGGGGCACGAAAAATTGCTTCGCTGTTGCCGTATTCCACGCATCTTCCTCTGCTCAATACCAGTAACTTATCACTCATATGGCGAACTAAGCTAAGGTGGTGGGTGATCAGGATATAGCTTAAGCCATAATCACGTTGCAGTTCCAGCAGCAGGTTTACGGTTTGTGCCCGAACAGACGGGTCGAGTGACGACAGGGCTTCGTCCAGCACCACCACTTTAGGGTCCAAAATCAAAGCGCGCGCCAGCGCCACACGTTGCAACTGCCCGCCACTGAACATATGGGGATAGTAGTCATAATGTTCTGACAGCAAGCCAACACGAGACAAGGTTGCGACGATTTTTTTATCGCGCTGATGCTTGGTGAGTTGGGTATTTAAGCGCAAACAGTCGTCCAGCATATCGCCTATGGTCAGGCCCCGGTTGAGTGAGCGGGTCGGATCCTGAAAGATCAGCCGGATATGACGACAATCATGATTTTGATGACCGTTGTCTTCAATCATTTCACCACTTAGCAAAATCTGCCCCGAATCGGCGTGCTCAGCGCCAGCCAAAACCCGGGCCAGGGTACTTTTACCTGAGCCGGTTTCGCCAATCACCGCCAGCGTTTCGCCCGGAGCAACGGCAAAAGAGACATCTTTGAGCACCTTAACGCGCTTGCGTCGAAACAGGCCTGCCCGGGTGTTAAAGGTTTTATTCAGCGACTGCACCTTTAGCACGGGTTGCATTTTTTCTTCTCCTGGAGCAATGGAAAGTGACAAGCATAAGCATGACCGTGCGACTTAACCTGTTCCGGTGTGACTACACACTCACGCTGTGCCTGCGGGCAGCGGGGCCCCAGGCGGCAGCCAATCGGTAAGTGCTGTAAAGGGGGAATGGTGCCTTTGAGCGCAAAGAAAGACGCTTTGTGGCCAATCCCATGGGCGTAGTCAGGGAGCGATTTCACCAGGGCTTGCGTATAAGGGTGATAGGGGTGACAAAAGACTTTGGTTGTCGGGCCTGCTTCAACCATCTGACCACAGTAAAGGACATGCATGGCATGTGACCAGTCGGCAATTTCTTCCAGCTCATGGGTGATCATCAAAATCGACATGTTCTTCAGCTGGTTGAGGCTTTTCAATAAGCGGAAAACCTGCGCCCGAGTGGTGGTTTCGAGTGCTGTGGTTGGCTCATCTGCAATCAGAAGTTTGGGGCTTCGGGCAATGGCCATGGCTATCATTACCTTCTGGCACACGCCTTCTGAGAGCTCATGAGGGTAGCTGCTCGAAACCCGGCGGTGATCCCGGATCCCTACTTTATGCAATAGCGCTTTCACCTTTTCTTTGCGCTCATTACGACGGCTGAAAAAGCCGCCTTTAAAACAGTTATCAGGCAAAGATTCAGCAACTTGTTCAAAAATCTTGGCAGTCGGATCCAGGCTACGACTTGGCTCCTGGTAGATCATGGCGATATCCCGGCTCACCAGTTTACGGCGTTTTTCCGGGCTCAGGCGCATCAGATCCACCCCTTGCCAGTGCATCCGATCTGCCGTGATGCGCCAGCGGTTGTTCAGAACCCCGACTATGGCCTTGGCTATCAGACTTTTACCAGAACCGGATTCACCAACCAGCGCGTGTACTTCACCTTCTTTAAGGCTCATGCTGACCCGATCAACGGCACGTATCACGCCATTGTCTGTGGGTAACTCGATGGTGAGGTTTTTGATATCAAGTAATTGCATTAATCCGCCTTTCTCGCCTGCAATGCGTCACGTAACCCGTCACCGACAAGGTTAGTCGCAAGCACCGATAAAAACAACAGCGCCCCGGGCAGGCCCACGGTCCAGGGGGCAAGGTAAATGAGGCCCAGATTTTCCGCCAGCATAGCCCCCCACTCGGTGGTGGGCGGCTGAGCCCCGAGTTTCAAAAAGCCCAGAGCTGCAATGTCCAGGATGGCGGTAGACAAAGCGAGCGTGAATATCACCACGATATGCTCGTAAATATTGGGCAGTACACCGCGCACTATCAACTGCCAGCGGTTAGCACCATCCAGCCTGAAGGCACTGATATAATCTTTGTTAAGCTCTTCCACCACCAGGTTACGGATTGAATGAATGTACTGTGGCAGCAGCGCGAAAATAATTGCCCACACGGTATTGAATAAGCCCGGGCCGAGAATGGCAATAATGATGATGGCCAGCAGCAGCGAGGGAATGGCAAGGGTAATATCCAGCAGGTGATTGAGCAGGCTTGATTTAAAGCCCTGGCTGCATCCGGCTAAAGTGCCCAGCACAACGCCCAGCAAAGTGGTTAATAGTGCCGCGACAATGGACAAACCAAAGGTGTAAGTGGCGCCGCGCATCAGGCGAGACAATACATCACGGCCCAAGTCGTCGGTGCCAAGGATGAAATTAACATTGCCTTCATCGTGCCAGGACGGGGGCAGTAATAAGGCATCGGCATGCTGCTGATCAATGCCGTAGGGTGCCAGCAAAGGTGCCAGCACCGCAAGCAAGGTCAGCGCAATAAACAACCACAGACCAACCAGCGCCGGGTGATTGGCTTTAAATTTCCGCCACAGCCGGGATAGCGGAGAGCGGTTCGACTCTTCTGTAAAGAGATTAAACTTTGCCATGGGCCTGATTCCTGGCTATCGGGTCAAGGAGCGTGTGGATCACATCGGCCAGCATATTGGCGAAAATGACGAAAAAGGAGACCGCAAGCAGCCCCCCCTGAATGGCCGGATAGTCTCGCTGATAGATACTTTCAATCATCCAGCGGCCAATTCCCGGCCAGGAAAAAATTACTTCGGTTACCATGGCCAGCGTGATCAGCGTACTAAATTGCAGGCCGATTTGTTTTATCACCGGTAGCAGGGCATTGCGCAGAGCATGGTCAAGGATCAACTGACGGCGGTTAAGACCTTTGGCCCGGGCAGTTTTAATGTAGTTTTGTTCCAGTACGGTTAGCATGGAGTCCCGAGTGAAGCGAACAAGCACGGTTGTAGGATACATGGCTAATACCACGGTGGGCAGGCTCAGATGATGCAGCGCATCTGCAAAGGCCTGACCGCCATACGGAAAATCATGCAACCAGATATCCAGCAGAATAAAGTTGGTGACCGGGGGGATTTCATAAAGCAGGCCAATGCGGCCCGACATAGGAAACCAGCCAAGGCTGAGACAGAAAATCATAATCAGCAGCAGGGCCAGCCAGAACACGGGAATGGAGAACCCCAGTAAGGTCAGCGAGCTGATCATTTTGTCTGGCCATTTGTTGTGGTAAGCACTGGCGATAACACCGGCCGGGATCCCCAAGCACAGTGCCATAATCAGCGCATAAACGCACAACTCTATGGTGGCGGGAAAGAGCTGCTTTACATGACCGAACACCGCCTGACCGGAAGACAAAGACAGTCCCCAGTCACCCTCAAAGAGCCGGACCAGAAAGGCCTGGTACTGGATCAGCAAGTTATCGTCTATGTGATACTTTTGTTCCAGGATTTGTGTCTGGCTGAAATTGGCGTTCAGCTCACCGCTGAAATTGGTCAGCAGATCGCCGGGAAACATATAGTTCAGCGCAAAGGTGAAGGCTGTCAGTGCAAATAGCATAAACAGCAGCAAACTGAGGCGACGAAATAAAAAGTCAGCAAACATAGTTAGTTCTTCCTCGCGTTCGCCAAAGAAATACCGCCAAAGGGGCGCAACTCGATGCCCATCACGCTGGTATTGCTGGCCTGAAAGCGCATGCCATGGGCAATCGGCACAACCGGTAGTTCGGCAATCAACATTTGTTGCGCCTGCTGATAATACTGCTTACGCTGCTGTAGGTCGGTTGTATCCAGCGCCTGAGTCAGCAATAAGTCAAACTCCGGGTTACACCAGTTTGCCGGGTTTTTACCACTGAAGGTAGCGGTGCAGCTTAATAAGGGGCTGAAAAAGTTGTCCGGATCTGGCGTATCGGCGGCCCAGCCGAGTAATACGCTGTCGTGCTCATGGCGACCGACGCGCTCCAAAAAGGTGTTCCACTCGTATTCAACTATGGTTGCCCGGATCCCTATTTCACGCAGGTCACTCTGAATTAGCTCGGCCATTTTACGGGCATTGGGGTTATAAATACGCGACACGGGCATGGCCCATAAATCCATCTCAAAGCCATCCGGATAACCGGCTTGTGCCAGAAACTCCCGGGCACGCTCCGGGTCATAGCTGGGCATGGCCTGAGTCTGAAAGGCCCAGGAAGAAGGCGGTAAAATGGAGCGGGCCTGGATCCCATTGCCGTAAAACACCGCCTTCATGATTTTCTGAAAGTCGATACTGTGCGCCAGCGCTTTACGCACCAGGACGTTATCAAAGGGCGGCTTTTCGGTATTAAAGGCCCAGTAGCCAACATTCAGGTTGACGGCCTTATCAACCCGGATATCTTTGCGCGCCGCCAGAGTTTCCAGCTGAGTGGCGCTGGGGTGCGCGGTAATGTCGCACTCTTTGGTCAGCATCTTTGCAATGCGGCTGGTATTGTTGGTGGTGATGTCATACACCAGCTGATCCATCGCCAGGTCATGCTTCCAGTAATCCGGATGTTTGTGGTAACGGATCAGGTTATCGCGCAAAAAGCCCTTGTATTTGTAGGGGCCAGTGCCCACGGGCAGCATGTCGAAATCTTGCTTGCGCTCTTGCGCGACCAGTTGCATGGCGTACTCCTGTGACAGGATCACGGCAAAGTCGGTGGCAATGTTGGATAAAAAGCTACTTTCACTACTGAATAGCTCAAACCTTACTGTGTAGTCGTCTACTTTGACTATCTGGCGGATCAACTGATCCATGCCAACACTCTGGAAATAGGGGTAATTGGCATCGCCGACAAAGTGAAACGGATTGTACACATCGAACAGGCGGCTAAACGAAAACACCACGTCATCGGCAGTCATAGTGCGGGTGGGGGTAAAATAGTCTGTACTATGAAAAGAGACGTCTTTACGTAGCGTAAAGGTGATTTGCTTACCGTCTTCGCTGATCTCCCAATTGGTTGCCAGTTCAGGGCGAAACTCCGCAGTGAGCGGATCTATGCTGATCAGAGTGTTGTATAACTGGTTGGCAATAATGTCTATGGTTGAACCCGTTGTGGTGACCTGCGGATTAAACGACACCGGGTTGGCTTCGGCGCAATAGACGATCCCCTGGATCTTGCGCTGTGCCTGCGCTTTGTTATCACTGCAGCCACTGAGCAGCAGTGCGATAAACGCACTGATAGGTAGCAGCCAGCCTTTGCCCAGATGCTGACACAATGTCACCAGACAGGGAGTCTGGGTCGGTGGTTTATCAGTTGCTCTGTTAGCCACGGCTAAGCCTCTTGTTGCGAGTCCAGGAGATTGTATTTTTTCAGATAGCCCCGTAACTGATGATAAGTCAGGCCAAGGTTCTGGGCGGTTTTTTTCTGGTTAAACTGGCTATGCTCCAGGGCATTGCGCAGCAGATCGATTTCAAATTCATTGGAGAGCGACTTTAGATCGCACGGGAATGAGGCAACCGACGGTTTTGTCTGCGGCGTTTGCGCCTTGACCACAGGAGCGGCCGCTGCCTGAGTTGGCGCCTCTGTGGCTTTTTTAATTCTTTGAGTAGGTCGATAGGGACTGGCAAACGGGTCAAAAACAATCTGATGCACCGCCAGCTGTTCACTGCCGTGGCGATACAAACTCCGCTCCACCACATTTTTTAGCTCCCGAATGTTGCCCGGCCAGGGATATTCAAGCAGCAACTCTGTGGCACTGCGGGTAAAGCCACTGAATAAAGACCAGCCTAAGTCGCGAGCCATGTTAATGGCAAAATGTTCCGCCAGCAGCAGAATATCTTCTTTGCGCTCACGCAGAGGAGGAAGTGTGATGACGTCAAAGGCTAAACGGTCGAGCAAGTCATGACGAAACTCACCATTATCCGCAAGGGTGGGTAAGTCTTCGTTGGTAGCGCAGACAAGTCGGGTATCGACCTTGACCGTTTGCTTACCGCCAACCCGTTCAAATTCACCATACTCGATCACCCGCAGGAGTTTTTCCTGCACCATGGCTGAGGTATTCGCCAGCTCATCAAGAAACAGCGTACCGCCATTGGCGCGCTCAAAGCGGCCCTCGTGTCGTTTACTGGCGCCGGTGAAGGCACCACTTTCGTGACCAAACAGCTCACTTTCTAGTAAGTTTTCGTTTAACGCCGCGCAGTTGAGTTTGACATAGTTCTGATCCCAGCGCTCGGATAAGTAGTGCAGACGGGCCGCAATCAGCTCTTTACCGGTACCACGCTCACCGATGATCAGCACCGGTTTCTCCAGTGGAGCAAGCTGCGAGACCTGATCCAATACAGCAAGAAAGCTATCCGACTGGCCGAGTAAATTATCCTGTTGGCGAAACTGACTCATATTGCCTAACTCTTAGTATTTTTGACTAACATCTAGTGTATTTTAAAAAGTGATGAAGCGAAAGTGTTTTTCTATTATTATAACTTGTTGATTTTAATAAATTAATTTTATTGAAAAGTTGGCAAGCTAATTGATACATCTAATCAGCAAACTAAATTACTAACCAAAGAGGTAATAGATTATGGGAATCTTTTCACGTTTTGCTGATATTGTTAATTCTAATATCAATGCGATTCTGGATAAAGCGGAAGATCCAGAAAAAATGGTCCGTTTGATCATTCAGGAAATGGAAGACACCTTAGTGGAAGTCCGTTCAACGTCGGCAAAAACGCTGGCTGAGAAAAAGGAGCTGGAGCGTCGTGTTGAGCAGTTACGTACTCAGGCCCACGACTGGCAGCAAAAAGCCGAGCTGGCGCTGACCAAAGACCGTGAAGATCTGGCCCGGGCGGCGCTGCTTGAAAAGCAAAAAGCCACCGATGCCGCAGACAGTGTGACGCAAGAGCTGGCACATGTTGAGTCGCACATTGAGAAGCTGCAACAGGAAGTCACCACGTTGCAAGAAAAGCTGGCCGATGCCAAAGCGCGCCAAAAAGCCATTGTGTTGCGTCAGCGTTCAGCTGAATCTCGTCTGGATGTTAAAAAGGCACTGGATAGCAGTAAAGTCGAAGATGCACTGAATCGCTTTGAGCGTTACGAGAGCAAAATCGATGGACTGGAATCTCAGGTTGAGTCTTACGATTTAGGCAAGAAATCACTGGCCGATGAAATTGCCGATCTGCAAAAGAATGAGAAAGTCGACGACGAGCTTGCGGCACTGAAGAAAAAATTAGCCGATAAGTGAATTTGACTGCACCTGCTGTTAAGGTAGGTGCAATAATGAAAAGAACAACGTGCCCAGGTTAGACAGGAGAGGAATATGTTTGATGCAGAGATTTTAGTCGCCCCGATCATCATCTTTATGATTGTAGTGGCACCGCTATGGTTGATCCTGCACTATCGTAGCAAAAAGCAGGTCAGTCAGGGGCTGAGCGAACACGAACACCGCCAGCTGGTAGAGCTGGCACACAAAGCAGAGAAAATGGCGCAACGCGTTGAAACGCTGGAGGCCCTGCTTGATCAAGAGTCACCAGAATGGAGACGCAAAGTATGAGTAAACGTAGACGAGAATTATACCGCGACCCGAAAAGGGGTAAATTGGCGGGAGTGTGTGCGGGACTGAGCGATTACTTTGACATGGAGCTGTGGCTGGTTCGGATCCTGTTTGTCACTGCGGTGTTGTTATCCGGAGGCCCGCTGTTTATTGTTGTTTATATCGCCTGTTGGTTTATTCTGGATAAGAAAGCTGAAACACCACAAGCCCCAGGCACGAACAGCACCTATGCCAGCAAAGACGAAGATCCTGTCTCGGTGAAGTTTAAAGTCTGGCAAAAAGGCGAGCCGCCACGTCAGGCACTGTTTGACCTGAAAGAACGTTTAACGCGCCTGGATGGCCGTATCCAGCACATGGAAACGTACGTTACTTCGAGCGAATACACTGTAAAGCGAGAGATCAACAAGCTCTGAGTGAATGATTAGATGCAAAGGGGGCGCTGCCCGAGCGATGGCAGCCATGCCACCTTTGCCGATATAATAAGGAATAGATGCCTTTATGAGTGTATCCGGCCTGACTGCCAGGGCGCTGCAAAAGCTACAGCAAACCACCCACAAAACCCTCAACCGAAGTCTCGACAGGCATGTTAAGCTGGCTGTAACCGGATTCAGCGGCAGCGGTAAAACGGCCTTTATTACTGCCCTGGTTAAACATTTAACCACTCAGGCGACAGCGCAAAACCTGCCTTTTTTTGAAGTAGTGCGTGAGCAGCGACTGGTCGCCTGCAAACAGGTGCCACAAAGCGCACTGGATATTCCCAGTTTTGAATACCAAAACGCGGTGCAACATTTACTGGCCGATCCACCCAGCTGGCCACCGTCCACCCAGCGGATCAACACCCTGACACTGGCGCTAAAGTTTCGCTCTACGCAGGGGGTGAGACAGCACCTGAGCGACACGCACACCGTTTATCTGGAGCTGATAGATTATCCGGGTGAATGGTTGATGGACTTGCCGATGCTGAACCAGGATTTTGCCCGCTGGAGCGAGCAACAGCTTAAGCGCCTGGCTCAGCCGGATTATGCGCACATCAGTGCGCCTTTTTTGCAGCAGCTTGCCAAATTTGATGCGACGCACGCAGTGGATGAAAGTGCGCTGGCGGCGCTGGCTAATAGCTATGCGGATGTACTTAAGCAGCTCAAGGCACAAACCCGTTTGGCGCGGTTGCAGCCGGGCCGTATGTTGATCCCCGGTGAGCTTGAAGGGGCGCCTATTTTACAGTTTTTCCCGGTATCCGGATTGGATGCCGTGCCCGAGCAGAGCCAGTATCATCATCTTGAACAGCGTTTTGAGGCCTATAAAAAGCAAGTGATCACGCCTTTTTATCGTGAGCATTTTTGCCGCTTTGACCGTCAGCTGGTGCTGGTGGACCTGCTCAGTGCACTCAACGACGGCCACACCACGCTGACAGAAACGCAATCCGCTTTAAGTGATACGCTGGCGATGTTCCGCCATGGTAAAAGCGGGTTTCTGTCGCGGCTGTTTCGTCCCAGCATAGACAAGGTGTTGTTTGCGGCCAATAAGTGTGACAGTGTGGCACTGGCCGATCAGGATAAACTGACGCGTTTATTACATGCTCTGCTGTTGCCCAGCGAAAACGAATTAAAGTTCTCAGGCGTGGAAATCGATACCATGGCAATTTCATCGGTAAAGAGTACACAGCCGAAACAGTTGACCGAGCAGGGTAAAACCTTGTCCTGTATTTATGGCAAGCCGGTGGGGGAGTCAAATTATATCAGTTATCTTCCACCGATCCCGCCCGAGCATTTGCCCAGCGCACAGCAATGGCCCGCTCAGGGGTATGAGTTCTTATCTTTTGAGCCTTACCCGGCTTATCAGGGGCAAATCGAACATATCCGGCTCGATCATGTATTACAGTTTTTATTGGGAGATAAACTTCAATGAGTGAACCATCCCAGTCACATCGCGGACGACGAGTTCAGGTTGAAGCGGCCCCCGAGGCGCCACAGTCAACGATAGCACCGGAGGCCGAACAACAGGCGCGGCGCGTTGAACAAGGCGCAGAGCAGGCTGATATGAGCACGTCTGATGAGCGCGAGCAAGCGCTTGATACTGAGTTGCAAGCGATCCCCTTGGAGCCTGTTGTACAACCGGCCCGCTCTGGGCTGACCTGGCGTAAGTTATTGCTGCTGGGCCTGGCCGTGCTGATCCCGGTCGAGATGACGCTGACACTGCTCGATGCGCTTAACCGCAGCTGGGTTCTGGCCGGGTTATATGGACTGGTGATTGTCAGCGCACTGGTTGTGTTGGCAAAATTCTGCTGGTCAGAAGTACGTGCCCTTGGCAGGTTGAAAAAGCTTGAGCAGCAGCGGGCCGGGGCACAAAGGTTGTTAAATAGCAACCAAATTGGCGAAGCTCAAACTTGGTTAAAGCCGCTTCTGAAGCAGCATGACAAGGCGCAGGTCAGTCAGTTTATGGCGACCATACAACCCCACTTTACCGATCAGGAAGTACTGACGCTGTACGACAATACCTTACTTCAGGATGTGGATGAGCGCGCCCGCTCGCTCATCGCGCAGTTTGCCAGCACTTCCGCACTGATGGTGGCGATAAGCCCCATGGCCATTACCGATATGCTGGCCGTGTTGTGGCGCGGAGTTGTGCTGATAGAAAAGATAAGCCAGCTGTACGGGATTAAACTGGGTTATCGCAGCCGCATTGAGCTTTACCGCTTACTGCTCAAACAGATCATTTTTGTCGGGGCCAGTGAGTTGCTGAGCGACCTGGCAGCCACCAGCTTGGGCGCTGAGTTATTGGGCAAACTGTCGGCACGCTCTGCACAAGGGCTCAGTGCTGGCGTGTTTACCGCTCGGCTGGGCTATAAAGCCATGGCTTTATGTCGGCCTATCCCCGTCAGCAAGCCTGCCGCAGGCTACTTATCGCAGACGGCCCGGAAACTGGCGAACCTGTTAATTCGCCAATCCACTAACAGGTCGGATGAGACTGGTAAAAAATAGTGTGTAAGTACACACTATTTTTAAATGTGTTTATTTATTTGTATTTTTTGTTTTCCTCCCTTTGTTATGACAACTTATGTGTACACCCGGGCTAATTTAACCGGCCCGGGTTAGCCATCTGCGCGTCCGGCACGCTTGTACATTTTTGTGCCATGGAATATCTAATTGGTATTCGTTCGAATAACAAAAATAGGCAAGCAATGAAGAAGTTACATGATCAGACCAATTGTATTCACGGTCCACACCACTTTGATGACCCGCATGGTGCCCTGACGGCCCCTTTGTATCAGAGTTCGACGTTTAAGTTTAAAGATGCGGCACAGGGGGCTGCGCGCTTTGCTGGTGAAGAGGCCGGCTATATTTATACCCGCCTTGGCAACCCGACGACCCGAGAGCTGGAAGAAAAACTGGCTCAGCTCGAAGAGATGGAAGATGCGGCGGCCACGGCCACGGGTATGGGCGCAGTCTCTGCCTCTGTGCTGAGTTTTTTACAGCAGGGCGATCATCTAATTGCCTCTAAAGCACTGTATGGGTGCAGCTTTGCCTTATTTGCCCACATGCTGCCCAAGTTTGGCATTGAGGTCACCTTTGTCGATATGACAGACGAGCAGGCGCTGGTCGACGCGTTGCAGCCAAACAGCAAAATGCTATTTGCCGAAACGCCGATCAACCCCAACATGACGGTACTGGACCTGGCCATGCTGGGACAGTTTGCCCAGCAACACAAGCTGATCAGCGTTATCGACAACACCTTTATGACCCCGTTACTACAAAAGCCCAAGCATTTTGGCATAAATATCGTGATCCACAGTGCAACCAAATACCTTAACGGCCACGGCGATGTCGTCGCCGGTATTGTCTGTGGCAGCGCAGAGCACATTGAAACCATTAAACTCACTGTACTGAAAGACATCGGTGCAACCATCAGCCCACACGACGCCTGGTTAATCAATCGCGGCCTTAAAACGTTGCACTTGCGTGTTGCAAGGCATTGTGAAAGTGCGCAAAAAGTGGCGGAGTTTCTGGATAGCCACCCTAAGGTAGATACCGTTTACTATCCGGGTTTGCCATCGCATCCGGGCTATCGATTCCTCGGTGAGCAGATGAAAGGCGCCGGTGGCGTGATTGCATTTGAGATCAAAGGTGGCGTCAGTGAAGGCGAGAAATTTATTAATGCGACAGAGCTGTGCACCCTGGCAGTGAGTCTGGGCGACCCGGAAACGCTGATCCAGCATCCGGCATCCATGACACACTCTCCTTACACGCCTGAAGAGCGTCAGGCAGCCGGGATCTCGGATGGTCTGATCCGTATTTCCGTTGGGCTTGAGGCCGTCGAAGATATCATCGAAGACCTGGGAAAAGCGTTTTTGTGTATATAAATGTTTACATCAAATTGCTTTGCAAGCCCTATAAATAAAGGGGTGTGTTTTTTGGTGGTCAGTTGTGTAAGTTGAGGTGTACAAAATTGGCCTTTCTGGCCGGGCCGATTTAAGGCCTGGCTATTAAACTTTTCCTCACTTTTACATAGTATCCGGGTAACACTTTGACGCGTTGTTTTTGTTCAGATGCGACGCATTACCAAGAAGGTTACTATGGCTAAATCGAGTAAATACACGTCTAAACAGCCCAACGAGCAGGGCCTGATCGAATGGACAGAAGAAGAAAATCAGATCTGGTCTGAACTGGTTGCCAGACAGCTTGAATGCATCAAAGGCAAAGCGTGTGATGAATATCTCGAAGGCCTGCAAAAAATCAATTTACCCCACGACCGTATCCCGCAGCTACACGAGCTGAACGAGGTACTGGAGCGTGAAACGGGCTGGCAGGTCGCGCCAGTACCGGCGTTGATCGACTTTGATGAGTTTTTCCGCCTGCTTGCGAACAAGCAGTTCCCGGTTGCCACTTTTATCCGCAGTCGCGAGGAGTTTGATTACCTGCAGGAGCCGGATATTTTCCACGAAATTTTTGGTCACTGTGCCATGCTGACTAACCCGGCATTTGCGGAGTTTACGCACAAGTACGGCCAGCTGGGCTATGCCGCAGAGAAAAAAGACCGCGTTTACCTGGCCCGTTTGTACTGGTTTACCGTTGAGTTTGGCTTGATGCAAACCAAAGATGGCCTGCGCATTTATGGCGGCGGGATCTTATCAAGCCCGGGTGAAACTCAGTACGTTTACAGCAACGAGCCAGAGATCAACCCGTTAGAAGTACTTGACGTGCTTCGCACACCGTATCGAATTGATATTATGCAGCCTTTGTACTACACCATTAACGCCATTGACGATTTGTTTGATATCTCACAAATGGATATTATGGCGCAGGTACGTAAGGCCAAAGAACTGGGTCTGTTTGAGCCTAAGTTCCCACCTAAAAACAAACTAGCAAGTTAAGGATTTATTGATGTCTGATTTAAGTGCACAAAAATGTGAAGCGTGTCGTGCGGATGCGCCTAAAGTGTCAGATGCCGAATTAGCTGAACTGATCAAGCTGATCCCGGATTGGGTGCCAGAAGTACGTGACGGCATTATGCAGCTTGAGCGTGTTTATAAGTTTAAGAACTTTAAGCAAGCCATTGCATTCACCAACAAAGTGGGCGACATGGCGGAAGATGAAGGTCACCACCCGGGTCTGTTGACCGAGTGGGGCAAAGTGACAGTAACCTGGTGGAGCCACTCTATCAAAGGCCTGCACAAAAACGACTTTATCTGCGCGGCGAAAACCGACGAGATCTTTGCCGCACTATAAGTGTTGGGCAAATTAAATTAAAAAAGGCGCATCAGCGCCTTTTTTAATGCCAGTAGGATTGTCGAGCCATAGCGGACAACCTCTTTACATTTGCTAATGCGTCAGCGTCGGTCCCGATACGGCTTGTGAATCTCGCTCTAAATGTTGCAGCTCATCAATCAGCTCCAGCAACTCCGGCTCAATATAATCAAAGTCACGGGATTGTTTTAAGGCCGTTTCCAGCGTTTCGGCCAGGTTCTTGAGCGTAGGCACACCGGTATAACAGCAGGCGCCATGAAACTTGTGGATCACCGTCAGCAGCGTTTGGGTATCTTCCTGTTGCGCCGACTCACTCAGCTGGCTGAGGGTTTCGGGGACACTTTGCAACAACATATCCAACATCTCCAGGGCCAGCTCTGGTTTATTGCCTGCGCGTTGCAGGGCCAGCTCCCAGTCCAGCAAGTGGCTTTCAAACGGAGCAATGCTGGCCACCTGAGGCTGTTGCGCTTTTTGTTTTTCCGGCGGTAATGACGGGCTGTGGTCGCAAATGATCTGCCGCAGCATGTCTTCATCGATTGGCTTTGTCATGTAGCCGTTAAAGCCATCTTTGATCAGCTGCTCTTTTTCACCCGTTAATGCATGCGCCGTCACTGCAATGATAGGTGTATCATCATTCAGTGAAGATTCTTTAATGGTTCTGCACGCAGTGATGCCATCCATGATCGGCATCTGGATATCCATAAAGATCAGGTCGTACTTTTGTGATTTACATAAACTCACCGCCTGCGCACCATTGTGGGCGGTATCTATGGTATCGACCTGCTCTTCCAGCAAAGTGTAAAGCAGCTTTAAATTGGCGTCATTATCATCGGCTATCAGCACTTTGAGCGGCAGGTGCGCTAAGTCTGTGTCATCAATTGATACGCTGGGATGATCTAAGCGGTAAGGCGCTGCCAGCATGTCGCACAGTTTTCTGTGGTGCATGGGTTTGCTGATACAGGCATCGGCACCACTGCCAATTAATGATTCACGCATATTGTGAGAAATGGTGTTGACCATCAGGTACAGATAATCCGCCATTTCCCTGGCCTGGGTAATATAGGCCTTCACGGTTTGCATATCGTCTACCGTTGCCATGTTACCGATCAGGCAGATGTCATATTTAAATTCCTGCTCCAGCGCGCCGAAGAAGGTCTCTTCATTTTTACAGCAGGTTACTTGCATCGCCCAATCTTCAAGCTGAGCTTTAACGGCATTGCGGGTATGCTCCTGTGGCTCGAAGTACAGCACGCGCTTGTTTTCAAGCGGCTTGGTCGGCAGGTCGTCATCAAATAAACGGCTTGGCAGATTAAAAATGGCATTAAAGGTAAAGCAAGAGCCACTGCCAGGCGCAGAGTTAAGCGTGATGCGCCCACTCATGGCTTCGACAATATGTTTGGTGATGATTAAGCCAAGACCTGTGCCACCGAATTTGCGGGTAATACTGGAGTCGGCCTGAGCGAATGGGGTAAACAGGGTGTCTTGTTTTTCCTGTGCTATACCCAGCCCTGTATCGCTGACTGAGATCAGCAGCGAGGTCTGGCTGTCGCCCTTGAGTCGATGGCTGATATCGACTTTCACTGAGCCTTTTTCGGTAAACTTGATGGCATTGCTGATCAGATTGATCAGTACCTGCTTAAAGCGCGTCGGGTCGCCCACCAGGTTATCCGGCACCTGGCGATTGATAGCAATCGACAGTTCCAGTTGTTTTTCATAGGCGCTCGGGGCAAGCAGCGTCATCACTTCATTCACCGCATCCCTGAGCTGGAACTGAATGCTTTCCAGGTCCATGGCACCGGCTTCAAGCTTCGAAAAGTCGAGAATATCACTGATGATGGTCAGCAGGCTGTTGGCCGACAGCTCTATGGTATCTAAATAGTCTTTTTGGTGCTTATTAAGGGGCGTTTTATAGAGCTGGCGGGTAAAGCCAATTACGCCGTTCAGCGGGGTTCTAAGTTCATGACTCATCTTGGCGAGAAAGTCGGATTTAACCCGGTTGGCGACCTGGGCTTCTTTTTTCGCAATATTCAGCTGGATATTCTGGGTTTCGTACTGCTCCAGGGTTTCCCGGTAATCGCTGGTGGCCTGATCTATGTGCTTTTGCATTTCGTCGCGCTGTAGCACCATTTTTTCGCTGATGGTGATCAGGCCCTCACGAAGTAAGTCAAATTCGCCCTGCATCGGCTGTTCGACGCCAATTTTGGTTTTGCCCTCAAGCAGCTTATCCGTGGCCAACAGCAGGTGAGACAGCGGGGTTGAAAACATCCGGCTGAGTCGGGTCGAGACAAAGGCACTCAGCAACAAGGCCACCATAATGATGGCACCACTGAACAGCAGTGCTTGTTGCTGGCCAATAATGGCCTGATCTTTACTGAGTTCTATCATCAACACGGCGGTGGTGCGGGTATGTGCATTTTGCCAGTCCGAAGTCCCTTGCTGTTGCGGCTGTTTTACGGGCGCAAAGATAATGTATCTGTCGAGGTATTGAACGATTTCAGTGGCATGTAATTCTGTGACATTGCCACGATAATGCAGCTGATTAAATTCATTATGATAGTTACTGGTTAACAGCAACTGATTGTCTTCATTGAACAGCGCGATGCTATTGACGAAACTGCCATGCTGGTTGTGGGTAGTGGTGATCACCCGATGTAACCTGGCTTTATCTCGCTCAGCCAGCGGTTGTTCCACCGTCATTGCCAAAGTATTGGCCAGACTGGTGCCTTGTTGCTTGAGGATTTGTTCAAGCTCAACGTAACGATTTATAGTAAAATAACCGCCAAGTACCAGGCCGATTAACACCGTTGGGATCAGGGTCAACAATAATACGCTGTCGCGCAAACTCAATTTAGACATAAATTGGATGTAAAACAGTAAGTAGTCTGAGCCCTAGAGTATCGAGTTAACAGGTGTTTAGCAATCTTATAGGGGCGGCAATATGGCACAAATATTTCGTGCTGGAAAATCTTCTAAACAACGTAGTAAGCAAGTTGAGACAGTTGAGCTGACGATTGACTCGCTGGATCATCAGGGGCGCGGTGTGTGCAGACACCAGGGAAAAGTCGGCTTTGTGGATGGCGCACTCAGTTCAGAGCGGGTGAAAGCACGTATAAAGGCACAAAAAAGTCGTGTTTTCGAAGCGCAAACCGTCAAGGTGCTGGAGGCAAGTGAAGAGCGGGTTACGCCGTTTTGCGAATACTATCAACAATGTGGTGGCTGCGCGTTACAGCACCTGGATGCCGATGCGCAGCTGGTGCACAAGCTGCAGGCGGTGTCGGCCTTATTTGACAAATTCGCCAAAGCAACGGAGTTGCCCTGGCTGCTACCACTGACTGGGCCTGAGCGCTATTATCGCCGCGCCGGGCGCATTGCCTGCATCTATGACAAACAAACTAACCAGCTCAAACTGGGATTTCGCTCTGCCGGGTCTAAGAAAATTATTGAAATTGATCACTGTGCGGTCATGGTTGATGCCTTTGCTGGTGGCTTTGAGGCGCTGCGCCAAGCTTTAAATGCCCACCCTGAGCTGCGCAGCGTCAGCCATATCCAGTTCTGTGCAGCGGATAATGGTGCGTTTGTACTACTGCGTCATACCCGGGCAATTAGCTCAAAGGTTAAAGCACAGGTTGCAGAGCGTCTTGCGGGGCAAAACTGGCAGTTTATCTGGGATGATGGCAAGTCGCAGCCAGAATATGCGTTGTTGCCTGCCTATGAAAGCGCCGGTGTAACGTTTGCGTTTAAGCTCGACAACTTTATTCAGGTTAATCGCGATATCAATGAACAAATGCTGCAAAGGGCACTTGAGTGGCTGGCTTTGACGGGCAAAGAGCAGGTTTTGGATCTGTTTTGTGGAATTGGTAACTTCTCCTTATTGCTGGCAAAACACGCAAACAAGGTGGTTGCAGTAGAAGGGGTGGCCGAGTCGGTTGCAATGGCACGGCAAAATGCGCACACTAACCACATCGACACGGTCAGTTTTCACCAGTTTGACCTCACTCAGCCCCTGGCGACGGCGAACTGGTTTCATGCGGCGCTGGATGTGCTGGTGTTAGACCCTTCACGCACCGGGGCGTACGAGATTTTACGCCAGTTGCCGTTGACGCAATTTAAACAGGTTTTATATGTGTCCTGCGATCCGGTGACTATGGCCAGAGATGCGGCATTGCTACTCGAAGCGGGCTTTGTGGTCGATAAAGTGTGTTTAATGAATATGTTCCCGCACACAGGACATATAGAAACCATGGCGTTGTTCCAAAGGAGGTAGTCATATGGTTGCGACTCGCCAGTCTCATCAATCCGGTCTTCCGGCTGACTTTCATGCCCGGCTTGGGTTACTGAATTTATCGCAGGAAAAGCGCGACCGGCTGGATCAGGTGTATGCTTTATGTCCGCAAGATGAGGCGACCACCACTTTGGCCAAAGCCATTGAAATGGTTGAGATCCTGGCAGAGCTGAACTTCGATTCAGAGTCGCTGGCCGGGGCTTTTTTGACTCCTTACTTCCTGTCCGGACAAATTGAGATCGACGCCATTGAACAGGCACAGGGCGAAAATGTTGCCCTGCTGCTCAAAGGCGTGGAGCAAATGGCGTCCATCAGTACATTGGCCCATCAGGGCAAGGGCAGCTTGCAGATAGACAAAATTCGGCGCATGTTACTGGCCATGGTGGAAGATGTCCGTGCCGTGGTGATCAAGCTGGCGGAGCAGATCTGCTATTTACGCGCTGTTAAAAACGCCTCTGAGGAAGAGCGGGTGGTGGCAGCCAAAGCCACGGCCAATATTTTTGCGCCACTGGCCAATCGGCTGGGGATCGGGCAGCTCAAATGGGAGCTCGAAGACCTTTCATTTCGCTATTTGCACCCAAAAACCTACAAGAGCATTGCCAAGCAGTTGTCGGATAAACGCCTGGACCGTGAGGCCTATATGGCCAATATGGTTGAGCTGGTGCAGAGCAAGCTCAAAGAGGCGGGCATTGAGGCCGAAGTGTATGGCCGACCTAAGCACATTTACAGCATCTACAAAAAAATGGTGCAAAAGAATTACGAGTTTGATCAGCTCTTTGATATCCGCGCGATGCGGGTGGTGGTCAATGAAATTCAGGACTGTTACGGGGCGCTGGGCATAGTACACACCAACTGGCGTCATCTGCACAAAGAGTTCGACGACTATGTTGCCACACCAAAGCAAAACGGTTATCAGTCCATCCATACTGTGGTGTTTGGCCCTGAGGGCAAAACCGTGGAGATCCAAATTCGCACCCAGGCTATGCATCAGGATGCTGAACTGGGCGTGGCGGCGCACTGGATGTACAAAGAAGGGGCGCTGCCGGGCCGTGGTTCAGGGTATGAGCAAAAGATCAGCTGGCTGAGAAAGCTGCTGCAATGGCAAGAAGAAGTGGTCGATGGCAGCGAGCTGGCCGAAGAGCTGAAAAACCAGGTTGTAGAAGACAGAGTGTATGTCTTTACTCCCAAAGGCGATATTTTTGACTTGCCATTAGGCGCGACGCCACTGGATTTCGCCTACTACATTCACTCTAACGTTGGCCACCGCTGCATTGGTGCCAAGGTATTTGGCAAAATCGTGCCCTTTACTCATAAGCTATCGACCGGCGATCAGGTTGAGATCCTGACCCAGAAAAATCCGTCGCCAAGTCGTGACTGGCTCAGCCCGTCGCTGGGCTATGTGCACTCATCCAGAGCGCGCAGCAAGATCCATCACTGGTTTAAGCAGCAGGACAGAGATAAAAACCTGCAGGCGGGTAAAGAAATTCTCGACGGTCATTTGCAAAAGCTCGACCTGACCTACAAAGATCTCGACTCCGCCATTGAGCGTTTTAACTTTAAGGAGCTCGACGATTTAATGGTGGCCATTGGGGCCGGTGATATTCGCATCAACCAGTTCCTGAATTATGTTCAGGACAAGCCAGAGCCGATGCCTAAGCTCAAAATGAGCACGCCGAAAAAGCACAAAGGCGATAGCAATGGCATTGTGGTTGAAGGCGTTGGCAATCTGATGAGCCATGTTGCCAAGTGTTGTCAGCCGGTTCCGGGGGATGAGATTGTCGGCTATATCACCCAAGGGCGGGGCATTGCCGTGCATCGTGCCGATTGTGACTCCTTTGCGCATATTTGTGAGCAGCATCCGGAGCGGGAAATTGCCGTCAGTTGGTCAGACGATGTGCGCGCTTGCTATGCCGTGACCTTACGTATTGAAGCTAATGACCGCCACGGCCTGATCCGCGATATCAGCTCGGTGCTGGCCAATGAAAAACTCAATGTAATGAATATGAACGTTAACACGCAGGATGATAAGCACATTGCCATTTTCACCATGAAACTCGAAGTGGGCGACTTATCCGCGATGAACCGCTTACTGACCAAGCTGATGCAAATAGAAGGCGTATTTGAAGCCCGGAGACAACACTGACTATGAGCGCCTCGTTACAGCAATTACTGGAGATTATGGCAACCCTGCGTGACCCGCAAAAGGGTTGCGCCTGGGATCAACAGCAAAGCTTTGAAACCATAGTGCCCCACACCCTTGAAGAAGCCTACGAAGTGGCCGACAGCATAGAGCAGCAAGACTTTGTCGGGCTCAAAGATGAATTGGGCGATTTACTGTTTCAGGTGATTTTTTATGCTCAGTTGGGCAAAGAAGCCGGGCTCTTTGAGTTTGAAGACATAGTGAAAGGGCTGAATGATAAGCTGGTGCGTCGTCACCCTCATGTTTTTGACACTCCTAATAGCACGTTGAGCGAGGCTGAATTAAACGCGCAGTGGCAGGCCATCAAAGATAAGGAGCGCAGTGCCAAGCCGGTCCGCTTTGGCGACGATGTCCCACTGAATTTACCCGCCTTATCGCGCGCTGCGAAAATTCAAAAGCGCGCTGCGTCTTTGGGGTTTGACTGGCCGACCTATCAGGGCGCGCTGGACAAAGTGGCCGAGGAAGTGACAGAAGTCAGTGAGGCACTCAGTCACGACCCTGACTCTGAGCACAGTGCGGAGGAGCTCGGCGATCTGCTGTTTGCTACGGTAAATGTGGCACGCCATATCAAACGCGACCCTGAGCAGCTTTTGCGTCGTGCCAGTGACAAATTTATCGCTCGCTTTAGTGCCATCGAGGGCATTCTGGCACAGCGGGAAATCGCCTTGTCGGACGCCAGCCTGGCGCAAATGGATGAGGCCTGGGAAGAAGTCAAACGACGCCAGCGTTCAGGTGAGAATAATTAAAGGGGGTGATTTTTCGCTGGATTGCCCCCTGCGCTTTTGCTATACTATTGCCCCGTCTTGATTCTTATTTAAATTCCATTTTTCCTGATATTCTAGGGTTCGCATGAGTACAAAATTTATCTTCGTAACGGGCGGAGTTGTTTCCTCCTTGGGTAAAGGTATTGCAGCTGCTTCATTGGCTGCGATATTAGAAGCGCGTGGTTTAAACGTCACTATCCTTAAGCTGGATCCTTATATCAATGTTGACCCTGGCACAATGAGCCCGATCCAACATGGTGAAGTCTTTGTGACAGAAGACGGCGCAGAAACTGACCTGGACTTAGGTCACTATGAGCGTTTCATTCGCACCAAAATGACCAGCCGCAACAACTTCACGCAGGGTCGTGTTTTTGAAGATGTACTGCGTCGCGAGCGTAAAGGTGAATACCTGGGCGCGACCATTCAGGTGATCCCACACATCACTAACGACATCAAGCGTCGTGTTCTGGAAGGGGCAGAAGGCCATGATATCGCGATTGTTGAAATCGGCGGTACTGTGGGTGATATTGAGTCACAACCTTTCCTTGAAGCCATCCGTCAGCTGGGTACAGAGCTGGGCCGCGAGCACGCTTTGTTTATGCACCTGACCTTAGTGCCGTTCCTGGGCGCTGCGGGCGAAGTAAAAACCAAACCAACTCAGCACTCGGTAAAAGAGCTGCGCTCAATTGGTATTCAGCCGGATATCCTGGTGTGTCGTTCAAACTGCAAACTGCCAGCTAACGAGCGTGCCAAGATTGCACTGTTCACCAACGTAGAAGAAAAAGCCGTGATCTCATTGCAAGATGTAGACAGCATCTACAAAATCCCGGCACTGCTTAAATCACAAGAACTGGATGACCTGGTTTGTCGTCGTTTCTACCTGGATGTACCAGAAGCAGACTTGGCTGAGTGGGAACAGGTGTTATATCAGGAATCAAACCCAACAGGTGAAGTGACCATTGGTATGGTTGGCAAATACATTGAATTGCCAGACGCCTACAAGTCAGTAAACGAAGCGCTTAAGCACGCTGGCCTGAAGAATCGAGTAACCGTGAATATCGAATATGTTGATTCACAGGACATCGAGAGTAAAGGCACTGAATTGCTGGACCACCTGGACGCCATTTTGGTACCGGGCGGCTTTGGTAACCGAGGTGTTGAAGGTAAGATTTTGGCAGCCAAATATGCGCGTGAAAACAAAGTGCCTTACTTAGGTATCTGTTTAGGCATGCAGGTTGCGCTAATTGAATACGCGCGCAACGTGGCGGGCCTTGAAGGTGCTAACTCAACTGAGTTCGATGCTAAATCGCCTCACCCGGTTGTTGGTCTGATCACTGAGTGGTTAGATGCCGATGGTAACGTTGAAACCCGTACTGAAGAGTCAGACCTGGGTGGTACGATGCGCCTGGGTGCTCAGTTGTGTCATCTTAAAGAAGGCTCAAAAGTACGCGACGTATACGGCAATGCCGAGATCACTGAGCGTCACCGCCACCGCTACGAGGTAAACAACCACTACGTTGAGCGTCTTGAGCAGGCAGGTCTTGCCTTCACGGGTCTGTCGGAAGACAAGAAACTGGTTGAGATCATCGAAAACAAAGATCACCCCTGGTTTATTGCGGCTCAGTTCCACCCTGAGTTTACGTCAACGCCACGCGACGGCCACCCGCTGTTCGAAGGGTTCGTTGCAGCTGCGTTCAGCTACCAAAAAGCTGATTCTTAATGATGAAAAGCCGTGCCTCAGTGCACGGCTTTTTTAATCGCCTAAGTAAAATTGGTATAACACCGTATTGCTATGTAACTGCAACAAGCGGGTATATAGCAATGCGAAAGCAGACACACAACACACTCACCACTTTGGGAAAAGAGGAATCAAGATGTCAAAAATCGTAAAAGTGATTGGCCGTGAAGTTATGGACTCACGTGGTAACCCTACCGTTGAAGCCGATGTTCATTTAGAGTCGGGCGCATGGGGTCGCGCGTGTGCACCATCTGGTGCATCAACAGGAACTCGCGAAGCACTTGAATTACGTGACGGAGATAAAGCTCGTTACCTGGGTAAAGGTGTACTGACCGCGGTAAACTATGTTAACAACGAAATCGCAGCAGCCCTGAACGGACACAATGCCCTTGAACAACGTGCAATTGACCAGCTAATGCTGGACCTGGATGGCACTGAAAACAAAGAAAAGCTGGGTGCCAACGCTATCCTGGCTGTGTCTTTAGCAACGGCTAAAGCGGCAGCACAAGAAAAAGGCGTGGCGCTGTACGAGCACATTGCAGACATCAACGGTACAGCTGGCCAGTATTCTATGCCAGTACCTATGATGAACATCCTGAACGGCGGCGAGCACGCTGACAACAACGTTGATATCCAGGAGTTCATGGTTCAGCCTGTGGGCGCGAAAAGCTTCCGTGAAGCACTGCGCATGGGTGCAGAAATCTTCCACAGCCTGAAGAAAGTATTGAAATCACGTGGCCTGAACACCGCAGTAGGTGATGAAGGTGGTTTTGCACCAGATCTTAAGTCAAACGAAGAAGCGCTGGAAGTGATCGTTGAAGCGGTTGCAGCAGCGGGCTATGAAATGAACAAAGACGTGACACTGGCACTGGATTGTGCGGCGTCTGAGTTCTACAAAGACGGCAAATACGACCTACAGGGCGAAGGTAAAGCGTTCGATTCTGAAGGCTTTGCTGGCTTCCTGGCAGATTTGGCTGCACGTTACCCAATCGTGTCTATCGAAGATGGTCTGGACGAAAGCGACTGGGCTGGCTGGAAGATCCTGACAGATAAGATCGGCGACAAAGTACAGCTGGTGGGTGATGACCTGTTTGTTACTAACACTAAGATCCTTAAGCGTGGTATCGATGAGCAGATCGGTAACTCTATCCTGATCAAGTTCAACCAAATTGGTTCACTGTCTGAAACTCTGGACGCAATCAAGATGGCACAGGATGCAGGCTTCACTGCGGTTATCTCTCACCGTTCAGGCGAAACAGAAGACGCAACCATCGCCGATTTAGCAGTGGGTACTGCGGCTGGCCAAATCAAGACTGGCTCACTGTGCCGCTCTGACCGTGTTGCTAAGTACAACCAGTTGCTACGTATCGAAGAAGCGCTGGGCGACAAGGCTATCTACAAAGGTCGCAGCGAGATCAAAGGTCAGTAATCTAAATTATCTGACTGAAAAAGCCGCGTAACTAACGCGGCTTTTTTGTGCCTGCTATTGTCGGTTTATTTACCCGACAAACTGCTCGGCCAAGATACCCTGAGTAAACTGCATTTTCAGGTAAAACCCGCGGGGCAGGGTTTTGATTAATTTGCCCTGAGGACCAATCGCATCGGTCAGGGCTTTACTGTTGGCCGCTTTTGGTCGGATCTGCATGACCTCGCCTAGCTTGCCACTGATCTCATCGACCCGCCCCAGCGCAATCAGTTCAATTTGCTCTTCCCAGTCCCGTTGTAGCTGCTGTTCCTGCACGGCGTTTGGTTGCCATAAAAAGCCGCTGCCTATGGTCCGGTCCACCGGTGCTATATCTCGCTCTGCCAAAATCGGTAGCCACAATACATGAGCCAGTTTCTTTTTCACTGTGCTGTCCTGCCAGCGCAACCCAGTCAGGTTGGTCAGAGGCACCACAGACACATAGGTGGTTTCGAGTGGCTTGCCGTTATAACCAATGGGCAAGGTTTTTAGCTCGACACCGATAAATTCAAAGTCGGGTACAGGTTTAGAGCCTGCGCTGGCGCCGAGCACATATTCAATCAGCTGTCCCGGCCAGCCTTTTTCACGGTTCAGATCCTGCGGGGTTTTAAAATGGAATTGCGCCGCAAGCTCTCCGAGTGTTTGCCCGGCGATGGCGTCTACGCGGGTCATAAGTTCGGCAATGGAATGGGGAGGTGTTGGCTTTGACACAATCTGGCTCGTCTTTTTTTGCTTGGCCTCGTATGGTAACAAAAATAATTCGCCAATGTGGATGAAAACCGCTTTGTGTGTTTTTTGAACTGCTTCGTTGTGGGTTATTCTTTAAGCTGTGACTTTCTCACTCTTTAGGTTTAATTTTATGATTTATATGATCTTTTTAAATTTTACTCCACATCAATAAGAGGCGAAATTAACCTGTTTTTGGATAAATACAAGTATATAAACATAATTATCCACAGATTCTGTGGAGAAAATGCAGATTTCATCTTGTTATTGTGGATTTGTCTGTAAAATCATCATGAATAATTAAACTTATGCACAAGTTGTGGGTAAGTTGCGTAAAAGCAGGAATTAAATTTGCCCAGTGCCCTGAGTTGTGGAACAATCAAAATCATATCAAACAAATATACGAGGCACTTAAGGTGATTGATGCCGAAGGATTTCGTGCCAATGTAGGAATTGTTATTTGTAACAATCAGGGGCAGGTATTTTGGGCGCGGCGCTATGGCCAGCATTCATGGCAGTTTCCGCAAGGGGGTGTGGATGAAGGCGAGACACCCGAACAGACCATGTACCGTGAACTGCATGAAGAAGTGGGGTTACGACCGGAAGATGTCGAGATCGTTGCCAGCTCAAAACATTGGTTACGCTATAAATTGCCAAAGCGACTGATCCGCAAAGACTCCAGTCCCGTGTGTATTGGCCAGAAACAAAAATGGTTTTTGCTGAAACTCAAGTGCAAAGATGAAGATGTAGACTTGATGCGCACCCATCATCCCGAATTTGATGACTGGCGCTGGGTGAGTTACTGGTATCCGGTGCGTCAGGTTGTGTCGTTTAAGCGTGATGTATACCGCCGGGTAATGAAAGAGTTTGCGCCTTTTGCGATGCCCTTTAATCGCAAAGAGCATGCGCATAAAGATCACTGGCGACGCCGTTAATCAGCACAGGCGTTGGTCAGATCAGGGTTATTAGAAAGAGTAAATGAGCAGTACAGAGCGATTTCTACCAATTTAGGAGTCAGGTGTGTTAGCAACATTACGAACCATCGCGGAGGTTGTCTCTCAGCAGGATAACCTCGAAACGGCCTTATCTCGCTTTGTGATGATGGTTAAGGAGGCAATGCACACAGAGTGTTGCTCGGTTTACTTTGCCGATTATAGTCAGGACAATTTTGTACTGATGGCCAGCGATGGTCTTAACCCTGATGCAGTCGGGCGGTTTCGGATTGGCTTTACTGAAGGCCTGGTCGGGCTGGTTGCTCAGCGGGAAGAACCGATCAACATAGCCCACGCGCAGAGCCATCCCAGATTCAAACTACACACCGAAGTACATGAAGAAGGCTACAACGCCTTCTTGTCGGTTCCCGTGGTGCATCAACGCAAAGTGCTGGGCGTCATTGTGGTTCAGCAACGTGATGAGCGGGTGTTTAGTCACGATGAAGAGTCCTTTCTTATTACACTGTCTGCGCAACTGGCCTCACAGCTTGCGCAGGTGGAGTTACAATCCGCGCTCAAACAGGATGCATCCAGCCACAAAACCTCGGTGCTTAAAGGTGTTGCCAGTGCCCCCGGCATAGCGCTGGGTGAAGCCTTTGTGGTGATCCCTAAGCTCGACTTTGCCAGCATTGAATCTCAGCAATGTGAGCAAATCCATCAGCAGCGCCAGTTATTCCAGCAAGCGGTGGCCGCGACCCGACAAGAATTTCATGTCTTAAAAAACACCCTCAGTGACTCCTTACCCAAAGAAGCGCTGGCTGTATTTGAGGTTTATCAGCAGCTGTTAGATGCGCGCAGCCTGGGTCAGCGCGTTGAGCAACAGCTGGAGCAAGGCTGGAATGCTAAATCTGCGTTAAAGCATGTGATTATCGAGCTGGTGACACAGTTTGAAGCGATGTCCGATCCCTATATCAAAGAGCGGGCGGTCGATGTCAGAGATCTGGGGCTGAGGGTATTACACCATCTGGTCAGCACAGAAAGCATGGTGAAAAGCTATCC
The DNA here is from genome assembly GCF_021532535.1 of Pseudoalteromonas sp. DL2-H2.2. Taxonomy (NCBI): domain Bacteria; kingdom Pseudomonadati; phylum Pseudomonadota; class Gammaproteobacteria; order Alteromonadales; family Pseudoalteromonadaceae; genus Pseudoalteromonas; species Pseudoalteromonas sp. DL2-H2.2. Next base: position 32,377 of record NZ_JAKGBD010000002.1, on the reverse strand, counting down.
GGACAATACCATTTTAATTGCCAATGAGCTGACCCCGGCGATGCTGGCCGAAGTACCCAAAGATAAGCTCAAAGGGGTGATAAGCGTTCATGGTTCGGCGAACTCCCATGCCTCGATCCTGACTCGGGCAATGGGGATCCCTGCAATCTGGGGGATTGAGGACATTCCGCTGTTGCAGTTCGACGGCAAAGATATGATCCTCGATGCCTATGCCGGGCGGGTGTATATTTCGCCCTCCGAGGTCTTGCGTAATGAATACTCAGCTCTGAAACTGAAAGAAGGTCAGCTGCACGATAAATTTGAGGCCGAGCATCATTTGGCGTCTGTCACCGCTGATGGTGAGCGGATCAGCCTGTTACTCAATGCGGGTCTGGACTTGTCTACAGAGCATCTTAGTGCCAAATACTGCGATGGTGTGGGTTTGTATCGCACCGAAGCCTGGTTTATGCAGCGCGGCCAGTTTCCGTCACAGGCTGAGCAGGAAAACTGGTATCGCGAGGTGTTGGCGCGTTATCACCCTGAGCCCGTTATTATGCGCACCCTGGATATTGGCGGCGATAAAGTCCTGGATTATTTTAACATCAGTGAAGATAACCCTTTTCTTGGCTGGCGTGGGATCCGGGTTACGCTCGACCATCCTGAGCTGTTTTTAGATCAACTCAAGGCCATGCTCAAAGCCAATGCCGGGCTGGGTAACTTGCGGATCATGTTGCCTATGGTCAGTCATACAGAGGAAGTAGACGAAGCGCTGGCACTGCTGGAGCAGGCATACTTTGAGCTGCAAGAAGAGTGGGCCGATCAATTTTACACCATAGATAAGCCCGATATCGGCGTGATGCTGGAAGTGCCATCGAGTATCTTTTTATTGCCCGAGTGGGCCGACAAGGTTGATTTTTGCTCTGTGGGTAGCAACGACTTGACGCAGTACCTGCTCGCGGTAGACAGGGCCAATGCGCAGGTCGCTGAGTTATTTGAACCTTATCATCCCAGTGTGCTGCGAGTGCTGAAAAAAATAGCGGATGATTGTCAGCAGCTCGAGTTGCCGTTTAGTCTGTGCGGAGAGCTGGGTGGTGAACCCGAAGGCGCGATTTTACTCGTTGCCATGGGGTTTCGTCGCCTCAGCATGAACATCTCTTCGTTAAATAAAATAAAGTGGACGCTACGCAGGCTTGCCGTCAAAGACATGGAGGCCTTGCTGGCCCAGTGTCTGGTGGCATCCAGCGCCAAGCAGGTGCACAGACTGCTGCGCGAATTTTTGATAGCCCAGGGCCTCAGTGAGTTGCTGTACGCCAAAAGTGATACGGCCTGAACCGCGACTGGAGGCGTGCGCACAGATACGCTACTATAACGCGCCCAAAATAATAAGAGTGTCTTTATGACAATCAGTGTGTTACTCATTTTAAGCTGCGCCTTGCTTGGCTGTATTGTCGGTTTTCTGGCCGGGTTACTCGGTATTGGCGGTGGTTTGATCATTGTGCCTGTGCTGTCGGCAATCTTATTGTACTTTGAGGTATTGGCCGATGAGTATGTGATAGTGGTTGCCATTGCCACCTCTTTGGCGTCGATTTTGTTTACGTCCACCTCCTCTGCGCTGGCTCACCATCGAAATCATAATGTGCCCTGGGAGATTGCCCCCTGGGTAATGGCGGGGGTGGCCGTGGGTGCCTTGGTCAGTGGTTTTATGGTCGCGCTCATTCCTGTGCACTGGGTCAAGTGGACGTTTGTCATTTCGGTGTTGCTTATTGCCGCTAAAATGGTCTTCAGTACTCGCCCTGGCAAGGCGAAAAAAACGCGAGATCTGCCATCAGGCCCTGTGCTGACAGGTATCACTTCGTTAATGGGGGCCTTGTCTGCCATGATAGGTATAGGCGGTGGCGTGCTGATTGTGCCGCTGCTGAGCTATTTTGGTGTGGACATGCGCAAAGCGATAGGCTGCGCGGCAGTGAGCGGTATTGTGATTGCTTTGTTTGGCTCTATTGGTTACGTCGTATCGGGTGGGCAGGCATTGAAATTAACCGACGGTTTTGCCGGTTTTGTGTATTTACCGGCATTATTTGGTATTGTGCTGACATCCTGGTTTGTCGCTCCAATTGGGGCCAAAGCAACACACACTCTGCCGGTGCCAGTGATTAAGAAAGTGTTCGCGTTACTGCTCGTGGTGATTGCGGGAAAAATGTTATTTTATTGAGGGAAAGCGATGGCTTTGCAGTTTCCAGAAATCGATCCAATTATTTTTTCGATTGGACCCCTAAGTGTACGCTGGTATGGCGTGATGTATCTGATTGGCTTTGCCTTTGCCATGTGGTGGGCAAATAAAGAAGCCGACAAGCCCAACTCGGGCTGGACCAAAGATGAAGTCAGTGATCTGCTGTTTTACGGCATGCTTGGGGTGATCCTGGGCGGACGCATCGGCTATGTGTTGTTTTACCAGTTCAGCCACTTCCTTGAAAACCCAATGTACCTGCTGCGCATTGACCAGGGTGGCATGTCCTTCCACGGTGGTGCACTGGGCGTGATAGCGGGTATCTTTATTTTTGCCTGGCGATTCAAGAAATCTCCGCTGGCGGTTGGCGACTTTGTGGTTCCCATGGTGCCGGTAGGCCTGCTGGCAGGACGTATTGGTAACTTTATCAATGGTGAGCTTTGGGGCCGTGCTACAGATGTTCCCTGGGCCGTCGTTTTCCCTACGGGAGGCCCTGTTGCGCGTCATCCGTCGCAGCTTTACGAGGCGTTCCTGGAAGGGCTGGTATTGTTCATTATGCTGATCTGGTACAGAAAACAGCCACGTCCGGCTGGCAGCGTGGCAGGTTTGTTCCTGCTTGGATATGGTACTTTCCGTTTCATCGTTGAGTATTTCCGTGAACCGGACGCCCATATCGGTTTGTATGCCGGTATGATTTCTCAGGGCCAGATCTTGTCTTTACCTATGGTGATCGGTGGCCTGGGCCTGATGCTCTGGAGCCACAAGCGCACTGCAACTGCCCGCGCATAAATGCCGGTGGGCCCCAGATCTCAGGGGCCCACATTATCTGCCAATAAATCCCGTCTTGAATTAGTTACCCCAGCTTGCGAACGTAGTATACTTTCGTGCCAGATAAGCCCTGAGTCGGGTCATTAGTGAGATCATTTGAGGAGTAAAGCATGAAAGTGTATTTGGAGTTGTTGCGAGATGTATTAGAGAACGGCACCCAGAAAGGGGACCGCACTGGTACTGGTACGCGCTCCGTATTTGGCCGTCAAATTCGTCACAACCTCCAGGATGGTTTTCCGCTGCTGACCACCAAAAAGCTGCACTTCAAGAGCATTGCCAATGAGCTGATCTGGTTTCTTAAAGGCGATACCAACAAATCCTGGTTAAACGAAAACGGGGTGAAAATCTGGGATGAGTGGGCACTGGAAAACGGCGACCTTGGCCCAATTTATGGCAAGCAGTGGACAGCCTGGCCGATCAAAGACGGCGGAGAAATTAATCAAATAGACTATGTGGTCGATACGCTCAAAAATAATCCGAACAGCCGTCGTATTTTATTCCATGGCTGGAATGTGGAGTATCTGCCCGATGAGTCGATGAGCCCGCAGGAAAATGTCCAGGCCGGTCGTATGGCCTTACCGCCTTGTCACCTGCTTTATCAGTTCTACGTGGCAGACGGTAAATTATCCGGGCAGCTGTATATTCGTAGCTCAGATATTTTCCTGGGGCTGCCGTATAACATCGCCAGTTTGTCTTTGCTGGTGCATATGCTGGCGCAACAATGCGACCTTGAACCTGGCGAAGTCATTGTCAGTTTTGGTGATTTACATGCTTACTCAAACCACATGGAACAGATTGAGCAGCAGTTACAACGAGAGCCTAAGGGCCTGCCCACGTTAAACATTTTGCGCAAGCCCGAGTCTATTTATGACTATCGCTTTGAGGATTTTGCCATTGAAGGCTATAACGCCGACCCTAACATTAAGGCACCTGTTGCAATCTAGGGGACTTTCGACCTAATATGTTGTAGGCGGCCAGTGAAGGCCGCTTGTTTTATAAGGAGCACGACACAATGTTGAATAACTCCAGGAGCGGCTGCCGACGTGCCAGAGCGGGGGCTATGTTGCTCGCTGTCACAATGCTTTTATCTGCTTGTAGCTCAAAACCATCAGTGGATGAAGAGGCCGAAGCGCTTGCCCGAGCCGAGCTAATTAAAACTTATAATCAGCATAAAGCCAAGATAGAACGTGTTGCCCTAATGGAGCAAGATCTGACTCAATTGCTGGCTCTACTATCAGAACCCAGTGATATTAAACCCCTGAACGAGAAGCTGGCCCAGCCGGAAAAAACCGTCACCGTCCATCGGGCAGAGCCAAGCGCTGTCAGCAATAGTTATGCAGCGGCGAGCCAAAGTGCGTTTGTGGTGCAATTTGGTAGACATTTGCTGGGGACGCGCGCGCAAGCGCAGCAGCAACGTATTAACGCATCCATGTCACTCATACAAAGTTATTATCCTGATATGTTCAGTACTGTTTCAATTTATTCACAATCGCCCGCGCAGAGCCGGACTCAGTTCTACCTTACGCAGGCTTCTGGATTCGTTTCTGAGCAGGAAAGTGTCTTGTTTTGCCGCTTGATTAAAGCAAGTGGTCAACCATGTAAGTTAGTTAACTAGCTAAAAAATATTGAAATTAAATTAAAGATTTTGTATTTAGGTACGATATATTAGAAGTCTGACTAGTGTTTTTATTCGAAATGTGTACCTTTTTACCCAAGGGAACGCGGAACGCAATAAAAATTCACTATAAAGTCTTGGTTTAAGTGCTCAGGAGCAATTTTCTGCACTTACGTTTTTTGGCACGCGATGGACGCGGCTATTTGAAAAAAAGGACCGACTGATGGAAAAGTTAATGAAAAAGTACTCTCTACTCTCAATTCTGGCTGTTATGCCGGCACTGGCTGTTGCACAGCCTGCTGAGTTCAAAGCGTCAGTAACAGTTAAAAATGTATTCACCTTTGAAAATACGGAGCCGCTCAGCTTTGGTACGATCCGAGCCAGTGGTGACGCTGGTGGTGTAGAAACAGCTACTCTGATTGTGGCTGCTAATCCAAATACGGCACCACGAGCTGACTCTACGGACGTGACAAAGGCCGAAATTGCTATCCTGGAGCCAGGTACGCCTGCGAAGTTCACCGTTGATGGTGTTGCACCGTATGCAACCCTGACTATTACTAATCCGACTGAAACAGATGTATTACCACAAAGCTTGCCACCTGGTACACCGGGTTTCAAGCTGAGCGCATTCACGTATTTCGTGACTTCCGGTACTACACCGGCTGCTGCAACGACCACAGTTGTGGCCGATGCTGACGGCAAAATTGCGTTTAATGTGGGCGCAACGCTCACCACAGAAAGCGCAGATAAGGGCAATTACCTTGATGGTCTGTACGAAGGTACGTTTAGCGTAGAGCTAAACTACTAATGTACAGAGGCGGGCAAGGAGCCCGCCGGCTTCCTATGAAAGCGCTGTTTGTGCTCATGGGCTTGTTCTACAGCTGGTGCTGTCAGGCCAATATTTTACTTAATGCGGATCTAAATTTCGGCACCATTATTGTGGCGGACCCCAGCGTTGCGAGCAGCGTTGTTGTATCACCAAGCGGTGGTACAAGTTCATCGGGCAGCATTCATGTGATCAAAAAAGGGCACCCGGCTGAGCTTCTGCTGGAGTCTTTTCCTGCGGGTGTTTATCTGAATATATCGGCTGTTCTGCTCAATGACCAATTAGCACATAGTAACCTGATCACAAAAGGGGAACTGAGAGTGACTAATCTGCATTATCCTGCCCGGGTATTTACCGACCGGGATGGCCGTGCTCGCCTGCTCGTTGGCGGTACGTTGCAAAGTCAGGCTTCTGCAGCGCTTTATGTTGACGGTCAATACGCAACCACAGTCAGTGTCGAAGTAAGCTATTAGCCGGTACACACAGATACTCGCCTTCGTGAGTAGTAAAATAGGCAAAATTCAATGAAGTATATTACCCGCATCCTACTGTTCGTCTTGCTGTTTTGTACAGCACAAACGTACGCGAACTTATTGATTTCCCCCACTCGTGTGGTCTTTGACGAGCGTCAGCGCAGTGCCAAGGTGTTTCTGATCAACAGCAGTCAGGAATATAAAACGTATCGTCTGAGCTTTAAAGAAAAAATGGCATTGCCTGAAGGTGGCTACACAGATGTCTCTGAGCAGGAAAATCCCATGCGCCTGAGTGGTTTGCTCAGGATGACACCAAAACAAGTGCGTCTTGCACCGGGCGAACGTCAGGTTGTTAAGCTGGCGCTGCGTCGTCAAAGAAATATGGCAGCGGGAGAGTATCGCTCACACCTGTTTTTTCAGGCATTACCTGAAAAACAAGATCTGGACAACGAAGGGGTGGGGATCAGGCTCAACATGATCATGAGCTACAGTATTCCGCTGATATATCGTCAGTCGGCGTCTTCTCCTCAGGTGACGATTGATGAGGCTACTCTGAGTCGAGGAAAAAGTGGTCGAATAGAAACGGTTAATCTATCCCTGTCACGAGCGGGCGATGCTAGCCCATTTGGTCGGATCAGTGTGTTTTGGCGTAAGCAAAAAGGAGCAAGCTGGAAAGAGGCCGCCCTGGTTAATAGCTACAGTATTTACCCTGAACTTAGTCAGGCACAATTGCAACTTACATTACTGGATGGGGACCTATTTCAGGGAGCACGCTCAGGAGAGCTCAAAGTGGTTTATACAGGCAGTGGCGAATATAAAGGGCAGTCGTTTGCTGAGCGTATTTTCTCCGTCACTGTGCCCTGAAAACAGACTTGCTAATGGCTAGAATCGCGCCACTTTTAGTGCTTACCTTGATTTGCGCTAGTGCTAAGCAAGCACATGGAGCCCCGCAGCAGGGGTTCTCCGAGGCATTCAGTACACTGCAACGCATACAGGCAAAACTGTCTCAGTCTCAAGCTAGTCTGAAGGTGAAGAATCAGCCTGAGCAGGCGGGGATCCCCGAAGGTGAAGATCTGTTCTTGTCTGTTTATGCTGATGGCGTTTATTTGGGTGAGGTGTTCGCGGTCAAAAGTAAGCGCGATGCACAGGTGGAATTGCGCAGCTTGTTTGCTGTGCTGGACTTTGCCATTAGCGATGACGAACAGCCAGACTACTTTACAGGCTGGTATCTCAGCCCGGAGCGCACTTTTTTGCTCGATAGCGAGCAAAAGCGAGCGCTGGTCAATGAGCAGGAATATCGGCTCTCGGATCAGGATATCTCCCATGCACAAGGTGAGGTCTTTGTTGAGTCAGCGCTGGTTGCAAACTGGTTCGGGTTAGACCTCCAGTTTAACTATACAGACCAAAGGTTGCTTGTACAGTCTCCCCTGCCGCTGCCTGCATTGGAACGCCGGGCACGCGCTAATCGTCAGGTTGCTAAGCATAATACGAGCTCAGTTTCCAAACTGGCCTGGAAGCCAAATCCTTATCTAATGCTTTCTTCTCCTTTAATGGATATGCAATTTGGCTATCGCCGCGATAATGATGACGATGCTTTTTACTATTCGGCACTCGGTGCACATGATTTGGCTTTTTGGAATGTAGAGTATTTTGTTGCAGGTGCACAAGGGAATGTGCTGGATCAGGGTCGCTTCAAAGGTAAGCGAGAGGATGCGCAGGGGCAATTACTTGGTCAGATCCAGGCCACCCAGTTAGAGGTTGGTGATATTCAGGCAACTCATATCGGTGCCGGGCGGCCTACCGGGCAAGGGGTCGGTATGCGGATATCGGATAAGCCGTTACATAATGAAATTCAGGAGCAGAGTGTTCAGATCAATGGTTTAGTGCAGGCAGGCTGGGACGTTGAACTGTATCACAATGGTTTGTTGGTAGCGCAGCAACTCCAGATCCAAACAGGCCGTTACGATTTTGACCGTATCCCGTTATATTTTGGAAGTAATCAGTTTGAATTGGTCAAGTATGGGCCACAAGGACAGGTAGAGCGTGAGCAGCGCAGCTATTTTGTAGAGGGGACCGGACTGACAACGGGTCAGGGCTACTTTGATGTGTCCGTCATTGACAGCGGCAGTTCAATATTAAACAACGATTTTGCCCCGACAACACAGTCTGGCTGGCATTTTCATGGACGTTATGATCTGGGGATCTCCGACACTATGTCGGTCTATACCGGTATCGCTCAGGCGCTGTCAAATGAAGCGCTGATTGAGCGCACAGTTACCACCGGTGGTACCTTAAGTCTGTGGAAAAAAATACTGCTCAACCTGGATTTATCCCACGACAGCGAGTCCCAGCATCAGGCCAGGCTCGGTGCCAGAACTGAATGGTCGGGGCAAGCTATCAGTACTGGCTGGCAGACACAGCGGCGATTGCTCAATACTTCACTAGCGAACGGTGATTACCGTGATACCCGAGGTTTGTATCTGCGTATGTCGGGCATGTTTAATGTCCTGAATAAGCAGTTGTCCTACCAAAATCAGATGCAATGGAATCGCACGGATCAGGATGCTGAATCTACTTTGCTGACGAACCGACTAAGCCTCTCTCTGGGTCGTGTGAATATCAGTAATCAGTTGCAATGGGAATCAACTAATAATGCTGATGATCACTCAACGTCGGGTCAGCTGAGGTTTCAAACCCGTTTTGGACGCATTTTTGGTCGTCTGATCTTAGATTATGATTTGCACCCCGACAGCGAACTGGTTGCTTATGAAACGCGTTTTTATCGTAGTCTAAGCGAGCAGTTCAATGTCGAGTTGAGTTTCAGAGAGACCCTTGAAACTGACTACCACAAAAGCGAGCTGGGCTTTAACTGGTTGGGCGATAAAATGCGTTTGAACAGTCAATTCAGTTACGACAGTAACGACGAATGGGAGTTGGGCATCAACGGGCAATTCAGCTTTGGTTATCACCATCAAAGCGATCGGCTGTTGTTTAGCCAGCGACGATTGGCCAGCAATGGCGCGGTGCTGGTCAAGGTTTATCTGGATAATAACGCCAATGGTATATTTGACGAGTCAGATGAAGTAGTACCGCAAGTCAGGGTGCGGGCTTTACAAAATTATATGCGGGGCAGCACCGATGAGCAGGGACTGGTACTGCTTAGTGGTATGCCGGTGAATCAAAAAACCGATATCGTGATTGATACACAGAGCCTTGCGATGCCTTTTGTTGTCCCTGCGATTGAAGGGCGGGCGATAACGCCACGGCGGGGCTATGTTGAGTATTTAGAGCTCCCTTTGGTTAACACCAGTGAAATTGAAGGGGTCGTTTATCAGCAAACCGAGACCGAAAATGTGCCCATGCCCTACGCTGATGTGACTTTGCTGGATGAACACGGAGAGCAGGTTGCACGCACTCAGGCTGCATATGATGGATATTACGTATTTACAGACATTAAGCCTGGTCGTTATCGAACTCAGGTTGCTAATGCCACCCGGCGTGGTCTGACACATAGCGAGCAAGTAGAAGTGGCTTTATCGCAACAGGGAGATGTGCTGGTGGAGGTCGACTTGCAGCTGGAACCCATGTCAAGCCAGGATATCACAGTGCTCGCCGCCGGGCGCTTTACCTCACTGGCAGTATTAAAAACCTATGCCTTGCTCTTGCGCAAGCGTCACCCGAATTTGATACCTGAACCGCCATTTTATCTTTTTGATGAAAAGGCTGAAACCTATGTGCTGGGTATAGAGTTTACCCAAAATGCTGACGATACGACGCAACTGACACAACGTTGTGAAACCTTGAAAACGGCCGGCGTGATGTGTCAGCTGGAACAAACCGAATTAAAACGATAAAAGGAGCAAGCGATGAAGTTATTTCCTTATCTGGTATGGCCTTTGCTCAGTTTGCTTAGCGGCTGTGCCAGCACTGGTCAGGATAACCAGCGGCTGGCAGAGCTGGAGCAGCAATTGACGGCGTTAAACACGCAAGTCGAGCAGATGAAGAGCAGTATCGCGCAGTGGCAGCAAGTTGCGCCGCAGGTCAATGAACTATTGAGTATTGAGCAGGATTTGAATTTGCTCAGTACCCAGTTACAGCTTGCGCTGGCACCTGCACAACCGCAAAGCGAGGTGATGGTGGCACAAATCAGCAAGCCACCGGGAATTGTTGAGCAAGACAGTAACACGACAAAGGCGGGTGCAGAGCAACAGGCTGCGAATGCGCAACCCAGCCAGCCGATACCCGCTGCACCTAAAAAAGAAGCTGTGGCTGTAGTCGAGGATCACAACAAAGCGGAGTTTGCAGTGCAACTGGCTGCCACCAGAAAGCAAAGCCAGCTAAAAATGGTCCACCGGCGTCTGCTGCAGGATTATCCAGCGTTGCGCAAACACCCCGTCAATGTTGAGCAAGTAGAGGTCAAAGGGCAAAGGTATTTTCGGCTTAAACTCGGTGCGTTTGAGCGCAAAGAGCAGGGTAAGGCGTTGTGCGCCGAACTTAAACCGTTTCATCCTCAGTGTCTGTTGAGTCATTACACAGACAATCCTGTCACACTCTAGCACTGACTATAATACATTGTGGATCGCTTTTTGCATTTGATTGGTCAAATAGAAAGAGGTGATCATTATGCAACTTCCTGCTGTGATAGTCGCACTGGCCCTGTCGGTGCTGCTCAGTGGCTGCGCTGGCATGCTAAAAGCGCAGCAACAAAAAGAGGTGGAGCAAGCGCCCCCCTTGCCGACATTGCATCAATACATGGGGCAACTTGCTGCCGCCTTGGGCGAACACAGCCGTCCGCTTAAACCGGGCGCGACTGTCGCGGTGACGAGCTTTTATCTGGCTGATCAGCTGGGTAATGCCGTTGCCAGCAATCAGGGCAGTGGCCTAAGCACCCAGGTTCAGGAAAGTCTGATCAGCTATGTGACGCAGATGGGCCTGGAAGTGGTGGAGTTTCGGCTACAACGCACTTTAACTTTGTCGGACAGTGCCGATAACTTATTAAACCGTGATATTGCCCTGCTGCGCGAACGTCATAAATTTGACCTTGCCCTGACAGGCACCATCAGTGAAAGCCACGAGCATTACACGATCAATGCGCGATTGATCACTATGCTTGATAGTCGCACGGCATCCGCGGCGACCATATCCGTGCCCAAGGCGGTGCTGTGGGGCAATGAAAAAGCCCAGATGCGAGATGGCAAACTACATCGCGGCCAGTATTAGTGGAGACAAAGATGAAAAAATCTGTGATAGCACTTGTGTTACCCACCCTGACTTTATTTGGGTGCGCACAACTGGGTATGACAAAACACCAGGAAACCGCCACGTCACCGGGCAAATTCAGTGCGGCTGAACAATTTCAGGCTCATCCCAGGGGCGTGCAACAAATGTCTGTATCACAACGCATGGCGGCCAAAAATGTGACGCACTATGTACAGAAGCTGATGCAGGACATGGTGAGTAATGTGAAATACATTAATGACCAGACGCCGGTGGCGGTATCGAGTTTTGTCTTTTTAGACGAAGACTTTAATCATGCGACCTTGCTTGGCAACCAGATTGCCGAAAGCTTTATTCATGAGTTGCATAACTTTGGCGTTCCGGTGATCGACTTTAAAACCACGGACTTTATGCGTGTCACCAAGCACGGGGATTTTATCTTCAGTCGTGACTTTTTAGAGCTCTCTGATGAGCTGCCATTTAAATACGTACTGGCAGGCACCTTGACCCATCATCAGGGGGGGATCTTAGTGAATGCCCGGATCGTGGGTATGCAAAGCAAAGTGGTAGTAGGTACTGCCCAAGGGTTTTTACCTCAGTCAGTGGTGAATGCGCTAAGAGACGGTGCTATCCACGAAGGGATCCGGTTACAACGAGCGGGTGAGTGATCATGAAAACACGCATTCTGAGTGGCTTAACGCTGTCGATAGTCATGTTGAGTGGCTGTCAGATGATGGGGACACAGCCGGCGCCACAGGCAGTGGAAACCACCCCCATGACGCCCAAAGTGGCCAAGTTTAGAGAGATAGAAGTGCTTTATGAAGCTCTGGAGGAACAAGCGCCAGAGGCCGAGCAGCCGATTGACCCAGGCTTTATCAGCGAACGACACCGTAAACAGGTGGCCAACTATGCATCTCAGATAGCGCTTGAGCTGTCCGACTCTTTATTAGGCGTGCACCCTCATTCCGTGGCGGTCACAAGCTTTGTGAGCTTTGATGATACGCTCAGAAGCAGCAATCAGCTGGGTAATCAGCTGGCCGAGAACCTGATCCATGCTTTCCAAAAGCTGGGTTATGCTGCGCTGGATTTCAAGTCACAGCAACAGATCCAGGTCACCCGCAGTGGCGATTTTTTGTTTTCCCGCGATAGCAGAGCCTTACCGGGTAAACCCGAGCCCAGCCACGTGCTGTCGGGTACTATGATTTATCGCGACCGGGGCGTAGAAGTCAATGCGCGGCTGCTCGATTTTGAAAGCCGGCTGGTGGTTGCCAGCTGTATGGTGACTATTCCCTACTTTGTGTTAGATTCCGGCGCAACCGCGGCCAGATAGCCATTTAGCGGCAAAGCGCTGATTTTTCCTTTGCCGCAGCTCACCCACCGTAAAAACATCATTTATTGTATTAAGAATCAAATGGTTGACCAATTAAGCGAAAACGCTTAGTATTTTTCGCAGCGACACGGCCTCTTAGTTAAATGGATATAACAGCCCCCTCCTAAGGGGTAGTTGCAGGTTCGATTCCTGCAGGGGCCGCCAGCTACTTTTCTTTTAAATCAACCCCGATACAGCAAGCAAACCTCATTCTGAACGACCTGAACTCGGATAAGTGATCCTCATCATGAGAGGGTGACTAATTTTATCGAGCGTACTTTTGATGTTGTGCGGCTAAAGCGCAAAGTCTTCCTGGGTTTGTACCATGACTTCCACCAGATCGTTGATCTGAATGTTATTCAGCGGGCGCTTTGATATGTTCTCGGCAATCGCATTTTGTGCATTTACTTGAGTAATACGCACCTGATTGAGGGTCTTAATACTTTGCGGAAAAAACTGGTTGGTCGAGCCCTGCATGTCGCGGCGGTGAGAGATTGTTAGCACCTGGCCAATTTCAATACCATGATTGCGGCCCAGGTTGATCACCAGCTTGCCCTGTTCCCGGTGCAGGATCTTGCCTTTGCTGGGCAGGCATGACAGTGCCGAGTCCAGATCCTGCGCTACGCTGTTAAAAACGCTCTGGATCTGTTTGGCGTAGTTGGTACGCCAAAAGGTATCACTGTAGACATCAACAATTTTGGTCTTTTCGAAAGGCCAGACGCCACTGACGGCATAGTGTTTTTGCCAGACCTTGTCTCGGGTCAGGGCATCAAATGCAACAAAGTCGATTTTAAAGCTGCGCACGTATTCTTCATCCTGCCAGAATGCGTAGTCATCGTTGGTTTTATCTCCCGCAGCAACGTCCGTGATCTGGCTCATTAGCACGTACTGGCTATTACTTAGGGTGGTCAGCGAATCGATCAGCTGTCCATCGTATTCAAAGCGTTGGGTAAAAAACGGACGGGCATTGATCGCATGATCCAGATAGGGGATCGGCTTAACGGTGAGATTGCGTTGTGCCAGTGTATGGTAAAGGCGTTCACTGGTGGCTTTAGCAATGTCAAAAATTTGACCCAGGCGTGCCTGATGCGGCTGAATAAGCTGACTTTGTGTGATGGTCACCTGTTTTGCCACCGCCGCTTGTGCGCACTGCTCCAGTTTGGGGAAGATGTCAAGGTGCAAAGTAACACTGACGACCCCATCTTGCTTTTGTTCAGAAACCAGGTTGATCTGTTGGATCTCGCCATGACTTTTTATCTTGATCTGATCTTGCGTGAGCACGCCATCCGCCAGGGTCTGAACGCTGGATACGGTCGCACCGGAGAAGATCAGCGCCTGAGTGATGGCATCCTGCACCGCCTCCTGGCGTGCTTCGGCCAGATCTTCGGTGTGCGCATTGGCATAGCCCGTTACTTCAAACCACTCTGCACTGGCCCCAAAACTGGCGGTAGCCAGTAACACACTCATAATACGCGACAATTTCATGACTTTATTACCGAACTCTAAGCAAATCTCTATACTGAATCAGCAAGTCTCGTGCCAATGGTGTTGGCAAGGTTTGTGCATACAGAAACCTTACTTGATGATATGGCCAACGGGCCACACAGAGGAGTTACCCTATGAATCAGTTTAGAGCGCTTTGGCATCAACGGATAGTCAGCCTGGTTAAATTCTGTGTTGTTGCAACAGGACTAAGCCTGGCGGGATGTAGCTCTATTATAGATAAGCATGTTGAATACAGTTATGTAAAACCCGATTCTTACCCTGTGCTTAAGGCGGTTGGCTATGCGCCACTGAGTTCACAGCCCGGCAGCAGCGACACAGAAAAAATGCTGATGGCCATTAAGGTATCTAAGCTTGAAGCCTATCGTGAGCTGGCTGAGCAGGTATATGGTCACAGATTAAGTGCCAGTACCACGGTACAGGGCGCAATTGCACAAAACGACGGGTTACGCAGCCAGGTACAGGGCTTGATCCGCGGTGCTAAGGTAATGAAAAGCTATGCGGTTGGCGATATTTATACCACAGAGCTGGAGCTGGATATGAAGCGGGTTCACGATTTGTATATCGGTGAAGTTAAACCACGCAAAGTCGAGCGCGTCACGTATTACTGAGCGAGCCTGACGGGTTAGGGCGGTAAATTATGTCCTTTGCTTTCATTGTGCCTTCAATTTATACTGTTTAAATATACACATCACCTCAGCGATGCTGAGGTGCATAGTAAGGTTAATGGGAGATTTGTCGGTGCTTGATCCGAGAAATGAAGCGCAAAAGGTGCTTAAACGTTTGTGGTGTGACTGTCAGTTTCCGGTTGACCCTGTGACCATTTGTAAGTCGCTTGGTCTGGACGTTGTAGAAATGGCGCTACCAGATAAGGTGTCGGGTGCGTTGATCAAAGAGGCGGGTGCCGATCCGGTTATCGTGTTACATCAGGACGACCACCTAAATCGCAAGCGTTTTAGCTGTGCCCATGAGCTTGGCCATTATATTTCCCGTATTGAGTCTGACAATACAGACAAAGAATACGAATATATTGACCTCAGAGGCCCCAGCGCGTCTACCGGCGAAGACGAGGAAGAAGTGTTCGCCAACCAGTTTGCTGCCAACTTATTAATGCCCAATGAAGAAGTGAAAAAGCTGCATCGTAAGAAAATGGCCCACTTTGAAATGGCGCTGCATTTTGGTGTGTCCGTTGAAGCCCTCAAATATAAGCTCAATGCGCTGGAGCTGTTGTAATGACGCAAAACAGGGAAGATAGTAAGGCCGAGCAGTCATCGTTTGTTGCGCAAATTAAACACAACGTCAAAGAGAACAAATTCACCAATGTTGACCCTATGCAGGCGCAGAAGGTCAAAGATGCCGAGTCTGACCGTGGCCTGAAACAGCGTTATGCTTTGTGGTTTATCGTTATTCTTGCCGTACAACTTTTGATTATGAACTTAGTGCTCGTACTGGTGGGTATGGATAAGTTGCATTTTGAAGAATGGACACTGAATTTGTACATGGCGGGAACGCTGGCCGAGGTGTTCGGCGTGATTCTGGTGATCACCAAAAACCTGTTTCCCACCAAAGCCGAGTAGATTTAGCCTGAGCACTCAGGCTTTAAGATTTTTAACCAACTCACCCATATTAGAGACCACACTGCCATCTTGCCCATAGGTCATCGAGGTGGGCGCGCCGATCAAAATGTCTTTCAGCTCACGAACGGTTAGCTGTGCCTGGTGCGCAGCCTGGGCGTTAACGTCATTTTGTCTTTTGCAGCGATACAGTAAGTCTTTAACCTGCTCGGTTAACGGGGTGATTTCTTCGTGGCTGAACGTGGCCTGCGGGTATTTAGACAGATCTTTATCCAGCTTTTGCAACTGATTAAGGGTCGTAAGCTTAGTGCGGGCGATTTCTTTGAGGTTGTCGCCGTTGCGAGAAGCAAGCGCGTCCAGTTCATCATCCAGAAGCTGGGTCAGAGCTTCCAGAAGATTAATTTGCGCTGTTAGCTGATGGGCACACAGTGCCGTTTGGTCGTCCACTTATACTCTATCCAAATAAATCGAACTCAAAGGCGGCAATGTTCTTAGCCAGCTTTTCGCTGTCTACCTGATACTTGCCCTCGGCAATGGCTTTTTTCAGTTCATCGACTTTTTTACTGTCGAAAGACGGTGCCTGTTGCGCTTTTTCCTGCAACCCTTTCAGTTGCTGAGCTTGCGGCGTCAGACTCACTGAGTCGGCAGCGGTTTTAGCTTGCGCTTGTGGCTTGGCTGTCGTGTTGCTTGCTTCATTTCTTTGTAATTCAGCACGTTGTTGCTTTGCATTCGTTGCAACATTGTTCGGCTGATTTTGACCGTTAATGTTGTTTACCATGATGATGACCCGTTAGTTAAATTGCTTCAGCCTTTATATCGGCAAGCCTTTCGCTTACTTTAGCAAAAAAATCAGATTTTGACTGCTACTGAATCAACATCTTTCACCCGTGCAAGCACCGTTTTTCCTGACCTCGCATTTTTGACCCGGATCTGCTCTCCTAAGTTCCCATCCTGCAAGGCAATACCATTGGTTTTAATCATAAGTGTGCCATCACTGGCCAGAATTGTCACGTTATCGCCTTTGCAAATCATGCAAATCTGAAACATGCTAAGCGGTTTACCCTGTTGGATGCGGCGTTTGGTTTTGCTGCCCACAAGCAGTGCCATATCGTCAATATTGGCCGCACGAACAAAGTGCTTGGGTCGCATCTCGATTGTTAAATCCTCTGCAGTTAACAGTACGCCTTTATCAAGCATACGGGTGCTGACAATCACAGGGAGCAGTGTTTCGATTTTTACATGAACAAACTGGACCCACGACTCCAGGTCGTCACAGCGCACCATAACCGTCACCTGACGATTAAAAGGCGGGCTGGATTTGCTGCTAACTTGCAGTGGTTGCAGGCATTGACGTTCAGGAATGCGGGTATCCAGTGGTAACGCCGTAACGTGCTGCTCTTCTTCTGCCTGAGTGGGCGCAGGGGTCTGCGTTGCAATAAAATCTATTGCTAATTTCTCAATGTCTTTTGACTCATAGGTTTGACCATAAGCAAATGACGTGGCTAAAAAATATGCCACTATGGGAAAGAAATAAGCGGATAATGTAATTTTTAACAAACTCATGATGTTTCGACTATGCTTATGGGGTGAAACAAGGTATAAAGATTTTGCGTGATTTGCCTCACCGCTTCAAGGGCGACTTTGAATGGTAGAGTACAAGCAAACATTGTTCCGATAAGCAGTTTTATAGCAGGAGAATGACATGGCAGGTATTTTGGACTCAGTAAACCAACGAACGCAGTTGGTGGGTCAAAACCGACTTGAACTTTTACTATTTCGCCTCAGAGGGCGCCAACGCTTTGGGATCAATGTATTCAAAGTGAGAGAGGTACTACAGTGCCCACCCCTGACGGCAATGCCCAAGTCCAATGCGTTTATCAGAGGCGTTGCACACATTCGGGGGCAAACCATTTCCGTGATCGACATGTCGTTGGCTGTCGGCGGGCCACCTATCGAAAATATCAAAGACTGCTTCATCATTATTGCTGAGTATAACCGCTCTGTGCAGGGGTTTTTGGTGGGTGCGGTTGAGCGCATTGTAAATATGAACTGGGAAAAAATAATGCCACCGCCTTCAGGCGCAGGGCGTTATTCCTATCTGACTGCGGTCACCGAAATTGAAAATGAGCTGGTTGAGATCCTCGATGTAGAAAAGATCCTTAACGAGATCTGCCCAATTAACACTGAAGTGAGTCAAGAAATTGTCGCCGACGGTGAAATGCAACGAGACCTGGGTGAGCGTATTGTCTTTATTGCCGACGATTCTGCGGTAGCACGTAATCAGGTCAAGCGCGCACTGGAGCCATTAGGTGTGCAGACTGAGCTGGCCAAAAATGGTAAAGAAGCCCTGATCCGCTTGAAGGAAATTGCGGAGATGGATTGCCAGAACGATGTCACTGAACGCGTGGGCTTATTGATCTCAGACGTTGAAATGCCTGAAATGGATGGCTACACCCTGACCGCAGAGATAAAAGCGGATCCTAAACTGGCGCCTTTGCATGTTATTTTACATACTTCATTGAGTGGCGTATTTAACCACGCAATGATCGAAAAGGTCGGTGCTGATGACTTTATTGCTAAATTTAACCCCGATGAATTGGCAACAGCCGTGAAGAAATGGGTTCATTGCGATTAATTAGTGGCGGTAATACTTTGGAAAATAAACACTTAGAACAAAGCGAGTATGACCAGTTTCGCACTTTTTTAGAACAACAGTGTGGGATTGTACTGGGCGACAATAAACTTTATTTAGTAAAAAGCCGACTGGCGCCCTTAATGTCTCGTTTTAGCGTTGACTCTCTGTCAGCTCTGGTTAGTAAAACGCTCAGCCCGCACGAGCGGCAATTGCGTGCCGCTGTGGTGGATGCGATGACCACTAACGAAACCCTGTGGTTTCGTGATCAATATCCTTTTGAGCTACTTAAAACGAAGATCTTCTCTGAATTTAAAGATCTGCGTCGCCCTGTTAAGATCTGGTCTGCGGCCAGTTCATCCGGGCAGGAGCCTTATTCTATTGCCATGTCGGCCAATGAATTTCAGACATCAAACCCTGGCGCGTTGAAAATGGGTGTTCAGATAGTTGGTACAGATATCTCAAATACCATGCTGGATATGTGTAAAAATGCCGAGTACGATGCGCTGGCATTGGCACGCGGTTTATCGCCGGAACGTAAAAAGAAGTTCTTTTCAGACAGTGGTAACGGGATGGCGAAAGTGAATGAGCCCATTCGCCGCATGGTTAACTTCAGACATTTAAATTTGCTCGACTCTTATGCATTGCTGGGCAAGTTTGACGTAATTTTCTGTCGTAATGTACTGATTTACTTCTCGCCGGATGTTAAAGCGAAGATCATCAGCCAGTTTGCGCAGGCGCTTAACCCTAAAGGGTATTTGTTCCTTGGTGCGTCTGAATCTATGGCAGGTCTGAATAACGACTTTGATATGCTGCGCTGTAACCCGGGTATCATTTACCAGAAAAAAACCTAACTTTTTTGTCGGCCGCTGTGTGCGGCCCGCTTATTCCTGCTAGGTGTCTTTCAGCGGTCTCTTCATAGAATCAACCTCGCAGACATAACCCCTTAGAGCGAATCTTTATACACTGACGATGATGGCACAGTTAGCCAAGGCAGTTACATCCAGGCCATCCTGTTATGTCCAGCC
Source organism: Pseudoalteromonas sp. DL2-H2.2 (assembly GCF_021532535.1). NCBI lineage: Bacteria > Pseudomonadati > Pseudomonadota > Gammaproteobacteria > Alteromonadales > Pseudoalteromonadaceae > Pseudoalteromonas > Pseudoalteromonas sp. DL2-H2.2. Next base: position 13,109 of record NZ_JAKGBD010000002.1, on the reverse strand, counting down.
AAAGTGTTCCCAGATATACTTCACTTTATTCAGTATTAAATTTTTACCGTGACTCATGGCGAAACCCAATAAAAAAGGCCCTACCAGAACCGTCGATATTTTTTGTGCCAACTGTAAGGCTCCGCTGTACAAATACCGAAAGGGTGGAAAAGGCGCACTGGTTAAGTGCTTTAAAGAACGGATTGTGACGGATCGCACTAAGCTTGACGGTGTGTGTCCGGGTTGTGACACCGTGTTTGCCCGAGATACGCTGGTGCGTGGCACACCCGCCTTTAAAATGATTGGTGGTAAAGTGTTTTGCAAATAAGCCCTGCACTTATTTGTGCCATTTTTCCATGAGTTTAATAAAAAGGTACAGAACAACAAAAACAAATAGTTTGTTCGAGTAAAGGTGGTTGATGTGAGTGTGCTTTTAGCTGTTTCTTTGTCAGTAATTTTAACGGTAGGCCACGTTGCCGTCAGGTTTTTCGACTGGGTTAAAAGCTATCGCTATGTTTATATGCTCCAGTTTGGTGCGTTTTTTACTAGTTTTTCTGTTGCTGAACGTTTCCTAAGTGGTAGCGATGCACATTTTACCCTGGGGTGTATTGGGTTCTTACTCACTGTATTTAATCTTTTTTTAATGTTCTCTAAGTGGCGAAACTGAGCTACTTTAAGTCGCATCGTAAAGTAGGGCTTGTGTTAGGAGGTAATATGGGAAACCCTGTGGGGGTTGTTCTCTTAATTGTTGCAGTTGCCGCTTTTTCGTATGGTGCAAATTGCTTGTTTCGGTTCTTCATTGGCTTTTGGGGAGAAAGAAGCATAAAAATAGGTTGTCTGTTGAAAGGTGTTATTTCAACTCTAACCGCGTTTTTCATATTCGTTGTTATAACCAGCAACGCGGAATACTTTAAACTGAAGCGCATCGAACCTAATTCCACTAAACTCGAGTCAGAGTAGTCGCCCTTCACCTACACAAAAAAACAGGCTGGCGTATATGCGCGTTAGTCAATTACTATAACAGGCAATAGAAACGCATTGACGCGATATAACAGTGGAACAGTTAGACTACAAAGAAATCTTGCCACCCGGCTGGCTATCTTCTTATGTGGAGCCGTTTTGGATCCACAGAGTGACTGGCTGCGCCTCATTTTTTCCACAAGGTGTATTTGAACTCCTGTTTCATAGTATGCCATTGACATACTCGTCCGTGATTCATGAACCAAAAACCGTGCCTGCCGGTGTCAGTCTCGTTGGACAGCAGTTAACAGCATATAAAATTTCGAGTGCGCAGCCACAATGGGTAGCAGGGGTGAGGCTTAAACCTTTTGCATACTTTCAGCCCCAGCAGTTAGCTGCATCAGAAGTTAAAAATACCATTGAAAGTATGCAGCATGTGTTTGCTAATAGTCTGGAGTTAGAAACATTATTCGAGTGGTTAAAGGCTTGCCCGGAGCAGCTACCTGAAATCCAGTTTCAGCGCATCATGGCAACGTTAATGCTCTGGCTAAAAAGACTATTTTACAGTCCTGATTTTGCCTTTCCAGAGCTGTTGAGGGCGAAAACTAACACCATTCTTGATGCGCGAGGCAATATTCTGATTGCAGATATTTGCGAACAATTTGAGGTTAGTAAAGTGACCTTGCGTAATCATTTTGTGTCAAAAATTGGCTTGTCACCTAAGGAGTTATGCAAAGTGTGGCGGATGAACAGCTTTTTACTCAATGCCTCGCACAATCCGGGTGACCTGACTGGCGCTGCTTTGGCATCCGGATACTTTGATCAGGCACACTTAAACAGAGAGTTTAAGGCTGTGATTGGACTGACACCCAAAGCTTATTTAGCGGGCCAAAATGTCTATGATAAGCATCAGTCATCTCAGGTTGTGTATAGTCGTTTTATTGGCCACTACGACCCTTTCTGAGTCCTTTACTTTTTTACGGCTGTGATTGGCCTGACACCCAAAGCTTATTTAACGGCTTAAAATGACGGCTATGATAAGCATCAGTCATCTCAGGTTGTGTACAGTCGTTTTATTGGCCACTATGACCCTTTCTGAGTTCTTTACTTTTTTACGGCTGTGATTGGCCTGATACCCAAAGCTTATTTAACGGCTCAAAATGACGGCTATGATAAGCATCAGTCATCTCAGGTTGTGTATAGTCGTTTTATTGGCCACTATGACCCTTTCTGAGCCCTTTACTTTTTTACAATTCATTTTCTGCGAAATGATTGGCCTGACACCCAAAGCTTATTTAACGGCTTAAAATGACGGCTATGATAAGCATCAGTCATCTCAGGTTGTGTACAGTCGTTTTATTGGCCACTATGACCCTTTCTGAGCCCTTTACTTTTTTACAATTCATTTTCTGCGAAATAGCTAAGAATAGGAAAAACAAACAAAACAGTGAGTTTTACCTATGAAATTAAAACATCTAACAACAACCGCGGTTGTATTGGTGGTGGGACTGATTGGTGCACCGTCATATGCAAATGCGATAACACAAGGTGAAAAAGCAGCTGCGATTGAAAAGATAACACAGTTGATGAGTGAGCATTATGTCTTTCCAGAGGTTGCAGCACAAACTAATCGTAAGCTGCACAAGGCTTTTCAAGCCGGTCATTTCGCGTCTATGCAAGATCATGCATCATTTTCCAAGGCTTTGACCGAGTGGTTAAGAGCAACGGCAAAAGACGGGCATTTAAGAGTACGTGCCAATCCCGTAGGTGAACAGATCACCGGGATAGAGTCTTCAATACGCGATGACTTACTCAAACCCACACGCCATAAGTTCCTAAATTATGGTGTACTCAGTGCAAATGTATTAGAAAACAATATTGGCTATATAGAGTTACGCTCATTTTATCGCTTAGCCGACAGCAAACCCTATATTGATGCAGCGATGAAGATGATGGCAAAAACCGATGCCGTCATCATCGATCTGCGAAAAAACGGAGGAGGGTCGCCACGAACGGTCCAGTACTTGTGTAGCTATTTTTTTGACGAAAAGCTTCTGCTGAACAGCCTTTATTTTCGCGAGGGTAATGAAACAACGGATTACTATGTGTTAGATGAAGTCGGTGGCAAGAAGATGCCTGATGTGCCTCTTTACGTTTTGACCAGTCGCAAGACCTATTCCGGTGCAGAAGAATTTAGCTATAACATGTTGACGAGAAAGCGGGCGACACTAGTCGGTGAAACGACCGGTGGGGCCGCCAACCCTGGAGGGATGTTCACGATAAATGATGAGCTGCGTATGTTTATTGCGACAGGTACAGCCATTAACCCTGTTACCCAATCAAACTGGGAAACGGTTGGCGTGAAACCGAATGTGGAAATTGGTGCAGACGACGCGCTGGATAAAGCCATTGAAATGGCCAATGAAGTGGTTGAGAAAAACTGGTTGGCCGAGCAGTCCCGACGGGAAATTGAGATAGATCGGCTGCTTGCTTTATTGCAACAAGTAAGGCTGAGCGATAAACCCATCGCTGACATTAAATCTGCCTATGCAGGTAAGGTCTCAGAACTGGTAAAGAGATTACCTGCGCCAGATCGGGTGATTGCCGAACTGGCCTATGAGTATTGGGATAAAGAGTCAAAATATGCTGTGTTTCTTTTTGATGTAGCGGTGCGGCTGAATAATCAAAATATGTACTTTTTCGCTTACTGGGCCAGAGCGCTTGCCAAGCTTGACAATATGCCGCAGGCAATAAGTGTACTCAAGCAGGGATTGAAACTGGCAGCTGATAAGGAAGACGAACAAATGCTACTGAGTACTTTGGCTGAGCTGGAAAAATCTGCAGTTAAGCTTTAACTGCGAGGTTACACCCTGCGGGGTGGGTTACATGGAGAGTTGCATAAGAGAGTTGCATGGACACCCACCCAAAATTAATTGGTTTACAGGGCTGTGGAAGTACATCGTAGCAGCTTTGCTGGATTGCTCAGATTGCTTGGCGCTATCCTGAAGCCACTAATTATCATTAAAAATGACCTCCCTCAAAATGAGGTGGGCTCAGTGGGGCCCATCAATTTCTACACTGAATATTCTTCATACTTTAATCTTAGTTCCCTGAATTTCATCACCTATGTGCTGTTTGAGTTGTAATTTTCCATCAATTTCTGTCAAGCGGAATTACGTTTTGATCATTATTTTTACATTAAAGATCAATATTTATGTCATTTTTAACAGTTGACCAAAGGAAATGTTATAACAGTTTTTGCGTTTGTATGTTGCTTTTTGAACTTTTCAGTTGCTACCTTTATTAACAGTTTTACAACACAAAACTGACATGTTTATCGCGGTAGATGGCCTTGTTGTATCGGTACAAGTAGTTAAACCACTTGCTCGCCTCGCCTTTCAGGGCAGGTATTTGAGTGCATTGTCAGTTAGAAAAAAGTGATAATACAACAAGGAGAAGACATGAGTACCAAACGCTTCAAACTAACAACGCTATCTACCCTAATGCTGACTGCGATGAGCTTGCCTGCTTTGGCACAAGCGCCTGTTTTTCAAGGTCATACAGAAGACGCTAAGTTGCAGATTAAGTCTAAAAAAAGCGACAGTAATCGCTACATTATTCGCTTTAAAGAAGAGTTGTCTGGTGGCAAAAACAGTTTTAATAATTTTATTGCGCTCAACTATTTGTTTACAGCGGGCGCCGAGCCACTGTTTGCACTGAATGGCCAGCAAGCTATGGTGGCGGAACTGGACGAATATAGCCTGGAAACACTGCGCAGCTTCTCGTCTGTTGAGTCAATTGAAATAGACCCCAAACGCTACGTGTTGCCGCTGGCAAAGTCCGCGAGTCAAATCGTGCCTTTTGCGCAGAGCACACCCTACGGCATTACTATGGTGCAAGGTCACTTACTGCCCCAGTCTAATACCTCCGCCAGAAAAGTCTGTGTGATTGATACGGGTTATAACCTCGGCCACCCAGATTTACCCTATGGCAACGTCACCGGGGTTGCAAACAACAGCGCAGTTGGTCAGTGGAACAACGACGGCAATGGTCATGGTACTCATGTAGCAGGTACCATTGCGGCAGAGGACAATAACCAAGGGGTGGTAGGCGTTTACCCGGGCGTTGATTTACACATAGTCAAAATTTTTGATGATAACGGGCAGTGGACCTTTGCTTCTAACCTGGTGAATGCCATTCAGCAGTGTAAAGATGGCGGTGCTCAGGTCGTCAACATGAGTCTGGGTGGCGGCAATTACTCTAACAGTGAAAATACTGCGATGCAGAACTTTGTTGACGGTGGCATGATTTTGGTGGCCGCAGCGGGTAACGATGGTAACAGCTCCAAGTCTTATCCGGCTTCGTATAACTCGGTTATCTCTGTGGCATCTGTTACCTCAAGCGAGAACCGCTCGTCGTTCTCTCAGTACAATGATCAGGTTGAACTGGCGGGCCCGGGCTCCAGTGTTAACTCTACTTATCCAACCAATACTTATCGCAGCTTAAGTGGTACGTCTATGGCGTCACCGCATGTTGCCGGTGTGGCGGCATTGGTATGGAGCCACAACAGCCAGTGTAACAACCAGCAGATCAGGGCGGCGCTCAATGCAACTGCCAAAGACAAAGGCGCAGCTGGGCGCGATAACTATTACGGACATGGTATTGTTCAGGCCAAAGCTGCATCGGATCACATTGCTGCGAACGGATGTCAGGGTGATGACAATCCGGGTGGTGTGACGCCTGTCAATGGCTCTTTGCCAAATCTGCAGGGCAGCCAAAATGCCTGGACGCACTACACCTGGGATATTCCACAGGGCGTGAAAGAGATGAGCCTGACCATCACAGGTGGCACAGGAGATGCCGATTTGTACGTCAGATATAATGCCCAGCCTGATGCAAATAACTACACCTGTCGCCCCTGGAAGGACGGCAATGAAGAGCAGTGCGTCTTCACTAACCCAAGCGCGGGCGTGTGGCACATCAGTTTGTATGGTTACAACAGCTACAATGGTGTGACATTAAACTACTCGTATAAATAATCGGCAGTTTGCCGGGATTACCCAAAAATAAAGGCGCTCCGGGAGCGCCTTTTACAAACTCAATGCTCGCACTTGGGATAGTTCCCCAGGGGAGCGTTTTTATATTAACTTTGATATCAGGTGCTAAGCGCACTTAGTGATGCAAATTAACCAGTAGTTTCTTTAGCAAGTTTGCCAGCTGCTGCTGTTCTGCCTCCTCCAGTGGGGACAGTAAATCACTGCCTTTAGCCACATGCTCACAGATCACTTCATCAATCAGTTGCAGGCCTTGTTCAGTCAATGAGACCAGTACGCCCCGGCGATCATTGGGGTCCGGGCTACGCTTAACCAGATCTTTCGCTTCAAGTTTATCAATGCGGTTGGTCATAGAGCCGGAAGTCAGCATTAATGTCTGTAACAACTGGTTTGGCGTTAATGTATATGGCTTGCCTGAACGACGCAGTGTTGCCAGAACGTCGAACTCACCGCCGTTAAGGCCGAACCGGCTGAATACACCATGTAATTCTTTACTGAATACCGCACTCGTTCTGACCAGGCGGCCCATGACGGCCATAGGCGAGGGGTCGATGTCGGGCCTTTCTTTTTCCCATTGAGCAATGACCGTATCTACCAGATCCTCTTTTTGCATAACAATGACTTCTCTGTTTTCTTTGATGGCTTAAAGATACTGCATAATAAATTTGAAGAAAAGAGTTATAGCATCAAATATCTTCAAGAGAAGTATGTGGCGGTTAAGATAAATTTGTCTTCGCATGGGGCTTATGCCGCACAGCGCAACAACTGGATCTTTGACGGCGAACAAACAGCTGAGGCAAAGACGTGTCGTCTTCTTTTTATACCGGAAGCATGCTGTTCACAGATTGGTTCTTGTCGGCAGTGTGGCGGGTATTTGGCTGTGGCATACGCAAACCAGAAACAGTGCAGCAGTTGGAAAGGACAACAAAGGCATTGACAAAATTATTTGAATATATATCTTTATATAAAGATTCTTTAGTTGATGTGTCTTTTTGTGAAGTTTGATTCAGGTGCAGTCTTTGGACTGCCCTAAGGTAAAGGAATAAGGAGAAAGTCGTGAATATTAATCCCTGGATTTCAACAGCGAGCGTTGTTGCCACTTTGGTGGTAGGCAGTATTGCCCTTAAGGGGCGCATGATCGAAGCACGTAATACCGAGTTTTCAGAGCAGACCGCCACGGTAGAAGCAATGCGTGTAGAGACGGTGCCGTATCAGTCATACATAGATATCAGTGGTGTGATTAAAGCGCCCCAGACCATTAATTTGGTGAATGAAGTTGCGGGCAAAATCACCCAGCTGTATTTTAAATCGGGCGACTTAGTCAAAGCGGGTGAGCCCCTGTTAGAGATTGATCATGCAGAAGAGCTGGCACAACTGGCCGCGGCCAGGGCGCGCGTCTCGCAGCAGGAAAGCACGCTGTTGCGCTATCGCAACCTGCACGAGCGCAACAAGTTCAGCGATCAGCAACTGGAAGAAGCCATCACTCAGCTGGCTGAGTACCGCGCACAGGTCGACTTACTGACTGCTCGCATCGAGAAAAAAGTCATTAAGGCACCGTTTACCGCCCGGGTTGGCATTCACGATCTGCAAGTCGGTCAATACCTGGCAGCGAATACTGTCCTGACTAACATGGTTGGTCTTCAGGCGCACATGTGGGTGGATTTCTCCGTACCACAAACCTATAAAGCGCTGGCAATCAATACGCCTATTCGTGTGTCTGTTGTGGGTGACAAGGCAGCCCCACAAGTCGCGTATGTTGAATCGGTAGAGCCAGGTATGAGCGCCACATCCAGACAACTAAAGTATCGTGCCCGCATCGAGCGTACGGAGCAGCTGAATGCAAACCAGCTGGTCAAGATCAGCCTGCCTGTTGGCGCACATCAGCAAGTGATTGCCGTCCCTTATCTGGCCATCGTGAAGGACCAGCTAGGCGACTATGTTTACCTGCTGGAAAAGGACGAGCAGGGCACACTCAGAGCAACACGCCAGCAGGTCGAGCTGGGCGAGCGCTTGGGCGATAGGGTGATGATCACCGATGGCCTGGAGGAAGACCGGCTGATTGCAAGCAGCGGGGCTTTTAAACTGCGCAGTGGTCTGAAGACCTTTGTTTCTGAACCTCAGCAATCACAGCAGGCTGTGGCGATGGAAGATACTCGCAAAGAAGGAGTGTCGCTATGAAAAATGCAGCCCACTTTATGGATAGATTTGTCACTATGCCGGTGCTGGCCGTGGTGTTATCCGCCATGATCTGCATCGGCGGACTGTGGTCCGTATTGAAGATCACAGTGCTGCAATTTCCCAAGATTGAAAGTTCGTCTTTGGTGGTCTCGACCACTTATACCGGCGCATCGGCCGATACGGTAAAAGGGTTTGTGACCGAGCCGATAGAGCGTGTAACAGCCACGGTCCCCGGGATTGACTATGTGGAATCCACCACAACGGCTGGGGTCAGTACAGTGACTGCGTATCTAAATCTGAATGAAGACAGCTCCAAGGCACTGGCTGAGCTGACCGCACGGCTGGGCCAGGTCAGCTACATGTTGCCGTCAGAATCCGAAGATCCGGTGGTGACTGTGCAACGTGCCGACAGACCACACGCTTTGTTCTATCTGAACATTGAAAATCAAGGCGTGTCGCTTATTCAGTTAACGGACTACTTGTCACGTCAGGTTACACCCGTGCTTAATGGCATTGAAGGGGTGCAGCGTGTGGCGATAGAGGGTAGCCGTACTCCGGCACTGCGAGTAGACCTGGACTCAGCGAAACTGGATGCGTTTGGCCTGAGCGCCGACGAAGTTTACAGCGCACTGGCTGCAAACAACACCATTGCCACCCTGGGCTTTACCGAGACCAGCAAGCAACGCATTGACCTGGTGGCCAACACCCAGCTGAAAGATTTGAATGATTTCAAGCGCATGGTGATCAGACAGGCAAACAACGAAACCATTTATCTGCGTGATGTTGCAACGGTCAGGCTGGGCTCTGAGCAGCCCACCATCAGTGCCCGTTTAAGTCAGCAAGATACGGTATATATTTCGGTCTGGCCGCTGCCTGGTGCGAATGAAATTGCCATTGGTGATGCCTTATATGCGATGACCGATGAAATCAATGAAACCCTGCCTGATGGTATTCGCATTAACTATGCCTACGACGGCACTTTATATATGCGTGATGCACTGAATGAAATTTTCAAAACGCTGGTTGAAACCGTTGTGTTGGTGGGCGCTGTGGTGCTGTTCATGATGGGCTCATTCAGAAGTGCCGCTGTACCGCTGGTGACCATTCCAATCTCCATTCTGGGTGCGGTTGCTGCCATGTATGTGGTCGGTTTCTCTATGAACCTGCTGACGGTACTGGCCATTGTGTTATCAGTTGGCCTGGTGGTGGACGATGCCATAGTGGTGGTCGAAAACGTCTCACGCTACATCCGCGAAGGTAAGCCTAAGTTACAGGCTGCACTGCAAAGCTCAAGGCAACTGTTTGTGCCCATTGTGTCGATGACGCTGACACTGGCGATGGTATACCTGCCAATTGGCTTCCTGTCCGGACTGACCGGCGTGTTATTTAAAGAGTTTGCCTTTACACTGGCGATTGCCGTGGTGATTTCCGGATTTGTTGCTGTGACCTTATCGCCCATCATGAGTGCGTATGTGACGCCGCCGGGGGGTAAAGAAACTAAGCTGACACGCAAAGTAAACGCCGGATTCGACTGGTTACGTAGAAAGTATAAAGCGCTGCTGAGTGCTTCATTAAACTGGCGCAATCAAATCTTGCTGGGCGCCATGGTGTTAAGCCTGATGGTCGTACCGTTTTTCACCGGCTCGAAAAAAGAGTTAGCCCCGGTTGAAGATCAAAGCCAGATTTTTGTACTGGTACAGTCTCCGCCTGAGTCATCACTGACTTATAACGAAGACAACATGCATGGTGTGGTTGATACCTTACTGGACATGCCGGGCACCACGCAGATGTGGCAAAACATCTTCACCAACAGTGCATTTGGTGGGGTAGAGTTCATCAGCGCATCCAAGCGTGACTATACCACAATGTCATTGATCCCTGAGGTGTATGGGCGCCTGGCACAACTACCGGGTATCAACCCGCTGCCCATTCTGCCTTCGCCTTTACCCACAGCGGGCCAGTTTGATGTGGAAATGGTGGTCAAATCCTCAGCCAGTTATGAAGAAATGAAACAGTATGCCGATCAGCTGATAGGCAAAGCCTTTGGCAGTGGCCATTTTTTGTATGCCGACACGGACCTGAAAATTGACTTACCACAAATTGAGGTAACCCTGAAACGCGAACAAATCGCGGATTTAGGGATGGATCTTGCCCATGTCAGTCGTCAGCTGGGTATTTTGCTCTCTAACAACTATGTGAACCGCTTTGACGCCCGAGGTAAGGCCTACCAGGTCATCCCTGTGGTCGACAGCCAGATTAAAACGGATCCGTCGAAATTACTGAGCCTGCAAATCAAAGCGCACGACGGCACTCGGGTTCCTTTGTCTGCCATTGCCGAGATCAACTGGACCACAGTACCGCGTCAGCTGAGCAGCTTTGGTCAACAAAATGCGTTTCGTATCTTCGGTGGTGTGCTGCCAAGCTCAACCAAAGAAGCGGCTTTAACGGCGCTCGAAGAAGCCGCTAAAGAAGTACTGCCTCCTTCTTACATGATTGATTATGCCGGTGAATCAAGACAGATCAGACAGCAAGGCAACAGCCTGCTGGGTGTTATGGCGGTGTCTTTGGTGATTGTTTATCTGCTACTGAGCATTCAGTTCAATAGTTTCAGAGATCCGCTGGTGGTCTTGCTGGGCAGCGTACCACTGGCCATGATGGGCGCACTGGCACTGTCTTACTTTGAGCTGACCACGATGAATATTTACTCGCAGATTGGTTTAATTACTTTGATAGGCCTGATTGCGAAAAACGGTATCTTGATTGTGGAGTTTGCCAATCATTTACAAGAGGAAGGGTGCAATAAGCTGGATGCTGTGGTTGAATCAGCAGCCACCCGCTTACGTCCTATCCTGATGACCACCGCAGCAACCGTGCTTGGCCACTTCCCACTGATGCTGGTAACAGGCGCCGGTGCTGAGGCACGCAACAGTATCGGTATCATCCTGGTTGCTGGCATGATGGTAGGCACCTTATTTACCTTATTCGTATTACCGGCTTTCTACGTTAAGCTCGCAACGCGTCGTGAGGCACGTAATGCTCAAACCCAGGAGACTGTGAATGCAGCGCCAACGCTTGCCATGAGCTAATAAGTAAACCATCTAATATGCCGCAGCATTCGAACTTCTAAGGCTCCAAGTTGCAGCAAAGCGCCAGCATCGCCTGGCGCTTTTTTGCGTTGGTTGACTATGCAAACACTCGCTCAGGGTGCAACCAAAACGGGCAACCACTCCGTCATCCCGGACGCGTGCGAGCCGGGATCTACTTAAATACCATGCAGTAGTTCCTCAATGAAAACAAACCTGACCAACAGCTCCGTCATCCTGGATGTAGGCGAGCCGGGATCTACTTAAGCACCATGCAGCAGTGCTTCAACGGAGACAAACCCGACAAACCACTCCGTCATCCCGGACGCGTGCGAGCCGGGATCTACTTGAACCCCCGCAGTAGTTCATCAATGAGGATAAACCTAACAAACACTCCGTCATCCCGAATGCATGCGAGCCGGGAGCTACTTGAACACCACGCAGTAGTTCATCAACGAAGACAAGCCTGACCAACAACTCCGTCATCCCGGACGCGTGCGAGCCGGAGTCTATCTGAACACCACGCAGCAGTTGTTCAATGAAGACAAACCCGACAAACAGCTCCGTCATCCCGGACGCGTGCGAGCCGGGATCTGCTTAAGTTCTACTCAGAAGCAAACCTATTAGAAGGTGAGACAAACCGAACGGCATAGCGACCCGATTTACTTGCCTGGCAAATGAATATGGGGGGAACGACTCTGCCAATGCAGTATGCAAGGGGGGAGTAAGTCATGTAGTGTTGAAATCACAACTCCTTGCCAAATAGGATAAAAGTGGGTCTAATAATACGCACAAATAACGTTGTTCAGGCAGGGAATGAGTCAGTTTGTAACGGTTTAAACCATAAACGGTTCAAAACAAAAGTCTCTCATCAAAAGCAATTCCCATAGCATAAACCATACCAACCGGATACGGCGTACAGGTAGCAGTCTAGTTCAACAAGCGATTATGCGTACTGCGTACGCATGAATACTAAAGCGTTAGAAAGACAATTAAAGTTAAAGAGTGGAGTTTCAGTGAAGGGAAAAATAAAGTTTTTTTCTAAAGAAAAGGGTTTTGGTTTTGTTGTTGCCGATAATGGAACAGAGCATTTCCTCGGAGTAAGGGAGGTCGTTGGTGCAGATTTACCGAACAATGGAGATTTAGTAGAGTTTGAATCACGTAACGGAAAGAAAGGGCCATATGCAGCGAAGCTAAAAATAATTAAGTCATCAGAAAACTCAGAACGACGAGATGACAGGGTGGTTTGCCCTTCATGTCAGAAAAAAGTATTTCCCAAGCTGATACATGATCGAGGTGCATTTGGTGACCCCAAGCCTCGAAAGTCGTTGTGTCCTTTATGTGGTGCTACTGTAAAGGATTTTTCAGGTTGTTTCATTGCTACGTCGGTTTATGGTGACTTTGATGCTCCTGAAGTATTGTTTTATAGACATTACAGAGACAATGTACTTAAAACCAATTTCTTAGGTAGAGTACTTATTAAATTGTACTATCAAGTGTCCCCATCGATTGTAGTTCTTCTTGAAAAATCACCTCGAATATCTCATATGGTAAAAAAGCAACTTGATAAGGCGGTGCGTAAAGAGTCCCTCTAATAAAATAAACAATTAAGAATAAACAATTAAGAAAGACACCCTGCCTTATTTGTTCTTATTGCGGGTCCATAAAAAATGAATACAAGCGCTACTGCAAATAAAGAAGCGAAAAGTTTCAGAGATCGGGCTTTACGGATGAGCATTTTCAGTCGAAGCAGTAGTTATTTGATATTTTTGGCACGGTTAAGTGCTGCCAGAGATAGACAGTCATCACTGACCCCAGGGAAAATGCAATACTAACCTAATAAGCGCTCACAATT